>NZ_CP047931.1:0-600000 GCF_014280175.1 Synechococcus sp. A15-28
AGAGGCAGTGTTCCCCATTTCCCCAGGCCCTACGACGACGGTTTTGGTTTTACTTATTCAAAAGAACTAGAACAAAACAGCCGAATAACGGGTGGGAAAAACCAGCCATTGCGCTTCCTTCTCGGCTGTGAAACGGTGGGGCACCGACACCTAGCGATCAGGCCTGCAGCACGATGAAGGTGGTGTGCTCCCAGTCCGAACTCAACGCCGCGCTGCAGCTCGTGAGCCGTGCTGTGGCGACACGCCCCACCCACCCGGTTCTGGCCAATGTGCTGCTCACCGCCGATGCCGGCACCGATCGCCTCAGCCTGACGGGATTTGATCTCAATCTCGGCATCCAGACCTCGCTTGCGGCAAGCGTTGAGACCAGTGGAGCCATCACGCTTCCGGCACGGTTGCTGGGCGAGATCGTGTCGCGACTGGCCAGTGATTCCCCACTCACGCTCACCACGGAGGAGTCTGGCGAGCAGGTTCAACTCACCAGTCTCAGCGGCAGCTACCAGATGCGGGGCATGCCTGCCGATGACTACCCGGATCTGCCGATGGTGGAAAGCGGCATGACCCTCAAGCTGCAGGCTTCAGGGTTGGTGCAGGCGCTTAAGGGAACCCTGTTCGCCAGCAGCGGCGACGAAGCCAAACAGCTGTTGACCGGTGTGCATCTCAGTTTCACGGACCGAAATCTTGAAGCTGCCGCCACCGATGGTCATCGTTTGGCTGTGCTGCAGGTGGATGATGCCCTCCAGGCTGCGGCTGATGGCACGGAGGGGGATGACGCTGTCTTTGCCGTGACCCTGCCCGCACGATCCCTGCGCGAGGTGGAGCGGCTGATGGCCGGTTGGCGCTCAGAGGACCCGATCAGCCTGTTCTGTGACCGGGGTCAGGTGGTGTTTCTGGCGGCGGATCAGATGGTCACCAGCCGCACGTTGGAGGGGACGTATCCCAACTACCGCCAGCTGATTCCCGATGGATTCAGTCGCACCTTGACCATGGACCGCCGCGCCCTGGTGGGAGCTCTTGAACGCATTGCGGTTCTTGCTGATCAGCACAACAACGTCGTCAAATTCAGCAGTCAGCCTGAATCCGGAGTTGTGCTCATCAGTGCCGATGCGCAGGATGTGGGCAGTGGCTCCGAGTCTCTGGCCGCTGAGCTCAGCGGAGATGCCATTCAGATCGCCTTCAATGTGCGCTACATGCTCGATGGTTTGAAAGCCATGGCTGCAGATCGGGTGGTGCTGCACTGCAATGCACCCACTACACCAGCGGTGTTGCGTCCCGTGGAGGAAAGTGACGGTTTCACTTACCTCGTGATGCCGGTTCAGATCCGCTCCTGAGTTGGCCCTTCCCGACCAGCTTCTGCTCAGTGATCTGCTGCAGCACACCGTGCGCTGCGATCTTGGCCTTGATCACGGCCCCGGCGTGACGGGCTGGATTCACCCTCCGGTTCATCGTCTGTTGGGGTGGGTGAGCCGTCCCTCGGCTCTGAGGATGACCCGAGAGGTGTGGCGGCTGGATCAATGCTGTGGTTTCACGGATCAGCAGGTCTATGTACGGGGCGAGCCGGCCGTCACCGATCCAGCCACCTTGGATCGACTGCCGACCCTTTTGGAGTCGGATCTGTGTGGACGCGATGGGGAGCGTCTGGGTGCGGTGGTGGATCTGGTGTTTGAGCCTTCGACCGGAGCCATCGCCCATTACCTCGTGGCCCGCAGCGATCCCCGCCTGCCCGGAAGTTCCCGATGGCGGCTGACGCCGGAGCGCGTCGTGGATCATCAACCCGGACGGGTGATCACCGCGTTGGCAGGGCTGGATGATCTGCCCCTGACCCGCGCCAGTGTGCGTCAGGATCTGCTGCGTCGCACCCAGCGTTGGCGGGAGCAACTGCGTGACATGGGCGATCGCGCTGGTGATCGACTGGAGGGTTGGCTGGACGACCCCCCATGGGACGAATCGGAGCGTTCTGATCCGCCACAAGCTCGCTCGGAGGCGGGCCCCGAAATCTGGGACGACGAAGGTTGGCGGGATGGTCGACGTCAGCGGGATGAGGATCCCTGGGTCTGATCCCGCCGTCGGCAACACTGGGAACAGCTGCTGGTCAGTCCCGCGTGTCCTCCCCTGCCTACGACGACAGTGCGGCTCTGAAACAGGAAGGTCTGAAACCGTCGGATTGGCAGGAGATCTGTCGACGGCTTGGACGGGAGCCCAACCGTGCTGAGTTGGGGATGTTCGGAGTGATGTGGTCCGAACACTGCTGCTACCGCAATTCCAGGCCATTGCTGCGTGGGTTTCCAACGGAAGGCCCGCGGATTCTGGTGGGGCCGGGTGAGAACGCCGGTGTGGTCGATCTGGGGGATGGCCATCGCTTGGCTTTCAAGATTGAGAGCCACAACCACCCATCGGCGGTGGAGCCCTTTCAAGGGGCTGCCACCGGGGTCGGCGGGATTCTGCGGGACATCTTCACCATGGGAGCCCGCCCGATCGCGCTGCTGAACGCGTTGCGCTTCGGTCCGCTGGAGGATCCAGTCAACGTCGGGCTGATCGAGGGGGTTGTGGCCGGCATCGCCCATTACGGCAATTGCGTTGGCGTACCCACCGTCGGCGGGGAAGTGGCCTTTGATCCGTCCTACGGCGGCAATCCCCTGGTGAATGCCATGGCGCTGGGTCTGATGGAGACCGAGGAGATCGTCAAGTCCGGCGCCCAGGGGGTGGGTAATCCTGTGGTTTACGTGGGCAGCACCACGGGTCGGGATGGCATGGGCGGCGCCAGTTTCGCCAGTGCCGAACTCAGTGCCGACTCCCTGGACGACCGTCCTGCGGTTCAGGTGGGCGATCCGTTTCTGGAGAAGGGGTTGATCGAGGCCTGTCTGGAGGCCTTCGCCAGTGGTGATGTGGTGGCGGCCCAGGACATGGGGGCTGCCGGACTCACCTGCAGTTGTTCGGAAATGGCGGCCAAAGGTGGCCTGGGGGTTGAACTCGACCTCGATCGCGTCCCGGCCCGCGAAGACGGCATGACGGCCTACGAATTTCTGCTCTCGGAGTCCCAGGAGCGGATGTTGTTTGTGGTGAAGGCCGGTCGCGAGGAGGCGCTGATGCAGCGCTTCCGACGCTGGGGTCTGCAGGCAGCCGTGGTGGGTCAGGTGCTGGAGGAACCGGTGGTGCGTGTGCTCCACCACGGCGAGGTGGCTGCTGAGGTGCCGGCCACCGCCCTGGCGGATGACACGCCGATTGAGCAGCACGCCCTGTTGCAGGAGCCCCCGGCGGATCTGCAGCAGCTCTGGCTATGGCAGGAGGGTCAGTTGCCTCCCTTAGAGGACCCATCGGCCGTGCTGTTGAAGCTGCTGGATGATCCAACCATCGCCAGCAAGCGCTGGGTGCATCGTCAGTACGACCAGCAGGTTCTCGCCAACACGGTGGTGTCCTCCGGCGCAGCAGATGCGGCTGTGGTGCGTTTGCGACCACAGCAGGGTCAGGGATCCATGGCAACCGTGCAGCGGGGGGTGGCTGCCACGGTGGATTGTCCGAATCGTTGGGTGGCTCTGGATCCCGAGCGTGGCGCTCAGGCCGCCGTGGCGGAAGCGGCCCGCAACCTGAGTTGCGTTGGTGCGGAACCGCTGGCGATCACCGACAACCTCAACTTCCCTTCACCCGAAACGCCCAAGGGCTACTGGCAGTTGGCCATGGCTTGTCGCGGGATTGCGGATGCCTGCCGTGCTCTGGACACACCCGTCACCGGTGGCAATGTCTCCCTCTACAACGAGACCCGTCGGGATGACGGCACGCTTCAACCGATCCATCCGACTCCAGTGATCGGCATGGTCGGTTTGGTGGAGGACATCGACCGGGTGGTCGGACTGGCTTGGCGTCAACCCGGTGATGCTGTGCTGTTGATGGGTGTTGCACCGGATGAACAGGGGGATGACCGCCTTGGTCTTGCTGGCAGCAGCTATCAAATGCTGGTCAGTGGGGCGCTGGCAGGTCGTCCACCGCGGGTGGACTTTGATCTCGAACGCGGTGTACAGACGTTGTTGCGCCGGGCCATTGCTGCTGGGCTCCTGGCCTCCGCCCATGACAGCAGTGATGGCGGTCTCGCCATAGCCCTGGCGGAAAGCAGCATTGCGTCTGGTCTAAGCGTCGATCTGCGGTTTGACCTGCCGAGCGAAGGTCTGGCTCGGGCCCTGTTCGCCGAAGGTGGTGCGCGGGTGGCGATCTCCGTGAAGGCTGAGTGCCGGCAGCAGTGGGATCAGATGGCGGCTGAATCGATGGTCCCCATCACCGAACTCGGTGTGGTCACGGATGGTTCTGAATTCCGGATCCAGTGCGGTGACAGGGATGTTCAGCTGTCTGTGGCTGATCTGAAGCGGGCCCATCAGGAGGGCTTGACGCGTCGGATCGGGGGTGAGGCAGAATCCTGAAGGAAGTCTGAAGTCGAGGCGCTCAGTGCACGTGCTGGAGGCGGAGCGTCCCGATCGGATGGAAGAGGCCTGCGGCGTCTTCGCCGTTCTGGCCGGAGAACAACCGGTGGCGAACCTGGCCTATTTCGGTCTGTATGCCCTGCAGCACCGAGGCCAGGAATCGGCTGGCATTGCGGTGTTCAACCAGGGCAAGGTGCGCCTCCACAAGGACATGGGGCTCGTCAGTCAGGTGTTTGACCAGGACGTGCTGGCCCGCATGCCGGGAGACCTGGCCATCGGGCATAACCGTTACTCCACCACCGGCAGCAGTCGGGTGTGCAACGCCCAGCCCGTGGTGTTGATGACCCGTCTGGGTGCCTTTGCTCTCGCCCACAACGGCAATCTGGTGAATGCCCGCGAGTTGCGGGAGCTGGTGGATGACGGACAGGCCGAGTTCACCTCGACGACGGATTCGGAACTGATCGCCTTTGCTGTGCAGCAGGCGGTGGACCGTGGTCTCGACTGGACAGCCGCCATTGAGGCCGCACTCAAGCTCTGTCGTGGTGCGTTCAGCCTTGTGATCGGAACGCCGGATGGCCTGTTCGCCGTGCGGGACGGTCATGGCATCCGCCCCTTGGTGTTTGGCACCTTGGGGGATTCAGCCTCCGGTCACTGGGTGGTGAGCAGTGAGACCTGTGGATTGGAGATCATCGGTGCCCGGTATGTGGACGATGTTCAGCCCGGTGAGTTGGTGCGCTTTGCGCTCGGTTCGTCCGAGCCTCAGCGTCGGCGCTGGAGTGAGGAACCGAATCGCCTGTGCGTGTTCGAAATGATCTATTTCGCCAGGCCGGACAGTCAGTTCTTCGGTGAATCTCTGTACAGCTACCGCCAGCGCATCGGTCGCACCCTTGCCCGTGAATCCTGTGTGGATGCTGATCTGGTGATTGGTGTCCCCGATTCAGGCATCCCTGCAGCCATCGGTTTCTCTCAGGAAAGCGGCATTCCCTACGGCGACGGGCTGATCAAGAACCGTTATGTCGGCCGTACTTTCATTCAGCCCACCCAGGCGATGCGGGAAGCGGGAATCCGGGTGAAATTGAACCCCCTGCCGGATGTTCTTGCCGGCAAGCGATTGATCGTCATTGACGATTCGATCGTTCGTGGCACCACCAGTCGCAAATTGGTTGTGGCCCTGCGGGATGCCGGCGCTACCGAGGTGCACATGCGGATTAGTTCACCGCCGGTCACCCATCCCTGCTTCTACGGGATCGACACCGACACCCAGGATCAACTGATTGCGGCACAGATGACCCTGGAACAGATCAAGGATCACCTCAAGGTGGAATCCCTTGCCTATCTGAGCAAGGAGGGAATGCTCGAGGCGGCGAAGGCTGAATCAGGTCATTTCTGCAGCGCCTGTTTCGACGGTCAGTACCCCATCCCCATGGACGAGAAGCTGTTGTCCAGCAAGTTGATGATGGAGCCAGCGGGGATTGCCGCCAGATCTTGATCAGAGGGTCTGCAGGGCGACCATGGAAACAATCTGTTCGTTGCTGTCCAGAGTCAGTTGATCGCCCCAGGCCTTCCCCGCAGCAGCAAGCTCCACTGCGGCGGCGTCCAGCCGTCCATGACGCTTCTGATCGGTCACAATCCCAGCCAGCACATCTCCTGAACAGAGTCCGACAACGGAATCTTCATCTGAACTGAGGTGCACCGCCATCATCCCCAGATCTCCGCGTTGACAACGCCGCAGCGGGGTCAGGTCGATTCGCGTCATCTGACCGTGACGGCTCACCAGCAGCAGGGTGGGATCCGTCTCGGCAACGTTCATGGCCAGGCTGCCCACCAGTTCTTCCCCTGGAAGGAGACGCATAGTCATCGGCCCCTGGGCCAGACGTCCCATTTTGGGCAGCACGGAATCATTCACCGGCAGCCTCAGCAGACGACCCATGCTGCTGACCAGCACCAGGTCGCTGTGTTCACGGCAGATCACCGCAGAGCAAAGGCGCACGCCTTCCTTCAGCTTCACCATGCTCGTGGCTCGGCCGGAAAGATCCAGAACTTCCGTCAGGGGAAGCCGCTTGAAGCGTCCATCACTGCTGAGCAGGCCCAGGCTGAGCTCTTTGCCATCCCCCGTTGGGAGTTGTGTGATGGCGATCAGGGGATCACCATCAAGTCCACTTGGCAGAAACTTCTCCAGGGATCCAGGTTGTTGTCCGGCGAATTCCCAACGGATCAAAGCGACTCGACCACTGGCGCTCACCCCGAGAAGCCGCGGTGAGGGTTCGATCGGAAGGATGAGCTGTGCCGGTGAAGGATGGTCACCCACGGGACAGGCTTCAGACAGGTGCATGCGGCCCAGCACCTGGGGGCTGACCAGTTTCACCTGGCCATCGGCCTGGATCAGCAGGCGTGCATCGGCGGGCAGAGCCGCCAGGGCCTGCTGACGCAGCAGCTCGGTGTTGGGTCGCTGGCTGGCGGCCCGCTCCGCAATCAGGGCATCTCCGCCTTCCACCAGGCGTGTCCGACGCGGTGTGCTGAAGCGTTTTTTCAACGTCTTCAGTTCATCGACCATGGCATCGAGCAACTGATCGCGGTTGTCGAGCAACAGGCGTAACCGCTCCCGTTCCGCCCGTAACTCCTCCAGTTCCTGGCGCAGGCTCTCCTGTTCGAGACCCGTCAATCTGCGCAGTGGCATCGCCAGAACGGCATCGGCCTGACGTTCACTCAGGTCGAGGCGCACCATCAGGCTGGCTCGGGCTGAGGCGGCATCCCGGGCCTCCTGAATCATCGTGATCACCGCTTGAAGGTTGTTCAGCGCGTTGATCAAGCCGTCGACCACCTCAAGTCGATCCTCTGTTTTGCGCAGGGCGTAGCTGGTGCGCCGGATCAGGGTCAGTTCCCTGTAATCCAGGAACGTCTGCAACAACTGACGCAACGAGAGCTGGCGTGGCTGACCATCCACAAGGGCCAGCAGGATGGCTCCGAAGTTGCTCTGCAGCGCTGTGCGTCGTTGCAGGTCCGCCAGCACCTTGGTCGGGTCCGCATCGCGGCGAAGCTCCACCACCACGCGCATGCCATCGCGGTCGCTCTCATCACGGATGTCGGCAATGCCGCCGATCTTTCCGTCGTTCACCGATTCCGCCAGTTTTTCGATCCAGCCGGCTTTGCTCAGCTGATACGGAAGTTCCGTCACCACGACGGCGTTGCGTTTGTGACGCCCTTTCCCGGGTTGTACCTCTTCGATGTGGGCAACCCCCCGCATGGGGATGCTGCCGCGTCCGGCCAGGTAGGTGTCCTGTAAGCCACTGCTGAGCAGTACCTCTCCACCGGTCGGAAAATCGGGTCCCGGAATCAGGGCCAGCAGTTTGTTGTCGCCCAGTTCCGGCTGGCGAATCAAGGCCACCAGGCCGTCCACCACTTCACCGAGATTGTGAGGGGGAATGCTGGTGGCCATGCCCACGGCGATGCCCGAACAACCGTTGAGCAACAGGAAGGGCAGTTGCGCCGGCAGCACGGTGGGTTCCTGCTGGGACCCATCGAAATTCGGTGCGAAATCAACGGTGTCGTCGCCGATCTCCTCCAGCAGGGCCTGGTGGGCGATGGGAGCTAACCGTGTTTCGGTGTATCGCATGGCGGCCGGCGGATCATCGTCCACCGATCCGAAGTTGCCATGGCCATCCAGCAGTGGGTGGCGACTGGCAAAGGTTTGAACAAGCCGGACCAAGGCGTCGTAAACCGCTTGATCGCCATGGGGGTGGTATTTGCCGAGGACGTCACCGACGACGCGGGCGCACTTCCGATAGGGGCGGTCCGGGGTGAGCCCCAGTTCCTGCATGGCATAGAGAATCCGGCGCTGAACCGGTTTCAGGCCGTCGCGGGCATCGGGCAGTGCCCGGCCCACGATCACGCTCATGGCGTATTCGAGGTAGGAGCGCTGCATCTCCTGATGCAGAGCAATCGATTCAACGCGCTCCTCAGCCATGTCGTCCGCTTGTTCCGACGCGGAAGGCGCTCAGCCTACAGATGTTCACCGGCGTTGTTTCCAGGTGGCATTGGCCTGGGCTCGCTCCACGCTGCTGGCCATGTCTGGTGAGGCCAACAGACGCGCTGCTGCTTGGCGAATTTTCCCTCCCCAAAGCTGTTCCACCTGATGGGGCGGCAGAACGTAATTGGGTTCCTTGGCTAAGGCCTCACGAGCCAGATTGAACGCATCGTCGGAATCGTCTCCACGCTGGTGAAGGGCTGCCGCGAGAGCCAGCAGCGGTTCTGCATTTTTTTCGATTCGGAGCACAGCGCGCCAGCGCTGGATCGCTTCATCGGTGTTTCCCATTTCATAGAGCACAAGGGCCTGATTGTTGAGGGCTTCCCAAAAATCCGGCTTCAGGCCCGTGGCTTGTTCAAAGGAACCAAGGGCATTGGAGAGATCGTCCAGCATGATCCAGGCATTGCCCAGATCGAAGTATCCAGCAGGGTTTTTGGGGTCGAGTTCCAGTCCGCGTTGAATCAGTGGAATGGCTTCCTCAGGTTGCTCATCTCGCAGAGCGAGAGCACCTTGCGCAAACCAGAGACCGGCTTTGTCTGGATTGAGCTCTTTGGCACGGGCCAGGGACTGGCCGGCTTGCTCAAGGTCGTCGCTGCGCAGTTGTGCCTCTGCCAGGACGGACCACAGCCGTTCGTCCTGAGGATCCAATCGAACCGCCAGGGCTGCCAGCTTTGCCGCTTCTTGCGGTTGACCCATCTGAAGCAGCTGGGCCGCCGTACGTCCGATCCCAATGGCCGATCCCTTCAATTCTTCTGAACTGGGGACGTAGACGTAGGGAACAACGGCTTTCGCAGCCGGCGCGCCTGCGATGGCTGCGACGCTGAGCAACGCAGCCAGGAAGCACTCACGAATCCTGTTGTTCGGCACGCCGTTGCGTTCAGGAATTCTCAAAGGCTAGAGGGAGGATTCGGTTGTGCTGCCGCAGCATTGCGTCGCCACATCCAGGGTTTGATCCGGCGCAGAGCCGACCCCTGCAGGTTGGCGTTCCAGGTTGATAAGTCCCAGCTGTCCACATCCCTTTTGTGCAGATCGAGAAGCCAGGGGCGTGGTTGCAGCTCCGGGTCGTCACTGCTCGGCAGCCGTTGGTGGTTCCAAGGGCAGACCTCCTGGCAGATGTCGCAGCCGGCGACCCAGGGGCCGAGGGCATCGGCGATCTCCTCTGGAAGCTTTTCATCGCGATTTTCGATGGTGTGATACGCGATACATCGGCGTGAATCGACGACGAATGGTTCTGTGATGGCGTCCGTCGGGCAGGCCTCCATGCAGGCCCTGCAGCGACCGCAAAGACTTCGTGCCGGTTCATCGGCTTCAAGATCCAGGGTGGTGAGCAGATGGCCGATCACCATCCACGATCCCCGTTGGCTGTTGATCAGATTGCTGTGTTTCCCGATCCAGCCCAGACCGGCTTCCTCCGCCCAGGCTTTGTCCAGCAAAGGCGCGGAATCCACGCAAGCTCTCCATTCGCAGTCCGGACGCTGGTTGGACAACCAACGCCCCACGCGGCGGAGCCGCTGGTCCACAACCCGGTGGTAATCCCGTCCCCATCCGTAGCGAGCAACCCGGAGTGCCCCCGGCGTCGCTTGGGTGTCCACGTGGTAATTGAGCCCCACGGCCAGAAGGCTCCTGGTGCCGCTCAACAAGCTGGTGGGGTCCTTTCTGCGGGGCGCGGCCATCCAGCCCATGTCCGCCTGATGACCGGCCTCCAGCCAACGCTGCAAGGCAGCTGTTCGGAGCTGAAGCCTTGCTCCCCCTGGAACTTTCGCGATTCCGACCGGTGAAAATCCCTCGGCTTGAGCCCGTTGCTTCAGCGCTTCACTGAGCTGCTGATCGGAAATGGTTGGCAGCTTTGGCATCGACCCTAGGATCGACTGATACAAGCATTCTCACGTGGCTTCAACGGAAACAGGAGCAACGGATAGCCGTCTGGCGCCGCTGCTGCGCTGGCTCGGCCTCACCATGGTCGTGATTCTGTTGCTGCAGTTAGCCGCCGTCCTTGTGGGGATCGACTGGTCGGATGACAGCACGCGGCCCCAGGTGACCGGTCCGCTGGTGGCCCTGGCTCCGTTGGGATTTCTTGGGCTTCTGGTGGCCTTGTTGGGTTCACGCTTGGAGATCCCCCATCGTCGCCACACGCCTCTGCGGTGGGTGATCTGCTGTCTTTCCAGTCTTCTTGCGCTGGGGATGCTGGTGGCGATTCCGTTTTCCCTGGATGGAGAATCCGCTGACCCAGCCCAGGCTCAGAACCTCGAGCAGGGCCGTCAGGCCCTCGTCGAAGCCAGGCAGTTCCGTGAGGATGATCAACGGGTCAAGGCCGTTGGTGAACAACTGGCGCAGGCAGGTCAGCTGGCGGCTGACGCCAGTGATGAAGACAAGGTCAAAGCTGCTGAAACGTTGATCGATGAGCAGATCGCGCAGATGGATCAGCAGCTCAAGAAAGTTGAGGGTCAACAGAGGCGCCTGAGCCAGCAACGGTTGATCGGCGGCACGGCCAGTGCCGTGGTTCTGGCCGTGACCTTTGTTTTGATGGCGCTCACGGCGGTGCTCTGATCGCTGGTTAGGTTGGTCTGACTCAATCGATCCCAGGCGCAGAGGCTCCTTGGTCCAGACCAACCCCAGGCCTGATCTGCCGTTGTCCTCCAGGCTTCGGCAGGATCTCAAAAATGATCTGATCGCTGGACTGCTGGTGGTCATTCCACTGGCGACCACCATCTGGCTTTCCACGGTGGTCAGTCGCTTTGTGCTGGCGTTTCTGACGTCTGTTCCAAAGCAGCTCAATCCATTCATCACCCTTAATCCTCTGCTTCAGGATCTGATCAACCTGGCGCTCGGTCTCACCGTTCCCCTGATGGGGATCCTGCTGATCGGACTGATGGCCAGGAACATTGTCGGCCGCTGGCTGCTGGAGTTCGGTGAGGGCACCCTCAGCCGTATTCCTTTCGCTGGTTCGGTTTACAAAACGCTCAAGCAGCTGTTGGAAACGTTTTTGAGGGATAACTCAACGCGTTTTCGGCGGGTTGTTCTGGTCGAATATCCCCGCGAAGGATTGTTCAGTGTCGGCTTTGTCACGGGAGAGGTTGGACCCTCCTTGCGTTCGGATCTCGATCAACCGCTCTTGAGTGTGTTCATTCCGACGGCTCCCAACCCCACGACGGGTTGGTACACCCTTGTGCCAGAAGCAGGTGTTCGTGAGCTGAACATCAGCGTTGAAGAGGCGTTCCGCACCATCATTTCCGCCGGCATCGTCAATCCCGATGATCGTGAAGCACCGGTGAATCGCAGTTTCTCCAGCCTGATTGCCCAGTTGCGGGCATCGGCCTCCCCCTCCAGTTGATCTATGGCCACCCGATCTCTTGCCCGTGAGCTGGCCTTGCTTGTGCTCGGTCAGGTTTCTGATCAAAAACCCATTGCGATGGCCGATCTGGCCATGGATTCAGTGCTGGAAAAGGCGCTGGAAAGCCTCATGCAGCACTGGCGCGAATCGCTGGACTCCAGTGCTTCCGAGCTGGAGCAGGCTCAGCAGACACTTTTGGATAGTGAACTCAAGGGTGATGCCTCCGCAGGGATGCCCACGAGTCGGGATCATCTGCGCAGCTGTTTGACCATGGCGGAGCAGGTGCTCAATGGTTTGTCCGCCAGCCTTGAACTGCCTCGCTTGCTGATGCTGGGGGATCAGGAGCAGATTCGCCATGGTGCGATGGAGCGCGTTTCATGCGTTCTGGACAAGCGCGATCGCATTGATGCCGAGCTCGATTTAGTGATGGAGGGATGGCGGCTCAGCCGGCTTCCGCGTCTCGATCGCGACATCCTGCGGTTGGCGGTTGTTGATCTTCGCGATCTGGGCACACCGGCACCTGTTGCCTTCAGTGAAGCTGTTGAGCTCGCCAATCGCTACAGCGATGAACAGGGTCGCCGGATGATCAACGGTGTCCTGAGACGGTTCCACGATGCAGCGTCCAAGGCGGTGGGCTGATGGTTTACGACTGGTTCAACCGCGGTGGTGTCGAACAGCCGGGACCAACACCGGCTCCTGAATCCACACCGGAACCGACGACCGAACCGGTCGCGGCATCACCCGAAGACGATGCCTTGGCGTGGGCCCGTGAGGCCTATGCCCGCCTTAAGGCGCAACAGGCCCAGGCTGCTGAGACTCAGCCATCCCCGACTCCTCCTCCGACATCACCCCCCCCTCCGACACCTGCACCGGAGCCAACGCCAACTCCAACGCCAACTCCAACTCAGGGTCTGTCCCTGCTTGAACAGGCTGCTGCTCAGCGGCAGCAACGGCAGCAGGATCTTGACGCCAGAGCTCTGGAGCCTGAGCCGACACCAACACCAACACCAATTTCACCGCCGGTTCAAACCGCTGAGGTTTCCGACGAACCCTCCCTCGGTGACTTCGATGAGGATTTCACCTGGTCAGCGGAGGTGCTCGCCGCGCAGGGACGGCGTGTGGATGACATCTCGTTGGAGGAGATCGATTGGCTGGGTCGACTCCGCCGTGGCCTTGAAAAAACGCGACAGGGATTCGTCAGCGGTCTGCTGGAGAACCTGGGTGACGATCCCCTCACGCCGGAGGTCCTCGATGATCTGGAAACACTGCTCCTCCGCGCCGATGCCGGGGTTCAGGCAACGGATCAGTTGCTTGATGCCCTGCGTCAGCGCATGAACGTGGAGGTGGTGGATCCTGCTGAGGGCATCCGCTTCCTCAAGGAACAGCTTCGCGGTTTGCTGGATGCACCGATTGCCGCCAGTGGCGCTCAACTGCTCGCCCCTGAACGGGATCGCCTCAACATCTGGTTGATGGTTGGTGTGAATGGGGTGGGCAAGACCACGACCCTTGGCAAGTTGGCCAACCTTGCGGTGCGAAGTGGTTACTCGGCCTTGATCGCTGCAGCGGACACCTTTCGCGCTGCCGCGGTTCAGCAGGTTCAGGTCTGGGGTGAGCGCAGTGATGTGCCAGTGGTCTCCAATCCCAGCAACAACGCGGATCCCGCAGCTGTGGTGTTCGATGCCATTGGTTCTGCCCGGTCGCGGGGAACCGACCTACTGCTCGTGGATACAGCCGGGCGCTTGCAGACCAAGCACAACCTTATGGAGGAGCTGCAGAAGGTCCGCAAGATCATTGACCGCCTGGCGCCGGAGGCCAAGGTGGAATCGCTCCTGATTCTGGATGCCAGTCAGGGGCAGAACGGACTGCGACAGGCGATGGCTTTTGCTGAAGCCGCAGGGTTGACAGGGGTTGTGATCACCAAGCTCGATGGCACAGCCCGAGGTGGTGTTGCCCTTGCTGTGTCGTCAGAAGCCGGTTTACCAATTCGCTTCATCGGGGCTGGTGAAGGAATCCGCGATCTCCGACCCTTCAACAGCTACGAATTCGTTGAAGCTTTGCTGGCCGGACGCTGAGGCGTTGCTACGTTTCGGCTCCTGAGGGGGCTGAGCCGTGAGCAGCAAGCCGCCTCGCCGGCATTCCACTCCACCCCTGCGCGGTGTCACACCAGCCCCGCAGGCGATGGCGTCGCTGCGGCAGCTGTTCGACAGCTTGAGTCATGAGCAGCGGCGTAATCAGGATCTTCTGGTGTCGCTGGGATTTGCTCAGCGCAGCTTCACCAACCTGAACCGTTTTCTGGAGTTGGTGCCCGTCGTGGCAGCCCGTCTCGTGGGAGTGCAAGGGGCGATTCTTGTGCCCTTCCAGACCGACGGTCGACTCTGGAGGGAGCAGTTGCAGGCGGTTCCCGCAGAGAGAAGTCAGGATTTACTGGGGCGTCTGGCGGCTTTCAAGCCAGGTCATGGTGCTGGTTTCGGTACCGATGACGATCAGCTGCTGTTGATGGATCGCTTGGTGCAGCAGCAGTGTCCGGGGGCAGGCATCTTTGCCACTTCGGTGGTGGCACGGGGACGCTCTCGAGGGCGTTTGTACGTGTTTGAACCGTCGGGAGACCTCGTCTGGACCGATGTCCATCGCCGTCATGTTCAGTTGGTGGCGGATCTGGTCGGTGTCGCGATTGAAAACGACCAGTTGCTCCAGGAGGCCCGCCGTCATGAACGGGTGGATCGTCAACTCAGCATCGGCGCGGAGATCCAGGCACAACTGCTGCCGGATCATTGCCCGGTGATTGAGGGAGTCGAACTGGCGGCACGCTGCCGACCTGCTTTTCAGGTTGGCGGTGATTACTACGACTTCATTCCGACCCGTCCGGAACTCTCGGGCCGCCGTCGGGAACGGGGCCGTTGGGCCCTGGTGATGGGTGATGTGATGGGAAAGGGTGTGCCGGCTGGCCTGTTGATGACCATGCTGCGAGGCATGCTTCGGGCCGAGGTGCTCAGCGGACTGCCACCGGATCGAATCCTGCACGACCTGAACCAACTGGCTCAGGAGGATCTGGCCCAGTCCCACCGTTTCGTGACGCTGTTTTATTCGGATTTCGATCCCCGCAGCCGCCGCTTGCGTTACGCCAACGCAGCCCATAACCCACCTCTGCTGTGGCGCGCCGAACGTCGGAGCATCAGTCGTTTGGATGCCGCAGGGTTGTTGATCGGTCTCCAACCCGAAGCGGACTACGGCCTCGGCGAGGTCCGCCTCGATCCAGGCGACGTTCTGCTTTACTACACCGACGGCGTCACCGAGGCTCCCGGCCTGACGGGCGACCGATTTGATGAAGCTCGTCTGATCCGCACACTCGATGGTGCCTGCCGCAGTTGTCAGGGAGCCCAGGGGGTTTTGGACCATCTGTTTGATCGACTCGATCGTTTCGTCGGGGCGGATCACCACTTGGAAGACGATGCCTCGATGGTGGTCCTCAAAGTTCCTGAGGCTGTCAGCCTGCCGAGTGTGTCGCCGTCCATCAGCCGCCTGACAAGCTGAGGAGATTGGCAGGGCAATCCATGGCGGGTGTGACCGGTGGCGCCGCGGGCGCATGGAGTGATCGTTTTGAACAGGGACTTCATCCCTTCATCGAGGCGTTCAACGCATCCATCGGCTTTGATCTGACGTTGCTTCAGGAGGACCTGGACGGCTCCATTGCCCATGCCCGGATGCTGGCGAGCTGTGGGGTGATCGCTGAGGAGGAAGCTGTTCAGTTGGTGGAGGGTCTGGAAACCATCCGCTTGGAGGCAGCCGAGGGGCGCTTCAACCCAGGTCTGGCGGATGAAGATGTTCATTTCGCTGTGGAGCGGCGGCTGATCGCCTTGGTGGGGTCTGTTGGGAAAAAGCTCCACACAGGCCGCAGTCGCAATGATCAGGTGGGCACGGACCTTCGCCTCTGGTTGCGGCGACGGCTCGATGAGATCGATCACGATCTGCAGCGGCTTCAGAGGGCTCTGCTGGATCAGGCGGATCGCCACAAGGCCACTATGATTCCCGGTTACACGCACCTGCAGCGCGCCCAGCCCCTGTGTCTGGCGCACCATCTGCTTGCCTACATCGAGATGCTGCAGCGGGATCGTGAGCGACTTCAAGACGTCCGCGGTCGCGTCAACATCTGTCCCCTCGGGGCTGCAGCTCTGGCAGGGACGCCCGTGCCGATCGATCGGCGCCGGACTGCGAACGACTTGGGTTTTGACGCGATTTATGCCAACAGCCTCGACGCCGTCAGCGATCGGGATTTCTGCGTCGAATTTTCAACAGCAGCATCCCTGGTGATGGCCCATCTCAGCCGTCTTGCTGAGGAGGTGATCGCCTGGGCTTCGGAGGAATTCGGGTTTGTTCGGTTGAGTGATCGCTGTGCCACGGGCAGCAGCCTGATGCCGCAGAAGAAGAACCCCGATGTGCCGGAGTTGGTGCGGGGGAAATGCGGCCGCGTCTTTGGCCATGTGCAGGGACTGCTGACGATGATCAAAGGCCTTCCTTTGGCCTACAACAAGGATTTTCAGGAAGACAAGGAAGCACTGTTTGATGCCTATCGGACCACCCGAGACTGTGTTGAGGCGATGGCAATTTTGTTCGAGGAGGGGTTGGAGTTCCGCATCGACCGTCTCAATCAGGCGGTGGAAAGTGATTTTTCCAATGCCACAGATGTGGCGGATTACCTGGTGGCTCGGGGTGTTCCCTTTCGCGAGGCTTATCAACTGGTTGGGGCTGTTGTGCGGCGCTGCCTCGATCGCGGTTGTCTGCTGCGGGAACTCAGCCTGGAGGAATGGAAGGACTTGCACCCTGCCTTCGAAGCCGATTTGCATGATGCACTCGCCCCCCGTGCGGTGGTGTCAGCCCGTCGCAGTGAAGGTGGAACAGGATTCGATCGCGTTCAAAAGCAGATCAAGCTCTGGCAAGAACGCCTGAAAGATTCTGCAGTTGGTGGATGACTGCACTGCTCTACCGGGACTACGATTGACAAGTCAGCGGGTAGTCATGTCTTGTTCAAGTCATGCTCCGCTGGTGATGGCACAAGCCACTTCGGTTCTTTTCTCGTACCCGGTCCACTCAGAACGTGAGCATTTTTGTCGGCAACCTTCCCTTCCGCGCTGAGCAGGAGGATGTCATTGAACTGTTTGCCCAGTTCGGCGAAGTCGCGAACTGTGCCCTTCCCCTGGAGCGGGACACCGGTCGAAAGCGTGGTTTTGCCTTTGTCGAGATGGCTGATGAAGCCGTTGAAGACGCCGCGATTGAAGGGCTTCAGGGTGCTGAGCTGATGGGTCGCCCTCTTCGCATCAACAAAGCTGAGCCCCGCGGCAGCGCACCTCGTCGTGGTGGCGGTGGTTATGGCGGCGGCGGTGGTGGCGGTGGTGGCTACCGCGGCGGTGGTGGAGATGGTGGTTACGGCGGTGGCGGCGGTGGTGGCTACCGCGGCGGCGGTGGAGATGGTGGTTACGGCGGTGGCGGCGGCGGTGGCTACCGCGGTGGCGGTGGAGATGGTGGTTACGGCGGTGGCGGCGGCGGTGGCTACCGCGGTGGCGGTGGTTACGGCGGTGGTGGAGATGCCGGCGAACGGCGTTCCGGTGCCCGTGGCTGGGAAGACCGCAGCTATGGCGCCCGCGACAACGCTGGTGAAGCTGGTGGTGGAGATGACGACGGTCGCAGCCGTCGCCGTCGTGGCTCCTCCACCGGTGGTGGTGGCGACGATTATTCCGGATATGGAGGTGCTGAGGGCTGAGGCCCTCAGAGGCCGGCGTCACGCAATTGCCGTCCGGCCTCTTCCAGAACCGTGAGATCAGCTCCGGGCCGTTGAGCGCGTTCCCCCAGCTCTCGGCGCCAATGTCTGGCTCCCCTGACCCCTTCCACCAGTTGCACCAGGTGGCGACAGAGATCCCAGAGTCGACCGCCTCGGCTGAGGTGGGCGTAGGCATGGGGGATGAGGCCAGACACCACATCGGAGGCCAGGACCTTTCGGGCTGGTTCGCCGAAGACAAGGTTGTCCATCGATGCCCATCGCAGGGGGTGGGCATAGGCCGCCCGTCCCACCATGGCGCCATCACAGTGCGCGAGTGCTTGCAGACAATCGTCGGGTGACTCCAATCCGCCGTTCAGTTCGATGGTGAGGTGGGGCCGTCTCCGTTTCAGAGCCTGCACACGGTCGTGCTGCAGCGGGGGGATTGTCCGGTTCTGCTTCGGGTCCAGACCGTCCAGCCAGGCCTTGCGGGCATGCACCGAAAAACGGCTTGCCCCTGCCATCGCCACCCGGTCGACGAAGTCGGTCAGACGCTCATCGCTGTCAAGATCATCGATTCCGATGCGGTGTTTGACCGTCACCGGCAGTGAACTGGCCTTCGCCATGGCTTCAACACAGCGAGCCACCAGGTCCGGCTCCGCCATCAGACAGGCTCCGAAGTTGCCGGCTTGCACCTTCTGACTGGGGCAGCCCACGTTGAGGTTGATCTCGTCGTAGTTCCAGTCGCTGGCGAGCCGTGCGGCATCAGCCAGGAGCGCTGGGTCGTCTCCCCCCACCTGCAGAGCGATTGGATGCTCGACAGGGTCAAAATCCAGCAGCCTGTCGCGGCGGTTGGTGTGATGCAGAGCCTGCGCCACCACCATCTCGGAGTAGAGAAGGGCATGGCGGCTGATCTGTCGCATCAGCACGCGAAAATGACGGTCCGTGCAATCCAGCATCGGTGCCACGCTGAAGCGGTAGGCAGCGGTTTCGGCGGCGGTCATGAATCCATTAGAACCTTCTGAGACGACTGTTTGAGGTGGCAATGGCGCTCAACGCTGTGTTTCTGTCCCGTCGTTCCCTATTGTTGGGTTCCATCGCCGGTGCCTTCGGCAGCAGCTGGTGGCCGCGGCCGGTGCTGGCGGCATCAAAAGCAACTGATGCAAGCTGGGATCTCAGTGCAGAGCAGTGGCGTCAGCGCTTGTCACCCGAGGCCTACGACGTGCTGCGCAATGAGGGCACCGAGCGGCCGTTCACCAGTCCATTGAATGATGAGAAGCGCAGTGGCACGTTCCACTGCGCCGGTTGCGATCAGCCGTTGTTCTCCTCGGAGGCGAAGTTCGACAGCGGCACCGGTTGGCCGAGCTTCTGGCAGCCGTTGCAGGGTGGCATCGCGACGAAAGTAGATTTCAAATTGATCATTCCCCGTACGGAATACCACTGCAGCCGCTGCGGTGGGCATCAGGGCCACGTGTTCAATGACGGACCCCGACCGACGGGCAAGCGCTACTGCAACAACGGCGTCGCCCTTGTCTTCCGACCCGCAGACTCAGTTTGATTTTCTCGTCGTCGGTGGTGGTGCTGCCGGCTTCATGGCGGCGATCACAGCCGCCGAACAGGGGCTACAGCGAGTCCTGGTGCTGGAAGCCACGCCGGAGCCCCTGTCCAAGGTTCGATTGAGTGGAGGCGGTCGCTGCAACGTGACCCATGCCTGTTGGGATCCAACCGAGCTGGTGGGTCACTACCCCAGGGGTCAGCGGCCCCTGCGGGGGCCATTCAGTCGTTTTGCCAGTGGTGATGCCGTTGCATGGTTCGCTGATCGCGGCCTGGATCTGGTGGAGGAGGACGACGGCCGCATGTTTCCTCAGGCCAATCGCTCGTCCGCAGTGGTGAATTGCCTGCGGCAGGCCGCGAAACGGTCCGGGGTTCAGCTGATCACAGGTTCTGCGGTTCAAGCCGTGGCCGGCGACATCAGCGGTGGGTTCGTGGCCTCCTGTCGCGGTGGTGGCAGGTTTCATGCAAAGCGCGTGCTGTTGGCTACGGGAGGACACCCCAGTGGACGACGGTTGGCGGGCCAGCTGGGCCATCGGTTGATCCCCCCGGTGCCTTCCCTGTTTTCATTGACGTTGGATGCTCCCCAGTTGCTGGGTTGCGCCGGCATCGCCCTCGATGATGTGGCGCTCACGCTCGAGGTGGGAGACGAGCGCTTCCACCAGGTCGGTCGGGTGCTGATCACCCACTGGGGTCTCAGTGGACCGGCGACGTTGCGGCTTACGGCCTTCGCCGCCAGGGCCCTTCAGGCATCGCGTTACCGCGCGACGTTGAGTGTGAGCTGGTGCGCTGGTTGGTCCCAGGGGGATCTCCTGGCTGCGTTGCGGAACCAGCGAACCCAGGCTGCTCGTCGCACCCTCGTTGCTTCACGACCATTGGCCGCTCATCTGCCACGACGACTTTGGATCTCGATGTTGGAGGAGGTTGGTGTCGCTGCTGATCAGCGCTGGGCGGACTGTCCAGCGAAGTTGGAGAGGGGGCTCTTCGATCGGTTGCAGCAATGTCGTTATCCCGTGAAGGGTCGCGGACCATTTGGGGAGGAATTCGTGACCGCTGGTGGCGTGGATCTGGGTGAAATCAACCTGGCCACCATGGAGAGCCGCTGCTGCCCCGGTTTGCATCTGGCGGGTGAGTTGATGGATGTGGATGGGGTCACAGGCGGCTTCAACTTTCAGCACTGCTGGACCAGTGGTTGGCTCGCCGGCCAGTCCGTTGCCGAGCAGCTCACTGGATCTGATCGAACACTGTGAACATCGGCAGATACATAGCCAGAAGAATCGATCCGACAATGCCTCCCACCACCACGATCATTGCGGGCTCCAGCATGGAGGTGAGTGCCTTCACCATGGCTCCGACTTCGTCTTCGTAGAAATCAGCGACCTTGCTGAGCATCTTGTCCATCTCACCGGTTTCTTCGCCGATGGCCAACATGTTGAGCGCCATATCGGGGAGCACTTTCTGACGAATCAAGGCTGTGCTGAGCAGAACGCCCTCCTGCACCATCGTTCTTGAGGCCAGGATTGCATCAGAAATGATCGAGTTCCCTGCGGTCTGACTGGAGATTTCCATGGACATCAAGATGGGAACACCGGCGCGGGTTAGGGAGCTGAAGATTCGACAGAACTGGGCGGTGGCGGTCATCAGAATCAGCTCACCGAACAGCGGCAGCTTGAGGATCAGTCGGTCGATGACCCGTCGTCCGTTGTGGGTTCCGTAATAACGCGCGAACAGCCAGATGATCAGCAGCAGGGCTCCAACGAAATACAGAGCCACTGTTGATCGCAGGAGTTCACTGAAATTCACCAGCAACTGTGTGAATGCGGGGAGTTCGGCCCCCAGATCTTCAAAGATTCCGGCGAAGGTAGGAATCAGGAAAATGGTCATCCCCAGAAACACCAGGATCGCGATCACCAGAACGGCAACGGGATAGCCAAGGGCTCCCTTGATCTGGTTCTGCAGCTTGGCGTTGTCTTCCAGAAGTTTGGCCAGCGGTTTCATTGCTTCATCCAGAACGCCTCCGGCTTCGCCGGCTTCCACCATGGCGATGCTGAGCTGATCGAAAACCTTGGGCCACTCCCGAATCGCGCTGCCCAGGGCGATTCCCTCGTTGACATCCAGGCTCACCTTGGTCAGCGCCCGCTTGAACATCGGCAGCTTCTGCTGGGTCGCCATCAGATCCAGGCTGCGCACGATCGGAACGCCGGCATCCACAAGTGCCGCCAGCTTGCTGGCGAAAACCGCTTTCTCCTTGACGCCTGGAGCCTTCTCGAAGGTCGTGCCGAGGTCGATGGAGAACAAGCTCTTGCCCTCGCCGGAGCCGTCAGCCCCGTTGTTCTGACCGGAAGGAGCAGGTCGCAGCTCTGTGGCTCGAATTCCACGACGGCGAAGCTGTTTGCGGGCGTCTGCCAGATCCACGGCCTTGATTGTCAGGTTGCGGGGTTGACCGCTTGGACCGGCATACGTGGCGAGGAACGACGGTTCGTTCAGTTCAGCCCTTGATCATTCATGGCCAATCAGGCGTTGCAGTTCGCCTGGTTTGCTCGCTTTTGCCATGGCTTCGGTCTGGCTCACATCGCCGCGGTTCACCAGGTCAGCCAGCGCTTTTTCCAGGGTCTGCATTCCTTGCTCGCCACCGGTCTGAATCTGGGAATAAAGCTGAGCGGTCTTGCCTTCGCGGATGAGATTTGCGGTGGCCGGGGTGTTGATCAGGATCTCCTGAGCCATCACCCGTCCGAATTGCCCTGGTTTTGGATCGTGGCGCTTGCAGAGGGTCTGTGAAAACACGGCCACCAAGCTGCCGGAGAGTTGAACGCGGACCTGGGTCTGTTGTTCCGGTGGGAATACATCGACCATCCGGTCCACGGTCTGCGCCGCCGAACTGGTGTGCAGCGTTCCGAACACAAGGTGTCCGGTCTCCGCAGCGCTGACTGCCAGTTGGATGGTTTCCAGATCCCGAATTTCCCCCACCAGGATCACGTCGGGGTCCTCCCGCAGAGCAGCGCGGAGGGCATTGGCGAAACTGCGGGTGTCCTCATTGAGCTGGCGCTGATGTACCAGGCTCTTGTCGCTCTGATAAACAAACTCAATCGGGTCCTCGATGGTGAGGATGTGTTCGCTGCGGGTGTGATTGATGTGGTCCAACAGGGCTGCCAGCGTCGTGGTTTTGCCCGACCCTGTGGGACCTGTCACCAGCACCAGTCCCCGCGGGCGTTTGCTGGTCTCCAGCACCACGGGCGGCAGGTTCAGAAGCTCAACGCTTGGGATCTTGCTGCCGAGGGCCCGGAGACAGGCGGCATAGCTTCCCTTCTTCCGGTAGACGTTGACCCGGAACCGTGCCACCCCTTTCAGGCCATAGGCGCAGTCCAGTTCCCAGGTCTGCTCCAGGGTTTTGCGTTGACTGTTGTTCAGCATCGAGAAGATCAGCTTGTTGCAGTCCTCCTCCTCCAGAGGGTCGTCCCGCATCGGCCGCAGCTCACCGCTGAAACGTTCGTAGGGAGGCTGACCGCTGGCGATGTGCAGATCGCTGCCGCCTGCCTCCACCAGTTGCTCCATCAGATCCTCGATCATCAGATCCATGTCGCCAGTCTCAATCTCGGGTGGTTAGGCAATAAGGACACTCCAGCCAGCTCTCCTGGAGACCAGCGCCGCATCCCTTGCAGGTCATTGTGCTGAGAGCGCGTGCTCTGCGCTCGGATTCCAGGCCTGAGTCGGTGAGGATCATTCGCCCAACTTCTTCCAGCGTGGTGTGACCCTGTCGGACGAGATCCAGGCTGTAGCCGAGAAGAGTCACCATCCCTGACTCGAGCGCGAGTTGACGGATCACATCGGTGGAGGCGCCTGAGGAAACGGCTGTGGCCAGCTCCTCATTCATGCGCAGCACTTCGTAGACACCCACGCGGCCCTTGTAACCACTGCCTTTGCAATTGGGGCAGGTCTTGCCGCTGCCGTCATGGCGATGGGCCCTGAAAAAGGTCACATCGCTTTCCGTGCTGGCCATCAGGCCGAAGCGACCAAGTTCTCGCTCATCCGGCCGGTACGGTTCCCGGCACGTCGGGCAAACGCGTCGCATCAGCCGTTGGGACACGATGCCGATCAGGGCTGCCGACACCATGAAGGTCTCCACCCCCATCTCATCCAGTCGGGCGATGGTGCTGGGGGCGTCATTGGCGTGAAGGGTGCTCAGCACCAGGTGGCCGGTGAGGGCGGCTTCGATGGCGGTTTTCGCTGTCTCCAGATCGCGGGTCTCCCCGACCAGCAGCACATCCGGGTCCTGGCGCATGAATGCCCTCAGGGCAGTGGCGAAATCGAATCCCTTGTCGCGATTCACCTGGCACTGCGTGATGCCCGGCAGCGTGTACTCAATCGGATCCTCCACCGTGGAGATGTTGATGCCGGGGTCGTTGCGTTCCGCCAGCAGGGAATAGAGGGTGGTGGATTTGCCTGAGCCGGTGGGCCCTGTGACCAGAATCATGCCGAAGGGTTTGGCCCCCAGATCCCGCACAAGAGCGAGGGTGGCGGGATTGGAGATCAGCTTGTCCAGGCCCAGTTGCGTGGCGCTGCTGTCCAGCAGTCGCAGACAAACCTTTTCGCCGAAGCGGCTGGGCAGGGTGTTGACCCTGAAATCCACCACCCGGTCCCGGTAGCGGCGACTGATCCTGCCGTCCTGAGCCTGGCGTCGCTCAGCGATATCGAGGTCCGCCAGGATCTTGAAGCGGGAGGTCACCGCTGGGATCAACCGGTTAGGAAGCGGCTCCACGTACTGCTGGAGCACACCGTCCTGGCGGTAGCGCAGACGGAGACCCTTCTGTTGCGGCTCCACATGGATGTCGGAGGCGCCCACGGACATGGCCTGCAGCAGGATGCGATCCACCAGGGCCACCACCGGTGATGCATCAGGGTCCTCAAGGCTGGATTCCAGATCAACGGCATTGGCGGACAGGGCTGCCTCTTCGTCTTCTGCGGTCTCCAGCACCCCTTCGGCGTTGAAGTCTTCGAGGAACGAGGATGCTTCGTCTTCGAGGGACAACTGGCTCTCAGTCCTGTTTTGACTTGGCTGACTGGTTGTTATCGCTTGAGTTTCACGGGGAGCTTCACCAGGTGCTGACGGGGTAGATCGTTCCGATGGTTCAGTCGCCAGAGCACGCCGCAGATCGTCATGCAGCGTCGGGTGCAGACGGATGGTTCGGTCATTCGGCGGCAGTTGATCGATCAGGGCTTGCCATTCCGTTTCACCCCACTGGCTGGGAATCGCGATGTCCAATTGGTGCTGATCAACCGCGATCGGCAGGGCCTGCAGGTCGCGCTAGCGCTCAGGGCTGATGTCATTCAGGGCGTTGAGCAGCGGCAGCGCTCGTTCCAGTTGCTCGGGATCCGGCACCGGCTGTTTCAGTAACAGCTCCAGTTCCAGCCGCTGCTGGGCGGCATCGTTGGTGGCAGGAATGGGCCGGCCCAGGGTCATCGGTGGGTCATCGTCCGATTGAGGTGCGGGCTTCCGCAGCTTGTGTGAGGTGTGCGTTGCCCTTCAACATGTCTAAGCAGCAATTCCCCAGCGGTCAGCATGAGCGGCGAGGCTCCCACCCCAGCGCAGGATCCAAGCGTTGAGCCGATGGATGCGGCTCCCGCTGTCGCAGAGCCCGAGGTGGTGTCCACGGAAACGCCTGCCGACGTCTCCGTGACCGATCCGGCTGATCGCCTGCAGCAGCTGGAGCAGGAATTGCACAGCCTGAAGCAGGAGCACGAAACGCTGCAGAGCCAGTACATGCGCATCGCAGCGGATTTCGACAACTTCCGCAAGCGTCAGAGCAGGGATCAGGACGACATCCGTCAGCAGCTGGTCTGCTCCACCCTCAGCGAAATCCTGCCGGTGGTGGACAACTTCGAGCGGGCTCGACAGCAGCTGAATCCTGAGGGGGACGAGGCTCAGGCGCTGCATCGCAGTTATCAGGGTCTCTACAAGCAACTGGTTGATGTGCTGAAGCAGCAGGGGGTGGCGCGTATGGAAGTGGTTGGTCAGTTATTCGATCCGACCCTCCATGAAGCGGTGCTTCGCGAGGAGAGCACCGAACAGCCGGAAGATGTGGTGATCGAAGAGCTTCAACGCGGTTATCACCTCAACGGCAAGGTGCTTCGTCACGCGCTGGTGAAGGTGTCCATGGGTCCGGGTCCATCGACCGATGCTGAAGTTGCTGCCCCTGCTGAAGCGGAGGAGTCCTGATGGCGGATTACTACGACCTGCTGGGGGTCGGACGGGATGCGGATGCCGACACGTTGAAGCGGGCTTACCGCAGCAAGGCGCGCAAGTTTCACCCCGACATCAACAAGGAACCGGGAGCCGAAGACCGCTTCAAGGAAATCGGTCGCGCCTATGAGGTGCTGAGTGACCCCCAGACCCGGGCCCGCTACGACCAGTTCGGTGAGGCCGGCCTTGGCGGTGCAGCCGGTGCTCCGGATATGGGGGACATGGGCGGCTTTGCCGACCTGTTCGAGACCTTCTTCCAGGGCTTTGGAGGCCCGGGTGGTGCTGCCGGCGGTCGCTCCAGCCGTCGTGGACCCCAGCAGGGAGACGATCTTCGCTACGACCTCACCATCGATTTCGAGCAGGCGGTCTTCGGTCAGGAGCAGGAGATCAAGATCCCCCACCTCGAAACCTGTGACACCTGCGGTGGCAGCGGAGCGAAGGCGGGCAGTGGTCCCACCACCTGCGGTACCTGTGGTGGAGCCGGCCAGGTTCGACGGGCGACCCGGACCCCCTTCGGCAGCTTCACCCAGGTGGCGGAATGCCCCAACTGCGGCGGCACCGGTCAGGTGATCGCTGATCCCTGCAATGCCTGCGGCGGCCAGGGTGTGCATCAGGTGCGCAAGAAACTTCGGATCAACATTCCTGCCGGAGTGGACACAGGAACGCGCCTGCGGGTTTCGGGTGAGGGCAATGCCGGACCGCGGGGAGGCCCGTCCGGTGACCTCTACGTTTTCCTGACGGTCAAGTCACACCCGCGCCTGCGCAGGGATGGTCTCAACATCCTCTCCACCGTGAACGTCAGTTATCTGCAGGCGATCCTGGGGGACACGATCGAGGTGGAAACCGTCGATGGCGATACGCCCCTTGAAATTCCGCCCGGCACCCAGCCCGGTACCGTGCTGACCCTCGCCAACAAAGGCATTCCCAAGCTCGGGAACCCAGTGGCCCGAGGTGATCAGAAGGTGCAGGTGACGGTGCAGCTCCCCACGCGTCTGTCGGACCCCGAACGGACACTGCTGGAGGAGTTGGCGGGCCATCATTCGGCCCGTGGCAAGCAGCATCACCATCACAACAGCGGACTGTTCGCTCGGCTGTTCGGCCAGAAGTGATGGGGACGGCCCGTTCCCTGGATCTGCGTGGCACCCCCTGCCCGGTGAATTTCATCCGTTGCAAGCTGGCCCTCGAGTCACTTCAGGCTGGAGATCAGCTTCAGGTGCAGTTGGATCGGGGCGAACCGGAAGCGACGGTGATTCCTGGGCTCCAGGATGCCGGTCACCGGGTGGAGGTCACCGCTGAGGAAGCGACCTGGGTTGCATTGGAGATCACCTGTGCCGGTGAGCTGTCGTGACCGAAGCTGCCGGCATCGTGGTGGCGCTGCAGGCGAACTATCTCGAGGTAGAGCTTGATCAGGCGCCTGACCAGGGTCCCTCGCGTTTGCTTTGCACCCGTCGCACACGCCTCACGCACCGGGGAGAGGCGGTTCATGTTGGTGACCGTGTGCAGGTCGAGGCCATCGATCCAGTTCAAGCCCGTGCAGTGGTGTCAGGGGTTGAGCCCCGCAGCAGCTGGCTCACACGCCCTCAGGTGGCCAATGTCTCGTTGGTGGTGGTGGCGCTCGCCGTCGACCAGCCGGCGTTTGATCCGGATCAGGCCAGCCGTTTTCTGTTGACCGCTGAACGCACGGGTTTGCCTGTGCAGTTGTTGCTCACCAAGGGTGATCTGCTGGAGGAGGAGCAACGCTCAGCGCTGGTTCAGCGACTGCTGGGCTGGGGGTATGAGGCTCTGGTGATCTCCAGTCAAACCGGCGGAGGCATTGAGGCTTTGCGCCAGCATTTGCAGACCACGGAACTGGCGGTGGTCTGTGGTCCCTCGGGCGTGGGCAAGAGCAGTGTGCTGAACCGTTTGATGCCCCACTTGGGTCTTCGGGTGGGTGCTGTGTCGGGTC
Organism: Synechococcus sp. A15-28; assembly: GCF_014280175.1. Taxonomy (GTDB): domain Bacteria; phylum Cyanobacteriota; class Cyanobacteriia; order PCC-6307; family Cyanobiaceae; genus Parasynechococcus. Next base: position 27,248 of record NZ_CP047931.1, read on the forward strand.
GACTTCAACGGGGTCGCCACACCACGCGACATGTGGAGTTGTTTCCGATTGCTCCCGGTGCCCGGGTGGCCGACACCCCTGGCTTCAATCGACCCGAACTGCCGAGCGATCCGTCGGAACTGGGAATGTTGTTTCCTGAACTGCGAAATCAGCTGCAGTCCTGGCCCTGTCGATTCCGCGACTGCCTGCACCGTCAGGAGCCGGGCTGCGGAATTAACAGGGATTGGGAACGCTTCGCGTTTTATCAGGACGCCCTGAAGGAATGTTCCGACCTCAGCCGCCCATCCCGGGCAGGTTGAGATTCAGTCCACCGGTGAGTTCCTCCATCCGTCCTTTCATCGTGGCGGTGGATTGCTCATAGGCCGCCTGAAGGGCTTCCAGCGTGGAGGCTTCACAGGTCTCCTGACCCGCGCTCAGCAGCTCTGGATCCAACCGCACGCGCAAGGGTTGCTGATTACCGGACAGCCAGACGCTGGCCCGCCCGTCAGCACTCTTGCCTTCGATCTCCATGCCGTCCAGTTCGTCCTGCAGGGCTTGAGCGTTCTGCTGGATTTCCTGGGCCTTCTTGAAGGCTTCGGTGAGCTGGCCGAAATTGGGTAGTCCGAACCCTGCCATGGTGCTGTTGACGGAGCCGGCAGATTAAGCGGCTCCGGTGAATCCGAGGCGTTTCACTTCGGGATGCAGGCGTACGGCATGGGCTGCCTCCACCTGTTGCAGCACGCGTTGAATCAGTTGATCGATGTCGGCTGCCGTCGCAGCACCGGTGTTGACGATGAAATTGGCGTGGAGGGTGGAGACTTCCGCGCCACCGATGCGGCTGCCCTTGAGGCCGAGACCTTCGATCAGCCGGCCTGCTTTCAGGGGTTCCGGATTGCGAAACACGCTGCCACAACTGGGTTGTGTGTAGGGCTGAGTGCTGGTGCGATGGCTGAGGTTGCCGCTGGTGATGCGGGTGATCTCATCCGGGTCATGGCCGGGGTCAAGGCGGAACCGGGCGGAGAGCACCACCAGCTCTTCCTCCTGCAGACGGCTGTGGCGGTAATCAAACGCCAGTTGGTCGCGGCCGAGTTCGAAGCTTTCTCCACCCTCGAGTGGAGCCACGCGCACCGATTCCAGACAGTCCGCTGTGCAACCACCCTGTGCTCCAGCATTCATCACGGCGGCACCGCCGACCGTGCCTGGAATGCCGACGGACCAGGCCAGACCATCCAATCCGGCTCGGGCGGCACGACGCGCCAGGGTTGGGATCGGTTCCCCCGCCAGGGCTTCCACCACACCGCTGTCGGCATCGACCGTGGCCCCCTGCAGTTTGCGCAGGCTGAGGGTGAGTCCTGGCAGTCCGTCGTCGTGGATGAGCAGGTTGGATCCGGCGCCGATCACACGGCATGGGATCTGGTTGTGTTGAGCCCACTGAAGAGCTTCGAGCGTGTCGTTCACCGTTGTTGGCTCCAGCAACCACTGGGCTGGTCCGCCCACTCGCCAGGTGGTGAAGTCCGCCAGGGGGACGTTGGATCGCAGCGGAATGTTGGTGCTCAGCATCAGGCCGCCAGCCGTTGCCACAGGCCGTTGACATCCCCTGCACCCATGGCCAGGACCAAGTCCTCACGCCGGCTGCGGCTTCTGACCAATTCAGTGAGGTGGTCAAGGTTGTCAGCCACGGCAACCTCAAGATCCGGCCTCAGCTCATGAATCCGATCGGCCAGGGTCTGGCTGCAGACTCCAGACAGCGGCGTTTCGCCGGCGCCGTAGACCGGAGCCAGGAGCAGGGAGTCACAGTTCTGCAATGCGTTCGCGAAGGAGTCCAGGAATTCCTTGGTGCGGCTGTAGCGATGGGGCTGAAACACGGCTAACAACCGTTGGGGTGGGGTCGGCAAGGGGCTGCGGCCACTGCTCACCATCAGTTGCGCCATGGCCAGGGTGGCTTTCACTTCACTGGGGTGGTGGGCGTAGTCGTCGACGATGTGGCGCCCCTCCCAGGTGCCCCGCCAATCAAAACGGCGGCCGGGGGGTTTCAAGGCAGAGAGCCCATCCACCAGTCGATCGAAGGGAACACCTTCCATGCGGCATGCCGCCAGGGCGCCGGCCGCGTTACTGAGGTTGTGCAATCCAGGCAGGGGCAGCACGAAGTCCCCGACGGGTTCGCCTTGTTCGTAGAAGCGGGCATGGCAGCGATCGCCGTCGAGCTGGAGCGGCAAAGCGGCGTAATCGACACCGTTGGCCTGCGTGACGGACCACCACGCGTCCGCCTGAATGTGGTCCTCAAGGGTGGCGCAGTCGCGGTTCGCCAACACCTGGTCGCACCCATCGGCAAAGCGACGCATCGTGCCGATCAGGTCGTCGAGGCCGCTGTAGTGATCGGTGTGATCGAGTTCAAGGTTGGTGATCAGCCCCAGGCGGGCTCGGAATTTCACCAACGACCCATCCGATTCATCGGCTTCGGCCACCAGCAGTCGGCCATGGCCAGCATGACCATTGCTTTCGAGGCATGGAACGATGCCGCCGATGATGGCGGTGGGATCCTCACCGGCCTCCATCAGGAGTGTCGTGATCAGGGTGCTGGTGGTGGTTTTCCCATGGCTACCGGCAACGGCGATCGACGGTTGCTGATCGATCAGTGCAGCCAGCAGGTCAGAGCGATGCCAGATCTCCAGTTTCGCGGCACGGGCACGGCTCAGCTCGGGATTGCTGGCAGGAATCGCCGTTGAGACCACCACGATGGGCCTGAGGCCTTTGGCGAGCAGTGCCTCGATCGTGGCTGCGGTCTGGTCATGGAAGACGCTGACGCCGAGCTGGGTGAGCTGCCGCGATGTGGGGGTCTCCCGTGGGTCCGATCCACTCACCGGATGACCTCGATCCGCAAGGATCTTCGCCAGTGCTGACATCCCGATACCGCCGACGCCGATGAAATGCACTGGGTGCTGGCGTTCAAGCGGACGGGACAAGGATCGGCATCAGAGGCATGAAAGATAAGTCAGTTCAGACGTTGCGTCCCCCTTGGGTTGAGACGGATCGAATCGGGTTTGTGATTCAGGTGCCATCCGAAAAAACTCAGATTTTTGGCCAATTTCTGTATGATCGGCGGCCAAAACCCTTATGCGGCAACCCCGCTTCAGCTATGACCCTGCGCGTTGCGATCAATGGATTCGGCCGAATTGGTCGCAATGTGATGCGGGGTTGGATCAGCCGTGGTGCTGACACAGGCCTGGAGATTGTGGGGATGAACTCCACCTCCGACCCCAAGACCAGCGCTCACCTGCTGACCTACGACTCGATTCTGGGCAAGCTCGATCCCAGTGTAAAGATCGAAACCACTGACGACACGATGATCGTCAATGGCAAGGAGATCAAGTTCTTCGCCGACCGCAACCCTCTGAACTGCCCCTGGAAAGACTGGGGTGTGGATCTGGTGATCGAGTCCACCGGTGTGTTCAACACCGATGAGAAAGCCAGCATGCACATTGAAGCTGGTGCCAGCAAGGTGATCCTCACCGCACCGGGTAAAGGTGATGGCGTGGGGACCTTCGTGGTCGGCGTCAACGACGACCAGTACCGCCACGAGGACTGGAACATCCTTTCCAACGCCAGCTGCACCACCAACTGCCTGGCCCCCATCGTCAAGGTTCTGGACCAGAACTTCGGCCTCGACTGGGGTCTGATGACCACCATTCACAGCTACACCGGCGACCAGCGGATCCTGGACAACAGCCACCGCGATCTGCGCCGTGCCCGTGCAGCAGCCCTCAACATGGTCCCCACCACCACCGGTGCGGCCAAGGCCGTTGCTCTCGTTTACCCCGAGGTGAAGGGCAAGCTCACCGGCTTCGCCATGCGCGTTCCCACCCCCAACGTCTCCGCCGTTGACCTCACCTTCGGACCCTCCCGCGCCACCAGCGTTGACGAGGTGAAGGCTGTGATCAAGGCCGCCTCTGAGAACGGCATGAAGGGCATCATCAAGTACAGCGATCTGCCCCTGGTCTCCACCGACTACGCCGGCACCAACGAATCCACCATTTTCGATGCCGATCTCACCTATGCGATGGGCGACAAGGCTGTGAAGATCCTGGCCTGGTACGACAATGAGTGGGGCTACAGCCAGCGCGTCGTTGACCTGGCTGAAGTGGTGGCTCGCAACTGGAAGTGATCCGTTTTCATTGATCGGTTCGTTCATCCCTTCCTTCGGGGAGGGATTTTTTTTGGCGTCACCCGGCAGGTTCTTCAGCCCGGGGCGAAATGATCAAAGCCGCAGTCTTGAACCGGGCCGAGGTCGTCTGTCCAGACGATCGATCCGGTTTGATCGGTGATCTGGCCGAAGCGTCGACAATCGGGCAAGGCCTGTTCCAGGGCGTCCGCCCAGGCCGGTGGCAGGCTGAGCACCAGCTCGAAATCTTCTCCCCCACCCAGGCACCAGCGGTCCCAGAGGTCTCCTTCTGGCCAGTCCTCGGCCTTTGGTAACTGGCTGCGGATGAGTCGGGCGCCAGTACCGCTGCTGTTGCACAGCCCCCGAACAGCTGCCAGAAGCCCATCGCTGCTGTCGGTTCCGCCGGCACGCCAGGGAAGTTCAGCAGGTTTGCAAACCAGAAGACGGTTCAGAACATCCAGACGGGGCTGAGGACGCTGGTGTTGCCTGATCGCCTTGTCCCGGAGTGCCGCAGCAAGGCTGGTGGCTTGGAGCTGAGGGTCGTTCTGAAGAAGGGCCAGACCAAGGCGGCTGAGACCGTGGGGTCCGCTGCTGATCAGCACGTCTCCAGGTCGAGCGGCACTGCGCAGCAGCCGCAGCGGTCCGAGACGTCCCAGGGCAGTGACCGACAGCAAGCGGGTGGTCCCGGATGAGCAGTCGCCCCCCAGCAGTGTCCCGCCGTGTTGCTGAAGAGCTGCGCTGATGCCCTCGTAAACCTCCTCCACCCAGCTCCACGGCGTGGTGCCAGGGGCCACCAGCGCGACGGTGATCCCATCGATGCTCACGGCACCGCTGGCGGCCAGATCGGACAGATTGGCGGCGACAGCCCGCCATCCCACGTCGGCGGCTGCAGTGGTGGCATCGCTGAAATGGAGGCCGTCCACCAGCACATCGGTGTTCACCAGCAGCGGTCGGGCATCCGATGCGAGGCAAGCGGTGTCGTCGTCGAGTTGTCCCGGTGGAGCAAACCGGGCTAAGCGCTTCAGCAGCTCCGCTTCCCCCAGCTCCGCCAGGGTGGACGTCATGCGTGGCTCAACAACCGGTCGGCACCGTCGGTCACTTTGATCGAAACGATGGAGTCATCCACGCCAAGTTCCTCCAGTACATCAAAGCCGTCCACGACATAGCCGAATGCAGCATTGCGGCCATCCACCAGGTTCAGACCCGCCGGAGTGAGCTCGGCCTCGTAGAGAAACATGAAGAACTGGGATGAGCCATCGTCGAGAGCCTGATCCGAATGGGCCCATCCCAGGGTTCCGAGGGTGGCGAAGGGAAGCGTCGGGGTGGCCTTGAACAGACCGACGTCTTCAAAGGTTTCGTTGTAAATGGTGTCCTCTTCTCCTGGCACACGGATCTCGAGGGGCACGTGCCGCTCCTGTTTGGTGCTGGGATCGATGTATCCGATTTCAGGACCTTCCGGATCACCGCTTTGCAGCACGTAGAAGTCCTCAGCGCGGATGAAGGGAAGTCCGTCGTAGAACCCCTTCTGGGCGAGATCGACAAAGGCACCTGCGGTGAGAGGGGCGTTGTAACCATCCACCACGGTGGTCAGATCCCCCTGTGTGGTGCTGATGGTGAGGGTGGCGCGGCCCTGCAGTCGCGGCAGGGCATCGAATTCCGAGGGGATCTCCCGCTGGAAGCCGTCCTCCACCAGCAGAGCTTCCACATCACCGATGTGGCTGAGGGTCTGGCGGCGATCGCGGATGAAGCCGGGCTTGTCGATCTCCCCGACCCGTTCTTGCATCGCCTGCAGGTCCTGTTCAACCTGCTTCAGGTAGGCCTCGGCACGATCGCGCCGTGCGGCGGGAACCGCCTCCAGGATGGTCCTCCGGCGGGTGCTGAGCAGCGCTTCACTGCGGGACACGGTCTTCCCCAGCGCACCCCACCGTTTTGCCCGCAGGTCATCACTGGTGAGCTCCAGCCGATGTTGCAGTTCGCGGATGTCGTCCTGCTCGAAGGGCAGAGAATCCCTCAGGATTGCCGCGGGATCCTTCACCGCATTGCCCTGGGGCAGTGCAGCCCAGGCTGGAGCTGCAATGTTGATCAGGGCGAAGCCGAGCAAGGCGACCAGAACGGCCTTGAAACGCGGATGGGCCAAGGGGGAACCCCAGTGCTGACGGGACTTTGGCACAGCCGTATAGTCCGTTGAACCGTTCGGCCGGAATGATCTCCAGCAACGACTTCCGAACCGGCACCACGATTGAGATCGATGGTGCCGTCTGGCGTGTGGTGGAGTTCCTTCACGTGAAGCCTGGTAAGGGGTCTGCCTTCGTGCGCTCCAAGCTCAAGGCGGTGAAGACCGGCAACGTGGTGGAAAAGACCTTCCGCGCTGGGGAAATGGTCCCCCAGGCGCTGCTGGAGAAAGCGTCGCTTCAGCACACCTACATGGAAGGAGAGGACTACGTCTTCATGGACATGTCGTCCTACGAGGAAACCCGTCTCACGGCCGATCAGATCGGCGAAAGCCGCAAATACCTGAAAGAGGGGATGGAGGTGAACGTGGTCTCCTGGAACGGCAGTCCACTGGAGGTGGAACTGCCCAATTCCGTTGTGCTGGAGATCACCGAAACCGATCCGGGTGTTAAAGGCGACACCGCCACCGGTGGCACCAAGCCAGCCATCCTGGAAACCGGTGTTCAGGTGATGGTGCCCCTGTTCCTCTCCGTGGGCGAGAAGATCAAGGTGGACACCCGCAGCGACAGCTATCTGGGTCGCGAAAACGGATGACCATGCAGCTGGATCACGAACAACTGCATCGCCTGCTCGAAGTGCTGGGCGAGAGCGATATCCAGGAATTCCGGCTGGAGGGTGATGACTTCCGGCTCGAGATCCGCCGCAACCTGCCAGGACAGGCCGTCATGGCTCCGGTGATGCCGGCACCGGTGACTGCCGCAGCAGCACCGGCCGCAGCCACCCCAGCATCTCCACCACCCGCAGCGACCGCCACGCGCAGTGATCTCTTGGAGATCACCGCTCCAATGGTGGGCACGTTCTATCGCGCTCCTGCACCGGGTGAGCCACCGTTCATCGAAGTCGGCAATCGGATCGACGTCGGTCAGACGGTGTGCATCCTGGAGGCGATGAAGTTGATGAACGAGCTGGAAGCCGAAGTCAGCGGAGAGGTGGTGGAAATCCTGGTGGATAACGGCACCCCCGTCGAATTCGGTCAGGTCTTGATGCGTGTGCGTCCGGCCTAAGACCCTGTGAGATTCCAAGCCGCCTGAAGGGCAGCGATCATGCTGTCTGGCCGGGCGGTGCCCCGGCCAGCGATGTCAAATCCGGTGCCGTGATCCGGTGAGGTGCGCAGAAATGGCAGTTCAAGGGTGGTGTTGACGGCGGCGTCAAAAGCCAGCAGCTTCACCGGGATCAGGCCCTGATCGTGGTACAGAGCCAGGTAGCCATCCGGACCCGAGGCCTCCGGTTGGTTCCATGCTCGAGCTGCGTTGAGCCAACAGGTGTCGGGAGGGACAGGGCCCTCCAGATGCACGGAGGGGTGCTGTTGGCGCCAGCGTTCCAGCAATGGGGTCAGCCAGGTGGTTTCCTCCTCCCCCAGCCGACCGGCCTCTCCGGCATGGGGGTTCAACCCTGCAACCACAAGATGGGGGTCGGACCGGAAGCGCCGGCAGAACTCCAGCAGCACGTTCAGCTTGTGTTCCACCAGGTCCGGCGTCAGCGCTGCGGTGATCTGACTGAAGGGAAGGTGTGTGGTGGCCAGAAGTGTGTTCAGCCGCCAGGTTCCATGGGGTGCGATGGCTGTGAAAAGCATCGAGCAGTGCCTTGAACCGGCAAGTTCGGCCAGCCGTTCCGTCTGACCGGGGTAGTGATGGCCTGCGGCATGCCAGAGGTGCTTGGCGATCGGTGCGGTAATCAGGGCTCGGCCCTGACCTTGCTGCACCCGCTCAACGGCGCGGGTCAGCCAGCGAAAACCCGCCGCCGCACCGGCCGTTGTCGGTTCTCCGGGCACAACAGACGTCTCCAGTGGTTGGTCGTCAATGCTCAGCTGACTGGGATCGGCGATCGATGTGAGCCCCTGCTGCTGCAGGCGGGCGTGGGTGGCGATCAAGCTGTGCCGGCAGCCGACAAGCACTGGCTGGAGCGATGGGGGCAGTGTGCTGCTCGCCAGTGCCTTGAGGGTGACCTCCATGCCGATACCGGCGGGATCACCGAGGGCGATCACCAGCTGCTGGCTAGCGTTGAAGTCCAACGGTGAAGGCATGGTCTGTGCTGAGGCTGTTGCTCCTGGGCTTGATGCTGGTGGGCCTGGCCACCGGATTGCATCGCAAGTGGTTGGTTGTCGACTGGGTCAAGCTGACAGATGACCTGGGACTGGCGGCGCCTGATGATGCGGAGCCCTTTGATTTCAATCGGCTGATCATCGGCGATCAGGACCGGGATTGAGCTTCCTGACGGAAACAGTCCTGCAGCCCGGCTTTGAAATCCGGGTGCAGCAGGGAGTAGCCGAGCTGGCGGCACAGCAGGGTGTTGCGAACCCGGCGGTTTTCGCTCCAGAACGACCGTGCCATGGCTGACATCGAACGACTGGCCACGTCGAAGGGTTCTTCCTCGGGAAGCTCACACTTGAGGAGATCTGCGCCGTACAGGAGTAGATCCTGCGGAGCTGCAGGGCAGTCATCGCTGACGTTGACGATGGCAGGCCCAGGCCCATCAGCGGCCCGATGCATCAGATGCAGGCAGGCTCCGGCGATGTCATCCACATGGATGCGGCAGAACACCTGATCAGCCTTCAGGATCCGACGCGCCTTGCCGGTTTGCAGGCTGTTCAGCACCGAGCGGCCTGGTCCATAGATGCCAGGCAGCCTCAGGATCTGAACAGGGAGACCGGAGTCCAGCCAGGCCTGCTCACAGGCGTGTCGCCGTTCACTGCGCGGCTGGCCTGGATCGGCAGGGTCCTCTTCCGACACCCACTCACCCCGGCGGTCTCCGTAGACCCCTGTGGTGGAGAGATAGCCGACCCAGATCAGTGGTCGTTCTCGAAGTTGGGACCCGAGGTGGGTGAGCACCGGGTCCTGGCCCTCTGTGGTGGGGGGAATGGTGGAGAGCACGTGGGTGATCCCATCCAGATCGTCCGCTGTCGGGATCTGCCCTGTAGCACTGTCAAAGATGAGATCGGCCTCTGATCCGTCGAGGTGGCGCCGGCTGCAACGCACCGTGGTGCCGAGGGCCCTGAGCAGTCGGGCCACGTGACCACCGCTGTAACCGCCTCCGAGCACCAGGACTCGTGCATCGGCCCTGAGCGGCTGGGATCGGTTGACAAGATCGGACAGCATCAGTACACCTGTATTAGTTCGTCGCTGCCGTTATGACCGCGAGTTGTCTGCCGACCGCACCCGCCCAGCGACGCGTGATCGCGGCGCGGGCCATTGTCGCCCTGACTGTTCTGGCCGGGGCGCTGACCCTTGCACCTGAGGATCCCCGAGCGCAGGCGTCAATCTGTCAACGCCACCATTCCGTTGAGGCCTGCCGCGTCTGGTGATCGTCAGGCTGGTTGGTAGCTGAGTTCGGTGCCACCGTCGGGGTTTGGTTTTGATGCGTCCTGGGGTTGTGCCCACTGCAGCAATCGGAGCGCGAGGCGCAGGTCGCCGTCCATCCAGGCCCGAATGGCCATGGCGCGTCTGGGGTCATAGAACCGTTGACGGCGATACCAGTCGAAAACGTCAGCGTCGGACTTATGGCCGTTGCAGGAAAGACAGGCTGGAACGCAGTTTTCGGTAACACTCAGTCCGCCGTTGGCACGGGGGAGAATGTGATCAATGGACTCAGAAGGTTTGCCGCAATAAATACAACTTTTTCCGGTATATGTGTGAAGGGATTGTCTCCATCGTCGGACGCGTAATTTGGGACAGAGTTCGTCGAGGAAAACCGCATCCCTGCTATGCATCCGAATGTTTTCGGTTGAGCAAAGTTTGCCGTGGAAGCTCCGCGCGTCAATGTGTCGTCGACTGCATTTTTGGCGATTTGCTGGCAAAGAGCTGTGGTTGTTCAAGAACACTTGTTTTCAACCCTAGCCAACTTAAAGTGATGGTTTGCGGGGGATTTCATTCCCGACTCCGGATTGTCCTCCTGCAGGCTTGACCTCTCGGCCGCCGGACTCATCCGCGTGGTCTGTCCGTTTGACGCTGTCACGCAGTCGCAATTGCGGCGCATCCGGCCCCGTGGTCGCTGGATGGGTCCATCCCGGAGCTGGGAGTTCCCCATGGCCGCCGCCGAAGCTTTGCTCCAGGCTTTCGCCACGCGGTTTCCTGTAACTCCCGAGTTGCAGCAATGGTTGGATTGGTACAACAAGCCGCTGCCCCCCCTGCCCCCCCACCGTGATCTGGTGGCGGCTGCCGATCTGAAAACGGCGTTACGGGATGGCCGGCGGCCTTTGCCCCATCAACGCAGCGGGGCCCGATGGCTGCTGGCACGACGCGGCGCTGTTCTTGCCGATGAGATGGGGCTGGGAAAAACCTTGACGGCGCTGCTGGCGGCGCGAGCCATGACCCGTTGCGCTGAGCTCAGGTTGATGGTGGTGGCGCCAGTGGGACTGCATGCCCATTGGCGTCGGGAAGCGGATGGGGTGGATCTTCAGCCTGCCTTGGTCAGCTGGGCGCGGCTGCCTGCTGAGCTTCCACCGGCGGGAACACTGCTGGTGGTGGATGAGGCGCATTTCGCCCAATCCCTACAGGCGAATCGCACGGCGGCCCTGTTGCGGATGGCGCGTCACCCTCGGTTGCGGGCGATCTGGATGCTCACGGGCACACCGATGAAAAACGGCCGTCCGGCCCAGCTTTATCCCCTGCTGGCGGCGATGGACCATCCGATTGCCCGGGATCAGCGTCAATTTGAGGAGCGCTATTGCCAGGGGCATTGGCGCGAGAAAGGGGGCCAACAGCGATGGCAGGCCAGTGGCGCCACCCAGCTCGAAGAGTTGCGCCGGCTCACACGACCGTTGATCCTCCATCGCCGCAAGGCTCAGGTGCTGGAGCTGCCGCCCAAGCGACGCCGGGAGCACCCCATCGCCCTGTCGGACGCTGAAACCCTCGGATTCGACCATCGCATCGATCTGGTGGTGGACGACTTTCGCCGCCGCGCCCGCAACGGAGAGGTGCGTTCCGATGCGGAACCGCTGGCGGTGTTAACAGCTCTCCGCCGGATTGCAGCGGAGTTCAAACTTCCTGCGGCGGAACGGTTGGTGCGAAACCTGTTGCATGACGGTGAGGCCGTGGTGCTGTTCAGTGGATTTGTGGAGCCGCTGCAGTTGTTGCAGAAGCGGCTGGGGGGTGCTCTGCTCACCGGTCGTCAACGCCCGGCTGAGCGTCAGCAGGCGGTGGATCGCTTCCAACAGGGGGACGAGGATCTGTTGCTGGCGACCTTTGGCACTGGGGCTCTGGGGTTCACCCTGCATCGGGCCAGGCACGTGGTGCTGTTGGAACGGCCCTGGACGCCGGGTGATGTGGCTCAGGCAGAAGATCGCTGCCATCGCCTGGGGATGGCCGATGAGGCGCTCACCTGTCACTGGTTGCAGTTGGGCCCGGCCGATCAGCTCGTTGATGGCTTGGCGGCCAGTAAGGCGGAACGGATCGAGATCCTGCTGGGTCCCCGTCGTGTGACCCTTGATCGTCAGTCCTTGCCGTTGATGCTGCGACGCTGCCTGCAGGTGGCCTGACGAACGTTGAGTTCATGGCGGAGCATTGGATCCGCTGAGTCGTTCATCAGTCCGATGGCCTGCTCCACATCCCGGCAAGCCTTTTCGTGATTGCCGATCAGGGTCTGTACGAGGGATCGGTCCCGCCAGGGTTCCGGCTGATCTGGGAAGGCTTCAACACTGGTATTGCATCGTTCCAACGTTGTGGCCAACTGATGGGAGACAAGGTCCTCCAGACAGCTAGTGGTGGATACGCTCACATCAGCCTCCGGTGGGGGAGTGCTCTGGCAGCCGCTGATCACCAGCAGGCCGAGGGCCAGGCCGAGTTGCGATGACCAGCGATGGTCAATAGCTGTAACGCTCGGCTTCGCTGGCGGCATATCCATCCGTGCTGATGGAGGTGTCGATCTGGGTTGCCGTTGAGGTGCTGTCAAGGCTTGCTGCAGTGGCGGTGGTTGCCCCGCCGAACAGATCGCCAAGGAAACGACCGCAGTCAGGGAAGGTGCCGGGGTCCTCAACCACAGCTTCGGTGATCATCACAGAGGCGTGCTCCGGTGATGTCTTGAACAATCCGCGGCTCTGGCGCTTGATCAGGGCGTAGGCAGCGTTCCAGCTCACGGCATGGCCATTGCCGCTGCTGCGCATGAAGCAGTACACCTGGGCACCCTTCTGTTCGGTGTCCTTGCTGGCCCAAGCAGCACTGGATCCACCCAGCAATCCAACCATCACGCTGACGCTGCAGAGAATCCGATGGGCGGTTGAGCGAGGCATGAAAGGGCGCCATGCATGGACTGCGCTCAAGGTATCGATGGGAGGGTCACTGTCCAGGGCTGATCAGACGGACGACCAGCGGCAAGACCAGCAGAATCGTGATCAGGCGCACCGCATGCAGTGCGGCCACGGCGGCGCCGACACCTAATTCCGCTCCCACCAGACTCATGCCGCTGATGCCGCCGGGGGCAGCTCCCAAGAGAGCGACGACAGGATCAATGCCCAGCAGACGACTGCTCCAGAGACCCACCACGATGCCCGTCAGCACCAGGGTGAGGGTGATCAGCAACGCGGGTCTCCACAGGGTTTGCAGTTGATCAAGCGAGGTCCGGCTGAGGCCGGTGCCGATCACGGTGCCGATTCCGATTTCCAGGGCTGTACGGGTTCCCGATGGCCAGGAGGCCTGCTCCAGGCTGCCGCTCATGCTCAGCAGACCTGCGCCCAGGAGTGCACCGGCCAGCGGCGCGGCCGGAATGCCGCTTAGCAGCGCCAGCAGCCCCACCGTTGTGCCAGCCAGTGTGTACAGCAGCAGCGTTGCCAGGGGGGGCATCGGATGCGGTGGCGTGGGACTCCTTGATCTTGAGCCACCGTCGTTCCTGTGTTGTCATCAGCGCAGTGTTGTCCCCCGGCCATGAGTTCCTCCGTGTCGTTCAGGATCACGCGCACCGCCGAAGACCTGGCCCAGACCATCACGGCCCTCACCCAGCGCCTGGTGAAGCTGGAGCAACGTCAGGAAGCACTGGAGCTCCAGGTCCGTCAGCAGCTGGAGTCTGTCCATGACGTGCCCGACGAGGAACTGGCGACATTGAATGGCATCGAACAGTTGCTGCAGGAGACCCGCCAGCTGCTGCAAGCCACAGATGCGCAGGAGACCTCAGATCTCGGGGATCATGAGCATGACCATCAAGGTCACGAGATGGCCGCATAAGGGTGGCGGGGGATGTCAAAATGAAAAGAAAGGTAACTATGGCCACCACCATCCCTGCCTCAGGTGCTTGCACCGTGACCCACACTCCCTCTTCATTGCACGGCCTCGCCAGCCGCTCCCGCTCCGGATTCATTGAGGGCGGCCACCAATTGGAGAAGCTTGAGTTCGCTCTTGCCATCGCTGAAGCAAGGGGCGACCAGATTCGTTGTTCAACACTTCGTGATCGAATTGCCGATCTCGGAGGTAATGCGGAAGAGCCAGGAACCTAAACGTTGAGTCGCTGGAAGATTGCAATAACGCCGCTAAGATTCAAGCAATTGATCACAAGCAATATTGATGCTCTCCGTTCAGAAGAAGGAGTCTCCCGCTGATCAGCGAGCTGCTCATTCTCAAGCAGCCCAAGATTTCTTTGATCAGGCGAGATTGGTAGCCGAAGACGGTCAGTTTTCAGAAGCTGGGTCGCTGATTCTCAAGGCACTGGATCAGGAACGTCGTGCACAGAGCAGCGGACCCCAGGTGCTGCAATTGATCAAATCCAGAGCTTGACTTGTTTTGACAAGCGGGTGACCGGACTCGAACCGGCGACGTTCAGCTTGGGAAGCTGACATTCTACCACTGAATTACACCCGCAAAATGGCGAGATCCCTCTCGCCGTCTGCTGTTTCAGCCGAGCGCTGCTGCGGCTGCCGCGACGCCTGCCCCCATGCTGCCGTTGTGCAAGCCCAGGGACTGAAGCGTGGCTTCGATGGCGGACACGGCGGTCAACACATCACGGTCACAGACATAGCCAAGGTGGCCGATGCGGAACACTTTGCCCTTGAGGTGATCCTGCCCGCCAGCGAGAAGGATGTCGAACCGGTCTTTCACGGCTTTGCGCAGTTGCTCGGCATCGATGCCATTGGGAGCGACCGCTGTGATCGCTGGGCTGCCGTGACCTTCGGCAGCAAATAACGGAAGTCCGATGGCCTTCATCCCCGCCTGGGCAGCGGACCGGTGCCGGGCATGGCGGGCAAAGATCGCTTCAAGACCTTCGCTCTGCATCATCTCCAGTGCCGCTTCAAGACCGAAATAGAGGTTGACGGCGGGCGTGAACGGATTGCTGTTCTTGGCGGCGGTTTTTCGGTAAGGCCCAAGATCCAGATAGAACTTCGGCAGATTCGAACGCTCGTAGGCCTCCCAGGCCCGTTCGCCCATGGCGACAAAGCTCAATCCGGGCGGCAGCATGTAGCCCTTCTGAGATCCGGAGGCCACCACATCCACGCCCCAGGCGTCCATGGGAACATCCGTGGCGCCAAGGCTGGTGACGCAGTCCGCAATGGTCAGGGCGGTGCCATGGGCCTTGACGTGGCGGGCAATGGTCTCCAGGTCATTGATCACCCCTGTGGACGTTTCCGAATGGGTGAGGATCACGGCCTTGATCGCCTTGGCGCTGTCGGCTTCCAGGGTCTTGCGGAAATCTTCCGGGTCGAGCGGTTGGCCCCACTCGGCTTTGATCACCTCCACCTCCATGCCGTAGGCGCGGGCCACCTTCACCCAGCGCTCACCGAATTTGCCGTTGTCGCCACAGAGGACTTTGTCGCCCCTGCAGAGGGTGTTGATCATGCCGGCCTCCATGGCGGCCGTGCCGCTGCCGGTGATCACCAGCACATCACTCTGGGTCTGGTGCAACCACTTGAGCTGTTCCGTGGTGCGCTGAACGACGGCCTGAAACTCACCACTGCGGTGACCGATCGGATGGCGCCCCATGGCCTTCAGCACCGACTCGGGCACCGGGGTCGGACCCGGGATCATCAGGGTGAGTTTGTCCTGCACGGCGAGGAGGGTGCCAATCGGCGAGTCTAGAAAACAGCGTCTCTTTCCCCATCGCAACTTCTGCCTCCAGTGGCCTCACCCTGCCGGTTTGGGTGGCTTCAGCGGCGCGGGCGGCGCTGAAGGCGCTGCTGGGACACCCGTTTGAATCCAAGCAGTTGCTGACGCAGCCCGACGGCGGTGCGCCCCTTCAGGTGCCGGTGCGTTCAGCGGCCCGGTTGAGCGATGACCAGGCCCTGGCGATCAGCTGTTGTGATCCAGGCCCTGGATTGGATTTAACCCGCGATCTGGAGATCTGGGTTCGCGTGGCTTGGTCCACCGACTCGGTTTCCCGGCTGGACCTCAGGCCTGGCGAGGGGGTCGGACGGCTCGGTTCCGGCGGTGACGCCTGTGTGTCGACCTATGCCCGTCAGTTGTTGGAGTGCTCTTTACTGCCGTTGCTGCCGGCGGGGCGGGGGCTGGTGGTGGAGCCGGTGTTGCCACGTGGCCGCAGCCTGGCGGAGCGCACCAGCAATGCCGCCTTCGGGGTGGTGGACGGGCTGGCCTTGATCGGCACCCAGGCGGAGGTGCAGCGGAGCGCAGCACCCGACCAGTTGCAGCAGGTGGTGCGTGAGCTCCGAGCTTTAACGGCCGATCCGGGGTTTGAAGGATCCCTGGCGCTGGTGATCGGTGAAAACGGTCTGGACTTGGCGCGGCGGGAGGGGCTGTCGCCGCTGCTCAAGGTGGGCAACTGGATCGGACCGGTGCTGGTGGCTGCTGCGGAAGCCGGCGTGAAGGATCTGTTGTTGCTGGGGTATCACGGCAAGTTGATCAAGCTGGCCGGTGGCATCTTTCACACCCACCACCATCTGGCGGACGGTCGGCTGGAGGTGTTGACCGCCCTGGGCCTGGATGCGGGCCTCAGCCTGCAGGAGTTGCAACAACTGCGTACCGCCGCATCGGTGGAGGACGCGTTTCAACAACTGAATCCCACCATCGCAGTGGATCTGGGGCGGCTTCTGGCGGCAATGGTGGAGCAACGCAGCCAGGCCTACATCGCTCGCTATGGCGATTGGCCCTTGCGCATCGCGGCTGTTCTGTTTGATCGGAGCAGGGTGCTGCGCTGGCGTGGTCCGGTGGCAGATGAGCGCTTCTTTACGCTGAAGGATTGACGCTCCTCAGCGAGCGACAGACACCATTCAGGAGCGATGTCCCAGCCTTCGTCCGACGGTCTGCGTCAGCCGGCCATCGTCATCCTTGATTTCGGTTCCCAGTACTCGGAGCTGATCGCCCGGCGCGTGCGCGAAACCGAAGTGTTCTCCGTGGTGCTCGGCTACAGCACCTCAGCGGAGGAGCTGCGGGCGATGCAGCCGAAGGGCATCATCCTCAGCGGCGGCCCCAGTTCGGTGTATGCCGACCATGCACCCCTCTGCGATCCCGCGATCTGGGATCTGGGGATCCCGGTGCTGGGGGTCTGCTACGGCATGCAGCTGATGGTGCAGCAGCTGGGGGGTGTGGTGGAGGCCGCCACCGGCAAGGCCGAATACGGCAAGGCACCCCTCGAGGTGGATGATCCCACCGATCTGCTCACCAATGTCACCGGCGGCTCCACGATGTGGATGAGCCACGGCGATTCGGTCAAAGCCTTGCCTGAAGGCTTCGTTCGATTAGCTCACACCGCCAACACTCCTGAGGCGGCGGTTGCCCATCTGCAGCGTCGCCTCTACGGCGTGCAATTCCATCCGGAGGTGGTGCACTCCACCTGCGGCATGGCCCTGATCCGCAATTTCGTTTATCACATCTGCGGTTGCGAGCCGGACTGGACCACCAGCGCCTTCATCGATGAGGCCGTGGCTCTGGTGCGGGAGCAGGTGGGGGAGAAGCGCGTGCTGCTGGCCCTCTCCGGAGGCGTCGATTCATCAACCCTCGCCTTTCTGCTGAAGAAGGCCATCGGTGATCAGCTCACCTGCATGTTCATTGATCAGGGCTTCATGCGGAAGGGGGAGCCGGAGTTCCTGATGGACTTCTTCGACCGCAAGTTCAACATCCACGTTGAGTACATCAACGCCCGTCAGCGCTTCATTGGAAAACTGGCGGGCATCACCGATCCGGAGGAGAAGCGCAAGATCATCGGCACGGAATTTATCCGGGTGTTCGAAGAGGAGAGCAGGCGCCTCGGACCCTTCGACTACCTGGCCCAGGGAACGCTTTACCCGGATGTGATCGAGAGTGCCGGCACCAACGTCGATCCCAAGACCGGTGAGCGGGTGGCAGTGAAGATCAAGAGCCACCACAACGTGGGCGGACTGCCCAAGGATCTGCAGTTCAAGCTGGTGGAACCGCTGCGCAAGCTGTTCAAGGACGAAGTGCGCAAGGTTGGACGTGCCCTGGGTCTGCCGGAGGAGATCGTCCGCCGCCATCCCTTCCCCGGGCCTGGCTTGGCGATTCGCATCCTGGGGGAGGTCACCGACGAGAAGCTCAACTGCCTGCGGGATGCCGATCTGATCGTGCGGGAGGAGATCCGTGAAGCCGGTCTGTATCACGAGATCTGGCAGGCCTTCGCCGTGTTGCTGCCCGTCCGCTCCGTTGGCGTGATGGGAGACAAGCGCACCTATGCCTGGCCGATCGTGCTGCGCTGCGTGTCCAGCGAAGACGGCATGACCGCCGACTGGTCCCGCCTGCCGTACGACCTGATGGAAACCATCTCCAATCGGATCGTGAACGAGGTGAAGGGGGTGAACCGGGTGGTGCTGGACATCACCAGCAAACCGCCGGGCACGATCGAATGGGAATAGGGCTGGATCCTGTGGTCCGGGCTCGATACCTTGGGCCACCGGCTTCCCTGATGTGACGGCGACCCAACCGCAGGACCTGCAGCTGCAACGGCGTCTGCAGCAGGACAGCATCCAGCTGAGTGGACGCACCGTCTATCTGAACCCCTTCCTCTATTGGCGTCGGTTTGACAGCAATACCGACCGCTGGCTGCGGGAACCGGGCCAGCTGACGGAGGACCAGATCACCTCCAACCGCCGTCGTTTTTATCCCGAACTGGACTGGGGTGAGCTGGATGACCATCAGACCGCTGTCCATGACGGTGCGGTGGAGATGTTCCTCAAGAGCCTGGACCTGATCAGCACCTTCCATCCCGAGCTGGGGTCCGGTCAGATGCTCGAGGTGGAGCGCAAGATGACGATCACCAAGAAGAAGGCGTTCGAGCGTTGGGTGGATAAAGCGCTGCGTCGCCGTAGCCGTGAGGAGGTTCGGGAGCAGCGTCGTTTCGAGCGCAACCGCACCTTGCAGGCCTGGCGGGAATGGATCGCTATGGACACCACCCACAAGGCCCTGGTGCCGATGGTGATGCTGATGGTGCTCAGCGCAGTCGGAGGTTGGTCCTTCGGTGCCGGTCCATCGGCCTGTCCGACACTCACCCTTCCGTCAGGACAGACTGGGGTTCGTTGAACAGGCCCCATGGCCGCAGAATCCGGCTCGGACAATCCCTTGGACCAACTGCGTCTGTCGTTGATGCAGGAGGTGCTGCCCGTTGGTCTGGCGGTGGTGGAGCGAGCCCGTCAGGGGGGACCATCCAAGGTGGTGGAAGCCTTCACCACGGGCTCCGCCGATCCGTTGGATGCCCTGCGCCAGGAGGGGGAACCGGCGGCCCGCAGTGTGCGCGAGCAGCTCGATGCCGTCAGCCCCGGTCTTGGCAATCCCGTCATGCCCGTGGCGGTGTCGGTGGAAGAACCAGAGGATGAGCGGGAGGAGCTGCTGGCCACTTTGCAGCGCATCGATCAGCGTCTGGCGGCCCTGAAGGCCCAGCTCAAGGCCGACTGAACCGTGGCGGGAACGATCCAGCAGCGGCAGACCGGTCTTCGTCAGCAACCGTTGGTCCTGCTGCTCGTGGTGCTCCTGTTCTGCGGCGTCATGGTGAGCCGCCTGGTGTGGATGCAGCTGCTGGAGGGGGCTCGCTACCGGGAATTGGCTGATGAGAACCGCATCCGTCTGGTGCCGCGATCGCCGATACGTGGCCGGTTGCTCGATCGCAAGGGACGGGTGCTCGCCACCAGCAGACTGAGTTATTCGCTGTACCTCGAGCCACGGCTGGTGGGAAATGAGGACTGGCCGGACCTGCGGGATCGCCTGGCGCGGCTGCTGAACCTCGACCCGGTGCAGCTGGATCGGGAACGTCAGCGCGGACCGGGCCGCGACGGCTTCCGCACCACCCTGGCGCTGGATCTTCGCCCTGAGCAGGTGCTGCGCTTCCGCGAGCAGGCCCTTGGTCTCAAGGGGGCCCAGGTGGATGTGGACATCCTGCGCTTCTACCCCCACGGGACCCTGGCGGCCCATGCCCTCGGCTACACCCAGCCGATCACGGAAGCGGAGTATGAAACCCTCTCCGAACGGGGGTACAGGATTCGCGATCGCATCGGTCGCACGGGGGTGGAAGCGGCCTATGAGTCCCATCTGCGCGGCAAGTGGGGTGGTCAGATGTTGGAGGTCAACGCGATGGGAGAGGTGCAGCGGAACCTCGGTGACCGTCCATCGGTGGCCGGGAAGGATCTCACGCTCACCTTGGATCTGGATCTGCAGCGGGCGGCGGAGACAGCTCTGGCGGACAAGCCGGGTGGGGCTGTGGTGGCCCTTGATCCCAAGGACGGCGCCATCCTGGCGCTGGCGAGCAAACCGGGGTTTGACCCCAATTTCTTCTCCAAGCTGATCACCACCCAAAAGGAATACGACGCGCTCTTCTCCAATCCGAAGAAGCCGTTGCTGTCCCGGGCGATGAACCCCTACGACCCCGGCAGCACCTGGAAGCCGGTCACGGCGATGGCGGGGATGGAATCAGGCAAATTCCCGCCGGAGACCAAATTGCACACCACCGCCTGCATCACCTACGGCGGCCACTGTTTCCCCGATCACAACGGTGTGGGATTCGGGCACATCGGTTACGCCGATGCGCTGCGCCATTCCAGCAACACCTTCTTCTATCAAGTGGGAGTCGGGGCAGGGTCCAAGGCCCTAAAGCAGGCGGCGGATCAACTGGGGTTTCAACAGAAGACCGGCATTGAGATCGGTTGGGAGGAGAGCGTCGGGCTGGTGGGTGATGAGGCCTGGGCCGCGGCGGGTCGTGGCTGGGCGGAGCCGGGGACTGTTCCCTGGATTCCGGAGGACATGGCCAGCGCGTCCATCGGTCAGTCGGTGGTACAGATCACGCCGCTGCAGCTGGCCCGTGCCTACGCCGTGTTTGCCAACGGTGGTTGGTTGGTGACACCGCATCTGGCCCAGGGCACCACCGACTGGCTGGATGCCGATCACCGCCGCAAGGTGGCGATGAAGCCCTCCACCCTGGCCACGATCCGCGCCGGCTTGCGCAAGGTGGTGTCAGCGGGAACGGGGTTTGGACTCAACGGACCGGATATCCCTCCGGCGGCTGGCAAGACCGGCACGGCGGAGGACAGCACCGGTGGGCCGGACCATGCCTGGTTCAGCTCCTATGCCCCGTACCCCAACGGGGAGATCGTTGTGGTGGCGTTCGCTCAAAACACCCCCGGCGGTGGATCGGTGCATGCCCTGCCGATGGCCAAGGCGGTGCTGGCGGAATGGAACAGAACCCGCCCGGACTGACGGTCAGGCGGCTGCGCTGAGCTCCCGTTCCAGGACCTGCCGGTAGTAGCCGCGAAGTTGCTCGGTGGCCCCGGCCCAGCCCCAGCGTTCCGCTTCCGAACGGGCGGCGCTGCGCAGACTCTGGCGCTCGGCGGCGTTGCCCAGCAAGCGTTGGGTGGCTTCGATCAGGCTGGCGGCACCGCCATCTCTGCCATCGGGTTCATAGAGGCAGCCATTGATGCCGTCGGTGATGATGTCTGGGATTCCCCCACGGTTGGCGCCCACCACAGGGCAGCCTGCGGCCATGGCCTCCAGCAGCACCAGGCCGAGGGTTTCCGTGCTGGAGGGGAAGAGGAAGGCATCACCGCTGGCGTAGGCACCGGCCAGTTCCTCGCCGGCCAGGTAACCCACAAAGGTGGTGGCGGTGCCCTCGAAATGTTTTTCCAGTTGCTGGCGATGCGGACCGTCGCCCACCAGGGCGAGCCGTGCATCGGGCAGGGCTTCCAGCACCGGCTTGATGCGCTCGATCTGTTTTTCAGCGGAGAGACGGCCGACGTAGAGCAGCAGGGCGCCGCGGTCGTCATGGTCCCCCAATAGCCGCTCCCGCATGGTGTCGGAGCGCAGCTCAGGGCGGAACAGCTCCGTGTCAACGCCCCGTTGCCAGAGGTCGGTGTTCTGAATGCCCTTGTCGCTTAGTTCCTGCACCATGGCGGTGGAGGTGCAGAGGTTGAGCAGCGCCTGGTTGTGGGCCGCTTTGAGCAACTCCCACAGCAGCGGTTCGAGCATGCCCATGCCGTAGTGCTCGAGGTACTTGGGCAAGTGCGTGTGGTAACTGGCGATCAGCGGAATCGACTTGTTCTTCGCCAGCCAGATGCCCCCCAGACCGAGTACGGCGGGGTTGACGACGTGGATCAGGTCCGGCTGAAAGCTGTCGATCGCGTCGGAGACGGCCGGGCGAGGTAAAGCGAGCTTCAGCTCCGGATAGAGGGGGAGGGGCATTGCAGGCACGCCGATCAGCCGGGCGCCCATGTACTCCTCCGGACAACCCTCCGGACAGAAGACGATCACCTCATCACCAGCTTCCACCAGATGCCTCACGGTTTTGGTGAGGCGGGTGACGATGCCATCCACCTTCGGCAGGAAGGTTTCGGTGAAGAAGGCGATTTTCACGGGGTGAACCGGATCAGGAGGCGGTACCGATGGCTTGCGCCTGGGTCTTGGTCCAGGCGGAGGTGCAGAGGATGCGGTTGCGGTCGCAGCGGTCGGCGTAGCGGGTGGCGATTTCCACCACTTCCTTCAGCAGTCCGTCATCGAGGGTGGTGGGGTTGAGGCCGAGCTCGATGAAGCAGCGGTTGTCGACGATCAGATCGTTTTCGACGGCCTCGTTGCGGGGGTTGGGCAGGTTGTTCACCTGAGCACCGGTGAGAGCGGCCACCTTCTTGGCCAGTTCACCCACCTGATGGCTTTCCGTCATCTGGTTGAAGATTTTGACCCGTTCGCCCTGGGTGGGCGGGTTCTCCAGAGCCAGCTGGACGCAGCGCACTGAGTCGCGGATGTGGATGAAGGCACGGGTCTGGCCACCGGTGCCATGCACGGTGAGCGGATAGCCGATGGCGGCCTGCATCAGGAAGCGGTTGAGCACCGTGCCGTAGTCACCGTCGTAATCGAAGCGGTTGGTCAGGCGCGGGTCGCGGTCGGTGGCGTCGGTGTTGGTGCCCC
Organism: Synechococcus sp. A15-28; assembly: GCF_014280175.1. Classification (GTDB taxonomy): domain Bacteria; phylum Cyanobacteriota; class Cyanobacteriia; order PCC-6307; family Cyanobiaceae; genus Parasynechococcus. The sequence continues at coordinate 49,877 of NZ_CP047931.1, forward strand.
AGACGATGCCCTGGTGCAGATCCGTGATCCGGACCTTGTCGTTCTTGTTGTAGTAAAGGAAGAGCAGCTGATCCAGCGTCTTGGTCATGTGATAGACGCTGCCCGGACTGGCTGGATGGAGGATCTCCTCCTCGAAGCGGCTGCCATCCGGCTGGGGCACCTCCACCTTGAGATAACCCTCGGGAATCGTGGCGCCGCGGTGGGAGCCGTAGCCATAGACGCCCATGGTGCCCAGATGCACCACATGGATGTCCAAGCCGCTTTCCACGATGGCGGCCATCAGATTGTGGGTTCCGTTGACGTTGTTATCGACGGTGTAGCGCTTGGTGGCGCTGCTCTTCATCGAATAGGGAGCAGCACGCTGTTCGGCGAAATGAACGACCGAATCCGGCTTCTCCTCAAGCAGGAGATCCAGCAGCCGCTGATATTCGTGAGCGATATCCATGTGCAGGAAGCGCATCGGCTTGCCGCCGATCTCTTCCCAGGCCTTGAGGCGCTCGCCGATGCTGACGATCGGCGTCAGCGACTCCACCTCCAAGTCGATGTCGATCTTGCGGCGACTGAGGTTGTCAACGATCAGCACCTCATGGCCCTGATCCGCCAGGTTCACCGCACAGGGCCAGCCGCAGAAGCCGTCACCGCCGAGAACGAGAACTTTCACCCCAAACTCCTGCTGGAAAGAGCGGAACGCTCATTCCGGGAAAGCTACTACAGGGATTTTCGTGGGCCCTGGTTCAGCTGATGGCAGCGGTCACCGCCATCAGGCCCGCCACGAGCACAATTCCACCGAGCATCATCATCAAGGAGCTGCGGCCGCGGCTGCGGCTGGTCTCCAGGTCCATCACCTCCATGCGGGGTTCCTTGGCGAAGGCGTTGAGGCGTCCGCCGTCTTCCGTGGTGACCTGCATGAGCCAGATGCGACTGGATGGACGTTATGAGTCCAATTGCTTATCGACCGTCAATGTGTCGCAGGCTTCATTTCACTTCATCTCTCTTCACTGAATCCGCCGGTCACAAGGCCGGCCTTGGGGGAGCTGGCGGAGGCCTCGTCGCGGCGGGGCAGGCGGCCAGAGCGATAGGCCGTGCGTCCTGCGATCACGGCCTGGCCCATGGCCTCGGCCATGGCGGCAGGGTCGCCAGCCATGGCGATGGCGCTGTTCACCAGCACGGCGTCGGCGCCCATCTCAAGGGCCTGCGCTGCCTCGCTGGGCACACCGATGCCGGCGTCCACCACCACGGGAACTGTGGCGTTCTCCACGATCAAAGCGATGTTGGCGGCGTTGTTCAGCCCCTGACCTGAGCCGATGGGCGAGCCGAGGGGCATCACCGTCGCGCAGCCAGCGTCTTCCAGGTGTTTTGCCAGCAACGGATCGGCGTTGATGTATGGCAGCACGGTGAAGCCCTCCTTCACCAGTTGTTTGGCCGCCTGCAGGGTGCCGATCGGATCCGGCAGCAGATGCCGGCTGTCGGGGATCACCTCCAGCTTCACAAAGGTGTTGTCCTCCTGGCCGGCCAGCTTCGCCAGTTCACGGCCAAGCCTGGCCACCCGCACCGCCTCTTCGGCGTTGGTGCAGCCCGCGGTGTTGGGAAGCATCCAGATGCGTGTCCAGTCGATGGCCTCCATCAATCCAGCGTGGCCGGCCGCCACGGCCTGCACACGGCGCACGGCGACGGTGACCATGTCGCAGCCCGATCGTTCGATGCTGTGTTGCATCACTTCCATGGAGGGGTATTTGCCGGTGCCCGTGAACAGACGGCTGTGAAAACGGCGTCCTCCGATGATCAAGTCATCTGCTTGGGCCGGGGAGCTGGGTGGCTTGGGAACCATGACGCGTCTGAGCAAAAGGGCCTACCGTGCCTCCATCATCCTTCGTGCTTCATGCCTGTCCTGCTCGCCATGGATCTTCCGGTCGGCAGCCAGGTGCCGTTCCAGAGCAATCCTCAGCTGCCTCTGGACCCAATCCAGCTGGCGATTCCTCTGGAGATCGAGGGCGGCAAGGTTGAGAGTTTTGATCCCGTGGCGCGGGCCGCAGACCTGGCGTCCTCCCTCCCCCGCACCTGGTGCGGAACGTTCCAGCCTTTCGATGGCAATCCCACCGTGGATGTGACCCTTGAGCTGACGGCCATCACGGCGATGGGTCAGATGGTGGATTTACGCGGCAGCATGACCATGGGCTCGGTGACCACACCAGTCCAGGGCAACCTTCACGCCAAATCAGACCAGCTGGATCTGATTCCCCTTGGCGATCCCTTGATCGCTGGTCTTGAACCCGGTGGTCTGTTTCTTGGTCTTCAGGGTTTCAGCCCTAAAGGCTGGCAGTCGCCTCGATTGATCAACAGCACCGATCCCAGCACCGGTGTCGGTGGCCGCCTTGCTTTGACCAGTAGCTGCCAGGCGGAGAGTGTTGTTCCTGTTCAGCCGCTCTGGTGACCGTCGGGTCAATCAGACTCTTTTTTCCAGCTTCTTGACGGCTCGTTTGGCCGTTGAATTGTTGGGTTCGATGGCCAATGTCTGCCGATAGAGCTTCAAAGCTTCTTCGGTGTTGAGCAGTTTGTCCTGGGCGTATCCCAGGTTGTTCAGGGCGACGGGGTAATCCGGCTTCGCTTTCAAAGCGAGCTTGTAATGCTTGCTGGCACCCTCGTAATCCTTCTGGGCAGCCAGTGCAAAACCGAGGGCGTTTTCGATCACAGCCCGTGCCTCGTCCGGCTCATCCCCCAGACGCTTCAGGGCCTGCTTGAGCGTTGCGGTGGCCTGGGGGAACAACCGCTTGCGCAGCTGTACGGAGCCGAGTTCATAGAGATCCGCGGCCTGGCGGGATTTGGCCGTGCCGGATTGTTCCAGCTGCTGCAGCCGTGTTTCGTCGCGACGAACGCGCAAGAGTTGGCGAGCTACCACGACAGCAGCGATGGCCAGGAGGCCCACCAGGCCCAGCAGGTAGGTCTGGGGCAGCAGATTCACAGCGGCAGATCAGCCTTTGGCGGTGGAGACCACGTTGCTGAAGCTGCCGGGATCCACCACAGCGAGCTGGGCCAGCATCTTGCGATTCAGGCGAACATCGGCCTTCTTGAGGCCACCCATCAGACGGCTGTAGCTCACACCGTTGATGCGGGCTGCGGCGTTGATGCGGGCAATCCAGAGGCGACGGAAATCGCGCTTGCGACGACGACGGTCGCGATAGGCGTTGCACAACGCCTTCATCACCCGCTGGTTGGCGGTGCGGAACTGAGTGCCATTGCCACCGCGGAAGCCACGGGCCAGCCGCAGGATTTTGTTGCGGCGCTTACGGGCGACGTTGCCTCTCTTGACGCGAGCCATGACGTTGGAAGGGTGGGATCAGATCGGGATGGAAGGGCGCTCAGGAGTAAGGAAGCATGCGCACCACGCGCAGCTCGTCGGTCTCGTGAACCACTGCCTTGGTGGCGAGGTGACGCTTCTGCTTGGGGGTCTTGTGGTCCAGCAGATGGTTGCGGAACGCACGGCGACGGGTGAATTTGCCGGTGCCTGTTGCCTTGAACCGCTTGGCGGCAGCTTTGCGGGTCTTCAGCTTGGGCATTGCTCTGCTCGTCCGGGCACAAACGACAAGAATACGCCCTGATGTGCCCCTCTCGTCATGATCCGGATGCTGGCCCTGTCGGTGCTGCTGTGGGTGGCGTCGGGCTGTCGCGCTCAGGACAGCCCGCCTCCCCTTGCATCCGAGCGTTCTGAGAGTATCCAAGAGATGCTCACCCATCCTTCGGTGGCGCCGCCGCCGGCCGTGACGGGGCAGCAACCGGTGCTGTGGGTGTCGCTGGGGGCTCACCTGGGCGGACGCGGTGAAGCGTCGCCACTCACGTTGACGGCAGCGTCCGGCAACCTCAGCCTGAAGGATCGTTCCGGGCGGCAATGGTCGGCAGCGTCTATGCAGATCAGCTGGCGGTCTGTGCCGTTGGTGACGCCGCTGGCGTTGGCTCGCCAGGTGGCTGGTCCCTTCGCCAGCTTCGAATCAGCGGAGCGGGTGGCGTTGCGTTGGCGGGCCCTCGGCGTCGCCGCCGAAGTGGCTCATCCGGCTGATTGGGAGGTCTGGGCGCCGGCGGGGGCTGCGGTTCCGGTGGATCTCACGGTGCGGGACTGGACGACCCGATGGGACAGCAGCGTGGAGCCGCTGCTGCAGCTGCCGGATGGGGGGCAGACCCTGAAGGGCCCCCTGGAGATCGATGCGCCCGGAGGATTGCAATGGGAAAAAGGGGTGTTTCAGGGCCCGTTCCGTTTGCAGCGGGATGCCTACGGCAGCTGGACCCTCGTGGAACAGGTGCCCTTGGAGCGTTATCTCGAGGGCGTGGTGCCCCATGAGATCGGTGCGGGTTCTCCGTCGGCGGCATTGGAGGCCCAGACGGTGCTGGCGCGCACCTGGGCCCTGGCCAACAGTCACCGTTTCCGGATTGACGGTTACCACCTCTGCAGCGACACCCAGTGCCAGGTGTACAGCGATCCGCGTCAGGCGGGATCAGCTGTGCGGCAGGCGATTGCGGCAACCCAGGGGCGACTGCTCAGCTGGCAGGGAAAGCCGATCAGCGCTGTGTATCACGCCAGTAATGGTGGTGTGATGGCTGCAGGACCTGAGGCCTGGGCGATGGATGCTCAGCCTTACCTGAGGGCGGAGGCGGATGGTGATGCCGTCTGGCGGCAGCGCCACGGTTTGCCCTTGGATCAGCGCTCTGCGGTGGCCAGCCTGCTGGCGCAACGGGAGGGGGCCTACGGCAGTGCCCATCCACGTTTTCGTTGGACGCGAACGTTGACGGCAAGCGGAATCCGCCAGGCCCTCGGTGCATCTGCTGACGGATTGAAGGGCCCATTGCAGTTGGACGTTCTGGAGCGGGGCCGCAGTGGTCGGGTGCTGGCCCTGCAGCTGTCCGGAACGGAGGGTGGCGCCCCGGTGGTGTTGAAGCTCGACCGTATCCGCCGCACGATTCGGCGCTTGCCCAGCACCCTGTTCGTGATCGAACCTCAGGGGGATCAGCGCTGGATGGTGCGTGGTGGTGGCTTCGGCCACGGCGCCGGGTTGTCCCAGGCTGGTGCGATTGATCTGGCCTGGCGGGGTTGGTCCACTGAGCGGATCCTGGCCCACTACTACCCAGGGACTGTCTATGGCCCGCTGCTTCCACCGCTGGAGTCCCCTTAGAGTCCTGCCACCTAAGTGGTTGCATGGCGTCCACCCCTGGATCTGGTGATCACCGCAGGGTGAAGTCGGCAGCCTTTCTGTTCGCCTGCGGATGTGCTGGGGCAGCACCCCACTGGTTGGATCCGGTGCGATCGCTGTGGCCGGCCATCAGCCTGGCGATGGTGCTCGGTGGATATGGGTTGCGGACAGTCCTGCGCGCTGATCTGAAGCGAGGAGATGCAGCAGAGGCTGTTGAGCTGGATCGTGAGTCTTTGCCCAGCCTGGATGTGGTGGTAGCGGCGCGCGATGAGGAGGGGGTGGTCACGCGCCTGGTCGAGCGTTTGACGGCACTGCGCTACCCATCTGATCGCCTCACCACCTGGGTGATTGATGACGGCAGCCTGGATCGGACTCCTCAGTTGTTGGATCAACTGGCGCAACGCCATCCGGGCTTGAACGTGATTCACCGCCCGCGCAATGCCGGCGGTGGTAAATCCGGTGCGTTGAACACGGCGTTGGCTCAGCTGAGCGGCGACTGGTTGCTGGTGCTCGATGCCGATGCCCAGCTGCAGGAGGATTTATTGGAGCGTCTGGTGCCCTATGCCCTCGATGGCGGCTGGTCGGCGGTGCAGTTGCGCAAGGCGGTGATTGATGCCGATTCCAACTGGTTGACGCGGTCGCAGGCGATGGAGATGGCCCTGGATGCCGTGGTTCAGACCGGACGTCTGGCGTCCGGTGGCATCGCTGAACTGCGGGGCAATGGCCAGCTGATTCGCCGTTCGGTGCTGGAGGAAAGCGGCGGCTTCAACGAAGACACGGTGACGGATGACCTCGATCTGAGCTTCCGACTGTTGACCCATGGCGCCCTGGTGGGAATGCTCTGGGATCCGCCTGTGCAGGAAGAGGCGGTACCTGGGCTTCAGGCTCTTTGGAAGCAGCGGCAGCGCTGGGCTGAAGGTGGCTTGCAGCGCTTCTTTGATTACTGGCCGACGCTGACGTCAGCCCAGCTGACGCTGCGGCAGCGCTGGGATCTGGCTTGCTTCTTCCTTTTGCAGTACTGCCTGCCGGTGCTGTCGTTTGCCGACCTGAGCACGAGTGTGATTAGCCGCACCGTGCCGACGTATTGGCCACTGTCCTTCGTGGCGTTCGGTGTGTCGGGTCTGGCCTATTGGCGCGGTTGTCGTGGACGCAACGAAGGGCCATTGATTCCGAGGCCTGGGATCTGGCATCTCCTGGTGGCGATGGTCTATCTGAGCCACTGGTTTGTGGTGATTCCGTGGGTGACGCTGCGGATGGCGTTGTTGCCCAAGCGTTTGGTTTGGGCCAAAACCGCCCACGGACAGGACTACCCGGTTCAGGTCTGACGGTGTCCCCTTTTTCATTGTTCGATCAGGCTGAGGATCGCTTTGAGGATTTGGTTTGGGGCCAGGTTCTCGTGACACCTTTTGAGATTGGGGCTTGGGCGTTGCTGGAGCCGATGGGCGAACAAAACCATGCGCCCCAGTTGTGTTGGATCCGGCCCGATCTGTTGGGTTGTGTCTGGATGGCAGGCAGCGGAGAAGGCACCGCTGGGATGTCGGTGTGCCTATCGCTATTGGCAGCCGAAGGCGGACATTGGTCGGTACCGCAGCGGATTTCCCGAGATCAGGAGCGGTCGGAGCAGAACCCCTTGCTGTTCGTCTCTGACGGTTGTTTGAACCTGATTCATTCGGCCCAATTGGTGCGCGACCCAGAGCAGCGTGCTGCTGTCGACGTATCCAGCAGCTTTTCCATGCAGTGGACAGCTGTCCTCCGGCATCAGCGGCTGGCGCTGGACTGCCTCGACCCTTCCGATCCTGAGACCTGGTCGGCCGAGGCATGGTCGAATCCCGTTGACCTGTTTGACGATCCCGCCTTCTGCCGAAATCCCCCCTATCCCCTGGCGAACGGCCACTGGTTGTTGCCGATCTACCGCAGCCTGGAAGCGGGCGGAGCCTTTGGTCATGACCACAGCGAGATGGTGCGTTTGGATCCGTCAGGTCATTGCCTTGACCAGCACATCGGCATTCCAGACAGCACCGGCAGGGTGCATGGTTCAATCGTTGCCTCACGGGATGGCACCCGACTGCTTCAGTTCTTTCGCAGTCGCCTCGCGGATCAGATCTACCGAAGTAACAGTTCGGATGACGGCTACACCTGGTCTGTTCCAGAGCCCACTTCGCTGCCCAACAACAACAGCTCCATCCAGGCCTGCCGCTTAGCGAGTGGGCGATTGGCGATGATTTTCAACCGCTTTGGCTTTGCGCCGGATCCGGCCACGTCGGAGGAGCAACTGGAGTGGGGGGAGGCCCGTTGGCCGCGAACCCGATGGCCGTTGTCGATCGCCATCAGCGATGACGATGGACTGCATTGGCCATGGATTCGCGACATTGATACCGGTTTCGGCTTCTGTGGGCCGATGAATTGGGACCTCAATGGGCAACTGGCCTACCCAACCCTGATCGAGGGGCAGCCCGGTGAGCTGCATGTGGCTTACTCCTGGGCGGGCCGGCAAGCTATTCGCTACTCCGCTCTGCGGGAACTGGAGGTTATCGGGTACGACCCTGACGTCTCAGCCTTTGGTGCGTACTGACATCGGTTCATTCAATCAATTGATGTCATCAATGTCGAGCACCTGACCATTGAAGAAGTCCGCCAGATTGCGGGCCTGGCGATCCAGGCCTGAGGAATGGCTTTGCTGAGAGCTGGATTCGGAGGGGGCTGGGGATGGTTTTGGTGCCATGGGCTCTGGCTGGGTGTTGGGCAGTTCCGGAGCAACGGCTGTGGTCTGAGCTTCTGGGACTGGCTCTGGAGTGGTGATCACTGGTGGGGTGACCACCGGCGCTGGTGGTGGCTGAACCATTGGCGGCGCTCCGCCGCTGCTGGCCTCGAGCACGAGTTGGCGGGATCCTCCCAATGCTTTGGCCATGGCTTGTTCCAGCAAGGCAGCCCGGCTCTGCACCATGCCCATCCAGTTGCTGGCCACCTGCACCACAGCCTTGTTGGCGTCGAGCCGCACCAACTGCCCCTGCTGCGACAGCAGCATTCGGGTGGAGGGCAATTCCAGGCTGCCGAGGATCTGCTGCCACAGCTCCGCCAGGTTGGGCGTCGTGCCCTCTGCAGCAGCAGGCGTCACCGGGGGCAGCTCCGGAGCCGGTGCAGGAGCCGCAGATGGCGTTGGCGACGGGGTAGGAACAACAGGCGTTGGTGTGATTGCTGGAGCCGTTTGTGCCGGTACGGCCGCGGCGACGGATGCTGCTGCTGCTGGGGTTGTGGTTGTGGCCTCCGCCAACAGACCCAGAAGCAGCACTTCCAGCCACAGCCGTGGTTGCACGCTTTGCCGCAGCTGTTGCTCACTGCCGCGCAGTTGTGCCTGCCATTGCAGTAGTCGGGCCCGGCCAAGGGCCTTGGCGAGGGGCGGCAGCTGCTCGCTGAATTGCGGGGAGATGCCGGTCAGTTCCGGCCGATCCGGTGCGGCGGCCATCAGCACCAGATCCCGGAGGATACCCGCCAGGCCCTGCAGTACGGCGCCGGGATCGCGGCCCCGGTCCAGCAGGTTGCGGGTGGCTTCCAGCAATGCCACCGGTTCAGCGCTGCTCATCGCCTGCACCAGCTGCAGAAGTTCCTGCTCCGGCACGGCCCCCAGCAGATCCCACACTGCGGTGGCTTCGATCGGCGGTGGCAGCAGGCTCAGCTGATCCAGCAGGCTTTCGGCGTCCCGCAGCCCTCCCTGGGAGCGCTGGGCCACTACATGGATGGCTTCGGGTTTGATCTCGATGGCTTCCTGCTCGGCGATCCAGCTGAGGTGCCCTTCGAGGGCATCGAGGGGGATGCGCCGGAAATCAAAGCGTTGGCAACGGCTGAGGATCGTCGGCAGCACCCGCTGTGGGTCTGTCGTGGCCAGCACGAACACCACCTGCGGTGGCGGCTCCTCCAGGGTTTTCAGCAGCGCGTTGAAGGCTGCGGTGGAGAGCATGTGGCACTCGTCCACCACATACACCTTCCAGCGCGCCTGCACCGGTGCGAAGCGGGAGCGTTCGATCAGCTCGCGGATGTTGTCGACGCCGGTGTTAGAGGCGGCGTCGATCTCGATCACATCCAGGGCCGTGCCCGCCGCAATCGTGGTGCACAGCTCACAGGTGCCACAGGGTTCCGGCGTGGGCCCGTCGCTGTTTAGGCAGTTGAGCGATCGCGCAAGGATCCGGGCGCTGGAGGTTTTACCCGTTCCCCTTGGCCCGCTGAATAGGTAGGCCGGTGCGATCCGGTTGCTGGTGAGGGCATGGCCGAGGGTGGCGGCAATCGCCTCCTGGCCCACCAGCTGATCGAAGCGTTGGGGGCGGTATTTGTGATGCAGCGGCTGGTAGGCCGAACTCATGCGCTGCGGTCGTTACCCGGAGATTACTCAGCTTTGTCGGCTGTGGGCAGCGCCGCTGGTTCCTCCAGCAAGGCATCGATGCGTTGTTTCAGCTCCTCCACCGCCGCCAGTTCATCGGCCAGGCTCTGGCCGCTGAGCATCAGCGTTCGGTTGCCCCCGTCACCGGCCTGTTGCAGCAGGGTTTCCAGTTTGCCCAGCAGTTTCTGCCGCAGCCGTTCCAGCTTGGCCACACCCTGGCGGGCCATCTGGCGGGCGTTGTCGTCTAACAGGCCCCGCTGCACTAGCAGCTCCAGGCCGCGCATTAGGGCGGATGGCATCAACTCGCTCCAGTGGCGGGCCCGTTCCAGAACTGAGTCGATCTGGCCGCTGCGATGCCTGCCGGTTTTGCACCAGGTGGCGAAGTGCTCGCAGTTGTTGAACAACAGGTTGTAGTTCTGCTCGCCGATGCGACTCATGGCTCGCTGCAGGGTGACCCGGACCGGTGAGGCATCAGCGTGCTCAATCACGCTCAGGGGTTGGCCTTGGCTGAACTCGTCCGTGGAACTGCGCAGGATTTCGCGGCCTTCGAGGTAATGGGCCACGGTTCCATCGCCCAGATCGATGCCGTGATGATTGAACAGGCCGTGCTGACGCGGCACCTGCAGGTGGTCAGCGGCAGACATGCGGCAGGCTTCAGGCGGTCTTCTGCTGTTCGTTGCCCGGCAGCGGCAGCACCTTGCCACCGGTGTGCTGCTCCACCATCGCCTGGGTGATGGTGAATTCCTTCACCGTCGTCTGGGAGGGGAGGTCGTACATCAGATCCAGCATCAGTTCCTCCACGATCCCCCGCAGGGCGCGGGCGCCGGTCTTGCGCCGGTGGGCCTCCTGGGCGATGGCATGGATGGCTTCCGGTTCGAATTGCAGCTGGACGTTGTCCATGCTCAGCAGGGTGCGGAACTGCTTCACCAGGGCATCGCGGGGCTCGGTGAGGATCGACTCCAGGGCGCTTTCGTCCAGGGGTTCCAGCACGGCACTCACCGGCATCCGGCCGATGAATTCCGGAATCAGGCCGTATTTCACCAGGTCGTCCGGCTGCAGCTGGCGCAGCACCTGGGAGGCCTGCAGCTCGCGGTTGGCCCGGCTGCGGCCTCGACCATCGCTGGGCATGAAGCCGATGGCATTGCGGCCCATGCGTTTCTGCACCACCTCATCGAGGCCGACGAAGGCACCTCCGCAGATGAACAGGATCTGGCTGGTGTCGATCTGGATGCAGTCCTGGTAAGGATGCTTGCGCCCCCCCTGGGGTGGAACGTTGGCGACCGTTCCCTCCAGCATCTTCAGCAGGGCCTGCTGCACCCCTTCGCCGGACACATCCCGGGTGATTGAGGGGTTTTCGCTCTTGCGGGCGATCTTGTCGATTTCATCGATGTAGATGATGCCCCGCTGGGCCTGATCCACATCCATGTCGGCTTTCTGCAGCAGCCGCAGCAGGATGTTTTCCACGTCCTCGCCGACATAGCCGGCTTCGGTGAGGGTGGTGGCATCAGCCACGGCGAAGGGCACATCCAGCATCTCGGCCAGGGTCTGCGCCAGAAGGGTCTTGCCGCAACCGGTGGGACCGATCAGAAGGATGTTGCTTTTGTGCAGGCGGGTGGCCGTCTGTTCGGTTTCGCCCTGGCCGTCTCCCTGCCAGGCCAGGCGTTTGTAGTGGTTGTAGACCGCCACCGACATCACCTTCTTGGCGGCCTCCTGTCCCACCACCTGCTCATCCAGGAAGCTCTTGATCTGCTGAGGCTTGGGGATCGAGGCCAGGGTCGGCGCGGGCTTGCCGCTCTTCTTGGCCGCTGGTGCTGCCTTGCGGCTGGTGTCGGCGGTCTGCCCCCGGTTGCCCTGGCTGTCCACCAGTTCCTCATCCAGGATCTCGTTGCAGAGATCGATGCACTCGTCGCAGATGTAAACGCCCGGACCCGCAATCAGCTTGCGCACCTGATCCTGGGATTTGCCACAGAAGGAGCACTTCAGATGGGCATCGAACTTGGCCATCGAACGCCGGGCACATCAAGAGAACAGGAAGCGACCGGGCGGTCATCCTGAAACTCAGGATCGGGACGGGAGGACGGCTTGTCAGCCCTCCGTAACGATTCCTTTGTCCCCGGAGCTGTCCACCACCCGATCGATCAGGCCGTATTGAACCGCTTCTGCCGGGGAAAGGAAGTAGTCGCGGTCTGTGTCTTCAGCGATCTTGTCGAGTGGCTGACCGGTGTGGTCGGCCATCAAGCCGTTGAGGGTTTCCTTGAGGAAGAGAATTTCCTTGGCCTGGATCTCGATGTCCACTGCCTGTCCCTGGGCTCCGCCGAGGGGTTGGTGGATCATGATCCGGGCATTCGGCAGGGCCAGTCGCTTGCCCTTGCAGCCACCGGACAGCAGGAAGGCGCCCATGCTCGCGGCCAAGCCGTAGCAAATGGTGACCACGTCGGGGGCCACCTGCTGCATCGTGTCGTAGATGGCCAGGCCGGCGGTCACCGAGCCTCCCGGTGAGTTGATGTAGATCTGGATGTCCTTTTCCGGGTCCTCGGCTTCAAGGAACAGCATCTGGGCCACCAGGGCATCGGCCACGGCGTCATCCACACCGGTGCCGAGAAAGATGATGCGTTCCCGGAGCAGCCGTGAGTAGATGTCGAAGGCGCGGTCGCCACGGCCGGACTGTTCGACCACGGTCGGCAAGGGGCCAGGGGAGGAGATGGGCATCTCAGCCCGCCAGCGGTTCTGTATCGGGTGGTGGCTGCGGGCGTCGATCACGCGCTTGCTGTCCTGTTGCGTGGGATCAATCTATGGGCCCTGTTCATTCCTTGACGTCCGTCTTGGACTCGGCTTCTTCGGTGAGGCTGCTGTTGGCCTCCAGCCAGTTCATCAGCTCGTCCTGCATCAGGTCATCCATCACCGCCTGACGCAGGCGTTGAGGGTCGATCTTGGCGTCTGCAGCCAGGTCCTTTTTCACCTCCTCGATCTTGGCGTCCACGGCGTCGTCCTCGACGGAGATCTCCTCGGCTTCCGCCAGAGCGGTGAGGGCAAAGCTGCGGCGCAGACGCTCCTCGGCTTCGGGCCGTGAGTTCTGCATCAGGTTGCGAACCAGGTCTGGCGTGAACAGTGATTTCACATCCATGCCCTGTTGGGCGAACTGAGCAGCGGTCTGCTCGAGAAGGTTGCGGCTCTCCTGCTGGATCAAGGCCTCCGGCAGTTCCACCTCCAATTGCTCCACCAACGCTCCCAGCAGGGCATCGCGGCGGTTGCTGGTCTGGCGCCGTTCAGCGTCATCCTTCAGCCGTTGCTCGAGGTCCTTGCGCAGATCGGCAAGGGTCTCCTGCTCGCTGGCCTGCTTGGCGAAGGCGTCATCCAGCTCCGGCAGCTCACGGGTTTTGAGGTCCTTCAGGTCGATCTCGAAAGCCGCCTTTCGGCCGCGGGCGTCTTCCTTGGGATAGTCATCCGGGAACTGGCAGTCGACGGTTTTGCTCTCGCCCGCCTTCATTCCGATCACCCCTTCGATGAAGCCGGGGATCATGCGGCCATGCTCCAGGTCCACATCCATCGAGTCGGCACTGCCGCCTTCGATCTCCGAGCCGTCATCGCTGTAGGTGCCCTTGAATCCGAGCAACGCGATGTCGCCTTGTTCTGCAGCGCGACCCTCCACGGGCACCACCGTGGCCAGCTGTTTGCGGGAGTCCTCCAGCATCTCGTCCACCTTGGCGGGGTCGTAGGACACCGGTTCAAAGCTGGCCTTCAGCCCCTTTGTGCTCTTCAGCTTTGGTGTGGGGGCAACGTCCGCCTCGAGGGTGATGGTGACGCTTTCGCCAGGGGTGAAGGCGTCCAGCAGCCCTTCGAAGCCCCCGCTCAGTTCCGGCTGGCTGATCGGTTCCAGGGATTCCTGCTGAATGGCATCCCTCCAGGCCCCATCCACCATGGTTTCAAGGGCTGATGCCTTGATTCGCACAGCACCGAGCTGCTGAATCACCACCGTCCGCGGCACCTTGCCCTTGCGGAATCCCGGCAGGTTGATGCTGCGGCTGAGGCTGGTGATCGCCTCCTCGTAGCTGGCCTTGGTGCGCTCAGCCGGGACCGTCACGGTCACCGCCAGACGGCTGCCGGGGCGGCTTTCAGTGGTCACCTTCAAGGCGGCAGCGCTCATGGCGGAATTCAAAAACAACAGGCCAGCCAAACAGTTTAAGAAACGGTTGGCGATTCACCCTCCCCGGTAGGGTGTCATCACGGTTCCGATGTGAACGTCACGTTCTCCACGGGTGACGCACAGTCCAGTTGAGCCGACAGCCTGCTGTCCCGTTCACCCCCCGCTTGTCCTCGTCCTTTCCAGCCCGTCCCCTCAACGTTGCTGTTCTTGGTGCCAGTGGCGCCGTCGGTCAGGAGTTACTGCTTCTGTTGCAAGAACGCAACTTTCCGGTTGCTGAATTGAAGCTGCTGTCCTCGGCGCGCTCCGCCGGGACCACTCAGCAGTGGAATGGCCGAACCATCACTCTTGAAGAGGTGAGCGCTGCAGCGTTCAACGGGGTGGATCTGGTGCTGGCCTCCGCCGGTGGTTCCGTCTCTCGGCAGTGGCGTGATGCCATCACCGCCGCAGGTGCAGTGATGGTGGACAACTCCAGTGCTTTCCGCATGGAGAAGGGTGTTCCCCTCGTGGTGCCGGAGGTCAATCCCGACGCAGCCTTCGCCCACAACGGGGTGATCGCTAACCCCAACTGCACCACGATTCTGCTCACGCTTGCTTTGGCTCCTCTTGCAGCCAAACGCGCCATGCGCCGGGTGGTGGTGAGCACCTATCAGTCCGCCAGCGGGGCTGGTGCCCGGGCGATGGAAGAGCTCAAAACCCTTTCTCAGACCGTGCTTGATGGCGGCATCCCCAAGGGTGAGGTGCTGCCTTACTCCCTGGCCTTCAATCTCTTCCTCCACAACTCTCCTCTGCAGGAGAACAGCTACTGCGAGGAGGAGATGAAGATGGTGAACGAGACCCGCAAGATCATGGGTCTGCCGGACCTGCGCTTCACCGCCACCTGTGTGCGGGTGCCGGTGCTGCGGGCCCATTCCGAGGCCGTCAACATTGAATTCGAGCAGCCGTTCCCTGTTGATGAGGCCCGTGCTCTGCTCCGCGCAGCTCCTGGGGTTGAGTTGATCGAGGATCCCGCCACCAACCGCTTTCCCATGCCCACCGATGTCACGGGACGCGACCCCGTCGCGATCGGTCGCATCCGTCAGGACATCAGCGATCCGAACGCTCTGGAGCTGTGGCTCTGCGGTGATCAGATCCGCAAAGGGGCGGCCCTCAATGCCGTTCAGATCGCTGAACTGCTGCTGCCGTCATGACCTCTCCCGCCGCGCTTTCCCCCACCCCGTTCGGCCGTGTGGTCACGGCGATGGTCACCCCGTTTGATGCATCCGGGGCGGTGGATCTCCCCCTGGCCGGACGGCTCGCCCGTCATCTGGTGGACCAGGGTTCCGATGGCCTGGTGGTGAGCGGCACCACTGGTGAATCCCCCACCCTGAGCTGGCAGGAGCAGCTGCAGTTGCTGCAGGCCGTGCGCGAGGCGGTGGGTGCTGATGCCCAGGTGCTGGCCGGCACCGGCAGCAACTGCACCGCTGAGGCGGTGGAGGCCACCCGAGAAGCGGCCGCCGCCGGTGCCGATGGCGCTTTGGTGGTGGTGCCGTACTACAACAAGCCGCCTCAGGACGGCCTGGCCGCTCATTTCCGCGCCATCGCCGAGGCCGCTCCTGAGCTGCCGTTGATGCTCTACAACATCCCAGGCCGTACGGGCTGCAGCATGGCACCGGAAACGGTGGCGCAGCTGATGGACTGCCCCAACATCGTCAGTTTCAAGGCCGCCAGCGGCACCACCGAGGAGGTGACGGCCCTGCGCATGGCCTGCGGCTCGAAGCTGGCCATCTACAGCGGTGATGACGGCCTCACCCTGCCGATGATGTCCGTCGGTGCCGTGGGCGTGGTGAGTGTGGCCAGTCATGTGGTTGGCCTCCAGATCCGCGCCATGATTGATGCCTACCTGCAGGGCGACGCTGCCGTTGCCCTCGCCCTACACGAGCAGATGCAGCCCTTGTTCAAGGCTCTGTTCGCCACCACCAATCCGATTCCGGTCAAAGCCGCGCTTCAACTCAACGGCTGGCCCGTCGGCGCTCCACGACTACCTCTCACCCCTTTGTCAGACGAAATGACATCAACCCTTGCTCAAACCATGGCTGCCCTTCGTCAGACCTGACGGTCCGGCTTAACGGCTTACGCAAACAGCTTTTCAACAATTTTTCTTCATGGCTAACAACGCACGATCCGCCAAGGAACAGGAGCCTTGTCTCCGGGTGATTCCCCTGGGGGGATTGCATGAAATCGGTAAGAACACCTGTGTGTTCGAGTACGGCGACGATCTGATGCTGGTGGATGCCGGTCTGGCGTTTCCAAGCGATGGCATGCACGGCGTGAATGTGGTCCTGCCGGACACCAGTTTTCTGCGGGAGAACCAAAAACGCATCCGCGGCATGATCGTGACCCACGGTCATGAAGATCACATCGGTGGCATCTCCCACCACCTCAAGCACTTCAACATCCCGGTGATCTACGGGCCCCGTCTGGCCCTGTCGATGCTCACCGGAAAGATGGACGAGGCCGGCGTCAGCGACCGCACCACGCTCCAGACCGTCAGTCCTCGCGACGTGGTGAAGGTGGGTCAGCACTTCTCGGTGGAGTTCATCCGCAACACCCACTCGATGGCGGACAGCTACTCGCTGGCCATCAAGACTCCGGTGGGAACAATCATTTTCACCGGTGATTTCAAGTTCGATCACACCCCGGTCGACGGCGAGCATTTCGACATGGCCCGGCTGGCCCACCACGGTGAAGAGGGTGTGCTGTGTCTGTTCAGTGACTCCACCAACGCTGAAGTGCCTGGCTTCTGCCCCCCTGAGCGTTCGGTGTTCCCCAATCTCGATCGCCACATGGCGTCTGCCGAGGGCCGGGTGATCATCACCACCTTCGCCAGCTCGATCCATCGGGTGTCGATGATCCTGGAACTGGCCCTGAAGAACGGCCGCAAGGTAGGCCTGCTGGGCCGCTCGATGCTCAATGTGATCGCCAAGGCCCGCGAGCTGGGTTACATGCGTGCGCCGGACGAACTGTTCGTGCCGATCAAGCAGATTAACGATGTTCCCGATCGTGAAACCCTGCTGCTGATGACCGGCAGCCAGGGAGAGCCCCTAGCGGCGTTGAGTCGGATCTCCCGCGGCGAGCATCCTCAGGTGCGGGTGAAGACCACCGACACGATCATCTTCTCGGCCAGCCCGATCCCCGGGAACACCATTTCCGTGGTCAACACCATCGACAAGTTGATGATGTTGGGCGCCAAGGTGGTCTATGGCAAAGGCGAAGGCATTCACGTCTCCGGCCATGGCTTCCAGGAGGACCAAAAGCTGATGCTGGCCCTCACCAAGCCCAAGTTCTTTGTGCCGGTGCACGGTGAGCACCGCATGCTGGTGCAGCACTCCAAGACCGGTCACGCCATGGGTGTGCCGGAGAACAACACCCTGATCATCGACAACGGTGATGTGGTGGAGCTGACGCCGGATTCGATTCGTAAGGGGGATCCGGTGAAGGCCGGCATCGAGCTGCTGGATCAATCCCGCAATGGCATTGTTGATGCTCGTGTGCTCAAGGAGCGTCAGCAGCTGGCGGAAGACGGTGTGGTGACGATCCTGTCGGCCATCAGCACCGATGGCGCGATGGTGGCGCCGCCAAGGGTGAACCTGCGCGGGGTGGTGACCACCGCCGATGCCCGCAAGATGTCGCTCTGGACCGAGCGCGAGATCACCTGGGTGCTGGAGAACAAATGGAAGCAGCTCTGTCGCCACACCGGAGGCAAGGCGCCGGAGGTGGATTGGATGGGTGTGCAGCGTGAGGTGGAAGTGGGCCTCGGCCGTCGTATGCGACGTGAGCTGCAGGTGGAGCCGTTGATCCTCTGCCTGGTGCAGCCCGCTCCCGGTGGCACACCTGTTTACAAGGGTCGCGCCGATGCCGAACCCGACGATCGTCCGGCTCCCCGTGGTCGCCGTGGTGGCGGCGGACCCGGTCGCAGCAACAATGGTCAAGGGCGCAATACACCCGCCCCCGTGCGCACCAATACCGCTCCGGCACCAGCACCGGCAGCGGCAACGGCTGTGGTGGAGAAGCCCGACGCCCAGAAAGCTGTCGCATCCAAGCCGGAGCCGGAGCCGGAGATGCCGGCCGGTCGTACCCGCCGTCGCCGCTCTGCGGCGGCCTGATCAGCCCCGCCCGATCAGGGCCAGCAGCTGTTGAATCCATGACGAACGGGGAGGGTCGCTGTTGACCGTCCCCGCTTTGACCTCGCCGAGATTGATCTTGACCCGCAGCAGACTGCCGGCGAGTACCTCTCGGGGATCCTCCTCAGCGAAGTCGGGTTCAGCCTCGTCGTTGTCGGGTTCAGCGGTGGGTTCCAGGTTTGGTTCCGGCAGCAGTTCCGCGTCGAGGATGGGAATCTCTGTCGGCGCGGGCGAGGGTTCGGGATTGGTCGGCTCCAGCCAGGGCATGGCTGTCGCTTTGGACCCGGCCTGTTGATCCGTCAGAAACGGATCCCGCAGCATCTCCGGCAGTGGTTGCCGAGATCGGATCGGTTGGGCTGGTGCCGTGTTGCTTTGACGGCTGCGTTCAAGCCCCTGCTGTGCCAGTTCCGCCAGGGTGTCCTGCGGTTGGCTGGCCAGCACCTGTTCGTAATAACCAGCCGCTTGACTGGGATTGTCGTGGCCATAGAGCTCGATGTGGCCGAGCAACAGCGCCACAAAGGCGCGCCAGCCGAGCACGGCGGCCTGGGCGTCCAAATCCTGGGGTTGGTCCACCAGTTGGTCCAGCAGATTGCTGGCCAGGCGCTGGGCTTCGGTGTAGTCGCCCTCGCTGTAGGCCCGTTCGGCGTCCTGATACTGCTGCTGGAAATCGCCGTCCACGCGTTGGGAGCCGTTCTCCCACTTGTATCGCCTGTCAGCTGTCGAGGGGTGAGGCGCTGCCCTGGGCGGTGTGCTGCTCCTGACCCCCCAGGCCGAAGCCGGTGTGCACGGCCTGCAGGGCTGCCACACCGTCCTTCTCGGTCACCACGCAACTGGTGCGGATCTCGCTGGTGGCGATCAGGGCGATGTTGATGCCGGCATCGGCCAGGGCACGGAACATCCGACCTGCCGTCCCTGGCGTGGCTGGCATGCCGGCGCCGACGGCGCTCACCCGGGCGATGGCCTCCCCTTCCTCCAGGGCCGCGCCGGGCCACTGGGCCAGCAGTGGGGCTAGGGCCACATCAGCGCGGCTGCGGTCCTCCTTGCGCAGAATGAAACTGATGTCCCGCGAACCGTCCCCGTGCTGACGCTCGGACTGGACGATGGCATCCAGGCTGATGCCACGTTCAGCCAGGGCTGAACAGAGGGCCGCTGCGGTGCCGGGGCGGTCCGGGACGTGGCGCACGGACAGTTGGGCCTGGTCGCGATCGAGGGCAACACCGCGCACTTCCGGTTCGTCGCTGCAGCACAGATCGGGGTTGAGCTCCACCTGGGCATCGTCCACATCAAAGGCCTCCTGCACCGCCTGCAGGGCCTTGCGGCCGGAATCGGCATCGATCACACAGCTCACCTTCACTTCGCTGGTGGCGATCAGGCGCAGGTTGATGCCCTGCTGCGACAGGCAGTGGAACAGGCCGGCGGCGATGCCCGGACGCCCCATGATCCCGGCACCACTGATGCTCAGCTTGGTCATGCCGCCCTCGGCGGCCAGTTCGCCACCCAGGCTGTCCAGCACGGTCTGACTGACGCGACGGGCGGCGTCCAGATCCGCCTCCGCCGCGGTGAAGGTGATGTCGTTGCTGCTGCCCTCGTGGGTGGACTGAATGATCAGATCCACGTTGATGCCCGCACCCGAGAGGGTTTCGAACAGGCGGGCGGCAATGCCGGGCTGATCCGGGATGTGCGACAGCGCGATCACCGCCTGGTGTTCCATTTGCTCCACGCCGTCCACCGGGCTGCCCAGCTCCAGCCCGGCCCGGTTCAGGCTGCGGCCGCGGCGGCTGGTGAGACGGGTGCCGGGGGCCTCGCTCCAGCTGGAGCGCACCACCATGAGCACGCCGTAGTTGCGAGCGATTTCCACCGCCCGTGGATGCAGCACCGAGGCACCGAGGCTGGCCAGCTCGAGCATTTCATCGCAGCTGATTTCATCCATCACTTGCGCATCGGCCACCTTGCGTGGGTCGGTGCTCAGCACCCCAGGCACATCGGTGTAGATCTCACAGGCATCGGCGTTCAACGCGGCCGCCAGAGCCACGGCGGAGGTGTCCGAGCCGCCGCGACCGAGGGTGGTGATTTCGGCCACACCGCCCACACCACTGCTGGTGCCCTGGAAGCCGGCCACCACCACCACCCGGCCCTCAGCCAGATGGCCGCGGACGCGGTCGGTGCGGATTTCGAGGATGCGGGCCCGTCCATGGGTTGATTCGGTGACGATGCCCACCTGGGGGCCCGTCATCGAGACGGCCGCAATCCCAAGTTGGTTCAGGGCCATGGCCAGCAGGGCAATGGACACTTGCTCACCGCTGGCCAGGAGCATGTCCATCTCTCGCTGTGGAGGGGTGTTGGTGATGGCGGCAGCCAGTCCGGTGAGTTCATCGGTGGTGTGGCCCATGGCCGAGACCACCACCACCACGTCATGACCATCCTCACGGCTGCGGCTGATCCGCTGGGCCACCGCCTGGATGCGTTCGACACTGCCGACGGAGGTGCCGCCGAACTTCTGCACCAGGAGGGCCATGGGCCGCGCTTCAGCAACGCTGGATTTTCTCACCCGAAGGCCTTGGGCTTACCCCAGCAGGCCATCACGGAAGGCATCACCGGGCTGGGCCCCCCGTTTCAGCCGCGCTTCCACTTCTAAAAGTCGTCCCAGTAGGGAGAGGAAGCGCTGGGGTGGCCGGCCCTGCAGCTGTTTGCGCATCACATAGATCCGTTTGGGGTTGCCGATGCCGGCGGCCTTGGCGATCACCGCCACATCCCGCTCCCCCTGCTGCTCCATCAGGCTCACCCAGAGCCAACCGCGGATCTGCCCGGTGAGGGTGGCCATGATGCGCAGGGCAGGCTCACCGGCGTCGATCAGGGCATCCCAGCGGGCGATGGCGTCGCCGGGGTTGCCCTCCAGCAGGGCATCGCCCACGTGCAGGGCGTTGGTGGCCAGCCCCCCCACCAGATCGGCCACCAGTTCGGCGCTGATGGTTGACGACCGCAGCGACAGCTTGCGCAGTTCCGATTCCAGCCGGGCGCTGTCGGTGCCAATGGCGTCCACCAGGGCATCGATGGCGCCCGGTTCCAGGCGGAGGCCCAGGGCTTCGCCGGTGCGCTGTACCAGCTGACGCTGGCCGGCGCCGTCCCATACCGCTGGCAACGGAAAGCTCTGTTCCTGGTCCAGGCCGGCTTTGATCCGTTTCTGCAGGGCCTTGGTGGTGCGCAGGCGACCGTCGGGCTTGGAGGCATTCACCAGCACCAGATGGCTGCTGTCGGGGATCAACGTGAGCGCGGCTTCAAAGCGATCCGCCAGCTCGGTGGGGCAGCCGTTGCAGAAGGGACTGCGCTGCAGCAGCACCAACCGCTCCCCGGCGGCGAAGGGTGGTGTGCGGGCCTCATCGAGGGCCTGGGCCGCCTGACCGACTTCAGCGCCATCAAGGCGGCTGAGGTTGAGGCTTGCCCAGCTGGGGTCCACCACCGTCTCGATCAACCCGTTGACGGCCCGATCCCGCGCGGCGGCGTCATCACCCCAGATCAGATGGATCGGCATGGGTCGATGATGGCGGCGATGGCCCAGGACCACCCGATCTTCTCCGAAAGCATCCGGCGGATCCGTGAGGCCCTTGGGCCGACGGATCTTGAGCCACTGCAACAGCAGGTGCTGGAGCGCCTGGTGCACAGCAGCGGCGACCTTGCGCTGGCGGCCTTGCTGCGGTTCAGTCCCGGCGCCTGCGACGCAGGCCTGACGGCCCTGCAGCAAGGAGCATCTATCCTGACGGACACGGCCATGGCCGCGGCGGCGGTGGCGCCGATGGCCCAGCGGACCCTTGGGTCATCCGTGCGCACGGTGCTCGAGTGGGCCCCGGATCAAGCGCCGCTGGGGTCGACGCGCACAGCAGCGGGGATGGAACGGGCCTGGCGGGAGCTGACGGCCCGCCCGCCCGCTCCCTTGGTGTTGATCGGCAGTGCCCCCACGGCCCTGGAGGTGCTGCTGGAGCAGGTGGCCGCTGGTGCGCCAGCCCCCAGCCTGGTGATCGGGATGCCGGTGGGGTTTGTCGGGGTGGCTGAGAGCAAGCGCCATCTGGCCAAGAGCGGTCTGGACCAGATCTGTCTGGAGGGCAGCCGCGGCGGTGCGGGCCTGGTGGCCGCGGCGGTCAATGCCCTGTTGCGGGCGGCCGCAGGCTGAGGCAGTCCCCCTGCCATTGCAGCCGCCAGCCGCCGGGGAGGTCGCAGCCGCTTCCGGCGGCCCCCACGGCCAGTCGTTCACTCAGCTCCTCCAGCAGGGCGGCGTTGAGTCCAGGAACCCCTTGGTGTTGCAGCCACACCGCGATCAACTGACGGCGGGTGGTGGGTTGCAAGGCTCCCAGCCGGCGCCGATCCAGACCAGTGCTGGTGCGCAGCGGCTCAAGCGCCAGCAGGCTGAGCTCTTGCTGAGTGTCCCGCAGCTGGGACGTCCGTTCCGCCAGTTCGGCCATCCGTTGACTGCAGCCCGGATGCAGTTGCTCCAGCACCGGCAGCACCTCGGCGCGGATGCGGTTGCGGGCAAAGGCCGCTGATTGGTTGCTGGGGTCCTCCCAGATCGGGATGGCCAGATCCCTGCACACTGCGGCGGTGTCGGTCCGGCTGAAGCACAGCAGGGGCCTCCGCAGTTGCACAACCTCAGGGATGTCGTTGATCAGGGGCCGCACCGGGCGCAGGGCGCCGAGGCCGGCCAGGTCCGTGCCGCGGGCCAGCTGCAGCAGCAGCGTTTCCGCACGGTCGCTGGCGGTGTGCCCCGTCACCACATCGGCCCCCAGCTGCGCGGCATGGTGCTGCAGCTGGGAGTAGCGCCATTGGCGGGCACTGGCTTCGCTGGAAACGTCGCCCGCCGGTGCTTGGTCAACCTGAACGGGTAAGTCCCGCTGTTGGCACCAGCTCCGCAGTTCAGCCGCGATCACCCCTGAACCCGGATGCCAGCCGTGGTCGCCATGCCAGACCCTCAGCGGCCAGTGGTGCAGTCGCTGCAGCTCCTGCAGCAGCACCAGCAGGGCCATCGAGTCCTGGCCGCCGGACACCGCCAGCAGCAGCGGTCGGCCCTGGGGCAGCAGCTGGGGTTGCTGCAGCAGCCGCCGGTGCAGGCGGTCGTGCCAGGGGCTCCAGGCCAAAGCGAGTGGGCGTTGTTCCCCCACGGTGTGAGAATTAAGGGATCGCTGTCCAGTCCCCATGTCCCGTCTTCAGCAGCTGCCCACCGATTTGCAGCGCAGCCTTGAGCAGCGCTCCACCCTCAAGGTGATCGCTGGCCTGATGAATTTCGATGCCGCCAGCGTGGAACGCGTGGCCCGGGCCGCCGGTCATGGCGGGGCGGATCTGATCGATGTGGCCTGCGACGCTGAGCTGGTGCGTATGGCGATCGAGGCCTCTGGCGGTGTGCCGGTGTGTGTGTCCTCGGTGGAGCCGGAACAGTTCTCCGCCGCCGTGGCTGCCGGTGCGGTGATGGTGGAGATCGGCAACTTCGATGCCTTTTATCCCCAGGGCCGCATCTTCGGTGCTGAGGAGGTGCTGGCCCTCACCCGCCGCACCCGCGAGCTGCTGCCGGAGGTGGTGCTGAGCGTCACCGTGCCCCACGTGCTGCCGATGGACCAGCAGGAACAGCTGGCGATCGATCTGGTGGCCGCCGGTGCTGACCTGATCCAGACCGAAGGCGGCACCAGCGCCAAGCCCTTCAGTGCCGGCAGCCTCGGCCTGATCGAGAAAGCGGCCCCCACCTTGGCGGCGGCCCACAGCATCAGCCGTGTGTCGGAGGCTCCGGTGCTCTGCGCCTCCGGTCTGTCGGCGGTCACCGTGCCGATGGCGATCGCCGCCGGTGCCGCTGGCGTTGGTGTGGGATCAGCCGTGAACCGCCTCAACGATGAGCTGGCGATGGTGGCGGTGGTGCGTGGCCTGCGGGATGCCCTTGGCAGCGCTGTCGAGGCTCGCGTCTGAGGCTTTGCCTCAGCTCCACTCCCATTCGATGCCGTAGCGGCTCCGGACGCCGGCAACGGTTTCTGCCAACTGTTGCCTGAGTTGGTGGCGTAGGGCTGGGTCGATTTGGTCACCCAGCCCGTCACCGGCATTGGCGCGGAGCAACGTCCCAGGCCAATCGATGGGTTGAAGTGCGAGAAAACTTAGCAGCTGCTGCCAGACGAGCTCCGGGGTGGAGAACAGGTCTTCACTGCGCAGGATCAGCAGCTGCTCTCGAGGGAACAGGGCCTCGTAGCGGTCCAGCTGTTCGAGGTATCGGCTGCGGCTGAGGTAGCTGTGTTTCTGCAGGCTGACGGGATCGCAGCTCTGCAGGCGTTCCGCTTCCGCAGCTAACGCATCGAACGGCTCCAAGGTTTCAAAGCCTCGTTTGCGGGCGTGAAACAGCTGGGAGATGGTGCGTTCCACCGGGTCCCTCAGTAGCACCACCAAACGGGCCTTGGGGAGGAGGTTGTGGATGCGACCCGGCACATCGGGGTGGAATAGGTAGAAGGGTGTGATCTCTCCGCACGTCTGGTGGGGTTCAGCGTTCGTGAAATGGCCTCGGTACCAGCCTTCTCCTGCGTCGTGGTTCTGATCAAAGAAATGAACTTCCTTGCAGGCCGGTAGATAAACGTCGGGGTGCTGTTCCAGCAAGCGATGCAGTGTGGTGGTGCCGCCCTTTTGGGTGCCGAGACCGAGAAACTCAGGGAGGGGGGCTGCCATTCCGCTGGTGTGGCCGATTGGCGCCATTGTGCTGGGGGTGCCGGGGCTGAACGCCTTCATGGTGTGAAGAGTGGCTCGCAACGCCCCAAAGCCATCTGTCCACATGTGAAAATCAAGCCCTGAATTCCAGTTCCATGCAGTTCATCAACACGCTGACCGTTTTGGCCCTGGTGGTGGCGTCCTTCGCTTTGATCGTTGCGGTGCCGGTGCTGTATGCCTCCAGTGAGGACAGCGGCCGCTCCAACCGTTTGATCCTGCTGGGCAGTGCTGTGTGGGTGGCGCTGGTGCTGCTGAACTGGGGTGTGAGCTTCTTCGTCGTCTGAGCTCTGTCTCAGATAGAACCTGACAGGTGCCACGATGGCTGAGATTCAGTCGGCACCTTCCCAATGGCCACATTTGAAGGACGTTTCTCTGACGCAGCCGGATTGCGCGTCGGCATCGTCGTGGCCCGTTTCAATGATCTGGTCACCGCCAAGCTGCTGAGCGGCTGTCTCGACTGCCTCAAGCGCCACGGCGTGGATGTGTCGGAGACCAGCTCCCAGCTGGATGTGGCCTGGGTGCCGGGGTCGTTCGAACTCCCGATCGTGGCTCAGCAGATGGCTCGCTCAGGCCAGTACCAGGTACTGATCACCCTGGGCGCGGTGATCCGCGGCGACACGCCCCATTTCGATGTGGTTGTGGCGGAGGCCAGCAAGGGCGTTGCTGCGGTGGCGCGCGACACGTCCGTGCCGGTGATCTTCGGCGTGTTGACCACCGATACGATGCAGCAGGCGCTAGAGCGGGCGGGCATCAAGAGCAACCTGGGGTGGAGCTACGGGCTGGAAGCCCTGGAGATGGGCAGCCTGATGCGGGCCTTGCCGTCGGCTTGAGGCTTCACGCCGCCAACTGATCGAGCACCTGACGGGCCCGTTGCACCACGGGTTTGGGAACGCCGGCCAGCCGTGCCGCTTCGATGCCGTAGCTGCGGCTGGCTCCTCCGGCCTGCACCTGGTGCAGGAACACCAGATCCTCGCCGGTTTC
This sequence comes from Synechococcus sp. A15-28, assembly GCF_014280175.1. Classification (GTDB taxonomy): domain Bacteria; phylum Cyanobacteriota; class Cyanobacteriia; order PCC-6307; family Cyanobiaceae; genus Parasynechococcus. Next base: position 75,431 of record NZ_CP047931.1, read on the forward strand.
CTCCACCAGCACCTGGAAGTTGGCAACGTTGGTGCGTTCCGAGGCCAGGTTGTTGAGCTCGTGATAATGGGTGGCGAACACGGTGCGGCTGCCCAGATCACCCGCCAGGTGCTCGCTGACGGCCCAGGCGATGGAGAGGCCATCGAAGGTGGCTGTTCCCCGCCCGATTTCATCGAGCAGCACCAGGGACCGATCGCTGGCGTGGTGCAGGATGTTGGCGGTCTCCGCCATTTCCACCATGAAGGTGGATTGGCCGGCGGCCAGATCATCAACAGCCCCCACCCGGGTGAAGATCCGATCGGTGATGCCGACAGTGGCGGATCGGGCCGGCACCCAGCTACCGATTTGCGCCATCAACTGAATCAGGCCGATCTGACGCAAATAGCAACTCTTACCACTGGCGTTGGGTCCGGTGAGCACCACCAGATCAGTGCCCTCTCCGAGATGGACGTCGTTGGGGGTGAAGGCGGTGTCCGCAAGCCGTTGCTCCACCACCGGATGGCGGCTGGCCTTGAGTTGCAGGACCCGGCTGTCGCTGATGGCGGGGGCGCAGTAACCGCCGATGGCGGCCACATCGGCCAGGCCGGTGAGGGCATCCAATGCAGCGATGGCACGGGCGGCCTGCCGGATCGGTGCTGCGTGGGTGCCCACCTGCTCGCGCAGCTGGCAGAAGAGCTCGTATTCCCGCTGGCAGGCGCGGGCCCGCAGTTGAAAGATTCGCCCTTCCCGTTCCTTGAGATCAGGGGTAATGAACCGTTCCTCATTGGCCAGGGTCTGGCGGCGGATCCAGTGGTCCGGCACGGCGGTGGCTTTGGCCTTGCTCACGGCCAGGAAGTAACCAAAGGTGCGGTGGTGTTGCAGCTTCAGGGTGCTGATGCCGCTGTGCTGACGCTCCTGCTGCTCCTGATGGCTGAGCCAGGCGTCCTGATCGTCCAGCTGGTTACGCAGTCCATCCAGCAGGGGGTCGACGCCGTCATGGATCAGGTCGCCCTCGGAGAGGGAAAGCGGTGGGGCCTCCACCAGCTTGTGGCGAATCGTTCGGGCCAGCTCCGCCAGGGCTGGATCGGGGCTGAGCAATTGCTGCAACCACTCTGCCCCTGTGCTGATCACAGATTCCAGCCGAGCGGTGAGTTGGGGCAATCGCTCCAGGCCATCGGCGATGGCCACCAGATCACGGGCACCGGCATGGCCTGCGCCGGCTCGGCCGGCCAGCCGTTCGAGATCACCCATCGGCCGCAGCAGCTGACGGATCGCGAGCCGCAACTGGCGCTGGCTCACCAAAGTGCTCACCAGATCCTGGCGTTGTTGGATGGTGCTGCGGTCCATCAGGGGAGCTTCCAGCCAGCGGCGCAGGCAGCGACCACCCATGGCAGTCAGGGTGCGATCGAGGGCCCAGAGCAGGGACCCCTGCAAGCGGTTGTCGCGCTGGGTGGCTGTGAGTTCCAGGTTGCGGCGGGTCTGGGCATCGAGCACCAGGGCATCCCCGGGGTGCAGGATGGCTGGCACCTCGAGGGGAATGCTGCTCTCCGCTTCCAACGGTTGGGTGTCCTGGAGGTAATGCAGCAGCCCGCCGAGGGCCTGCAGGGCCAGAGGATGCTCCGGTAGGCCCAGGCCTTCAAGGCTGACGAGACCGTAGTGCTCTTGAAGGGTGCGCTGCGCTTCCGCTGGGCTGAAGGGTGTGCGGGCCATGGGGGTGAGCCGCAGTCGTTCGGGGCACCAAGCCGGGCGGATGGCGTCGTCATCACCTGGGATCCACAGCAGTTCGGAGGCCTCCTGCTGCGCCAGTTGTTGATGCAGGGCGCTGCTTTCCTGCCGTTGCATCACCTGCACTTCGCCGGTGCTCACATCGGCACTGGCCAGGCCCCAGCGCAGTGGTTGTTTTCCCTGGGCTGGCTCCACCACCACCGCCGCCAGCCAGTTGTTGCGGCGGGCGCTGAGCATGCCCTCCTCCAGCACGGTGCCGGGGGTCAGCACCCGAGTAATGTCCCGCTTGAGCAGGGCACCCTTGGTGGGGGTGGTTTCGAGTTGATCGCAAAGGGCCACGCTGTAGCCCTGCTTGATCAGTTCGGTGCAGTAGCGCTCAGCGGCATGGTGGGGGACGCCCGCCATCGGCACCCGTCCGATTGCTTTGCCGCCCTCCTTACCTGTGAGGGTGAGCTCCAGCACTCGGGAGAGTTCGATCGCGTCTTCGAAGAAGCACTCGAAGAAATCACCGAGCCGGTAGAGCAGCACCCGTTCGGGGTGGGCTGTTTTGAGCTCCACGTAATGGCGCAGCATCGGGGTGAGTTGCTGCAGATCCACCTGGCTGTGGTGGGCCCAGGCTGGTTCGTCGCTGCTGGGTTCTGAATCGTTTGCAGACAGGGCTTCGCTGCTGCCCTCGCTTGATGTGGTCTGCCGCGTCCGGGGCCGGGCGGCGGCATCAGCGCCGAGTTCGTCGTCGCTGAGATCGTGGCTTGTTTCGGCAGGCTCGCGGCTGGCTGACGCCGCTGCGGTTGGTTCTGATGTACCGAACAGATTTCCCTGCAGTGCGTTGTCCTGGGGTTGGGAAGTGGACCGCGGCATCGGAAACACACTCGAAACCGGATCGTACCGAGCTTGTCCGGGGGAGGACGGCGTCAGCGGCGCAGCACCATCAGCTGCTGGGGCGAGGCGTCCTGGAAGCCCAGTTGGCGGTAAAAACTGGCACTGTTGGTGGTCATCAGATACACCCGTTCCACGCCAACCACCGGCGGGGCATGGAGCAGTTCATCGATTACGCGGCGGCCGAGGCCATGGCCCTGCAGATCACCGGCCACGACGATGTCCCAGAGCACGGCTCGGCTGAAGCCATCGGAGGTGGCACGGCCGAACCCCACCAGCCGCTTGCCGCGCCAGAGGCTCACCACGGCATCGCTGCCGGCCAGCAACCGCCGCAGCTGTCCGAAGCTGCGGCCGCGCGCCCAGAAGGCATGGCGATCGAACAGCCGTTGCAGCTTGAGTAGGGCCCGGCTGGGGTGCAGATCCGGCCCGAGGCCCAGCCAACGCAGGCCGGGGGCACCGGGGGCGTGGTGAACCAGCCGGATCGGGGTCACGGGTTGGAGGCCGCAGCACTTCATCTTGCTCCCCGGCGATAATTGACGGCCGCTGTCTGGCCCCGCACCCATGCCCGCCTACGACCTCACGGCTCCGTATTCACCCAAGGGCGACCAGCCGACGGCGATCAAGCAGCTGGTGCAGGGGGTGAACAGCGGCGAGCGTTATCAGACGCTGCTGGGGGCGACGGGCACGGGCAAGACCTTCACGATGGCCAACGTCATCGCCCAGACGGGCCGGCCGGCGTTGGTGCTGGCTCATAACAAAACTCTGGCGGCCCAGCTCTGCAACGAGCTGCGGGAGTTCTTTCCGGAGAACGCCGTTGAATACTTCATTTCCTATTACGACTACTACCAACCGGAGGCCTACGTTCCGGTCAGCGACACATATATCGCCAAGACGGCGTCGATCAACGAGGAGATCGACATGTTGCGCCACTCTGCGACGCGGTCGTTGTTTGAACGGCGCGACGTGATCGTGGTGGCCTCGATCAGTTGCATCTACGGCCTGGGTATTCCCAGTGAGTACCTCAAGGCGGCGGTGAAGTTTGAGGTGGGGGAGACCCTCAACATCCGCAGCCAGCTGCGGGAGTTGGTGAACAACCAGTACAGCCGCAATGACACGGAAATCGCCCGCGGCCGTTTTCGGATGAAGGGAGATGTGTTGGAGATTGGCCCGGCCTATGAAGACCGGTTGGTTCGGATCGAGCTGTTCGGTGATGAGGTGGAGGCGATCCGCTATGTCGATCCCACCACCGGCGAGATCCTCCAGAGCTTGGAGGCGGTGAACATCTATCCGGCCAAGCACTTCGTGACGCCGAAGGACCGTCTGGATTCCGCCATTGGTGCCATCCGCCAGGAGCTGCGGGATCGGCTCGACTTTCTCAATGGCGAAGGCAAGCTGCTGGAAGCCCAGCGGCTGGAGCAGCGCACCAAGTACGACCTGGAAATGCTGGGCCAGGTGGGCTACTGCAACGGAGTGGAGAACTACGCCCGCCATCTGGCGGGTCGTGAGGAGGGCACACCACCGGAGTGCCTGATCGATTACTTCCCGGACGACTGGTTGCTGATCGTGGATGAGAGCCACGTCACCTGCTCGCAGCTGCAGGCGATGTACAACGGCGACCAGGCCCGCAAGAAGGTGCTGATCGAGCATGGCTTCCGTCTTCCCAGTGCAGCAGACAACCGACCGCTCAAGGGAGAAGAGTTCTGGGAGAAGGCCCATCAGACCGTTTTCGTTTCAGCCACGCCTGGCAACTGGGAGATGGAGGTGAGCGGCGGCGAGGTGGCCGAACAGGTGATCCGTCCCACCGGGGTGCTCGATCCGATCGTGGAGGTGCGGCCTACCACTGGCCAGGTGGACGACCTGCTGGGGGAGATCCGCGATCGGGCCAGCAAGCAGCAGCGGGTGCTGGTCACCACCCTCACCAAGCGGATGGCGGAGGACCTCACCGACTATTTGGCGGAGAACGAGGTGCGGGTCCGTTACCTCCATTCGGAGATCCACTCGATCGAACGGATAGAGATCATCCAAGACCTGCGCCTGGGTGAATACGACGTGCTGGTGGGGGTGAACTTGCTGCGTGAGGGCCTGGACCTGCCGGAGGTGAGCCTGGTGGCGATCCTTGATGCGGATAAGGAAGGGTTCCTGCGCGCGGAGCGCTCGCTGATCCAGACCATCGGCCGGGCTGCTCGTCATGTGGAGGGCGTGGCACTGCTCTATGCCGACAACATGACCGACTCGATGGCCAAAGCCATCTCCGAGACTGAACGGCGCCGTGCAATTCAGCAGACTTACAACGAGAAGCACGGGGTGGTGCCGACGGCAGCGGGCAAGAAGGCCAGCAACTCGATCCTCAGCTTCCTCGAGCTGTCGCGCAAGCTGAAGCAGGACGGCCCTGATGCCGATCTGGTGGAGGTGGTGGGTAAGGCCGCAAAGGCATTGGAGAACGATCCCGATGCAGGGCTGGCACTGGAGGCTTTACCAGAGTTGATCGATCAGCTCGAAGCCAAGATGAAGGAGGCAGCGAAGAAGCTCGATTTCGAAGAAGCGGCGAACCTGCGCGACCGGGTGAAGCAGTTGCGTCAGAAAATGGCAGGGGCTACCTGAGCTGATGCATCTGTTACTGGCGCTGGACCGGGGTTTTGAAGCGCTCGGCTCCGTTGCACTTACCTCTTACCTATTGCACCATCGGTTTGAGTCGGTCGTGTTGGTCACACCGCAGGACCAGCGGCTGGTGCTGCTCGAGGCGGTTGCTGCAGGATTCGGCGTTCCATTGGTGTGGCAACCGATTGGCACTGAGGCTGCTTTGCACGGGCTCGAGCCGGCCCTGCAGCCCTACTTTTTTTGCATTGAAGCGCTGCAGCAGCATCCTGGGCGCTATCTCTACGTGGACGCTGACACCCTTTGCGTGAGCGAGCTTTCGGCCTTGGAGGATCTGCCGTTGGATGCGTCGCATCCTTTGGCAGCCTGTTCCCATGGCCGGCCCATGCCCGACCGATCTCTGGTGCTTGGCTTGGAATCCCCTTTTCACTATTTCAATGCAGGGGTCATGCTCTTCGATGCTTCCGCTTTGGCCTGCAAGATCACACCTGCTGCTGTGGTGGATTACTACTTCAAGCACCGGGCGCTATGCCGTTTCAGGGAGCAGTGCTGTTTGAATGGTGTGCTGCGCGGCCAGGTTCAATACCTGCCGGGCCAATACAACCTGCTCAGCTGGATGCGTGAGCGTCAAGCCGAGGGTCGCTGGCACGATGTCGCTGCCAATCCAATGGCCTATTGCTTGCCGGATGTTCGGGAGCGGATGGCGATCGTGCACCTTTCTGCTGGCGCTCTCCCGACGCGGGTGGAGCCGACCCGCCATGAACGCGTGGATCGCTATTGGCTCTATCTGGAACAGGAGCTGCAACAGGGTCAGGCGCTGGCTCAGCTTTTGCGTTTTGCCGACTGGTGATGGTGGGGGAAGCACCGCTGGGTGATTGAAAAGTGAGGGCTGAGGAAGCGGTTCAATTTCTTCACTGGTGTGGCTTGGATGTGGAACACCAGCAGTTGCTTGGTTGCTACGCCTTGGAAGTAGCTCAACACCTCGGAATGATGCTCGTACCAATCGCTGAGCCAGCGGCGCTTGAGTTGGCGTTTGCTGTAAGTGCCTTTGTCTTTTAAGGCGCGCCGGTAGGCCGCGGCGAATTGGCCCTTGTCATGTTGCAGGCGGGAGCGCAGCCAATCGAAGGGATCCCGGGTGTTGAGGATAAACAGCGCGTCTGGGTAATCCCGGTGAAGTTCACGGAAGTAGCGGCAGCCCTCGATCAGCGGGGCGTGATCGCTGTTGCTGCGCCCCCAGGGGGAGCCGGGGATGCAGTTCATATCGGTGTAGGCGGTCCAGAGATCGATGCCTTTTAGCAGTGGTCGGCCTTCAGCTCGGTTGCGGTGTAGGGCAAGGGCCAGGGTGTTGGCCCGCCAGTGCACCGAAGCGATGCCGTTGGCCGTGAAGTAGTCGTGAAAGGAGGTGGTGCCGCACTTGTTGAAGCCGATCAGAAAGATGCGGGGTTGCTTGGTGGTGCTCATGCGTCGTTCCAGCGATCGTCTTGCCAGAGGGCCCGCTGATCGGGGTTGTCCAGCAGGTTGCGGGCAAGCTCTGGTAGCGAGTGAGATCGGATTGCTTCGATGGGAAACGGTTTAACCCCATTGAGCCGTCGCACGGTCATCACCGCTTCATGTAATTCGGCCTGGCGACGATTGGTAGTTGCTTTGGGGTGTTTGCGATAGCTCACGTGTTCCTCATCGATGGCGCGGATGGTCACGCCTGCCCGGGCCATACGCAGGTAGAGGTCATAATCTTCGGCCAAGCTGAGGCTGGGGCGAAAGCCGTCACCTGCCGCCTCGAAGGCTTTTACCGTGAAGGCAGTGCCGGGGTTGGTGATGAAGTTGATCATCTCCAGTAAGGCTGCAGTGAAGGGTTGCAGCACTTGTTTAGGACTGCCTGATGGGTGGGTCGCACTGAACAGGCGCACCCGGGTGTAGATCAACTGGGGGTGGTCAGGATCCAGCAGCTCCCTGCAGCGTGCGGCGCGGTGGGGGTGGTTGAGATCGTCGCTGTCAAAGGTGAGTAGGCGAGGACTTCGAGCTAGTGCAACGGCTTGGTTGCGAGCTGCGCTTACGCCCCTTTCGCCATCTGGTAGGCGGTAATAGCGCAGGCGGCTGTCATCGAAGGCTGCGACCAGAGCTAATAGGTCGGCGTTGTCGCTGTGGTCGTCCACCACCACCGCTTCCCAAGCGTCACAGCTTTGGGCCAGGCAGCTGGCAAGGGCTGCTTTGAGCTCCTCAGGCCGGTTACGGGCCGGGATCAAAAAGCTGACGGCGGGTGTCCAGGGCATCGATGCGGTGGATCAACCAAAGCATCATCTAATGCATGGCTGAGCAATTGACCATTGGGACCCTCGTGGGGCATAGTGAATAAGCCCTGAAGAGGACTACTGCGGATGTAGCTCAGTGGTAGAGCATCTCCTTGCCAAGGAGAGGGTCGAGAGTTCGAATCTCTTCATCCGCTTATGTTAATAAAGTTATCTCTCTTGACATAGTTAGCTGTTAAGGGCGAGTTTCCTTTGAAGTATTTTAGACTATACTTAGATCAATTTATCTGGTAACTGTTCTGGCTGACCTAAGTCCAAAAAAGAATTTGAATCTTGCTGATTCAAAAACAGCACCTTCAAAATTAACTGCAAAGCAAAAAGCAGGAGATTTTGCTAACAAGTGGTTTGAACGCAACAGATCACTTGTCCTTAGGCAAACACCCTTTTGGGCTCAAAGCCTGGCAGCAATTTTAATATCCCTCGGTACTTTGAGTATTGTTGGGGGACTTATTTTTAGAATTGACGAGGTCGTCACTGTTACAGGCCAACTTAAGTCGATCGGTGGAACTTTTGAGGCAGAGACTCCTGCGGGAGGTCGGATATCAGATGTTTTAGTTAGTAATGGTGATATAGTGGAAGCCGGAACTATTCTCGTCAAATTCGATACGAGAAAAGCTGCTAAAGAAAAAGCAACACTAGAGAAGCTAATAAAACTGGAAAAGCTTGAATTGGATTCTCAGCTCAAAACATTGAATAGCCAAAAGCTCACTGTTCAGAATAAACAAAATATTTTGGTAAAAAAATTAGATACCAAAACGTTAATTGCTGACGAAATGAAAACTTTGGTTGAAGTGGGTGGATATCAAAAAATTCAGTACTTGTCACAACTAGACCAGATCTTTGAGTTGAAAGGACAGATCTCTGATATGAACCAACAAATTTCTCGTATAGAACTTCAATCCGATCAAATTACTTTGAGATCTAAGAAATCAATTGACCAAATGAACACAAGATTAAACGAAATTAAACTTCAACTTCAATACCAAATTGTTAAGGCTCCATCTTCTGGTGTGGTTTTTGATTTGAAAGCATCAGAAGGGTCTGTTATGCAACCTGGCGAGAGGATAGTTTCTATTGTGCCTCAGAAAGGATTCTATGCTGAAATATTTGTCCCTAATCAAGACATAGGCTTTATCAAGCCAGGTCAGTCTGCAAAAGTTCGTGTAGATGCCTTCCCTTTTACCAGATACGGTGAGATTGATGGAGAAGTCGATACTATTGGAGCAGATGCCTTAGAGCCTGATAATATAAGGGAGTATTATAAATTTCCAGTTACGCTTTCATTAACGAAAAATTATCTCGAATCGAAGGATGTTCGAATCCCCTTAAAGTCTGGCATGTCAATCACCACTAATTTAAAATTGCGTGATAAGCGAGTTATTAGCCTTTTAAGTGATCTTTTAGTCGACCAGACAGATAGCGTTAAAAGCATTCGTCAACAGTAATGAACTCTGATTTAATTGATCCCTTGCCGCATGAGTGGATTACTTCTTCTCGATCTCAATACTTAACTACTTTTATTAATCCACTTGGTGCAATTTTAAAAGATTCAGGTGCTCTTGAGTCAGTTTTGTCTTACTGGATCGTTGATGAAATTATATTTGAATATAATGTCAAACATAGTAATTTTAAGTTCTTGACTGATAAAAAGTCTGATCCTTTTGATCAATCGCAAAGCAATGAAGATCAAAAATATTCAAGGTTAGACACTATACTTCTTTGGTCTAAAGATAAGTGGTATCATCGTGTTGAAACATTATACCTTGAAAATAAAGATAAGTTAGATTTGATTAGCTTTAAAATGATTAGAGTGAAGAGCAAAGAATTTGCCTACGAGATTTACCATCGTTTAAAAGCAGATGAAGCTAGCTTTGAGGAATTGTCTTTACGCTATGGACAAGGCCCTGAAAAAAGAATCGGGGGCAAATGCAAAATCCAAACATCTGAGTCGATACCAAAAATCTTAGTAGAATCTGTCAAGAAATCATCTCAGGGTGATATTCTTAAGCCTATCCCCTATGGTAAGCAATTTGCAGTCATCGAATTTGATCAATGGCAGTCAGCCCAACTGGATGAAAAGACGGAATCAATTCTGTTGCAAAGCGAATTTGAGAGCTGGTCAAAATCTATTATAAATTACATTTTAAATCATATCTTAATTTTAAATTGACTATCATGATTGAAGGAATTATTAAGAAACTTTCTTCTCAGCATCCTTATGACAAGCTTGAATCTACGCAAAGAGATTTCTTATTTGCAAATTCTGAACTAGTCAGATATAGACCTGGAGAGCTTATATTGAGACCTGACGAATTACCTAGTCAATTAGTACTAGTTCTTGATGGAGCCGTAAGGTTACTCTCAAACTCGCCAACTGATGATCAAGATGTAGTTACTTTAGATATCCGCGGTTCTGGTCAGCTCATAGGTTGGTCTTCATTGTTGCGTGCAGGATCTTGTGAATGGGTTATAGCTTCTCAAGAAACTACTGTTGTCAGGTTCGGGGCGTCAAATTTTGTTAGTACGATAATTTCCTCTCAGGTGTTTAGAGAATTCTTTGGTGAGCTTTCCAATATCCATGAATCAATTTATGTTTTACGACAAATATTTAAATCAAAGTATAAGCTTGCCGAGGGTGCTTTTAAAAACTACTCGGAAATTGTACAAAATGTTCGTGTTATCAGCCTGATGCCAGGTTGTAAGTTTAGCTATAAAGACAGTGATTATGAATGGTTTTTAAGTACAGAAAATGTTCCTTCGTTACCCGTTGGTAGTAAAATTGATAACGGCGACGAGCTAAACGTTAAAGAAGGTTTTAATCTGCCATACAGATTGGTTGGCTTTAGCCTGAAAGTCGATAAGGGTATTGGAAATAATTTAGCTTCGCCGCATAATGCTGTTATAAATAACTTCGATCTTGAAAGTAAGCCTGGATCTTCTCTCTCTAAATTAGGGATAATTGAAAATGAATCGTTAGAGCTGGAAGATAAGTTTCCAGCCATCAAAGGCTTCGGTCCTTTGAAAGAAGCCTTGGCTGCGGTGGAAATGGTTGCACTAATGGAGAAAACACCTTTCAAAAGAGATATACTTGAAAAAATATTAGAAGAACAATTTCGCAGAAATAAGCCATTGTCTTTAGAACTTCTTGCTCGCCTTTGTGAACTTCTTGGATTAACGTGTCAAATAGGTGGAGTCAATACGAAATATATTGACAGTATTGAACTTCCCTCCCTTATGATGTATGAGGATGTTCCAATTGTTGTTTACTCATTTGTTGGTAAAAAAGCCTTAATTGGCCATCCGCATAACGGGATTACTAAGGTCGATATAGATGATTTCATAAATAAACTACCTGAGAAATGTCGCTTTGCCACCCCTAAAAGAATTGGAAGTACGCCCAGAAGTAAGTTTGGATGGAATTGGTTTACACCTCTACTCAGTAAATATAAAAAAGCTTTAACACTGGTTTTTGTTTCTTCATTGCTCGCTCAGTTGTTTGGCCTTGGTGTTCCGCTTCTAATACAACAAATTATTGATAAAGTCCTTAGTCAGGGAAATTTAAGTAGTCTCAATGTACTTGGCGGGACAATGATAGTGCTCGCACTTTTCCAGGGTATCCTTACAGCATTGCGTACATACATATTCGTTGATACAACCGATCGGATGGATTTGACACTTGGAAGCGCAGTAATTGATCGCTTATTAGCACTCCCTCTTGGATTTTTTGAAAAAAGACCTGTAGGTGAATTAAGCCAAAGAATAGGAGAACTCAACACAATTCGCGGATTCTTGACCGGCACTGCGTTAGTAAGCGTGTTAAATATAATATTTGCTTCGTTATACTTGGTGGTCATGATAATATACTCGCCTCTTCTGACTGCAGTTAGTTTAAGCACTTTGCCTGTCTACTTTCTAATTGTTTTTGTTGTAGCCCCTATATATAAGGGTCTTATCCGAAAAAGAGCTATTGCACAAGCAAAAACTCAAAGTCATCTTATTGAGGTGCTAGGTGGTATTCAAACTGTCAAAGCGCAACACTTTGAGTTAACTGCTAGATGGAAATGGCAAGATCGCTACAGACAATTTGTCAATGAAGGCTTTAAGAGTGTTGCTCTGGGAACAACCTCAGGAGTAATAGGTTCCTTTTTGAATCAATTAAGCAGTCTATTAGTCCTATGGGTTGGAATGTGGCTTGTTCTTGAAGGAGAACTCACACTAGGTATGTTGATTGCTTTTAGAATTATAAGCGGAAATGTTACTAATCCTTTGTTGCAACTTTCTGGCCTTTATCAAGGTTTTCAAACTGTGCAATTGGCTATGGAGCGACTTTCGGATATTTTGGATCAAAATCCTGAACTTTCTAATGAAGATGATTTAAATCAGATATCGTTGCCCCCAATTGTTGGTTCTATTAGATATGAAGATGTCTGTTTTAGGTTTGGCAAAAATGGTCCTTATCAGGTAGACAAAGTTTCTTTGTCTATTGCAGCTGGAGACTTCATCGGAATTGTGGGTCAGAGTGGTAGCGGAAAAAGTACACTTGTTAAATTACTTCCGAGGCTCTATTCTCTTAATCAAGGTAGATTGTTTATAGATGATTACGATATTGAAAAAGTCAATCTTTCGAGTTTGAGGAGGCAAATAGGAATTGTCCCCCAAGATTCACTTTTGTTTGAGGGTACTGTAGCTGATAATATAGCCTTGAATGACCCTCAAGCTACTAATGATTCAATAATTGCAGCCGCAAAAATTGCTTGTGCTCATGATTTTATTATGAGTTTAGGACAAGGTTATGCTACTCCTCTCTCTGAGAGAGGTAGTAACCTTAGTGGTGGGCAACGTCAAAGAATTGCGATAGCAAGAACTATTCTTTCAAATCCTAGACTACTTATTATGGATGAAGCTACAAGTGCACTTGATTACAATACTGAGAAACAGTTGTGTGCTAATCTTCAAAGTTGGGCTCAAGATCGTACAGTACTTTTTATTACACATCGCCTAAGCACTATTCGTAATAGTGACCTTATTCTTGTTATGCATGAGGGAAGACTTGTTGAACAAGGCAGTCATCAGCAACTAATGGATCTTGGAGAGAGATATTGCGCATTATTTAAGCAACAAGGAAATTAATTGACAGAAATATCCTAAGGGTTTAAAAGCTGCTATGAATAATAATGGCGTAAATCATTAATCGTTAAGGGAATTATATATAAACATGTCATTAACTTAAGGCTGATATTGATCAAGCCTGGTTGATGTTGATTGTGAAAGGTGTCTTCGAGCTGCACGTCCCACAATTCCTCGACAAGGGGATATTGAGTGATGATGAAGAGTGAAGAACAAGCAATAAAACCCCCTCTCTTTCTAAGAGAGAGGGGGCGAAATCAATCAATGATTGATCAGTCTGATATTGATCAAGCCTGGTTGATGCTGATTGTGAAAGGTGTCTTCGAGCTGCACGTCCCACAATTCCTCGACAAGGGGATATTGAGTGATGATGAAGAGTGAAGAACAAGCAATAAAAACCCCTCTCTGAGAAAGAGAGGAGGGGGCGGAATCAATCAATGATTGATCAGTCTGATATTGATCAAGCCTGGTTGATGCTGATTGTGAAAGGTGTCTTCGAGCTGCACGTCCCACAATTCCTCGACAAGGGGATATTTAGTGATGATGAAGAGTGAAGAACAAGCAATAAAAAAACCCCCTCTCTTAGAAAGAGAGGGGGAGTTGTATCAATCAATGATTGATCAGGCTGATATTGATCAAGCCTGGTTAATCTCGATTGTGAAGGAAGAACCTGCTCCCGCGTTAGTACTCAGACCAGTGATGGTTCCACCAATAGTGTTGGAGAACTTGGTAACGATGTCGTCGTTAGTACCACCCTGAACGAAGAGGTACACAGAGCTAGCATCGCTGCCAGTGAAGACGGCGTACTGTCCTTCGGTTGACAGCAATGCATCAACCTTAGAGATGCGATCAGAAACTGCGCTTACGCTGCTGAATGTAGCAACACCCGAGGCGATAGTTGCAGAGTTGAGGCTTGGAACACCAGCGGTTTCGGCAGAGCCAAGACCAACCATTGCGATGTTGAAGGTAACACCACCGGTTGCTCCAGTAACGTCAGTGTTGGAGAACGTGACGATGTCCATGCCATCGGCCGTTGAATCGCTGAAGTCAGCGAAGCCAATGGTTTGACCCATTGTAAAGCCGGTATCAGCCAGGTCAGAACTGAAGGTGATGCTGTCAGCACCAAGACCACCAATAACAGTACCGAAGGCACCACCAGTGGTTGCATCAATGTTGAGAGAATCAGCTCCACCACCGAGGTTGACCCGGGTGCCGGTGAATGCACCAGCAACAACGACAGAACCGGTCATGACAATTGTGTCTTGACCAGCACCACCGCCGATGGTGACGTTGGTGTCAGCGGAGAATTGGTCGTCGATAACGATGCTGTCGTTACCGGCATTGCCTTGGATCAAGGAAGAAGCAACAAGCTGACTTCCGTTCTCAATGGTGATGATGTCATTACCACCCAGGCCCTTGATGACAGCAGAACCAGCTGTGATTTTCAGACTGAGTGTGTCGTTGCCGTCGACAGTGTTATTGGTGTCATCCAACAGGATCTGCAGACTGTTCGCGTTGGCAACGCCAGAAATGGTAACGCTGTCGTTGCCGCCGCCGCCAACGATCAGGGCAGACACCAAGTGAGCGTCGTTGTCAAACGTCATGGTGTCGTTACCGGCACCAAGAGCGATCTTTGAGGCAGAACCGGAAATGACAGCGCTAGCAATAATGCTGTCAGCTCCAGCACCACCAGCGAGAGTTCCTGCAATGACACCAGCTGAAAATGTGACGGTGTCGCTGCCGTCGCCTAATTTTGTAACACCATCAAAGTGGGAATTGTGGCTGACGATTTTGTCGCCACCAGCACCTGCAATGATTGTAGCGTCATCGAAGTCAGCTGCACTAGCGGTGAAAACGTCGGCGCCACCAGCCAGATCAACGTAAAACGAGCTGGCGGAAGCTACAGGTCCGTCAACTACTTGAAGAGTGTCATTGCCGGCGAAGCCGTAAATTGTAGACGCGCTAACAGCTCCTGTATTTACCAGGAACAGCTCCGCGTCATCGGTCCCCGTAGCCACCTGGCCCGCGGAGTTGATCAGATAGTTAGCCATGAGAAGAGGAGAGGGTGATCAATTTTTGAGACACCGCAGTGAATCTATGCGGGTGGCCTACACATGTCAACGGATATATGGCCAGATGCAGATGAGACACACCCTGGTTTGCTGGAAGGAGGGCAAAAAGGCTCGGATATAGTACAATTATACTTGTTATAAATGTTATTTACAAGTTTTTTCCATCTTTTCAGGCATGATTTAATTGAATAGGTATCATTAGAGGGGCGTATTCGCTCACTATCTTTGTAACTTTCTTCTTTTATTAATTTGACGACAGAACTAGCTAATTCACCTGGTTTTCGGTGGTCGATTCTAACCACATTTTCAAAACTTCTTGTAAATTCTGTCACTGGCTTAACATCACTTACGATCATCGGATTATTAATATATAAACTTTCAACTAAACTCCAGCTCGCTACAAATGGATGCGTTAGGTAAATATGACACCATGAAGATCGCAACCAATTTCTATATGCATCTCCTTGCAAAAAACCAACCCAATTTACATTGTTGCTAATATTATGTTTTTCTAGATACATTTCAGCCCAGTTTTTCCAGGTACCTTCTACCGGTTTCATACCTCCGTAGCTGCATCTATCATTACCTGCAATTTCAATAGTGACTGAAGGCACCTTTTTTACAATCTCGGGGATTTCCCTTATAAATTGCGGAAAACATCTCATCGGTTCCATGCCTCTTGTACCGTAAGTGATCTTTGGCGTTTCTGATATAAATTTTTGGTCGTTTTGAAAATAATCTGTGTCAACCCCGTCAAAAATGACTTGGCATTTTTCTGCAAAAATCTTCGGAAGTTGCTCCATCTGCCACAAGGTAGGAGCCACTATATTGTCTGCATGAGAAAGTTCTAGAGCTATATTTTTGTTTCTCAGCCAATATTTACGGACAGCATCTTCGCCTATCCTTAATTCCTTATTGGTGTTATCATACCAAAAAAAATCTGACTCCTGATTAAACCACCATTCTAAATAACTTATTTGTTTGCATTTCGGCCATATTTCTTTGATGTGTAATCCGCAACCCCAAGCAGAATGAGAAATTACGATATCAGGGTAATAATTTTTTTCTTTTAATTTTACAAATGCGGTGCGATACATTTCACCCATCTTGTCTGCACGTTCAGTAAGTCCAAGACTTTGATTTTCCAAGGTCTCGTGGCTCAGGCTGCCTTTCAAACATATGCGATCGACTCCCTTGAGTCTTCTTCCAAAGTGCGTCTGGCATAGAAATTTAATTTCATTCTTTTCTGCGAAGTATTTTGCGACATGTTTGAACTGACCTGGAAAATTTGGGTGAAGGAAAAGAATTTTCATTGACAACACTTTGTACTACAATGGTGTGATTGTTGATTGGTTCTAATGGGACTCAAGTTAGCCCTCAAAGCACACAGCGAGGGAAATCTTAAGCTTGCAGAGATTCATTACAAGCGTGCTCTCGAACAAGGTGACAAATCGCATATTTTATATCAAAATTTTGGCGCTTTGTTGAGGAGTCAAGACAAATTAAAGGATGCTCTTCAATGCTATCGCACTGGCCTTCATCATTTTCCTGATAATGTTGACATATTGCTAAATTACGCAAATGCCTTACGTGCAGACTTTCCTGCTTCCGCTCTTGAAAACTACTTAAGAATCCTTGGAATAATACTTTCAACTCCTAATTTTAATGAGAAAAAGTATTTAAATGCTCTTTGTAATATTTGTCAACTTACTCATGATTTAGGTCTTTACAAACTAAATGTTCTGTATCTACGGGCGGCCCTTCCTCCCGTTAAATATAATGCGGGAATACTACTAAACATATTACTCCTTCTTGATAAGAATAACAGTTCACAGGATACAAGCTTTTGCTTTGAACAAATATATCAAAGGATACAATCTTCTCTGCTTTCACTAACTATAACAGAAAGAGCAGAATTTCACTATTCATTGTGCCAGCATTTTCTCAACAAAAAAGCCGAAAAAGATGCATTTATTGAATTAGACAAAGCAAACACTTTATTGAACGAAGGGCTACGTGACAGCTCTCTCGATCATAAAAAACTCCAGGATATTTCTATTTGTTATCACTGGAATGCCTCCAATACACTGCTTAAAATGCAGAATTTTCAACTCGGTTGGCAGTTCTACGAATATGGTCTACGCACGCCTTGTAGTGGTCCCCAGAGATGGCAAAGGTCTTTGGCTAAGCCATTTGATTTTAACGAAGTTGTTCTTTGGCGGGGAGAATCTTTGAATTCCAGAAGAATTCTGTTACTTGAGGAACAAGGAATAGGTGATGCAATGATGTTTATTACTCTTGTGCCAGCGTTGCTCGATGAGGCTCAATGTGTTGGCCTGTTCTTGTCTGATAGATTATTGCCTATATACAGGCGTTCATTTTCCGAAGAGATTCACAATGGAAGTCTTGTTGTATATTCACGTCAAGATTTCTACGACAATAGGCTACAGTCTAATGCTTTCGATTTTCAAGCACCATTAGGCTCAATTTGTCAATATCGCTATGATCATCCTTCCAAATTCGCACCAAAGACACCTATAATATCTACAGATACTATTACTACCGAACGATTAAGAGACAAGTATATCACTCAAAGATCAATTAAGCCAAAAAAACTTGTCGGGTTGAGTTGGCGTGGAGGTGGTCGTGCTTCGAGAATCAAGCAAAAATCTATTAGCCCTTCGTTCTTTGCGAAGTTAATGAGGAAATATCCTGAATACCAATTTATTAGTTTGCAGTATGGTGATGCCAAATCTGTAGTTTCTACATGGAATAATGATGGCCTGGATGTTATTTATGACGAAAATATTAATGCCCTTAAGGATATGGATGGATGATTAGTTCAAGTTGCTTGTTGTGACGCTATAGTTAGTGTTGCCAATACGACTATTCATGGCGCTGGTGGCCTTAATATACCTACAATGTGTCTTTTGAGTCTTCACTCTGACTGGAGATGGCTCGATGACCCTCTTATTAGTCGAAGCTATTGGTACTCTTCTGTCGGCATTGCTCGACAATCTGAAAATATGAACTGGGACGATGCTTTTATTACTGTTGATCATTGGTTCTGTGATAATATGGGTTATCCCACTGGAATCATTCACCACTAATTTCACATTATATCATGAATTATGATCAACTCTTATTATTATTTCAGCAAGGTCAGTATTCAAAAATAACATCATTTATTGATGAAAGTAGTCTTTCATTTGAGTCTGACCCTAATGTTGCGCATCTTTATGCTGCTTCTCTCTTCAAGCTAGGCTCATTCGGGAAAGCCCTCGAAATCCTTGAAACTCTCGAGTCCGCTTTGGATAATAATGTTGATTACCTTTCTCTTTTTGGTGCTACTTTGCGGCGTGTAGGTAATCTTGAAAAGGCTGAGGTTCTTTTAAACAAAGCTATGAAATTAGACTCGAAAAATCCTTTTATTAGAAATAACTATGCCAATTTACTGATAGATCTCGGTCGATTCTCGGATGCACGAAATATTCTTGACTCACTTTTGCTTCAAAATCCAAAATATGAAGATGCTCGTATCAATCTTAATCGTCTTACATTCATAGCGACTCAATCAACTGGCAACAAAAAATCTGAAGATGTTGATTTTAATACGCAGGTTACTTCTGGAACTAAGTCCATTTCTCAACCTAAAGTTCTAGATCCTTTGCATTTAGCATTTGACGAGGAAGAAGTCTATAAATATGGTCGACTAGACCGGTCTAAAATTGTTCAATCGTCTCAACAAATTGTTGAATCTTTGGATTTACCTGATTCTTCACAAACTGCTTCGGAGTACATGAAACTTGCTCTTTTAGCAGTTCAAGAAAAAAATTTTAGTTATGCATTACAACTCTGCTCAAAAAGCTATATATTAATTGGTCCTAATTCACAAATCTTTGACTGTGTTAGTGATTGTTTTATAGGCTTATCGCGTTTTTCTGATGCAGAATCCTTTGCTTTACATGCTATCACTGTTAGTGAGCCTACTGCAAAGCTTTATATGAATCTAGCAACCTTGGCAAGTATGAAGGGTGATTTAGTTCTTGCTGAGTTCTATTTAGAACGTGCAGCAGGTTTGGACCCTAGTCATACCCAACTCAAAAAACTTAGCGGCAACTTGAAGAGCCTTAAATCAAAGTCTTCAGCGAAAAAGTTTTCTTTTGAGCTTTGTGAATTTCCTTCTACAGTTAGCTCTAAAGATGCTGCATAGTCGATCTATTATTTATGTTGCAACAGGTGAGTCTTATGTTAAGGAAGCTATTAAGAATGCGAAATTAACTCGTGAATATTCAATAGATATTCCTATCTATATTGTCACCGATCTCCCTGGCAATCAAGAACTCTATGAAGTTTTTGATTATGTTCTTCCTCATCAATACCCTACCTATTCGTACAGAGATAAGATCCTACCTCTCGTAAATCTTCCAACCGATGAGTGTCTATTCTTAGATTCTGATGCTTTCTTAATATATTCAGCACATTTTATTTTCGAGGTCTGTCAGCATTATGAAGTTGCTGCTACTCATGCTCCTGTCAGGCATCCACCAGGATGGGATGATTGCGTTACTCCGTTGTTGTTCCCTGAATACAATTCTGGTGTTTTGTTTCTAAGGAGATCTACTATTATTTCATCATTCATTAAATATTGGCTTGATCTTTACGACAAAGTAAGACTATCTCATAATCAGTCTTGGGACCAAGCTACGCTTCGCTCTTCTCTTTGGCAATTTATATCTAATCATAATTTAAAGCTTTTAACTTTGCCTCCAGAAGTAAATCTTCGCACTACAAAGCCTTGGACTGCTGGTCGAGGCTTACCTGTTTTTGTTATTCACGGTAGATTAGATGTATCAGAGCTCGACTCCTTTATTCACTATCTAAATTCTGATATAGATTGTTTTCGTACTTGGTCCCATTGGATTAATATTCACCCTTCCAGCAGTATTCAACCACGCCATGATAGGACATTTCATTAATTTAAACTTTCAGCAATTCCATCAATAAACCAATTTCTTCTTCTTCTTTTGGTTACCTCTTTGTCGCTCCATTCTTTTATTTCGAGCCACTCCTCTTTTCTGAATAACTCTTCTTGTTTCTTTTCGTAACAGTTTTCTTTTTCGCTACCGTCTCTTTCAAGCTCAACTGCCCATAGAATCTTGCCACTCCTTTTTCGCGCTAGTTTCTTGTTCCCTCGAATAAACAGTATCTCGTCTCTAAATTCCACTACTGCTCGATCGCTTCTTTCTGCCTTCTTTCTAAGCCTTTTGCTACTTCCATTCTTGATTAGGTTTCGCACCATTAACTTCATTATTTTTGTTAGGCCAAGCGTTTTTTGCATAGGTTCTGATTTACAAGGTCTTATTCCTCTGTAAACCCAAGGTACTCTAATAGCACCCTCTTGAAATGAGCCTTTGTAAAGCATACCGCCATCTCCAAGTATTTCCCCATGGTCTGACGTAATAGCTATATTCCAACTATTTTTGTCACTTCTTTGATTTATTTCTCTCATTAAATTCCCAACTTGATCATCTAATAGTTTGATATGGTCTCCATAATCGCATTTAAGTTTAAGGATATCGTTATCTTGTATCTTGCCTTTCCAATTATTGTACTTTTGTTTTAGCAAGCACTGATCATCAAGGCGGTCTATCCAGTCATAATTATTTTTTGATTCTTTGATGTCTCCAAATTTGTGTATCCCTTTCCAAGGTTTCGGTGTGTCAAAAGGCTCATGAGGTCCAACAAAACTAACCCACAAAAACCATGGTTCCGTATCTTTTTTGTTCCTAATCATGTCTTCAGCCTTTTTTGCGATCCATATGTCTGGATACAATTCATTTGGCAGTAATGTTGTTTTCACCTTCCATGCATTTTCTTCGATGTGACTTCTGTACCTTAGATCTAAATCCTGCTTTTGTTTTTCGTAGACATTCTTTGCACGCCATTCATCAGTTAGAGTGCATTCTACGTTCCTTAATGCTCTCGGACCTGCTACCTCAATGACTTCGGAGAAACCTAGTTCATTTAGTTTATTTAACTTGTTCCTCATATCCATTGAGCTTAGGTGGCTATAGAAGTGTGCTTTCCCAATGAGAGTTGTTTTCCATCCGCTATTTCTAAGATCACGAACAAATGAAGGTGATTGATTACTCAACTCATATCTACCGTTGCTTGTTACGCCAATTCGACTCGGTTCAAGACCTGTCAACCAACTAAATCTTGCTGGCATGCATTGTGGACTACTTGTATAACAGTAGGTTGCGTGCCAACCTTCCTCTGCAATCTTTGCAACATGGGGCATATTTGTACTCTTTGAATTGAGATCACACCAATCCGCCCTGAGCTGATCAAATGTTATCAATAGGAGATTTGTCTGTTTCATTAATCTTTTTCGTATGATATGATTCTATCATCAGTTTGTCTTCTATGCGTTTTTGGCTTGCTTTGCATCCTGATGTCGCCAAGCCTATTGGAGGCGTAAAGCAGATGCATCGTTTGTCAGAACATCTTTCTTCTCTTGGCTATACCTCTACAATTATCCAAGAAGATTCTTCTTTCCATCCTGGTTGGTTTGAAAGTGAGGTAAATACCATAAGTCTCAAGCAATGGAACTCTCTGACAGATCTCTCTAAATTTCGCGATGTTATTATATTGCCTGAAACATATGTTCGGTTTTTTAGATCATATTCTCGTGGTTTGCCACTTGTTATTTTCAATCAAAATGGTTCATACACCTTCGGTGAGTCTGATCCTGTCAAAAATCGAATTTCCCCAAAATTTGTATTTGATTCGTATAATTTCCGTAATGTCATTCAGATTCTATGCGTTTCTGAACATGACAAGAACCTCCTGTCTGTTTTTTGTGATATGCCCGATGAGCGTATAAGTCTTATCGTTAATGGACTAGATAATTTTTCTTGCTCTAACTCAATCAAGAAGCATAATATAATTTCATTCATGCCTCGCAAGAATAGTTTTGATGCTGGTATTGTAATGCGACTATTGTCAATTCAACCCTTTTCTAGTAACTTTAAATTTTACCCAATTGCGAATGCCTCTCATCAAGAAGTTATGAATGTTCTTCAGAAATCCCTGATTTTTCTCTCTTTTGGCCATCCAGAAGGTTTTGGACTGCCGGTTGCAGAAGCTCTTGCCTCAGGATGTTCTGTTGTTGGGTATACAGGCCTTGGTGGTCGGGAGCTTTTCGATAAAGTTTTGCGTTATAACGTGGCATTCCCTGTCGAGAATGGTGATTGGCCTGCATTTGTTAATGGTGTTTCTAGTGTTGTCAGCCGTTACAAGCATGACCACTCTAATTTTGTGGGCGATCTTGCTAAATCTTCCACCCTTATCAGGCAAAGCTACTCAGATCTTGCAATGCAAGATTCTATCAAATCTGCTGTGTTTTCTATAGAAAAGAACCTATCTCGCTTCTTGTCTTCCGATTCCGATGCAAGTTCCTTTGCTTTTTAAAAGATTTCTCCTGTAAACCTCCGTTAATCTCGGCTTCCTTACGCAGGTACGGCCTCCGGATTGTAAAATATAGAGCAATTAACTGTTTAGGTTGCCATGCTCAAGCTCCTGCTGGGTGATTCCAACGCCCGCAAGCTGAAGCGGTATCAGCCGATTGTTTCGGATATTGGTTTGTTAGAGGATGACGTTTCAAGGCTTCCCGATGACGACTTAAGGCGCAAAACCTTTTCATTTAAGGAGCGCCTCTTTAGTGCTGGATCTCTTGAAAACCAGCGACTTATTTTAGATGAAATATTGCCCGAGGCCTTTGCTGTAGTTCGTGAAGCCGGCAAACGTGTTCTGGGTATGCGGCATTTCGACGTTCAGCTGATTGGCGGGATGGTTCTTCATGAGGGTCAGATCGCTGAAATGAAGACTGGCGAAGGGAAAACACTAGTTGCCACGCTGCCCAGCTATCTCAATGCACTGACTGGCCGGGGTGTGCATGTAGTTACTGTAAATGACTATCTAGCACGCCGCGATGCTGAATGGATGGGGCAGGTGCACCGTTTTCTAGGTTTATCCGTGGGACTTATCCAGCAGGATATGCGTCCTGAGGAACGAAGGCGTAATTACAACTGTGACATCACCTACGCCACCAACTCCGAGTTGGGTTTTGATTACCTGCGGGACAATATGGCCGCAGACATTAGTGAAGTTGTCCAGCGCGAGTTTCAGTACTGCGTGATCGATGAAGTTGATTCGATCCTGATTGATGAGGCCCGCACGCCTCTCATCATTTCCGGGCAAGTGGAGCGTCCCCAGGAGAAGTATCAGCAGGCAGCACAGGTTGCTGAGGCCTTGGAGCGGGCCGCCGAACTGGGCAAGGATGGCATTGATCCGGAGGGTGATTACGAGGTTGATGAAAAGCAGCGCAGCTGCACCCTTACCGACGATGGCTTCGCGAAAGCCGAGAAGATGCTTGGGGTGGCAGATCTGTTCAATCCTCAGGATCCCTGGGCTCACTACATCACCAATGCCCTCAAGGCCAAAGAGCTGTTTGTCAAAGACGTGAACTACATTGTTCGCGATGGCGAGGCGGTGATTGTCGATGAATTCACTGGTCGCGTGATGCCAGGACGCCGCTGGAGTGACGGCCAGCACCAAGCCATTGAGGCCAAGGAGGCCCTGCAGATCCAACCGGAAACGCAGACTCTCGCTTCCATCACGTATCAGAACTTTTTCCTGCTCTATCCCCGCTTGGCCGGCATGACCGGTACCGCCAAGACAGAAGAGGTGGAATTCGAGAAGACCTACAAACTCGAAACCACAATCGTTCCCACCAATCGGGTGCGGGCCCGTCAGGACTGGGCTGATCAGGTGTACAAAACCGAGACTGCTAAGTGGCGCGCTGTCGCCAACGAAACAGCTGAGATTCATAAGAACGGACGGCCTGTGCTTGTTGGCACGACTTCAGTGGAGAAGAGCGAGTTGCTGAGTTCCCTGCTGGCTGAGCAGGGGATTCCGCACAACCTGCTTAACGCCAAGCCAGAGAACGTGGAGCGTGAATCGGAGATTGTGGCCCAAGCGGGTCGGGCCGGTGCGGTGACGATCGCCACCAACATGGCGGGCCGGGGCACCGACATTATTCTGGGCGGCAATAGCGACTACATGGCGCGTCTTAAGTTGCGGGAGGTGCTGCTCGGCCGTCTGGTTAAGCCGGAGGACGACCACAATCCTCCGCTGCCCCTGCAACGCAGTACCGCCGCTGCTGGTTTCTCCGATGCTGCAGCTCCAGCACTGCCCCGCAGCGGTGAGAGCCTCTACCCCTGCCAGCTCACCGACGACACCGATCACGTCCTCGGCCAGTTGGCCCGTGATCTTGTCAAGGCCTGGGGTGATCGGGCCCTCAGCGTGATTGAGCTGGAGGAGCGTATTGCCACCGCCGCTGAAAAAGCCCCCACCGACGATCCCCAGATCCAAGGGCTGCGCGAGGCGATCGCCCGGGTGAAGGGGGAATACGACGCGGTGGTGAAGCAGGAGGAAGCCCGGGTGCGTGAGGCCGGCGGCCTGCATGTGATTGGCACCGAACGTCATGAGTCCCGCCGGGTGGATAACCAACTGCGTGGTCGGGCTGGGCGACAGGGCGACCCCGGCTCCACCCGTTTCTTCCTTTCCTTGGGAGACAACCTGCTGCGAATCTTCGGGGGTGACCGCGTTGCCGGCCTAATGAATGCTTTCCGCGTAGAAGAAGACATGCCGATCGAATCCGGCATGCTCACCCGCTCGCTTGAAGGGGCCCAAAAGAAGGTGGAGACCTACTACTACGACATCCGCAAGCAGGTGTTCGAGTACGACGAGGTGATGAACAACCAGCGGCGTGCGGTGTATTCCGAACGTCGGCGGGTACTGGATGGTCGCGCCCTCAAGAAGCAGGTGATCGGCTACGGCGAACGCACAATGGGCGAGATTGTGGAGGCCTATGTGAATCCCGATCTGCCGCCAGAGGAATGGGATCTCGATCAGCTCGTCGGCAAGGTGAAGGAGTTCATTTATCTGCTGGAAGATCTCACCCCCGATCAGGTGCGGGGTCTGGGCATGGAAGAGCTCAAGGCCTTTTTGCATGAGCAGCTGCGCAACGCCTACGACCTCAAGGAGGGCCAGGTCGAACAACAACGCCCAGGGCTGATGCGGGAGGCTGAGCGTTTCTTCATCCTTCAGCAGATCGACACACTCTGGCGGGAACATCTCCAGGCCATGGATGCCCTGCGCGAATCTGTTGGCCTACGTGGCTACGGACAAAAAGATCCTCTGATCGAATACAAGAACGAGGGATACGACATGTTCCTCGAGATGATGACCAATATGCGTCGCAACGTGATTTATTCAATGTTCATGTTCCAGCCCGCCAATCCTCAGAGCGGCGGCTGACCATCGCTCTCCCACTGACGGAAGGAAGTTTCGTAATCCGGTCTCGGTTGCACTCCTTCAGGAATCGGCTCTTTCATCTGCCTGTAGAGCCCTGCCTTGGCACAGCGGTAAAACACAGAAACTTGGTTCAGGTGCTGGCGCTTAAGTCCAGCATTTTTGAGGTGATGCAGCATGATCCGGTCGCCAATCAGGTGGCCGTAGGGCGGCATCAGCACCCACTGGTGCAGAAGATGGAAGGAGCCCCGGCCAAACAGCATCGCGTTGGTGTCAATGAACCGCTCCGGATCGGTGAGCGGGCAGGGGCCCATCACCGTGCCGTCCAGGCGGCAGAGGGTGCGGCTGGAGGAGACGAAGTCGGCCTGGTGCTGGTCCATCTCTGCTAGCAGGCTGGCGATGTGGTCTGGCCTGTACCAGTTGTCACCATCGAGGAAGGCCACGGCGTCCACCCCAAGGCCGATGGCGTGATAGCTGCCGATCAAGCGCGGTGTCGATCCGATATCACCATGGCTGCGCGGTAGCCGCACGTGCTCGGCACGCCAATGGTTGATCCGCCTGCGGCGGTGGCCGTCGGCCACCAGCACATGCAGGCAGGGCTCGCTCTGGGCCAGCACGCTGTCGTGGCACTGGCGCAGCTGGGCCAGGGGTTCCTTGTAGTAAGGCGTGATCACGGCCACCCGGGGCAGGGGATTGCCCAGGGCCTTTAGCAGTCGCCGGTCGTCAATCAGCTCACCGCGCACCAGTTGGGCTGCGAGCGCGGCAGGTTTGGGCCGGAGGCTGTCGTAATAGGCCGGCAGGGTTCCCTGACTGAGGTGATTCGCGTAGATCTTTCGCCAGCTGTCACCGATGCCCGCACTAACGCGTTTGTTGCGCTGTAGAGCCTCCGTTCCCTGTCGGATTTTGCGTTCGAGCTGCGCATAGCTGCGAATGGGCACATGCAGGATCTCGATGCCGGCGTTCTCTATCGCGCTGATGGGCGTTCCATCCACCCCGGCGCCGTGGTTGCCATCGCTGATCTCAATCCCAGCATGGGCGCGATGAATCAGCTTGGGGGGCAGTGGCTTGCCGAGGCTGTTGCGTGAGACCCGTTCCCGCAGGGTCTGGCGTTGATAAAACGGCGTTTTGTCCGCGATGTTCCGCACCGGTGGCAGAAAGTTGGTGCGCTCCACCAGCACTCCCTTAATACTTTCCGGCACCTGGGTCAGGCTGGATTTCAGGCTGCCTTGCTCCGGCCACCAGAACTCATCCGCATCGCTGTTGATCACCCAGTCCGCCCCCATCGCCGCCGCCATGCGCGCCATGCGGGTCACCCACACGGCCTGGTCGTGGGTGTGCTCCGGTTCCTGCAGCAGTGTCAGCTGACCGCGGCGTTCGAACCGCTTAAGGATCTCCAGGCTGCCGTCCACCGAACCGTTGTCGGTGGCGATGATCCGGTCCACCCCCTGGGCCAGATGGAAGCGCAGCATGCTCTCAAGGATGTCGGCTTCATCCCGGCAGAGCAGTGTTAGCACCAGCATCATGGTGCGGCCCTCTTTGTTCGTTTGGGCTTGAGTTGAAGCTCCGGGCGTGGGCTCATACGTCCGTAATACCAGTGCATCTCCGGTGTGAGGTTGGTCAGTGGCAGGTCATGGGAGGGGCCAATGGCGAGACAGGCGTTGATCAGTTGTTTGAGCTCCGGGTCGCTGAACGTCGCCTTCTGCTGCTTGTACCGAAAACAGGGGAAGTCTTCCCGGTGGAGCAGATTGGCCATGGCCTGAAGATCGGGGTGGTTGCGGAGTGCTGTCAGATCCGCTGTCTCCCGGCGTCCTGCGCCCTCTCCCACGGCCTGGAGACGCTTCCGCAGGCTCTTGGGCAGAGAGAGCGTTTCCCCCAGCGCTTCGAGATCGCTGCTGAATTGCTCGCAGCGGATCAGCTGATCCACCATCGGGCGTTTGCCGAGGTGGGTGAACCAGTGGATTGGAAAACCATGCACCCAGCGCAGGTCGTGGGCATCCATTGCAGCCGGAAGCCGCCGCAGGTAATGCAGGAGCTGTTCATTGGTGGGTGGCTGGCTGCTGACCTGCATTTCGGTTGCTCGGCTTTTTTGGCGCAGGTGTTCCCGGCAGGCGGAGGCCAGGCGGTCGTAGGGATGACGGATGCAGGCAATGACCTGGTAACGGCGCAGCCAGCGCCATAGTTTGGTGTGACGTAGGTCCATTAAGGGACGGTGGGCCAGGTCCACTTGCCGTTTCAGCACCGGGTCGTAGCTGAAGTCGAACCAGCTCTCGGTCCGCCGATCAGCGCCGTCCTCCAGAAAGGCTCTGCGCAGGGCGGTGCCGGCACACTTGGGAATGTGCAGAACAACCAGCTTCAGATCGTGGTCAACGATCACCCGCTGTTCTCCCCCAGGAACTCGAGAATCTCCCGGTCCTTGAGGCTCTGGGCTTCACCGCGGCAGACATCCCGCAGCTGCCGCCCCTCGGCAACCTCCTTGAGGCAGCGCTGCAGATTGCTCACCGTGCTTTCCAGTTCATCGATCCGCTCCATCAGGTTGCGGATCACATTGGCTTCCGCATCCGGTAGGGCGGAGTGGGCCAGGGGGTTGATTCGTACGCCGCTTTGGTGAATCACCCGGCCGGGGATGCCCACAACGGTGCAGTCCGCCTCCACGTCGCGCACCACCACCGAACCAGCGCCGATGCGGGTGTTGGCACCCACGTTGATCGCCCCCAGCACCTTGGCGCCGGCACCGACCACCACGTTTTCGGCCAGGGTGGGATGGCGTTTGCCGTGGTCCTTGCCGGTGCCGCCGAGGGTGACGCCCTGATACAGCAGGCAGTGATGCCCCACTTCAGCGGTTTCGCCGATCACCACCCCCATGCCATGGTCGATGAATACGCTGTGGCCAATCCTGGCGCCAGGGTGGATTTCAATGCCGGTGAGCGCCCTGCCGATCTGGCTGAGGCAGCGCGCCGCGAGTTTCATCGGTAGGTGGCAAGTCCAGAGCCGGTGGCTGAGCCGATGCAGGCTGATGGCCTGAAATCCGGGGTAGCAGAACAGAATCTCCAACCAACCACGGGCCGCCGGGTCGCGCTCGCGGATGATGGCGAGATCGGCTCGGATCTGATCGAACATCGGGGTTGATTCAGCTGGCGGCCGCTGGGGTCTGCAGGCCGATCTCCTTGCGGAGCAGATCGATCGTATCGGTGCTGAGGTAACTCTCGGCGCAGTGCACCTGCGGCATGCGCATCAGCTGGGAGCGATTTTGCCGCAGGCTTTGCTCCACCAACGGCAAGCTGGGGCGGTCGCAGAGCACATGGCTGGAGGCCCTCAAGAGAGCCAGCAAGCGGCTGCCCACGTCCGGCGTAGCGGTCATCAGCAGCAGTTCGTTGCCGCGCATGGAGTGGAGGATCACCTCCGCCGCCCGCAGGATGCCGGGGCTGATGCTCACCAGGCCCACGCAACTGCCCTGTCGCAGCTCCTTCAGCATCGCCAGCTCGTGGCGGAAGTCGTTGAGGTCCACCGCCACGGCCCGAACGCCGTGTTTCTTCGCCAGCTCCTCTACAGGCTGGAGGAAGTAACGGCTTGTCACCACGGTGCCGTTGCTGGAACTCTCCAGGACGTTTTCCAGCTCCTCCATCGGCACCACCTCCACCGGCACATCGAGGCAGGGTTCAAGTTCCTCGGAGATCAGCATCGAGGCGCCGATGTCCTCACGGGGGGTGCTCACCAGCACCCTGGCGCCGCAACGCAGCCGCCAGTCGATCTCACGGGTCAGCAGTTCACGGGTCTGCTGCAGGGTGCAGCCGGCATTGAGCAGGCCGTCCACGCACTTGCGCACCTCCCGGTCGAGATCGGTGACGCCCCTGTTGCGGATATGGGGTGGTGTCTTGATTTCCCTTGGCTTCTGCTGATCGCGCACGTAAATGCCGGAGCCGGCCATGGCTTCCACCACGCCGTCGGTCTCGAGCTGCCGGTACACCTTGCTGATCGTGTTGCGGTGCAGACCGGTCTGCATCGCCAGCTGCCGGGTGCTCGGCAAGCGGTGGCCGGGGGGGTAGTGCCGTGCCGCAATCGCGAAGCAGATCTGGTTGTACAGCTGGGTCGACGCCGGGATGTCGCTTTCCTGCTGGATGTGGAATCGCACGCCGGTGGGCCAGGTGGGAATGCGGCCACCATAAGGAGCGATTCCCGTGGTGACAATTGGGGGTGTGTCCTGTGGACCTGTGACAATTTCCGACTCAACCCGTGCTGGCTGGGTGTCCGTGGCCAACGGGCCGCTGGCCTTGCGCTGCTGGTGGTCCGCACCATCGGAAACTCAGCACGATATCAATAAGTTATCTGTTTCAAATCGTGCATATATCGTGCTGCCTGAGGTCACTGGGAGCTTGACCTGCCTCTGCGGCACGACCGATCCTTGGATCCCAGAGCCAGACCGCGCTTCGATTCAGCGGGCCTTGGCGGCCCAGGATCCCAGTGGTGAGAAGTTTCGCTATGAGGAGCTGGCCGGAGCTGACCATGGCTCCATGTGTGAGGCCCGCAGCAACTTTCAGGCTGCAGCAACGGCCCGGGGCTGGCAGCTGCTGTTGGCCGCGCTCAAGGCTTGATCAGCCCCTGCTTTAGCCACCAGCCGCGCCGGCGGGCATCGATGCGCCGCAGCAAATCCTTATCCCAGGACTGGAAGCGGTTGCTGAGCCGCTGCTGTTCCAGCCCGGACGCCGGTGGGCTGGGGCTCCAGCTGGCGGGCAGCACTTCGCTGGCGAAACAGCCGAAACCCGTGCTGGTGTCGGGCATCCAGGGTGGCAGTTGTGGTGGGGTTGGCAGGCCCGCTGCAATCGCCTGCTGGCGCCGTGCCGTCAGATCCGCCACGAGGGCGCGCCACTGTTCAATCACGCTGCGCCAGTTGTAGTGCGTTTCCACCCGCCGTCGCCCTGCGGCCCCCATGGCGGCGCGCAGGTCCGGTGCTTGCAGCAGGGTGGAGAGGTGCTGTTTGAACTGCTCCAGGTCAACGGCAATGCCCTGGGCCACACGGCCAATCGCCTGGCTGTAGTCCGCTGTTTCGTGGAGCATCTGCTGGGCTTCCGCGGCCCCTAGCCCAGCCACCAGCCGGGTGGTCACCCGCAGGCCGGTGGCCGCGCCCGCTTCCCCGGGTTGCACCACGCTCTCCCGGTAGCCGTCCCAGTCACTCACCAGGCAGGGCAGTTCCGCAGCCATGGCCTCCAGCGGTGTGATGCCGAAGGTTTCCTGGGGGTTGTCCGACAAGCTGACGAAGACGTCGGCGGCCCAGCGCACCGGTCTGGCCAGCTCCATGGCCCGGCCCGGCACCCAGTGCACCGTCAAGGATGGGGCAAGTTGTCGGGTGGCCTTTTTCCACAGCTCCAGCATCTCGGCGCTGGGGGCTTCGCCGTACACCAGCAGCTCTAGATCTGGGTGCTGCGTCTGCTGCAGCTCTGCCAGGCTATGGATCAAGGGTGCAGGCTGGAATTTGGTCAGCAGGTCCAGGCGGCCTGCCAGCAGCACCACCTGGGCCTCCGGGCGAATACCGAGGCGGGCACGGGCCTCGCGGCAGGCGTCTGCCTTGCTCACCGGCGGCGCCCAGCCTTCGGGGTGGATCCCCAGCGGGATCACCGGAAGTTGAGGCCGCTCGAAGCGGCAGGCCTCGTTGCGGCGGCGCAGCCAGTCCTCTTGGCGATTCAGGAACCCCTCCACTACCTGGCGGGCGGCTTGGGAGGTGCAGATCAAGGCATCCCAGGGCCGCACCGGTGCGCTGCTGTACTGCCCCAGCGCGTTCTGAACGCTGTAGCTGCACAGGGTGTGGACGATGCCGATGATCGAGTAAGCCCCATCCCCCCAGGGCATCCGTTTCCAGGCCCAGTGGTTGATGCCCGGATCTGGCACATGGATGGCCCCGGTGCTGCTGGCGGCGTCACCCCACCGATTCAGGCCAACCGCTTCTGTGCGGGCGTCAGCCTGGACGGCTCGGGCTGCCCCATGGAACCACTCTCCATCCGCCTGATGGGGAACCACAAGGCTGTGGGTGCTGTTGCCGGAGTAGTGGAGGTAAGCCTCGAGGAACGACGCTCCGGCCGACTGGCGTCCCAGGGGTTGGTTGGGATCCACCTGGAAGCCGTTGCGAACCATCACCAGTGTCAGCGGCAGGGGGGATGGCGATCGCGTCGCGTCAGCGTTCATCGCAGCGCACAGGCCTCAAGGCCTGGGATCCTCCCGCATTAGGCCTGCGGCGCGGCCACCTTGGCGGCCGTGGACCGTGGTGGTGCCGGGATGGTGCGCACCGCCTTGGTCGGAGCGGCCTCCTTCTCCTCCTTCTTCACCAGGGGCGTCTTGCGCGGCGTGAGGAACATGATCATGTTGCGGCCCTCCCGTTTCGGAGCCTGCTGGATCTCAGCCTTTTCCTCCAGGTCCTTGGCCATGCGCCGCAGCAGGGTTTCTGCCAGGGCGGTGTGCTGAATCTCCCGGCCGCGGAAGATCACGGTGCACTTCACCTTGTCGCCGGCCTTGAGAAAGCGCACTGCCTGACCGATCCGCACGTCGTAATCGTGCTGATCGATCTTGTAGCGCATCTTGACCTCCTTGACTTCGGTTTGATGGGACTTCTTCTTGGCTTCCTTGGCTTTCTTTTCCTGCTCGAATTTGAACTTGCCGTAATCCATGATTCGACACACCGGTGGATCGGCCTTCTCGCTCACCAGCACCAGATCCAGTTCACGATCTTTGGCCACCTCCAGGGCTTCTTCCCTGCTGATCACCCCGAGTTGGCTGCCGTCTGAGTCGACCACCCGCAATTGGGGGTAGCTGATCCGGTCGTTGATGTTGGGCAGCTCCCGAACAGGAGCACGACGGTCAAAACGGGGGCGTGGGGGCATTCAGGCGGAGACAGGTACAGGTGCAGACAACACGAAGATCACAACGTCTGCATTCTTCACCTTAGATGCTGCTTGATCAGCGTCATCGCCTGATCAAGTTCTGTTGTGGTCTCCAGCCAGTGGGGTTGGTGCTGGCGGCGGAACCACGTGCGCTGTCGCTTGGCGAACTGACGGGTGCGCTGGGTGGTGATCCGGTTCGCCTTCACAGGGCTCATCGTCCCCTGGATCAGCTGCAGGGCTTCGCTGTAACCGATGGTCTGCAGCAGCGGCAGATCAGCGCCGTAGCGCTCCGCCAGCTGCCGGGTCTCCTCCACCAGCCCATCGGCATAAAGCTGGTCGGTGCGCTGTTGGATGCGCTGGCGCAGGTTGGCCGGATCCAGCCCCAGTTCAAGCACCCGCCACGGCGGTGGGGCGACCGTGGCCTGGCTGCTCATGGGCCGACCGGTGGCGTACAGCACCTCCAGGGCCCGTTGGGTGCGAACGGCATCAGCGGGGGCGATCCTGGCGCCGGCTGTCGGATCGGCTTGCTGCAGCAGTGGGTGGCAGATCGCTTGACCGAGATGGCTCAGTTGCTCCCGCAGCTGCGCCTGCGGTGGCACCGCCGGTGGTTTGAGGCCGCTGGTGAGTGCCTTCAGATACAACCCGCTGCCTCCCACCAGCAGGGCCACGCCGCGCTGCTCCAGCTCATGGGCGATGCAGGGTTCGGCCTCCGCCTGAAATTCCTGCAGCGTGATCGGTTGATCGGGGTTGCGCAGATCCAGGAGGTGATGCGGGACCCTGGCTTGCTGCTGCGCCGTCGGTTTGGCGGTGCCCACGGTCATCTCCCGGTACAGCTGCCGGGAGTCCACGTTGATCACCGGCAGGTTCAGCCGTTCGGCAATCTCCAGGGAGAGGGCTGTTTTGCCGCTGGCGGTGGGTCCCAGCAACGTGATTACCAAGGGGTCCGGCTGCGTCAACAATCGAGCGGGGGTGCACCCCAGGATGGAACGGCGCTTGAGAGGCCTCTGGATGCCTCTATAGACAGCCGGTGGTAGATTGAGATTGCCAGGTCAAGGTTCAGAGCCGTTGCGGCTGCCCAGAACCCGGTTTCCAGGCTTTGTTATTTCTGCATGAGCGACGCTTCCAAGGTCCAGAACGCCTACGGCGCTGAGCAGATTCAAGTGCTGGAGGGGCTGGAGCCCGTCCGCAAGCGCCCTGGCATGTACATCGGCTCCACCGGGCCGAGAGGTCTGCACCACCTTGTGTACGAGGTGGTGGACAACGCCGTGGACGAGGCCCTGGCGGGCCACTGCGACCGGATCGTGGTGATCCTCGGGGAGGACGGCTCCGCCTCCATCAGCGACAACGGTCGCGGCATTCCCACGGACATTCACCCCCGCACGGGCAAGAGCGCCCTGGAGACGGTGCTCACCGTGCTTCACGCCGGCGGCAAGTTCGGTTCTGGTGGTTACAAGGTGTCCGGCGGTCTCCACGGCGTTGGTGTGTCGGTGGTGAACGCACTGAGCGAATGGGTGCAGGTGACGGTGCGCCGTCAGGGGCAGGTCCATCAGCAACGTTTTGAGCGTGGTGCTGCGATCGGCAGCCTCGCCTCTGAGCCTCAGCCCGCTGAAGAGGCCGGTCAGACCGGCACCACGGTGTGCTTCAAGCCGGACACTGAGATCTTCACCGGCGGCATTGTCTTCGATTACGCCACCCTTTCGGCGCGCTTGCGCGAACTGGCCTACCTCAATGGTGGTGTGCGGATCGTCTTCCGCGATGAACGGGACTCAGCCCGTAACGCGGCTGGCGAGGCCCATGAGGACATTTATTTCTATGAGGGCGGCATCAAGGAATATGTCGCCTACATGAACAAGGAAAAGGATGCTCTCCATCCCGACATCATCTATGTGAATTCCGAGAAGGATGGTGTGCAGGTGGAGGCGGCGTTGCAGTGGTGTTCCGATGCCTACTCCGACAGCATCCTTGGCTTTGCCAACAACATCCGCACCGTGGATGGCGGCACCCACATCGAGGGCCTGAAAACGGTTCTGACCCGCACCCTTAATGCCTTCGCCAAGAAACTGGGCAAGCGCAAGGAATCGGATTCCAATCTGGCGGGTGAAAACATCCGGGAAGGACTCACCGCCGTGCTTTCGGTGAAGGTGCCGGATCCGGAATTTGAAGGCCAGACCAAAACCAAACTTGGCAACACCGAAGTTCGGGGCATCGTCGACAATCTTGTTGGTGAAGGACTCAGCCAGTTCCTTGAGTTCAACCCTTCGGTGATCGGGTTGATCCTGGAGAAGGCGATTCAGGCCTTCAATGCAGCCGAGGCTGCCCGACGGGCCCGCGAGCTGGTGAGGCGCAAGAGCGTTCTCGAGAGTTCAACCCTGCCCGGCAAGTTGGCGGATTGCAGCTCAAGGGATCCCGGTGAATCCGAGATTTATATCGTTGAGGGTGATTCCGCCGGAGGTTCGGCCAAGCAGGGGCGAGATCGCCGTTTCCAGGCGATTCTTCCCCTGCGCGGAAAAATTCTCAACATTGAGAAGACGGATGATGCCAAGATTTACAAGAACACGGAGATTCAGGCGCTGATCACAGCTCTTGGATTGGGCATCAAAGGTGAAGACTTTGAACTGAAAAATCTGCGCTACCACCGCGTGGTGATCATGACCGATGCCGATGTTGATGGCGCTCACATTCGTACCTTGCTGCTCACCTTCTTCTACCGCTATCAGAAGGCGTTGGTGGAAGGCGGATACATCTACATCGCCTGTCCGCCGCTGTACAAAGTGGAGCGCGGGAAGAATCACACCTATTGCTACAACGAAGGGGATTTACAGAAAACCCTTGAGGGTTTTGGTGAGAAAGCCAATTACACGATTCAACGCTTCAAGGGTCTCGGCGAAATGATGCCGAAGCAATTGTGGGAAACCACAATGGACCCCACCACCCGAACGATGAAACGGGTGGAGATTGAAGATGCTCTCGAAGCCGACCGTATTTTTACGATCCTGATGGGGGACAAGGTGGCGCCCCGTCGGGAATTCATCGAAACCCACAGCGCCGAGCTGGATATGGCCGCCCTGGACATCTGATGGGTGCTGTTTTGCGCTGGAGCTGGCTGCTTGGGGTGGCGTTGATGGCTCCTGCGGCTCTGCCGGCCGGTGGTGGCGATAACCGTCAGCCCCAGCTGCGCCGACGCAGCGGCAGTGGTCCGTTGCATCTCAATGCCGAGTCGCCGTTGCAGGTGAGTCCCCTGGCGGTGGCGCCACGACTGCACACCTTGCCGGTGGGCACCTCGTTGCGTCTGCTGCGGCGTTGGTCCGGCTCCGAAGGCCGCGACTGGCTGCAGGTG
The DNA here is from genome assembly GCF_014280175.1 of Synechococcus sp. A15-28. Classification (GTDB taxonomy): domain Bacteria; phylum Cyanobacteriota; class Cyanobacteriia; order PCC-6307; family Cyanobiaceae; genus Parasynechococcus. Next base: position 110,694 of record NZ_CP047931.1, read on the forward strand.
CAGACCCTGGCTGGTGAGCAGCGCCGTGGCTGGATCCGCGCCTGAAGTGTTGCTGGTGGGTCTGGGGGCGATCCCCGGAGCCTGGCTGCGCCTGAAGGCCGTGAACCACTTTGAGCCGATGGTGCCCAAGAAGCACTGGGGCACCTTTCTGGTGAATGTGATCGCTTCGTTTGCCCTCGGACTCGTCCTGGCACTTCAGGAGAGTTGTACGGCCAGCCGTGGTGTCGCCCTATTGATAGGGGTGGGTTTCTTCGGCAGCCTCAGCACCTTTTCCACCTTTGCGGTCGAGTTGCTGAACGAGTTGCGGGCTGGTCACGTCCTGGCTGCTGCCGTTCTGGCCCTGATCTCCATCCTGGCTGGGGTGCTGGCCGCTGCAGCTGGCTTCGGCCTGGGGGCCTATGGCTGAACAGTCCTCCACGCTTCGCAGCGAACTCAATGAACTGCTGCTGGTGGCTGTCGGGGCTGTGCCCGGAGCCTTGCTGCGCTGGCAGGTGGCCCTGCATCTGGGGGATCAGAACCTGCTGGTGAACGTTCTGGGGGCTGCCTTGCTGGGATTACTGGCCGGCCTTCCCGCCGCGCCAAGGCGTCAGTTGCTGCTGGGCATCGGTTTCTGCGGCTCCCTCACCACCTTCAGCAGTTGGACCTTGGCGGTGGCTAAAGACTTTATGGCAGGGAACTGGGGTGAGGCGGTCGCTCTGCTCGGCCTCACCCTGGGTCTTGGACTCGGGGGAGCTGCCCTGGGGTTCTGCCTGGGGCGTCGCTTCAGGCCGCCAGGGCCGCTTCGATCGGCGACTTCAGTTCCTCAGGGTCCACACCGCTCTTGAAGCGGGCGATCACGGTGCCGTCCTTGCCCACGAGGAACTTCTCGAAGTTCCAGGCCACATCACCGGCGGGCTCCATCTGGTTGAGAGTCGTGTAGGGCTCGGAGGTGCTGCCCATGGCGTGCACCTTCTCGAACAGCTCAAAGTCGGCGCCGTAGGTGGTGGAGCAGAAGCTCTTGATCTCGTCGAGGGTGCCGGGCTCCTGACCACCGAAGTCGTTGCAGGGGAAACCCAGCACCGCCAGGCCCTTGTCGGCGTAGGCCGCGTTGAGGGCCTGCAGGCCGGCGTACTGCTTGGTGAAGCCGCAGCGGCTGGCCACATTCACGATCAGGAGCACCTTGCCGGCGTAGTCACCCAGGGATTTGCTGCTGCCGTCGGGGGTGTTGACGGTCACGGTGCTGACGCTGATCGCCATGGCTGAACAAGGGAAGTTGCCGCGAGGTTAACCGGCTGTAACGGCCATACACTTGGTCGCCGGCTGGTGAGCGATGACTGAGGGAACCGGGCTGACTACAGCGGGCGTCACCGTGGAACATCACCTGCTGGCGGAGGTGGTGACCCGGCAGCTCGAGGCGATGCTCAGCGTCGGCAATTACGACGCGGTGAAGCTGCTGCTGGAGCCGGTGCAGCCGGTGGACGTGGCCGAAGCGATCGGCAATCTTCCTCAGAACCTCCAGGCCATTGCCTTTCGTCTGCTCAGCAAGGACGAGGCCATCAGTGTTTACGAGTACCTCGACACCGTCACCCAGCAGAACCTGCTGAGCCTGCTGCGCTCTGGCGAGATGCAGGAGGTGATGGAAGAGATGTCGCCCGACGACCGGGCGCGGCTGTTCGAGGAGCTGCCGGCGAAGGTGGTGCGTCAGCTGCTGGACCAGCTCAGCCCGGAGGAGCGCAAGGTCACCGCGGAGCTGCTCGGCTACGAGGCCGAAACCGCCGGTCGTCTGATGACGACTGAGTACATCGCCCTGAAGGAAAACCAGACCGCCCTTGAGGCCCTCGACATCGTGCGTCGGCGCGCCCGCGACACCGAAACCATCTATTCCCTGTACGTCACCGACACCGAACGGCGGCTCACTGGCATCCTGTCCCTGCGGGATCTGGTGACCGCTGATCCCCACACCCTGATCCGCGATGTGATGACGGAGGAGGTGCTCAGCGTTCGCACCGACACCGATCAGGAGAAGGTGGCCCGCACGATCCAGCGTTACGACTTCCTGGCGGTGCCCGTGGTGGACCTGGAGCAACGGCTGGTGGGGATCGTCACCGTCGACGACGTCATCGACGTGATCGAGCAGGAGGCCACCCGCGATCTGTACGCCGCCGGCGCTGTACAGGCTGGCGACGAGGACGACTACTTCAGCAGCAATCTGTTCACCGTGGCCCGCCGCCGGGTGGTGTGGCTCGCGGTGTTGGTGGTGGCCAGCTTCTTCACGTCCGAGGTGATCGCCGCCAATGAGGAGGTGCTCCAGAAGGTGGTGCTGCTGGCGGCTTTCATTCCCCTGCTGGGCGGAACAGGGGGGAACGTGGGGGCCCAGAGTTCCACCGTGGTGATCCGTGGCCTGAGCACTCAGAGCATCAGCGCCCTTGGACCGTTGAAGGCGGTGGGTCGTGAGGCGATGGCCGGAGCGTTGCTGGGAATCCTGATGATGATCCTGGTGGTGCCCTTCGCCTGGTGGCGGGGTGAAAGCCCCCTGGTGGGGTTGTCGGTGGGGATGAGCCTGCTGGCGATCACCACCCTGGCGGCCACCGCTGGCGCGGCCTTTCCGCTGCTGTTCGATCGGATGGGGTTGGATCCGGCGCTGATGTCTACCCCGTTCATCACCACCTGCACGGACGTGGCCGGCACCCTGATCTATCTCAAGACAGCCGAATGGCTGCTGGTGCACCTGCCGCAGCAGCTCACGGCCACAGGTATTTCTACCCAAATCGCCCCAGCCTGGCTTTCCTGAGAGCTCGTTTACGTTTCTTAGGAGTACTCTTTACATAACTAAAAGAAGCGTCATGGCTCGTGCTGCCGCAACTGCTTCAAAACCTGCTTCTGCTGCCCGCAGCGTCAGTGTGGACGTTGATCTGGTTCGCTCCTATCTGCGTGACATTGGCAGGGTTCCCCTGCTCACCCACGAGCAAGAGATCACCCTTGGACGCCAGGTTCAGGATCTGATGGATCTTGAGGCCCTCCAGTCCGAACTGGAAAGCCGTGACGGCGATAAGCCCTCTGCCGACATGTTGGCCAAGGCATCCGGTCTCACGTCCCTTCAGCTCAAGCGCAAGCTTCAGCACGGTCGACGTGCCAAAGAGCGGATGGTCGCGGCCAACCTCCGTTTGGTGGTGAGCGTCGCCAAGAAGTACACCAAGCGGAACATGGAGCTTCTGGATCTGATCCAGGAGGGCACCATCGGATTGGTGCGTGGTGTGGAGAAATTTGACCCCACCCGTGGCTACAAATTTTCCACCTACGCCTACTGGTGGATTCGTCAGGGCATCACTCGGGCGATTGCTGAGAAGAGCCGCACCATCCGGCTGCCCATTCACATCACCGAGATGTTGAACAAGCTGAAAAAGGGCCAGAGGGAGCTCAGCCAGGAGCTGGGTCGCACGCCCACGGTTTCGGAACTGGCTGAATTCGTTGAACTGCCTGAGGATGACGTCAAAGATCTGATGTGCCGCGCCCGCCAGCCGGTTAGCCTTGAAATGAAGGTTGGAGATGGTGACGACACCGAGCTGCTCGAGCTTCTGGCTGGTGATGGAGATCTTCCCAGCGATCAGGTGGAGGAAGACTGCATGAAGGGAGATCTACGTAGCCTGTTGGGTCAACTCCCCCATCTCCAGGAGCAGGTGCTGCGGATGCGTTACGGCATGGATGGCGAAGACCCGATGAGCCTCACCGGTATTGGCCGGATTCTGGGCATGAGCCGCGATCGGGTTCGCAACCTGGAGCGCGATGGTCTGGCCGGTCTGCGCCGAGTGAGCGATCAGGTGGAGGCCTATGTGGCTTGTTGAGGCCTCTTTAAGCTTGAGCTAGAGCTCTGGCCAATGGTTTGAAACGCCAACTGCAGTTCGTTCATGTTGGTAAGTGTGGGGGCTCCACTGTCAAAAAGCTCCTTCCAACTTCTCCTGTCGTCAAAAAACAATACTCTTCATTCTTTGAGTCACACATCAACGGCGTAGTTGTTGATTCGAATTGTGATTATCTGTTTTGCCTGCGTAACCCGATTAGCAGAGCTTTTTCGGCTTTCGAGTGGCGTAGAAAGCTTGTTCTTGAGGACGAGCTTCCTGATCAAGTTCGACGCTTTCCTGGCGAGAGAAAGGTTCTGCGCAAATACTTGAGTTTAGGTGCGATGGCGCGATCTCTCTACCGGCCAGATGGAAGACTTGACCAGGTTGTGGCTAGAGATTTTCGCAGCGTTCATCATTTGCGTGAGTCAATATCTTTTTACTGTCAACCTCTGTTGGGTGTGCTCACCCCAGGCAATATTTTTGGTGTTGTTTGTCAGGAGACCTTGGCTTCTGATTGCGAAAGAGTATTGCGTGTTGATGTGTCAGAGGTCCGGGAGCGCAGCAATGTATCAAAGAGGCAGATCGAGCAAGATCTTGATGCCGCAGCAATAAATAATCTGAGAAGATTCCTCGTTGAGGATTACCAATGTGTTGCAGCGCTTTGGAGCCTTGGGGCGCTGAGCCAAAAGCAGTTTTGGAGTGTCATGACGAAGGTAGTTTAGGGAGAGGCGATGTCAGTGCTTTGAGCAAAGCCTGATTGGTTGTATTCGGTGCCTCGTCATGGGGACAGTGTCCGGCACCTTGTATCACTGTGAGCGAGCGCACGCAATCGATGGTTTCTTTCCATCGCTGTGCTTCAGGTAATGGCTCCCAGGGATCCTTGTCCCCCCAAACCATATCCACCGGAATCGAGAGGTCCTGCATCAATTGTGGGGCGAGATAGTCGTCGAACAAGTTGATGAAGCCACGAAAGGCTTCGGCCGCCCCATCGCGTTGGGTGGGTTGGTACAGCAAGTTGATCAGCTCGTCGTCGATGTTGCTGCCACTGGGGTAGGCCTGCTTCAACACTCTGCGGATCACGCCAGGCCGTGCCGCATTGCGGAATAGGACTGTGCTGAGCCAACGCTGACGCACCATCGTTTTCAGCAGCGGTCGGATCCAGGCCATCCAGGCTGGCTGTGCGGCCAGCTGTTTGTCATCCATCAAGCGCTGGGCGCAGTCGATCAGTACAACGCCTTGGCAACGGTCTCCAAGTAGTTGTGCCGCTCGTAGAGCCACGACCCCGCCGATGGAATTGCCCACCAAGTGCACCGGCCGATCGATCACCTCATGGCAGAAGTCGGCCACCTGCTGGCCCCAGAGGTCAAAGCTGTAATGAACGTAAGCTCCGCTGTCTTGTTCATCTTTCAATCTGGCTCGGGGTTGATCGCTGCGCCCGAAACCGAGCAGATCAATGGCATAAGTGGGCGCCTGTTTAGCCAGCACCGGTTGGTTGAAGCGCCAATGATTTGTGTTGGCTCCGAAGCCATGAATTAATAATGTTGCGGAGGCATTGTTACTGTTATTAATTACGTTCCAGTTTATTGAGTAACCTCTCCAGGTCCAGCATTCAAAATTACGATTTTGCATTCCAGTTGATCCTTTTTTGGAGTCCGATATTAGCTAAAAGTGGGCTGTCCCTAAGGCTGCTGTTAGTGTTTTCGTAATCCAGAATTTTATATCCATAAAACTTTAGCAATTTTTTGCTATGCTTGAGATGGTGATTTGCTTCTTCTAGGCCGTCCAATCCTAAAAAACTCAAATGTCTAGGGGTCATGTCTATAATACATTGAATTGGAAAATTTTTTTTACCCCTTAATTTGTTATTCCGATTTAGCTTCAAATGTTTTTTTTCGAGCCTCAGCATGGAAATCAGATTTTCTGGATTTTTGCAGAAATGTTCATAAGAAATGAATGGTATATTAGGAAAATTTTCTATATTTTGTTTTTGAATGAGAGCTCTCTTGATCCATCTCATTGTTGCGCAATTTATTGCATTTTTTATATCCATCCCTTCCATATAGTTTTCGACATTTGAACTTATGTACGAGTATGGTGAGCTTATGGAAAGAATAGATCTGTGATGCGGGAAAGTGTCTGTAATTGGCTTTATTCTCAATAAGTTCGGTGGGCTACATTCTATGAATATTTTCTTGTGATGTTTTTTCGCATAGCTGCTCCATATGGTTTTGATTTTTGACCAGTCAAATTTTTGGTTTTGATCCCATTTTTTTATGCTCATGATTCTCTTTGCTTCTGGTATTGCCTGGCCTTCATTGTTGCCATATTCTGGCAAGTAGCTGTTTGATATGCAGTTATTAATGTACTGACTCATTATAGTTGTGCCTGAATTATTGAGGGAAAATATGAATATGAAAAAGGTGTCGTCTGAGTATTGATGGCTGTCCATTTTTATCGAATCCTAAGTTGCATAGGAGTCATTGGTTTTGATAATAATTTCTCGTTGCTGCGTTTTCACCGGCATTTATGCCGGTTATGCGCCACCCCAAGCACCAATGTTATGGCCAACACCACTCCTCCAAAGATGACCGTGCCCGGGTTGTTGGTCGTGGGCTTTATCTCTGTTAATCAGTACTAGTAGTAGAAAGCCGGTAACGCTGCGGTGGTAGTCATCAGGATCGGCTTCAGCCGGATTCGACGGATCGCACCGTCGCCTCGGTGATGCGTAATCGCTGCTCGTGCTTATGGTCGACTATCTCCACGATGTGCTGGTCCTTGGCAATTCAGTGACGTTTGAACCTGGCGCGGACACAGCACGGTTTGAACTTCCCATCGTTGATGCCTAAGCAGCCTTTCCCTGTGCCGGTGCTCGCTGAAGCGTTGCTCACCTGGTGGGGCGAACAGGGTCGGCGTGGGATTCCCTGGAAGCTCTTGACCGATGGCGCGCCCCCGGTTCTCGAACAAGATCTCGACCCTTACGGCATCTGGATCGCGGAGGTGATGCTGCAGCAGACCCAGTTGGCGGTGGTACTTCCCTACTGGGAGCGTTGGATGACAGCGTTCCCCACAGTTGAGGCTCTGGCTGCTGCATCTCTTGAGGAGGTGCGGTTGCAGTGGCAGGGGCTCGGTTACTACTCGCGGGCTCGCCGGTTGCATGAGGCGGCGCAGCGGTTGGTGGGCGGGCCTTGGCCCCGCAGCTTGGAGGGCTGGATGGCCTTGCCGGGCATCGGTCGCACCACCGCCGGCAGCATTCTGTCCAGTGCCTTCAATGCTTCACTGCCGATTCTGGATGGCAATGTCAAACGGGTGCTGGCGCGATTGACGGTATATCCGCGCCCGCCGGCTCGCGATGACGCTTTGTTTTGGAGCTGGAGTGAGGCTTTGCTCGATCCGTTGCGGCCGCGGGACACCAACCAGGCCTTGATGGATCTGGGGGCCACGGTTTGCACCCCTCGCCAGCCGGACTGCCACCGCTGCCCCTGGCAATCCCACTGCGCTGCCTACGCTTCCGGCGATCCTTGCCGCTGGCCCATGACCGACGCCCCGAAGCCCCTGCCCTTTCAAGTGATCGGTGTGGGCGTTGTGCTCAACGTGGCGGGGGAAGTGTTGATCGACCAGCGTCTGGAGGAAGGTTTGCTGGGGGGGATGTGGGAGTTCCCCGGCGGCAAACAGGAGAAAGACGAAACGATCGAAACCTGTATCGCTCGCGAACTTAAGGAGGAACTCAGCATTGCGGTGACGGTCGGCGATGAACTGATCACTGTTGATCACGCCTTTAGCCACAAGAAGCTGCGCTTTGTGGTCCATCTCTGCAATTGGGAGTCGGGGGAGCCGCAGCCTCTTGCCAGTCAACAGGTGCGTTGGGTGCGTCCGGATGACCTGAAGAACTTCGCCTTCCCAGCGGCCAACGCAAAGATCATTGCGGCGTTGCTGGCTCGCCGATGAAGTTGCTGCTCCATGCCGGCCCGATGAAAACGGGCTCAACGGCGTTTCAGGAATTGCTTGTGCTCAATAGCTCCCAGTTGGAGCAGTGCGGAATTCGCTTCCGCCATCTGCGCCGCCAGGAGCTGGACGACCTCGAGGCGGTGGTGGAGGCCGAGCAAAGACGGGGTTGGCCGCGGGTGTTGTTGCTGTCCCATGAATGTCTTTGTCGGGTGGATCCGCAGCGCTTGAAAGCGGCGCTGCATTTGGTGCCAGTACCTGCAGAAGCCGTTTTGGTGGCGCGACCGCTGCGGGAGGTGTATCCGAGCCTGTATCTCCAAAACCTCAAAGGGCACGTGATGCGCACCTCCTCCTACGAGGAGTTTCTGCAGGAACAGATCGACCGGGATCGGCGGCCGGAGTTGGCGACGCGGGGGCAGGTGTTTCGCTACGCCTTTCTGGAGGAGCAGATGCAGGCCGCGGGTTGTGCGGTCCAGTGGGTCTCCTATGCACGTTCATCCCTGCTGGATGATCTGGTGGCCTGGTTGGCGCACAACGCCGATGCAGCGGAAATGTTGCGCGCACTGAAGCCCCTACCAATGCCAAGTGGTGTGAGTCCACGACGGTCTCTGGATGGAACTGTTGTTGAAATAGCCCGCCTGATGAATGAACGTTGTCGTGCGGGAACGCTGTCTCCTGAGGATCGTGACAGATTTTTGGTTGCCTTACTGAACAGCAGCGATCGGATTCGTTCCCAACGCCAGGGCCTGGATTCTTTCCGTGAAAATCACGCTGATCAGCTGGATGCTTTGGATCATGAGCTCAATGGCGACTTCTGGCGCCAGCGAGCCATGCATCCGACTCCATGGGATCCGACATAGCAGGCCCTTGTTCTGTTGTCTGTCTTGGTGAAGCTCTGATCGATCGGCTTGGGCCGCCTGGAGGTGATCCTGCGCTGGATCGTCCGGTGGACGACCGTCTGGGAGGAGCTCCGGCGAATGTGGCCTGTGGTCTGGCTCGCTTGGGGACCCCCGTGGCCTTTGCCGGTCGCTTGGGGCAGGATGCCATCGGCGAGGCTTTTTCCACGTTGTTTGCTGAGCGTGGACTGCAGACCGAGCTGCTGCAGCGGGATGCCGAGCGTCCCAGTCGCATCGTTTTGGTGCGCCGTTCGCCAGACGGTGAACGGCAGTTTCAGGCCTTTTCTGGGGATCAGGGCCTTGGATTTGCTGATCAGGCTTTGGAGCCAGCCTCCTTGCCCCCGGCCCGATGGTTGTTGATCGGCACGCTGCCGCTGGCGGCGCCAATGTCAGCCTCGGCCCTGCTCTCGGCTGTGCGTCAGGCCCAGAGCCAGGGCACAGGAATAGCCCTCGATGTGAACTGGCGCCCCACGTTCTGGGATCCGGTCGCGGATCCGGCCACAGGGCCTGGGCCCAAGGCTTTGGCTGCTACTGAGCCGTTGCTGCAGCAGGCGGCTCTGATCAAGTTGGCGCGGGAGGAAGCGCTGTGTTTCTTCAAAACCGACGATCCAGGCGCGATCCAGCAGGCCTTGCCCCAGCGGCCGGATGTGGTGGTGACTGATGGCGCCGCCCCGGTGCGCTGGCAATTGGGAGCCGACTCAGGTGAGCAGACCGCCTTTCAGCCCCCCACCGTCGTCGATACCACCGGCGCTGGTGATGCCTTCACGGCAGGTCTTTTGCACCGGTGGGCCGCCGCACCCCAGGAGCGCATTCGTTTCGCGGCGGCCTGCGGCGCCCTGGTCTGCGGAGGCCCCGGCGGCATTGATCCCCAACCAACAGAGGCTCAGGTGGAGGTTTTTCTGGGAGGTGTGAGCTGAGCGCGGCGGCCCTCTCCGACATGGCACAGCTCCAAGCGCCAGGCTTCTGGCAGCGCCAAGCTGAGCCGTTCGGGCCATTCCACCGCCATCAGGGCTCCCATCGCCCGGGCCTCCTCCTCTTCCTGGAGAAACAGCTCATCAGCTGATCCCGGAGCGTCCAGCCGGTAGAGATCCAGATGGACGAGGGGCGGATTCCCGTCCGGGTAGTGCTGGGCCAGGGCAAAGGTTGGACTGGTGATCGCTTCAGTGATGCCGCAGGCCAGGGCAAGGCCCTGCACCAGTGAGGTTTTGCCCGCTCCGAGTGGCCCCTGCAACAGCAGGATGCTTCCCGCGGGGAGATGGCCTGCCACGTGCTGACCAAGGCTCCGGGTTGTGGCCAGCGACTTGAGGGTCCAGACACACTGTGTACAGTCCGAACTGAGCGAGCCCGAAGCCTCGGCGTCTCTGCAGAGATTCACCTCCACGTTTCCCAGGGAGCATCAACTCATGGTGGCAGCGCCCACAACCGCGACGGAACTGAAGCTCGGTGTCGATTGCGTCATCGCCGACATCAACCAGGCCGATTTCGGCCGCAAGGAACTCGACATCGCCGAGACCGAGATGCCCGGTCTGATGGCGCTGCGTGAGAAGTACGGCAGTGAGAAGCCCCTGAAGGGAGCCCGTATCGCCGGTTCTCTGCACATGACGATTCAGACCGCCTGTCTGATTGAGACCCTGGTGGAGTTGGGCGCCGAAGTGCGTTGGGCCTCCTGCAACATCTTCTCCACCCAGGATCACGCTGCTGCAGCGATCGCAGCCCAGAACATTCCAGTCTTCGCCGTGAAGGGCGAAACCCTCGAGGAGTACTGGGAGTACACCCACCGCATCCTCGAGTGGGGCAATGGCGGTTCCCCCAACATGATCCTGGACGACGGCGGCGATGCCACTGGCCTGGTGATGCTCGGCAGCAAGGCGGAACAGGACATCACCGTTCTTGACAACCCCTCCAACGAAGAGGAGACCTTCTTGTTTGCGTCGATCAAGAAGAAGCTGGCCCAGGACCCCACCTTTTATTCGCGCACCAAGGCTGAAATCCAGGGCGTGACCGAGGAGACCACCACGGGTGTGGCGCGTCTCTACAAGATGCAGAAGAGCGGCGAGCTGCCCTTCCCTGCCATCAACGTCAACGACTCGGTCACCAAGAGCAAGTTCGACAACCTCTACGGCTGCCGTGAGTCCCTGGTGGACAGCATCAAGCGCGCCACCGACGTGATGGTGGCCGGCAAGCAGGCCCTGGTGATGGGCTACGGCGATGTGGGCAAGGGTTCAGCCCAGTCCCTGCGGGGCCTCGGCGCCACCGTGTGCATCGCAGAAGTGGATCCGATCTGTGCCCTGCAGGCGGCCATGGAGGGCTACCGCGTCGTCCGTCTGGAAGATGTGGTCGAGGAGATGGACATCTTCGTGACCGCCACCGGCAACTATCAGGTGATCCGCAACGAGCACCTGGAGAAGATGAAGGACGAGGCGATCGTCTGCAACATCGGCCACTTCGACAACGAGATCGATGTTGCCTCGCTCAAGGGGTACAAGTGGGACAACATCAAGCCCCAGGTCGACCACATCACCCTGCCCAGCGGCAACCGGATCATCCTGCTGGCGGAAGGTCGCCTGGTGAACCTGGGCTGCGCCACCGGCCACCCCAGCTTCGTGATGAGCAACTCCTTCACCAACCAGGTGCTGGCTCAGATCGAGCTGTTCACCAAGGGCAACGAGTACGGCAAGGAGGTGTATGTGCTTCCCAAGCACCTCGATGAAATGGTGGCCCGTCTGCACCTGGATCGCATCGGCGCCAAGCTCACCGAGCTCAGCACCGACCAGGCCGACTACATCAACGTGCCGGTGGAAGGTCCATACAAGCCCGACCACTACCGCTATTGATCCACCCTCAGGTGGAGTGTTCAGCCCCGTGGAAGACTTGCGCGATCACGCGCAGGCTCCATGGGGCTTTCTGATGTCATCACGCAGCTTCCGCAGCTGATCGGTCAGGCGGTTGAGGCCAACCAATGGCTGGGATACACGGCCATCTTCGCGGCGATGTTCCTGGAGAATCTGTTCCCGCCGATCCCCTCTGAGCTGATCATGCCCCTCGGGGGCTTCTACGTTCAGCAGGCGCAGCTTGAGTTGGTGCCGGTGGTCCTCGCCGGCCTGATGGGCACCGTGCTGGGTGCTCTGCCCTGGTACGGGATCGGTCGGTTGATCAATGAAGAGCGGATTGAGCAGTGGCTGAGGCATCACGGACGCTGGATCGGCATCAGTCCCGAGGAACTGGGACGCAGTCGCCGTTGGTTCGGCCGTTATGGAACCGCTCTGGTGTTCTGGGGGCGTCTGGTGCCCGGCATCCGCACCTTGATCTCCGTGCCGGCTGGCATCGAAATGATGCCGATGGCTCCGTTTCTGCTCTGGACAACGGCCGGCAGCCTGATCTGGACCCTGTTGCTCACCGTGGCCGGGATGGTGCTGGGTGAGGGCTACAGCAATGTTGAGGTGTGGATCGACCCGGTCTCCAAAGCTGTGAAGGTGATCTTGGTGGTGGCTGTTTTGGGTGGGGCCATCTGGCTGGGCCTGGGGGTCTGGCGCCGGCGTCAGTCCTCAGACTGAGCGCCGACGTCAACGGTTTGATTCAGAAAGGGATTTCTTCGTCGGAGGCCTGACCACCGAAGCTGCCGGCGGCCTCCTGGTTGTCCCGTTTGGATCCCAGCAGTTCGAGCCGGTCGACGCGGACCACGGGTTTGCTGCGCTCTTCACCGCTGTTGCGGTCGGTCCAGCGATCCAGTTTGACGCTGCCGATGATGCCCAGCAGCGATCCCTTCTTGACATAGTCCGCAGCCACCTGGGCCTGTTTGCCCCAGATTTCGAGGTTGAACCAGTCCGGCTCATCGTCGCGGCTGCGGCGGTTCACAGCCATGGTGAGGTTGGCCACCATGCTGCCGGATTCGAAGTAACGCACTTCGGGGTCGCGGCCGGCACGGCCGACAAGGGTGACGGAATTCACGCCCATGGGATTCATCTCCTGGTGATGGTTTCAATGATGCGCCACGGTTTCGGTGGCTGCCTTCAAGGAGTTCCACCCAGACCGCCGGATGTAACAGGCACCGTTGAAATTCGCCTCTATGATTCACCGGCCTGAGGTCCTGAGACTGTGCTGTTTCGTCGTTTCCAGCTGTCTCGCGACATCGGTATCGACCTTGGCACTGCCAACACCCTGATCTACGTCTCCGGTCGGGGCATCGTTCTGCAGGAACCGTCCGTCGTCGCGCTGGATCTCGAGCGCGGAACACCCCTGGCTGTGGGTGATGAGGCGAAGTTGATGCTGGGTCGGACCCCAGGCAACATCCGCGCTGTCCGTCCGCTCCGCGATGGTGTGATCGCTGACTTCGATGCGGCTGAGCAGATGCTCAAGACCTTCATCACCAAGGGCAATGAAGGCCGCGGCATCATGGCTCCACGCCTTGTGGTGGGCATCCCCAGCGGTGTCACAGGCGTCGAGCGGCGGGCCGTGCGGGAAGCCGGTATGGCCGGTGCAAGGGAGGTACATCTCATCGACGAACCGGTGGCGGCGGCGATCGGTGCGGGTCTCCCGGTGACCGAGCCCGTCGGCACCATGATCGTCGACATCGGCGGCGGCACCACCGAGGTCGCCGTGTTGAGCCTCGGCGGAACGGTTCTCAGTGAATCCGTGCGGGTGGCGGGTGACGAGATCAGCGATGCGATCGGCGTCTATCTCAAGAAGGTGCACAACATGGTGGTGGGCGAACGCACCGCGGAAGACATCAAGATCCGCATCGCCTGTGCGTTTCCTGACGATGCTTTTGACCAAGAGTCGATGGATGTGCGCGGTCTGCACCTTCTCTCCGGATTGCCCCGCACCATCAACCTGAAAGCCGGCGATCTAAGGGAAGCGATTGGTGAACCCCTCGACGTGATTGTTGAGGCTGTGAAGCGCACCCTGGAACGCACACCCCCTGAACTCGCCGCCGACATTGTGGATCGCGGCATCATGCTGGCCGGTGGTGGAGCGCTGGTGCGCGGCATCAGCGATCTGATCAGCCACGAAACAGGCATCTTTGTCCACATCGCCGAAGACCCGCTGCTGTGCGTCGTCAACGGCTGCGGGCAGGTGCTGGAGGACTGGAAACGCCTGCAGCGTGTTGTTGATACGCCGGAATTCATCCGCTCACCTGCTGGCGCCTAAGCCCATGGCCCCAATGCTGCGGTCTGGGAACAGTCGCTGGCGCGGATTGGGTCGATTGACCCCCTGGCTTCTGCTGTTAGCGGGACTTGTAGTGGTCCGTCTCAGCAAGGGTGCCGGGTTTGTTGATGCCTACGCCTTGCTCAGTCGCCCGTTCTGGCCTGGGTCAGCGCAGCGGGAGTGGATCGTGTCCGCCAACGACCTGGAACTGAAATCCAGGCTGACCCTTCTGGAGAGGGATAACGAGCGCCTGCGGGGACTTCTGGCTCTTCAGCAGGATGGCGCCGCTGATGGTGTGGTCTCGGCGGCAGTGATCTCCCGACGCCCCCGCGGTTGGTGGCAGCAATTGGAACTCGGCAAAGGGAGTCTTCACGGCATTGCACGGAACGATGCCGTGCTGGGTCCCGGAGGACTTGTGGGACGTGTTGCCAGCAGCAGCCCAGCGACAGCGCGCGTGAAGTTACTGACCGCTCCAGGTCACGAGATCGGTGTGTGGCTGCCCCGTTCGCGTCGCCATGGCTTGCTGGTGGGGACGGGCTCCAGCCGACCGAAGCTTCGTTTCATCGATCGGGATCCGGATGTGCGCCCCGGTGATTTGGTGAGTACGTCGCCAGCCAGCACATTGTTGCCCCCCAACATTCCTGTGGGTGTGGTCCAGGCCGTGGACGAGCAGGTGACGCCGTCTACAGCTGCAGTGGTGCAGCTGATCGCTGCTCCAGAGGCCATCGATTGGGTGCAGGTGATGACGCGCTGACCATGGCCCGCTTGCATCAGCAGCCGCTCTGTGTGGCCTCAAGTCTGCTGGTCCCCCTGGCCACCCTCGCGACTCCCCCCTGGTTGGGCATCGGCGGCGTTCCACCGGCCTGGGCCGTCATCTGGTTGTTGCCCTGGGCGCTGGTGGATGGGCCGGTTTCCGGTGCGTTGTCCGGCCTCGCCGTGGGCCTAGTGATGGATGGTATGCATCTGTCGGGTTCGAGCCAGATCCCGGCGCTGGTGCTGCTGGGCTGGTGGTGGGGGCGGCTGGGGCGTCGGGCCCAACCGATCCAGCGCAGCCTCAATCTCGGTTTGCTGGCCTGGCTGGGCTCGATGCTGTTGGGACTCACGGTGCTCGCTCCACTGTTGATGCGTTCCGGCTGGCCGCTGGACCCACTGCTGCGGAGCTGGGGTTGGCACACCCTCTGGTGTCAGGCTCTGATCACCGCACTCCTGGCACCGATGCTTGCCTCCGTGCAACTGCTGATCTGGCGTCGGAGGGTGCCGTCATGAAACTCAGCCGCCGGCAGCTGCTGGTGGGATCGCTGGCAACAGGGCTGGCGGCCTGTGGTCGACCTGCATCGCGACAGCAGTCCCTAGAGCTCTGGACCCTGCAGCTGGCTCCCAAATTCAATGACTACTTCGCTGAGGTGCTGGGGGACTGGCGACAGCGACGTCCCGCTGCTGGGGTGCGCTGGACAGACCTGCCATGGGGATCGGTGGAGCGAAAGCTGCTGGCGGCTGTCTATGCCCGTACGGCGCCTGATGTGGTGAACCTCAACCCACCGTTTGCCGCCAATCTCGCCAGCAAGGGGGGGCTGACGGATCTGACCCCTCTCCTCCCCCCGACGGCTGCGAGCCGATACCTCTCATCCGTCTGGGAGGCCTGCCGCGATGCTGATGCCGGACAGATCGCGATCCCCTGGTATCTAACGGTTCGCCTCAGCCTGGTGAACCGTCGCCTAATGGAGCGAGCGGGAATCGATCAACCCCCCAGTTTTTGGGAGGAGATTCCAGGGTTTGCCCGTCGTATCCGTGAGCGAACGGGTCGCTACGGACTCTTCATCACGACTGTGCCGGATGACTCGGCGGAGTTGCTCGAGTCGATGGTGCAGATGGGTGTCACCCTGCTGGATGACCAGCGTCGGGCGGTTTTCGACAGTCCATCCGGTCGTCAGGCCTTCCGCTTCTGGACGGACCTCTATCGGGAGGGGCTGTTGCCTCGTGAAGTGGTCAGCCAGGGTCAGCGTCGGGCGATTGAGCTGTTTCAAAGCGGTGATCTCGCCATGGCGGCCACAGGAGCGGAGTTTCTGCGCAGCATCCAGGTCAATGCACCGGGCATCGCCGCCGCAACGGAACCGCATCCGCCCCTCACCGGACCCGATGGCACGGCCAATGTGGCCCTGATGACACTGGCGGTTCCCCAGCAGAGTGTGCGCGCCCAGGAGGCCGTGGACCTGGCCTTGTTCCTGACCGATGCCGCCAATCAAATCCGTTTTGCGCAACAGGCCAGGGTGCTGCCCTCCTCCCTTGAGGCCCTGGCGGTGGTGCGTTCGTCGCTGGAGCAGGAGCAACCCGCCACAGAGCAGGAGCAACAGATTCGCAGCGCCCGCCTGCTCTCCGCTCAGACCCTCCAGCAGGCAAGGGTTCTGGTGCCGGCTCTCCCGGGGATCAAGCGTCTGCAGAGCATCATCTACACCCAATTGCAGCGGGCGATGCTGGGGCAGCTGGACAGCGATGTGGCGCTAAGGGAGGCCGCGCGGGAATGGAATCGTTATTCCCAGGCGCGCTGGCCATGATCGCTGTCCTTTCTTAAGAGAATCGGTAAAGCGACCGCTGTCAGAGCGGTTTCGACCCGGTCTGTTCGGATTGAACGGTAAGGTTTCAACTCGTTAAGCCAGGTTGATGTCTGGTGACGTCCTGAGCCAACCCAAAGCCACTGTCCTGGTCGTTGATGACGAGGCGGCTGTTCGGCGCGTCCTGGTGATGCGGCTGCAACTTGCTGGCTACCGCGTGGTGTGCGCTGAGGATGGTGAACTGGCGTTGTCGCTGTTTCACAGCGAATCACCGGATCTGGTGGTGCTCGATGTGATGCTGCCGAAGCTCGATGGATTCGCGGTATGCCGTCGTCTGCGGGCGGAATCCTGCGTACCAATTATTTTCCTTTCGGCTGTCGATGCCATTTCGGAGAAGGTGGCCGGCCTGGACCTGGGAGCCGACGACTACCTGCCGAAACCATTCAGTCCGAAGGAGCTCGAAGCACGCATCGCCACCATCCTCCGCCGTGTGGGTCGGGGAGCCGCTGAGATCGAAAGCCGTGAGTTGCCGACCGGTCAAGGGGTGATGCGACTGGGCGAGCTGGTGGTGGATACCAACCGCCGACAGGTCACCCGTGGTGCCGAACGGATCAACCTCACCTACACCGAATTCAGCCTGCTGGAATTGCTGTTCCGCGAACCCGGCCAAGTGGTTCCCCGAGCGGAAATTTTGGAGCAACTCTGGGGTTACCCGCCCCGCCGCGCCGCTGACCTGCGGGTGGTCGATGTGTACGTGGCTCGGCTTCGGGGCAAGTTGGAACCGGATCCCCGTAATCCCGAGCTGATTCTCACGGTTCGAGGCATCGGTTATTGCTCGCAGCGTCTTGGGGAGACCGCGGCGACGGCCTGAACCACCCACGAGCGGGCAGGATGGCGCCCGATTGCCACGTCTGCTGTGTCTGAGCTGCGCGACACCCGTTTGGAGAAGTCCAGGGCACTGGCTGATCTCGGGCAGGGGCCCTACGCCCTCGGTTTTGAGCCGACCCACCGCATGTCGGCCCTGCAGGAGACCCATGCCGATCTCCCCAAAGGAGAAGAGCGTGCTGTGACTGTGTCCGTCGCCGGTCGCGTGATGACGCGGCGGGTGATGGGCAAGCTCGCCTTTTTCACCCTGGCGGATGAGACCGGCACCATTCAGCTGTTTCTGGAGAAAGCAGGTCTGGAGGCGCAGCAGGAGGGCTGGTTCAAGCAGATCACCGGATTGGTGGATGGTGGTGACTGGCTTGGGGTGAGCGGCACCCTGCGCCGCACCGATCGCGGTGAGCTGTCGGTGAAGGTGAGCGACTGGCGCATGCTCAGCAAGGCGCTGCAGCCGCTGCCGGATAAGTGGCACGGTCTTGCCGATGTGGAGAAGCGCTACCGCCAGCGCTACCTCGATCTCATCGTGTCTCCAGACACCCGGGAGACCTTTCGCCGCCGGGCGCGGCTGGTGAGTGGCATCCGCCGCTGGCTGGATGAACGGGACTTCCTCGAAATCGAGACGCCGGTGTTGCAAAGCGAACCCGGCGGTGCCGATGCACGTCCATTTGAGACCCATCACAACGCCCTTGATCTCCCCCTCACCCTGCGCATCGCCACCGAGCTGCATCTCAAGCGGCTGGTGGTGGGGGGCTTCGAGCGGGTTTACGAACTGGGCCGGATCTTCCGGAATGAGGGGGTCAGCACCCGTCACAATCCGGAGTTCACCTCGGTGGAGATCTATCAGGCCTATTCCGATTACATCGGAATGATGGAGCTCACCGAGCAGATGATCAGTGCCGTCTGTCAGGAGGTTTGCGGCAGCTGCCAGATCACGTACCAGGGCACGGAGATTGATCTGAGCCCTCCCTGGCGCCGAGCGACCATGCATGAGCTGGTGGAGGAGGCCACCGGGCTTGATTTTCAGAGCTTTGGCAGCCGGGAGGAGGCCGCGGCGGCGATGGTGGCCAAGGGCCTGCATGCCCCTGAGCTGGCCGATTCCGTAGGGCGCCTGCTGAATGAGGCCTTCGAGCAGGCGGTGGAGACAACGTTGATTCAGCCCACCTTTGTGACCGATTACCCGGTGGAGATTTCACCCCTGGCCCGGCCTCACCGCAGCAAGCCTGGCCTGGTGGAACGCTTCGAGCTGTTCATCGTCGGCCGTGAGCATGCCAATGCCTTCAGTGAGCTCACGGATCCGGTGGATCAGCGCCAGCGCCTGGAGGCCCAGCAGGCCCGCAAGGCGGCTGGGGATCTGGAAGCTCAGGGGCTGGACGAAGACTTCGTCACGGCCCTGGAGGTAGGTATGCCTCCCACCGGTGGCCTCGGCATCGGCATTGATCGTTTGGTGATGCTGCTCACGGACAGCCCTTCCATTCGCGATGTGATCGCCTTCCCGCTCTTACGGCCGGAGTCCAGGGCAGAGGATGCCCCCGCAATGGGATAATTAACTCAGTGGCATGGTCCAAATCCCATGAGTGGAGAGCGCGTTGGGTTCCGCTTCAAGCACGCCGATGCGGTGGTCAAGCGCAACCCCCAGGGCCGTTCCCGCCGGGGTTGGGTGATGGAGCCGGTGGAACAGACCACGAGTCGCGGCACCAAGATGCCCGCGTACCGGATTCGTTGGCGCGATAGTGAGCGCCCCGAAATCGTGCTGCAGCACATGCTGATCGCCGACCCGGACCCCACCCCTCCGCCCGAGGGTGTCAGCCTCGAGCCTCCTGCTCCCAAGGCCTGAGTCAGCTCAGGCCGGCGTCCCGTCGCAACTGCTCAAGTTCCTGCTCGGCTTCGAACAGGGCCCAGTCCTTCTCCAGTGTTGAGGGGCTGGGTGTTTGTTGTTGTTGGTGAAGCTCCTTCAGCTGTTGCTCCACCTCGTTGAAGCGGCGTCCCAGATTTTCCAGGTCGGCCCAGAGGGCACGGCCCTGGCTCATCAGGCTGGTGAGATGTTGTTCGGCTTGCCCGGCTAGATCCGCTGCGCCGGCTGCCGTGGCACGCTCCACCCGGCTGCGCCAGGCCCGTACGTCCTCTGCCAGCCTCAGCAGCTGCTGGCGTTGCTGCTTCGCTTCGCCCTGCAGTTGCTTACGTTGCCGCTGGAGGGCTGTCGCCCGATCCTTCAGGTGCTGTTCGCTGAACAGTTGCTCCTGGACGGGGTTGTTGCGTAGAAAGGCGGAGAGCCGAGCATCCAGCTCCCGCTCCAGCTGCTCCAGCCAGCTGCTCATGCCTCGCCTGGGGTGGTGATCACTGGTTTTTCGATCTCTTTCTCCAGGGACTCGATCGCGGCTGTTTTGGATTTCAGGATCATCTGGGTGAGCTGTGCCGCTTTCACTTCGCCCACCTCACCTTCCAGTTCGCCCAGGCGATCGAAGGCCGCCATGTAGACCGCGTCCAGGTCTTGGATCAGCTGCTCACGCTGCCGTTTGATGGCTTGACGCCGTTCGTCTGATTTCATGCGGCCTGAGCTCCTGGACTCCGTCTTTGGATTAGTCTGTTAGCTCAGTTTGCCGGCAAAAGCAGATGCAGAGCCATCTGCTGGTGTGGATCGGTCCAGCGGCGTTGGATCCGCCAGCCGGCCTGGGCTGCGAGGGCGGCCGCGGAGTCCGGTGAGTACTTGACGCTGTGTTCAGTGATCCAGGCGTCGCCCTGGCGAAAGAACCAGGCCTCACCGCCCAGGTTTAAGGTCTGATCCTGTGTGCTCACCAGCGCCATTTCGATGCGCTGATGCCCCGCCTGCCATTGGGCCCGGTAGCGGAATTGCGTGGGATCGCCATCGCCCTGCAGGTCTCGGTTGAGCCGCTGCAGCAGGTTGCGGGCGAATGCGGCGGAAACGCCGGCGGCATCGTCGTAGGAGGCCTCCATCAGGGCCGGCTCGCGCGGTTGATCCAGCCCCAGCAGCAGCGGCCCTCCAGCCAGCAGCCGCCGGGCACTGCGCAGAAAGTCGACAGCTTCCTCTGGAGTGAAGTTGCCCAAGGAGCTGCCAGGAAAGAAGCCGATGCGCCTTTGGCCGTCCAGAGCGGGATGCTGCGGCAGCTGCTCCAGGCGGGTGTGGTCACAGCAGATGCCCACCATGGCGGTGTTGGGGTGTCTGGCCGCGAGGCCGGAGAGCGCCTCCTTCAGGGCGCTGAGGCTGATGTCCAGCGCGGCGAAGACGCTGCTGCCCAGAGCTGTGAGCAGCGGATCCACCTTGCGGGCATTCCCGATGCCGAATTCCACCACCATTCCGGGGCCCGTGGCGGCAGCGATGGCGGGTGCGTTCTTTTCCAGCAGAGCGATTTCCCGTTGGGTGAGGGTGTATTCCGGTTGCTTGCAGATCTCGGCGAACAGCCGGGATCCCTCGGCGTCGTAGAGCATCCATGCCGGTAGTTGGCGAGGACTGCGCCGCAAGCCATCCCGAACCAGGCGTTGCAGATCCGCCGAGGGTGGGTGGAGGTTGAGCAGGCTGATGCTCATCGGGCCAGACGGATTCCAGAGGCCATCCAGCGGCTCGCTGGCGGGAAGAAATTCCGGTAACTGTCGCGTTCGTGTCCTTTGGGGGTGAGCCAGCTGCTGCCCCGCAGCACCATCTGAGAGCTCATGAATTTGCCGTTGTATTCGCCGATCGCCCCTTCCACCGGGCGAAACCCGGGGTAGGGGCTGTAGGCACTGGCGGTCCACTGCCACAACACACGGTGAGCGTGCTGCATGGCAGTGCCATGCAGGCCAATGGCGTGTTCCCATTCTGCTTCGGTAGGGAGCCGGGCACCGCTCCAGCGGGCATAGGCATCCGCTTCGAACCAGCTCAAATGCCGTACCGGTGCCTGGGGGGCGAGGCAGCTGCGGCCCGCCAAGGTGAATTCGTGGTTGTCCTCCCGCCAGTAGCGCGGTGCCTGCCACTGGTGCTGTTGCACCAAGGCCCAGCCTGCACTCATCCACAGCTCCGGGCGTTGATAGCCCCCATCGGCGATGAAGTTGGTGTAGTCGGCGTTGCTCACCAGGCTGCTGTTCAGCTCAAACGGCTCCAGCCACACCCGGTGCTGCGGCACCTCGTTATCGAAGTGGAATGCCTCGCCCTGATGGCCGATCTTCGTTAATCCGCCGGGGCAGGCCAGCCACTGCTCCTCCTCCAGGGTCAGGGTTAGCTCAGCCTCAGGGTTGTAGACGGGTTCCAATGGCTGGCGGTGGAAGCCATCCAACAGGTCCATTAGCAGCAGTTCCTGGTGCTGTTGCTCGTGCTGCAGGCCGAGCTGCACTAAGTCGTCAACCCCTTCGGGCAGTTCCTGCAGCAGTGCTTCTAGACCGGCATCTACTTTTTTGCGCCAGGTCAGCACCGCGCTGATGGCCGGACGGCTGAGCAGCCCCCGCTGCGGCCGGGGGTGACGCGCTCCGACGGCGTCGTAATAGGAGTTGAACTGATAGCTCCAAAGCGGGTCACAGGCCTGATGTTCAGCAGCATGGGGTTGCAGCACGAAGGTGTCGAAGAACCAGTTGGTGTGGCCCAGATGCCATTTCGGGGGGCTGGCATCGGCCATCCCCTGGAGCATCAGGTCTTCAGGTTCCAGAGGTGCGATCAGTGCTTCGCTGCGGCGCCGCACCGCCCGCAGAGTGTCCAGCAGCACGGACCCGATCCAATCTGCATGGACCTTAGGGGGTGCAGCGAACCATCGGTACCGTCAGCCCATCGATTCGGCTGAATCACTTGAGCGGTTCCGGCACGGTGCTGGTGGAGCGATATCGCCTGGAGGAACGGCTGAGTGGACCCGATTCGCTGCGTGGTTCCCTCTGGCGTGCAGTGGATGTGATGGCGGGCGATCTGCTGGTGGCCATTCGCCAACTGGAGAGCTCGGAATCCCAGGAGCGATTGCAGGGGGTGTGGCCACAGATGCAGATGCTGTGGCATTACCAGTTGCCCCGCTGCGGCGAGCTGGTGGAACTGCACGGGGCGTTATGCCTTGTGCGTGATTGGCAGGACGGCATCGCTTATGACCGGCTGCTGCATCAAAGGCGGGCTCGCCGCTTCAGGTGCTGATCACCAACGAGGGGGTTTCGTCTGGTGTGTTCACCCTGTCCTGTCGGGCGGACCCGCTCGATCAGTAACGTTCAACCGCTGCTTTCACATCCTTTTTGGATTGCTTTTCCTTTTCGGCGGCGCGTTTGTCGTGCAACTTGCGATCTTTTCCCAGGCCGATGGTGAGCTTGATCTAGGAGCCTTTGAGGTGAATGTTGAGGGGGATCAGCGTCAGCCCTTTCTGATCCACCAAACCGCGCAGCTTCGATCTCACGGCGATGGGTCAGCAGTTTGTGGGTGCGCAAAGGGTCGTGGTTGAAGTAGCTGCCGGCGTGGGTGTGGGGTGAGATGTGCACGTTGTGCAACTGCAGATCAGGCAGAAGCCATCGCGAGGGTGGCTTTGCCGTTGCAGATCGACTTCACCAAGGTTTCCGACAACGAAGAAAATATTTGTTTCGATGATTGTATTTTTAACTAAGAGTTTTAAATGACATTCACTGAAGGCTGGGCGTAAACTCAAATTACTAGTTCAAGACGTTGTTCAGCAATTGTGTCCATTTTTTTTCGTTTGCTTTAGGAGAAAAGGGTAAGAGAATGTCTTCTCGTAAGCTTTTATATCTCAATGAGAGTTGATTATAATTTTCAATCGCACTATGAAGCATTGAGCTGAAATTCTCGCCTAACAATGATAACGAATTTAGTTCCTTATAACTTGGCAGCGGACTTGCTACACAGATACAACCTGCCCTGATTGAGTCAACTAATCTGTTGTGGCTAGCACCTTGCTTCTCTGGGTCATTAGGATTGCTCGGTATTAGTGAGATGTGAGCCCTTGCCAATTCCTCATTGAATTGTTTTGGTTGCATGTAACCATTCCATTCTACAAATCTATAGTTCCATTTTGGATATACATCTGGATTTTCCTTTAAAAAATTTCTAAAATAGTTTACAGCGTTTGTGGCTGTAAATACTGTAAACTCAATATCATAAGCATCAAATTTACTTTGGGCAATATCTAAAAGTTTTTGATGTAAATAACAAAGATTCAACGCAGCACCAAACCATATAATTTTTATTGAAGAATTTTTATTGAGATTTTTGTAGTCTTCAAGGCTTTTGATTTGCCAGGGATCTTCAATTACATGAAAATGTAAGCCACTTCTCGAAGAACTTTGAGCAAGTTGCTTTAAAGACGACGTAGGACATACAACATGATCAGCTAAAAATAGTAAATCTCTGTAAAACTCACCTCTCTCATCTTTTCTGTTTAGGTGATGATTACTGTATAATACAATTATGGGTATACCCATACGTTTCATTCTGGCAACTGCTGACAGGTTTGCAACATTGCACTTAATATCATCTCCGATCATTTTGCCTACCAAGCATATCCTTGGTAGGCCAAGACATTCGAGATATTCCGGAAACTCAGTGCTGAGACTTAGGCTTTTTGCTTGCATACCAATTGATTTAGCCGCATTAAGTGCAGGAATTAATTGAAGCCGTGCAGATGCGAGTTGAGAATAAGAATTTTCTTGTAAAATAGTTTCAGTTAAATCTCCATATCTGTCCCTATAGAAATTAAGAGCGAGAATTTCGTTTTGCATCTTATAGAAAAATTGGATTGCAAGTATCAATATTTTTACTCTTCACCATTGTATTCTTTTGAATGTCACGAAGTATTAGCTCCCAGTTCTTAATATTAGTCGCCGGGTCAAATGGTGAAACTAATTTTTCCCTGTAGATGGAATACTTATCACATAATCGATCATAATTTAGTATCGCAGCTTTTAAAAGTTGATTAAAATCTTTGCCGAGAAGGCATATTTTTGATAATTCTTTGTAGCTTGGCATTGGACTGGCAATCGGTATACATCCCGATCGTATTGAGTCAATAAGGCGATTGTGGCTTACCCCAATTTTTGCCGGATCCTCAGGATCGGATGGAATCACTGCAATATCTATTTTGCTTAAGAAGTTCTCAAGCTGCTGAGGCTGGCTATTATTATCCCATGTAATCATTTCAAATTTCCATTTGCTTTTTGCAAAAGCTTTGTCTTGAATTGTGACTTTGATTAGTTCATGACTTATGGGCCTACCAAGAAATCGAAAGGTTAATTTCATCCTTAATAGAGCAGGGTCTTTGATTTGCTTTAATGCATTACATAAATATGCTGTGTTATTTGGAGCACCAAACCATCCTATTGTGTAAGCTTTGTCCCCCATTTTTTTCCTGTAATCCTTTAGGTTTTTAATTTGCCACGGGTCACGAATCACGTATTGGCATAAATTTTTTCTTATATATGCACTCGCTAGTTTTTGCATCGCAACGCTAGGGAATATGATTGAATCAGCATAATAAATAAGATCTGAATAAAGTTCAGCAATATTATTTTGCTTGATAATTTGGTGGTCACAGTATAGGAGTGATATATGAGTTCCTTTTCTTTTCAATCTTGAAATTGCAGCCAAGTTTGCCATTGCCATGCTGTGGGATAGTAATTCGTCTGTTGTAGACATTTTTCCTACAAGGCAAATCGACGCATTCCCCAAATGTAAAAAGTCGTCTGGATGAGCACTGTGCATACTCCACAATGATCTATCAAAATTTAGAGTTTTTGCGGCAATCAATGCGGGATACATCTGTAGCCTAAATGAGGCAAGGCTTGCATTGCTAGATTTTTTATTTATTAATTCACTTAGTTTTTCCCCGGACTTATTTTCAATGAAACTCAAGCAGATTATTTTCTTGTCCATGTTACTTTTTGAATTAGGATTCACTATTTATGATGCTTTGTACTATTGATTGCCAGTGAAGCTTGTTTGCTGTTGGACTAAACCTTTCAATTATATTACAGCGATTTGCATCATACTGCCTCCGCAATAAATATTGATTTTTGGCTACATAGCTCATCATGCTTGAGAAATTATTCCCTATAATGGCCAGACTTGAGAGCTCTTTGTAGCTCTGCATAGGGCTTGCTATGGGTATGCATCCAGCTCTTATAGAATCAACCAATCTATTATGACTTACCCCTAACTTTGCCGGGTCATTTGGGTCTGATGGAATCAGTACAATTTCTGCTCTATGCAGTTCTTCCTGAAGTTGATTAGGTTGGTTATTATTTTTCCACTTCAAATATGTAAATTTAATTTTTTTTGCTGAAAGATTAAGTGACTTTACTTTATTTTTTATAAATTCAATCGCTTCAAGAGAGCTCAAGATAGTCAAGCGTAATTGCTTGTTTTGACTGTCTGAATGATATATTTGGGGTAGTATATTTATAAGGTATTGAGCGTTTAGTCCGGAACCAAACCATAGTAGATTTAAGCAATTTGAACTTGAGCTCTTGTGATAAGAATGCTCCTCTACTTGCCAAGGATCTTCTACTACATATATGTTCTTGCCCTGTCCAAGGGAGTGGTTTTTTAAAGATTCTTTTAGCGCCTGTGTGGGGCAAATAATTAAGTCTGAATAATAAATTAGATCCCGGTATAGCTCGCCAATCCTTGTTTTTTTTATTATGTGATTATCACTGTAGATTAGTGCTTGGACAGATTTACACCTTTTTTGTCTACATACCGCTGCCAAATTAGCCATTGCCATGCTGCTGATCAGGTGATTGCTATTTGCCGATAATTTCCCTACTATTGTCAAAAAAGATTTTTCTTTGAATATTTCGGTATTTAGGTGTTCAGAGTGTAGACTAAATCTCTTGCATTTTATATTCATTTTATTGAGAGCCTCATACAAGGGATAAAGTTGCAGCCTTGTTGAAGCTAAGCTTGAGTTTTTGTATGATTGATCGAAGTTGAGCCTGCCCTTTTTATTAATCATAAACTCTAAAAATATTGCGCTTCTTGATATATTCATAGAAATGAATGCTCATATTGATATGCTAGCATCTAAAAAATTTTGTTCTTATGCCGTCGATAGGTATTTATCATGGAGATGAAGACTGGGTATTAAAAGGTATCGGTCAAGACTTGGCGCGATCCTTCAAGGCTTTAAGCGTTCCTGGACTTGAGATTCAGACTACGGATCAAGTGTTTAATAAAATTCGTTTAAAAACGGATTTTCATCTGTTCGTACAGCAAGGCCAACTAAATGAAAATTGTTCGAACAATCCTGAAAAAGTGCCGGAAGGCTCAATATGTTTATTTACTCATTTAGATATTCGTAATTTTAAGCCAAGAATTCTCCATAAGTGTAAATATGTAATATTTAATTCGTCCATTCAATTGTCACAAGCTATCGCCAATGGATATAACCCAGTAAATGCGGTGCTCAAGCCACATGCTGTAGACCCAGATTTACATAGAATTATTAGTGAGGATGATCCAAAAATGCAATTTGTGCTTTCAGATTTGCATAAGAAAGGTTATCCACATTCGATGCATTCATCTGTTGGTTTTTGTGGCCGATATTGGGATAAAAGTACTTACACAAGACGAAAAAATTATGATCTAATTAAACTTGTTATTTGCGATCTTCTCGATAAGCGTATTCCGGTCTTAGTTATGGGTCCAGGTTGGAAGGACTTTCTCGAATTGTCCTCTGAATATTTGGTAGTTGTAGAAACAAAATACAAAAACTATCCATACTATTACAATCTAATGAGGGTTTTTTCGAGTTTATCAATACATGAGGGTGGGCCTTTGCCTTTGCTTGAGTCGATGTGTTGTGGCGTATACCCAGTTGTTACTAATACAGGTTTTGCGTCAGATATTATTTCTGATAAGCAACATGGAACTATTGTTTCACCTTTTGACAAACCAGCTCATCAAGCTGGATTATTGTCAGACGTCTACTTTACCCATCGAATAGATGCAGAAGCTCTTAGAGGTCGAGCTTCTAAATTCAGTTTCTCTTCTTTGTCTAAAGTGATTTTGAGATTGGTTCTGTAGGCTCGGGGCATCGCCATTTATATTCAAGATTTATTGACTAATGCATGTGCAGTAAAAAATTCTGAGAAAAACTGCTAAGCATCAAGCAATAAGCTTCAAGTAAATATCGTTTGTTTAATTCCTTAATTTTCTTTGTTTTTGCCTGTCGTCTCTGTCAGCATTCAATTGATTTGCGTGTATCTGCAGGCCGATAAAATTTTTAATCTGGTTATTTCGCTCTGCAGGGATTAATCGTCTATGTCCGGATTTCTTTGTGCTTTTGATTAAGAAATAGATTGCGTTGTTTTTTGACTGTACTCTATTTCCTTGCTTCGTTTGAATGAATTAGATTTTGCTATTTGCCTGGATAGTTCCCTTGTTCAGGTTCAAATTTTGCTTAGAGCCTTTCGCTAAGGCGCGTGTTGATAATCGCCTTAATTATTTTTCTCTTTGCTTGATTCTGTTCTTTGATGCGGATCGCTCTCGTTCACTTTTTCTTGATGTGGATGTGGGATTACCTGATCAGTAACGTTCCATCGCTGCTTTCACATCTTTTTTGGATTGCTTTTCCTTTTCGGCGGCTCGTTTGTCGTGCAACTTTCGCCCTTTACCCAGCCCGATGGTGAGCTTGATCCAGGATCCCTTGAGGTGAATGTTGAGTGGGATCAGCGTTAGGCCTTTCTGATCCACTAGGCCGCGCAGCTTGTCGATCTCACGGCGATGGGCCAGCAATTTGCGGGTGCGCAGCGGGTCGTGGTTGAAGTAGCTGCCGGCGTGGGTGTGGGGTGAGATGTGCACGTTGTGCAACTGAAGCTCTCCATTACGGATCATGCAGAAGCCATCGCGCAGGTTGGCTTTGCCGTTCCGGATCGACTTCACCTCGGTCCCCACCAGCTCGATGCCGGTTTCCAGGGTTTCGAGGATCTCGTACTGATGTCGTGCCTGCCGGTTGTCCGCCAGCATCCGGTTGGCTGCGGCTCGCGCCGCGGCTGCGGCTGCTTTTTTCGCTCCTCCCTTGGCCATGGCTCCGGTTGCGTCTTCCGACCCTATCCAGGTCTGGGTACCCTGCCTGCATGGCGATTGTCTCCTCCAGCTCCGGTCGCAAGCCACCACGCCGCCCCGAAGCGCTGGTGGACCCCCAGCCGGCCCCTGAAGAGGTGGTGAGTCGGCCGGAAGACAAGCTTCGGCCCCAGCGCCTGGACGACTACATCGGTCAGAAGGAGCTCAAGCAGGTGCTAGGCATTGCGGTGGAAGCGGCGCTTGGCCGTGGCGATGCCCTCGACCATGTGCTGCTCTATGGCCCGCCGGGCCTGGGCAAAACGACCATGGCCATGGTGCTGGCCGCAGAAATGGGAGTGCAGTGCAAGGTCACCAGCGCACCAGCTCTGGAACGCCCGCGCGACATCGTCGGTCTGTTGGTCAACCTGCAGCCCCGCGACTTGTTGTTCATCGACGAGATTCATCGCCTGAGTCGGGTGGCGGAGGAGTTGCTCTATCCCGCGATGGAAGACCGTCGCCTCGATCTCACCGTGGGCAAGGGCAGCACGGCGCGGGCCCGGTCTCTCGACTTGCCGCCCTTCACCCTGGTGGGGGCCACCACCCGCGCCGGATCGCTGAGCTCCCCGCTGCGGGATCGCTTCGGCTTGATCCAGCGGTTGGAGTTTTACGGCCAGGATGATTTGGAAGCGATCGTGGAGCGCACTGCAGGGCTGATCGGGGTCGCTCTCACATCGCAGGCCCGCAGCAGCATTGCCGCCTCGTGTCGCGGTACACCCCGGATTGCCAACCGCCTGCTTCGCCGGGTGCGTGATGTGGCCTGTGTGCGAGGCGCCGGCACTGGTGCCATTGATCAAGCTCTGGTGGGGGAGGCACTGAGCCTGCACCGCGTTGATCATCGCGGCCTTGATGCCAGCGATCGGCGCTTGCTGCAGCTGCTGATCGACCACCACGGTGGCGGCCCGGTGGGCCTCGAGACCCTGGCAGCGGCCCTTGGCGATGACCCCGCCACCCTTGAGACTGTGGTGGAACCCTTTTTGCTGCAGCAGGGGTTGCTGATGCGCACCCCCCGCGGCCGGATGGTCACCGATGCAGCCCGCAGTCATATCGGCGAGGCGGCATGAATCGGATTTTGGTGCTGCTTCTGAGCCTGGTGCTGACGCTGCCGGTGCATGCCCTGGATCTGCAGGGGCTCTACGAGCAGGCGCTGACGGCAAGCCGTCAGGGGGATTTTGTGGAGGCATTGCCCTTGTGGGACCGCTTCCTGGAGCAGGCCCCTGAGGATGCAGCAGCGCTAAGCAACCGCGGCAATGTGAGGCTTGCCCTTGGGGATGCGTCTGGGGCGATCGACGACCAGAGCGCCTCGATGGCTCTGGCGCCGGAGGAAAACGATCCGCATCTGAACCGGGGTACGGCAGAGGAGGCCCTTCAGGACTGGTCCGCGGCAGCCGACGACTATCTCTGGATTCTGGAGCGAGATCCGCAGGATGCCTCGGCCCTTTACAACTTGGCCAATGTGCGCGGCTCGCAAGGGGACTGGCCTGAGGCGCGAGAGCTTTATAGCCAGGCTGCCCTCGCCCGCCCCGGCTTCGCCATGGCCCGATCTAGCGAGGCGCTGGCGGCCTGGCAGGTGGGCGATCTCGATTGGGCGGAGGCGGAATTGCGCAAACTGATCCGCCGATATCCCTTGTTCGCCGACGCTCGGGCGGCCCTCAGCGGCTTGCTTTGGCGCTCAGGATCCAGTGGTGAAGCCGAAAGCCACTGGGCCGCGGCGGCCGGGCTGGATCAGCGTTACCGCAAGGCTGACTGGCTCCAGCAGGTGCGCCGCTGGCCACCGCAACCTACGGCGGATCTGATGGCGTTCCTGGCCTTGGAGGCGTCCTGAGATGACCCAAGCAGCCTCCCTCTCCGATCGACTCAGCCGAGAGCTGCCTGAGCTGCTGCAGCTGCGCCGGCATCTGCATGCCCACCCCGAACTCAGCGGCGAGGAACATCAGACGGCTGCCCTGGTGGCGGGCGAATTACGTCAGCTGGGTTGGCGCGTACGCGAGGGAGTTGGCCGCACCGGGGTGCTTGCCGAATTGGGTCCTGACCACGGCCCCACGGTGGGCTTACGGGTGGACATGGACGCCCTGCCTGTGGAGGAGCGCACCGGTCTGCCCTATGCCTCCACCCGCCAGGGCTTGATGCATGCCTGCGGCCATGATTTGCACACTTGCACGGGCCTTGGTGTCGCACGCTTGCTGGCTCAGGAGCCCCGTTTAGGGGCTCAAGTGCGGCTGCTGTTTCAACCCGCCGAAGAGTTGGCCCAGGGGGCGGTGTGGATGCGAGAAGCGGGGGCGGTGGAGGGACTCGATGCGTTGTATGGCGTGCATGTGGTGCCGAATCTGCCGGTGGGCACGGTGGGAATCCGGCGGGGCTGTCTCACGGCGGCGGCCGGTGAGCTGGAGATCCTGGTGCAGGGGGAGGGCGGCCATGGCGCCCGTCCCCATCAGTCGGTGGATGCTGTTTGGCTTGCGGCTCGGGTGATCACGGAGCTGCAGCAGACCATCGCCCGCCGCTTGGACGCCTTGCAGCCGGTGGTGGTCAGTTTCGGCAAGGTGGAAGGGGGTCGTGCCTTCAACGTGATTGCCGATCAAGTGCGCTTGCTGGGCACGGTTCGCTGTCTGGATTTGCAGCAGCACGCCCAGCTGTCGACTTGGATTGACGACACGGTGCAGCGGATCTGTGCCAGCGGCGGCGGCACTGCTGTGGTGAACTACCGCTGCATTGCCCCACCGGTGCACAACGATCCGCAGCTCACAGACCTGCTGGAGCGCTCCGCGGTGGAGTGCCTGGGCCGAGCCAAGGTGCTGCCAGTGGAGCAACCCTCCCTGGGGGCCGAAGACTTTGCTGAGTTACTTCGGGATGTGCCGGGAATGATGGTGCGGTTGGGGGTGGCTGGGCCGGAGGGGTGTGCGCCGCTGCATAACGGAGCTTTTGCCCTGGAGGAAGGCGCTCTCGGTGTGGGCATTGCTGTTCTCACGGCCACCGTGCTGGCGTGGATCACGGAGAACACGTCGGCATGAACCAACGTCGTGCGGTGATTTGGGTTTCCCTCGGGGCCCCGTTGCTGATCCTGCTCGCGTTGCTGGCCACCAACCAGCGTCAGGGCAAGGACCGGGTGCAGGTGCTTCCAGCAGTGCTGGTGGGTTCGGGTCTCGTCATCAGCAGAGTTCTCGGTCGGCAGCGCCGCCGCGCCAGGCTGTTGGCCGATCTTCAGCGGGCGCGCACCCCCGGCAGAAACCCATGAGCGAGAGAGATCCGCAACGTCCTGATCTCGAGGCGGTCCGTCAGGCCATTGCCAGTGGGGATCCGGTCCAGGCGATGCCGGCGATCACCCAGCTCCGCCATTGCACGGACGCTGAGGCGGTGCCGTTACTGGTGCTGGGCACAGAGCAAAAACCGTTCTTGGTGCGTTCCTTGAGCTGCAGCGGACTGGGTTACAAGCGCACCGAACAGGGCTGGAACGTGTTGAGTGCGTTGATCACTGCCGATGAAGACCCTAATGTGCGCGCTGAGGCCGCCAATGCTCTGGCCAGCTACGGGGTGGAGCGGGCTTGGCCTTTGCTGCGGTCGGCATTTGAAGCCGATGCCGCCTGGTTGGTGCGCTGCAGCATCCTGTCCGCCCTTGCGGAACAGCCCGCCATCGATCTGGGTTGGTTGCTGGAGTTGGCGACCATGGCGATCACCGATGCGGACGGCACGGTGCGGGTGAGTGGTGCCGAAATCCTCAGTCGTATTGTGCAGGATGGAGGTCAGCAGCCGATTGGCGAGCAGGCGAGAACCCTCCTTCAGCCGCTACAGCAGGACGGCGACCACCGTGTGGTGGCTGCGGCACTGAACGGATTGCAGCGGGGTTGAAGGTCCCACCTGCGGGACTCTTGCTAGCTTTTGAACACCACTAGGGGTGTCCGGGTCTTCTTACAAGGCTTGGACTGAGATCACACCCTCCGAACCTGAAACCGGGTCATGCCGGCGCAGGGAAGTGTATGAGCGTGATCTGTGGCTATCTAGTCGACCTCTGGGCTGTCCGTTGCACTTCAGATCATGCGCGCTTCCTGGGTTGAATCTCGAAAGGGCCAGGCAAACGTCTCTCAGATGCATTACGCCCGCCAGGGAGTGGTCACTGAGGAGATGGCCCATGTCGCCAAGCGCGAAAATCTGCCCCAATCGCTAATCATGGAAGAGGTTGCCCGGGGGCGGATGATCATCCCGGCCAATATCAACCACGCCAATCTTGAGCCGATGGCGATTGGTATCGCCAGTAAATGCAAGGTGAACGCCAACATTGGTGCTTCACCCAATGCTTCTGATGCGGCCGAAGAGGTGAAGAAGCTGAAGCTGGCGGTGAAGTATGGCGCCGACACGGTGATGGATCTCTCCACCGGCGGCGTCAACCTCGATGAGGTGCGCACGGCAATCATTGATGCCTCATCGGTGCCGATTGGCACGGTGCCCGTTTATCAGGCGCTTGAGAGCGTGCATGGCTCCATCGAAAAGCTCGACGAGGATGATTTCCTCCACATCATCGAGAAACACTGCCAGCAGGGGGTGGACTACCAGACGATTCACGCTGGTTTGCTTATTGAGCACCTACCCAAGGTGAAGGGGCGCATCACTGGCATTGTCAGCCGCGGCGGCGGCATCCTGGCTCAATGGATGCTGTATCACCACCGTCAGAACCCGCTCTACACGCGGTTTGATGACATCTGCGAAATCTTCAAGCGTTACGACTGCACGTTCTCCCTTGGTGACTCGCTGCGCCCCGGTTGCCAGCACGATGCGTCGGATGCAGCTCAACTGGCCGAATTGCACACCCTCGGGGAGCTGACGCGCCGTGCCTGGAAGCATGATGTTCAAGTGATGGTGGAGGGTCCAGGCCACGTTCCCCTCGATCAGATCGAGTTCAATGTGAAAAAGCAGATGGAGGAGTGCAGCGAAGCCCCCTTCTATGTGCTCGGCCCCCTAGTGACCGATATTGCTCCCGGTTACGACCACATCACCTCCGCGATCGGTGCGGCAATGGCCGGTTGGCATGGCACGGCGATGCTCTGTTACGTGACGCCGAAAGAGCACCTCGGTCTGCCCAATGCTGAGGATGTGCGCGAAGGCCTGATTGCCTACAAGATCGCGGCTCATGCGGCAGACATTGCCCGTCATCGCCCTGGTGCTCGTGATCGTGACGACGAGCTCAGCCGCGCCCGCTACAACTTCGACTGGAACAAGCAGTTCGAGCTGTCCTTGGATCCTGAGCGGGCAAAGGAGTATCACGATGAAACCCTGCCGGCTGACATTTACAAACAGGCTGAGTTCTGCTCAATGTGCGGACCAAAGCACTGCCCAATGCAGACCAAGATTACCGATGAAGATATTGATAATTTACAGAATAATCTCAAGTCGATAACTGTATAAGATGAAGTCATTTATATATGGACATTGTGTGGGGCATGCCGGTTCTACTTACTTATCGAAATTGGTAAAGTATCTTTATCCGGAACTTGCCGTTGTACACGGAAAAGAAGTTACCTTGCAAAAATATAATGAATCTTATATGTATAAACTCCCGGAAAATGCATCCAATATATTTTCCTCAGGTGGAAGTTTGTTTGGTATTCATTGGGATCGTGCCGCATTCAATCCATACTTAAGTTTTTTGAAAGAACAAAGCACCAAGGATTTTGTATTAGCCAGAAATCTTGAGGAACAAGTCTGCTCAATGTATGCGCACTCCCTAAATCGTTACTCAGTGGATGAAATGAATCCATCTAATACTTTTATTCAAATGCTTATTTCGAAAGTTTCGATTCTGGGTCAAATAATTAGTTTAGCTGGTAAGAAAAATATTTCATCAATAGTAATTGCACGAATAATACCATTAGTATTTTATACCTGGCGCATCACCTATTTTTATCATTTATTCAATGAACTGGAGCACAAGAATGATGAATATATCTTTATGGAAGATCTTTACTCAAAACCATCTTCAACATATACTTTTTTGAAGAAAAATTTCGGTTATGTAAATGAGGAAAACTGGGAAAAAATGGAGTCTTTTTCAGCATCAAAAAACGAACATCAGAATAATAGAAAAGATAAATTGACAAAATTAATTCGATCCGACGAGTTTCGTTATGCAGCAAATTATTTTAATCAATTAAATCCGTTAAAATTAAAGTTCAGTAAATCCATTCTTAGCCATAAACGCTCTTTCCAATTTTTGCTAGACATAGGATTTGAATTGTAAATTAATTAATAATTGAATGATAGTCTGCTGCATTAATGGTTGACGCATAATTTGCATGAATATATGGAATATTAAGCATTCCGTAACAGATCTGTAGGTAAATCTGTTGTCACTAATCATAGAATAACAGTAGAATCAATTCTTCAGATAATATATTTATCACCCTGGTAAATACCCTACTTGTTTTGTCAATATGTGGATATCCACCAAATATATCGCTAAGAAGTGTTCGGTCGCTTCTATTTGTTGAATCTGATAGTCATCAGAAGTTTTATCTATATTTAGCAAAATTATTTTCGTATTTATGAAATTGTGATTTTGCATTGTGCCTAAATACCTTGACCTTCCAAATATTGTTCAATGATTATTTAAATAGTCTTTCAGTTCTTCTTTAATGCATAAATCAATTTCAGAGAGTGAGTTTGAGATGATTTCATCAAACGATAATGGTAAAAAAATTTCATTTGCAACCTCAAATCTACCATAAAAGCTTAAGTCACTCCCTCTTTTAAAATGACATAATCTATTCGCAATAAGCTGTGGACTGATGATGATTCCAAGATTGCCTACCTGTGATTGTAAATAAGAGTGAGGTACCGAGGAGTTATTTGTGATTATAAACGTAGCACTAAAATAGGAATTTAAATATTGAAGAAGAGGGAAGTTGATGTGATCTCCATCAGTAAGAGTACCGTCCCAATCTATTGCAATAATCTTCTTTTTCATGTATAATTGGTTTGAAGTCACTTTCTAGCATGTTAAAAAAAAGTGTACTAATTGTTGGTTCAAGTTCTGGATTGGGGAGAGCACTATTTGATTTATATTCATCTAATGGGGATAATGTTACCGGTTTAAGCCGATATAGA
Source organism: Synechococcus sp. A15-28 (assembly GCF_014280175.1). Taxonomy (GTDB): domain Bacteria; phylum Cyanobacteriota; class Cyanobacteriia; order PCC-6307; family Cyanobiaceae; genus Parasynechococcus. The sequence continues at coordinate 146,038 of NZ_CP047931.1, forward strand.
AATTGCTCAGTCCTAGATGAGCATCAATTAAAAGGTGATATTCATAAGTATGATTTATTGCAAAGTAATACACAAAAAGATTTTAATCATATTGTTATGAATATGTCATTTTTCACCCATTGCATCTTTTGTGTTGGAGGAGGCTATGGAATAAAATCAATGATGCCCTCTTTTGATGATTTGCTTTTACTATTAAAACTTAATCTCTTGGTTCCGGCCGCTCTTGTGAGATCATTATTTGATATGAAGAAAATTAATAATATCACTAAAATATGTTTTATATCTAGTATAGCCGCAGAAGAAGTGACTGCATCTGTTGGATACACAACAGCAAAATTAGCTCTCAATGGTTATTCTAAACTTCTAAGTAAGTATGACAATAAGGTAGGGCCTGTGATGACTGTGAAACTGGGGGCTGTAGAGGGTTACGGAGCAGCATTTGATAGATTAAAGGTAAATAATAAACCAGCCTACGAGGCATTTATACATGAACGGCTTAATGGAAGTTTTCCAATGCATGCGACCAATGTTGCTGAAGCAATTGTTTCTTTGCTAGATTTACCCTACAATTTAGTAAATGGTCTCACCATCAAATTGGACAATAGCGAGTCGTCAAAGGTTTAATCTTATGAGTCTCTACACTAGTGGCATACAAAAATATAGCTTGCCAAATGATAGTTTGACGAACCAACTAATTGATTCTATCATCAAGGCAACTTCTGAATATACCGATAAAAGCTTCATTTCAGGTTTAGATCATATTCATGATTTTGTGGATGATAATGAATTAAATGAATACAGATTAAGTATTATCCAAAAGCTAAATTATAATCAGTTTGCAAGTAAACTAATTTTTTCTCATTGCAAAGAGATTCTTACTAGTATTTTAGGCCCCGATATTGCTATACAAAAAAATGTGGGATTATCAATTCAGATGCCAAACGACTCGAGTTCCCTTCTGCCTATACATAGTGATGTTTTTAGTAGTGACTGCTCACCTTATGAGCTCGTGATTTGGATTCCCTTAGTCAAGTGTTATAAGACAAAATCTATGTTCTACTTGCCCTTTGACCATTGTTCTAGTCTTCATGAATACCTACATTTACTAAGCTCAAATAACATTTCGAGTATCGACGAATTTCAATCAAAGTTCCAAAATAACTATAAATTTTTAGAAATCACCCCCCCATCTTTTGCTCTTTTTTATCATTCTATATGGCATGGGAATGTGATTAATTGCGAGCCTGAAACGAGGTGGTCTATAAATCTGAGAGTAAAAGGATTATTTACGCCATATAAAGGAAAGCAGATAGGAGATTATTTTACAATTGCCCAAATTTCAGATGCAACAAAACTTTCTTCATTGATCGATGAGATATATTATGACTCATAAAAGAGCATTTGGCTATATTTCCAGTACTCCATTTTGGCGAGGACAGTATATTCCGCAAAAAATTCAAAACCTCATCGTGCGCGATTATTGTATTCAAAGGGATATTAATTTCGTATGGTCTCTTCCTGAAATTTCATTAATTGACTCCTCTTTGTCTTTTAATGAACTTTTACGTTTAAGGAATGAAAATGATGTAACTGACATTGTATTTATCTCGTCTCAGATGCATAAACCCAATCTTCTCAGATCTATTATAAACACCTGTTTTGCTGAAAATGTAAATATTCATTTTGCTATTGAAAATGAAGAATACAATTTATGCTCAACTGTATATCCAGAAGTGGCCATCAACAAACTAATCTATGAATCTATGATGGCTTCACATCGCCGTGAGGTCCCTGCTTCACTGCTAGCTCAGTATGCTAAAATTAAATGATATACAATTAAAAGCATGAGATCATTGATTTGTGTTGCATCAAATTTCCAAGATGAAGAAGTTATTTATCCATTCTATAAATTACAAGAATTCTCTGAGGTGACGATTGCTTCTTGTGACGGTAAAACAGTTTATGGTAAGTATGGAGTCCCTGCGAGGGCGTCGAAGCGCTTCTCCGAAATTGACACTAATGAATATGATATATTGATTATTCCAGGCGGATTTGAGTGTCCAGATCGTCTAAGAATTGACGATGAATGTATTCGAATTGTTCAAGAGATGATTGATAAAAATAAGGTTGTAGGTGCGATATGTCATGGTCCTTGGGTTCTCATTTCTGCAAATCGCACAAAAGGTCGTGATATGACTGGATATAAAGCAGTCCATATTGATCTTTCCAACTCAGGTGCAAATGTTTTGGATAGTAGTGATGTTGTAGTTGACGGGAATTTAGTAACTGCTCCACACTACAAGAACAATCCACAATTTATGCTTGCTGTTCAATCCTTGGCCACCAATAAAAGCCATGTCTGAGAAAAAAATATTTACCGCATCAAATTTAATTGTACAGTTTTTAGAGAATATAGATGTTTCAACGGTGTTTTGCGTTTCTGGCGGCTCAATCCATAATATTATTGCTGCAATCGATTCGTCAGATAAAATTAAACTTGTACCTTGTTATCATGAGCAAGGTGCAGTCTTTGCAGCCGAAGCATACGCACGTGAAACAAATAATCTTGGCGTTGTTCTAGTTACGTCGGGTCCAGGTCTGACTAATATTGTCACAGGAATTTCGTCATGTTGGGTAGACTCTATTCCCCTACTTGTTATAGCTGGTCAGGTTCTTTCGTCTCAGAGAATTAGTGAGCTGGATATTCCGATTCGTCAAAGAGGTGTTCAGGAATCACCCACACACGAATTGGTTCGGCCAAATGCTAAATCGAGTTATTCAATATCAAAATCTTGTGATCTATTATATTATTTACAGATTGCCTCTCGAGATGCCCAAACCGACAGGAAAGGGCCTGTGATTCTTGAAATGCCTGTTGATACTACATATATGTCACTACCTTTGGAAAGAAAAAATTATTCTTGTTTTTTGCCCAACAACCTCCAATCTAATATTGCAAAGACATTACCAGCCCAAAAAAACGAATTACTCATTGACCGACTGATTGGTTGTCTTTCTCAATCCTGCTTGCCTTTGGTTCTTTTAGGAAACGGAATCAGATCACTGTCGCAACAATCAGTTAATGTTTTGATTGACTTTTGCGTAAAAAATTCTATTTTCTATTCTTACACTTGGGCTGTAAAAGATATTATCGAGCCGATTTCTCATACTGCTTTATGCGTTGGCTCACCAGGAATTTTTGGGTCTCGTTCGGCTAATGCATGTTTGCGCCTTAGTGATTTTGTATTAGTTCTAGGTTCATCGTTTTCTTATACACATAGTGGTTATCGCTTGAGTAAGCTTAATATGGATAAATTTCATATAGTTGATATTGATTCATCGCAACTTGCTAAGCCTGAATTAAATCAATCTAGTAAGATTGTAGCAGACCTTAGGGTTTTCTTGCCTCATTTGTTCGATAGAATCCCATACGATTTCAAGCCTTTTCATAATGATAGTTTAGAGTTTTCTTCACGTCTTAAAAAATTCGAAGAGCATGATCTTATTTATAATGATAATAGCAGCATTTATTTGATAGCTCAGTCCTTGAATGAATATCTCTTTTCATCCAAAGACAACATCACTATTGTAACCGATATGGGTACATCTTTTACTGCTTTTCATGGCTTTCTCCGCTTGCACGGTGGGCGCATGTTTACTGCTTCTGGTCATGCACCTATGGGTTGGGGGCTTCCTGGGGCAATAGGAGCCGCCATGGCAGCTCCGAACAAAAAAATCATATGTCTTACTGGGGATGGTGGCCTATTAATGAATGTCCAGGAGCTTATGCAGCTTTCTTATTATCAGTTGAATATATCGATTATTTTATTGAATAATGGTGGCTATTCAACGATTATGAAAACCACATCACGCTACCATGGTAAGAATCTTGCCTCTGATTCCAATTCAGGTGTTTGCATGCCTTGTTTTAAGGATTTAGCCAAAGCCTATAATATCCCTTTCTCTTCAACAAATCATTACTCTAGTATTCATACTCAAATTCTTCCTAATAGCCCTCAATTCATTGAAGTTATTGTGTCACCTGATGAGTATATTGGTCCCAGGCTTATGCCCTCCGATAGCATTGATGATGAACACCTTAATATGTATCCCTATCTTAATTAAATTTTTTTAGATACCAATGAAGCTGATTTTTCATCAATGCGAAAAACCGTTAGTTCAGTCAATGAAGATATCTCGCGGTGGGTTTCAATCGCGAATTCACAACATATTTGAGTTAAGATTAAATAATCGATCTTTTTACTCAGAAGTTATAGGTGATTCCTCTCTCATAAAATACCTAGTCTCGAAGCTTTCTGCATACATTAAGGCTTATAATCCTCTCGACGTCAGTGCTCTGTTTGAATGTATTGCTAGCTGGCCAAATACTTTTGTTTATTTAGAGTCTGCCAGCAGCATTCACTCCATAATATGCGCATTTGATTGGCTTTACTGTGTTTATTCTTCATATTCGCAGAATATATCCTTATATGAGTATTTAGGTCTTCCCATAGCTACCTCAAACCAATGCCCTATATATGCCTCTAACTTTTATATGTATGATGATATGAGTGACTTTGAATCTCAATTCTCTGGGTTTGATTTTTCAAAAACGAATAATATAAAAGTTCATTTAGGAGCAAATGCAATCGAAGACGAGTCTGATTTCTATCTAGTGCTTGAGAGATATATGCATCGCGCTGATTCTATAATGATTGATTACAATTGTGGATATAACCTATCAGCGCTTGTTGACATTCAAAATGTATTGCTTCGATATCCTAATTTGTCTAATAAGTTATTATGGGTAGAAGAACCTACTCACCCCAATTTCTCTAAATATTGGAAAGACCTGTTATTTTTTGAATGTGCGGCAGGCGAGAATCATCATGGTGTTGAAAGTCTTTTTCAGTTGACTAATTGTAATGTAAAATACATCATGCCTGATCTTGGAAGAACTTTAAAAGTATCTGAGCTTCCATCTCTAATAAAGAGACTTGAAAAGTCAGATTCATCTATTTCCTTTCATAGTTTTTCAAGTGGTTTCTTGTCTTACATTACATTATATCTAACATTGTCTCTTGATACGAAGCATCAAATGTTTGAATATGACTTTTCTGATAACGCTTTGCTCGATGAGATTCTTCTTGATTCCTTCCAAATTAAAGACGGCTATGTAACACTTAATAGCTCAGTCTTATTTGATTTGAATTTACCTTCTACACTAGATGGTTGGTATACTACTAGTATCGAACTTTTTGAAGCATGAAACCAATTGATCTTAACTCATTGAAGAACTATCTAGACTTAGGGTATTTTTCTTCTTCACCTGGTACTAGACGCAGTATCAAAAGAAATATAGCCAACAAAATGCGAGCATGGGAGCTTTCGTATGATTACTATGATGGAGATAGAGATGACGGGTATGGTGGTTTTACCTTTGATGATAGATGGAATGCTTATCTGCATAAACTGTTTATATCTACCAATCTAATCTCATCAGCTAACCCGAATCTTTCTGTATTAGATGTTGGCTGCAAAAAGGGATTTTTATTGCAATCTTTAAGGAAATTGTACCCTAATGTCTATTCCGTTGGAGTTGAAAATCATAGATATCCATTAAGTGTTGCTGACTCTTCGATAAAGTCGAGGCTGCTTTTGTCTGAATATTATAATCTTCCATTTGAGGATCATTGCTTTGATCTCGTTATTGCATTCTCCTCCATCTACATGTATAATTTAAAAGGTGTGATTAATTCAATACGTGAGATTCAGCGCGTCTCCTCTAATACCTCTTATATCTCTTTGGCTGCTTATAATCATGACTGGGAAAAAGATATCTTCATGAATTGGACACTTCTAGGAACAACTTGCCTCCATATTTCTGAGTGGCTTGATATATTTAACGATTTAAATTACACCGGTTATTACGTCTTTACTACTCCTACACTTTTGGGTTTTTCAAATGATTGATAAATCAGCTCCCAATGTTTCTAGTAGTGACTCCCTAGCCAAAAGATCTTGTGTAAAAAAGCCGTGGGGATATGAGTTCGAATATTTTGAAAACACTGATGTCTCTATTTGGGTACTTTGCATGGGTTATATGCATAAGAGTGGATACCTAATGGATGACAGCAAGACTTCATTTCATATGCATGAACATAAAAGCTCAACTGTATTATGTATAGATGGTGCTATAATGGTTGAAACATTCTCGGGAGCAAATATACTTCGTCCTTTTGAGTCAACTAAGGTTTCAAGTAAGGAATTTCACCGTGTTTCTTCGTATCTAAATTACGGAATTGCTCTTGAAATTGAGTCTCCTAATGACCGCAACGATATTGCGCGATTATTCGATAGTCACGGACGTGTAAATAAGGGATACGATTGGAACCACTCTGATCTTTCTGATTTATCTATATTAAAGTCAGAAGTCGATTTTTCGAACAATTTCCCTAATCTTACTTTGATTGATGCTGAAACTGGTGTTAGTTCTTTGCAAATTTATAATAAGAATAATACAACATACATAACAGGTGTCTCTGTTGACCAATTAGTTCAAACTTATGATTCAGGATCTGTATTTATCTGCACTGAAGGCAAGTTAATTGACAAAAACAACAAAACTATTTTACTTCCGTCTTCTGTTTATGTAGTCGAAAATCTTGCTATGCTATCAGAAAGATTTTTTGCTCATAATCATGGTTTAGCAAATCTAAGTGGCTTCATTGTTACTAGTTATGCAGCTTGAAGTGTTTTTCTTTTCTTTACGCAATCACTATCATTTGTATATAATCCTAAAAACCACCTAATATCTCCTCCTTTACCTTGTATTTTATTTACGCCATGTATTATCCTGGCTGAACCAACTCCCATGTCACCTGGTAAAAATAGACCCTCAAGTTCCTGCTGTTCTTTTTTTGAATTTAGCGCCCAAAATCCACCCCCCATAAAGTCATGTCCCTGTTTTGACAAATAACCTGAAATAAACAATCTTTGGTTGTGGTCAGGGTCTTGATGCGCTGGCAAATAACCACTGTTTGCATGGTATTGAACAACTTGAATACGATCAACATAACCCTCCTCAGGCTTTGAATGTTCAGCAAAGTCTTCACTCCTGCCTCCCAATACTTTATAGAGCCTCCAACGTCTATTGATTAATGCAAATAGTTCCTTTTGATCATTCCATGGGAAAAAGTACGCTGCTTGCTTTACAATTGGTACTGAATATTTCTTGGCAATTTCCGGTGTAATATTTCTCCAGTAATCTGGAATCAATCTATCCATTTTATAGAAAGTACTTTCTGTTTTCTCCTGAAGATTAAGCATTGACTCTTTTATGAAATATATCTCTTCTTTGCTAAAACAACTTCTAATCACTAGAAATGCGCCTGTAGACAGTTCTTCTACTAAAGACGTAAACATATTCGCACCCTCTGCAACTACTGTTTCTAACTCATGAAAGTCTATCTCCACTATCTTAGAGAAATGCTTACATTCGAGATTTCTATCGGCTTCGTCCCAGATTATTTTGGCTTTTGCAAAATTGTCCATTGGTTAAATAAAGTTTTTGTGCAATACGTTACCCTCTATAATATCATACAAATATCGGTTTGGTTCGTCCATTCTGCATGTTCTTCTGCAGTCATTAAGGTCAAGCTTCGTTTGAACATATTCAAGGCACTTTTGTCTCTCAGGAGACTTCCAAATGTTTTCGATTTTTTCTTCTTTAACGTTTCCTAATTTAAAGTTTTCATTTCCAACGTGTGCACCACAACCATACACTGAACCATCCCCTGATATGTAGAACCATAAGGCTGGCGTACTCCAGCAAGTTTTGTATCTTTCTACTTCTCCTCGCAATTTTTCTAATGCATTAAATCGACTAACAAAATTAAAATCTTTTACATTTTTGTATTTTTCACTAAGAGACTGAACTGTGTCTCTATAGAGAGCTGATGAATAATCGAGCGAATTCTTATAACCTTCTTGCTTCATATATACATTATGTACGTATGGTTTTAGTACCACATAGTCGACGCCATGATCAATAGCTCTCTCACAGAGCTCATCAAGAGTATCAATATTATCAGGCAGTAGCAATGATTGTATGCCTAAAGCACATTTATTTGTATTTCTGTTGTCCCTTCTGTGTGAAACTAAATTATCAATATTTTCCCAAACTTTGTTAAAGTCTTCTTTGCGTGTTCTATGTATAGCTTCATAGCTATTTTCATTGCCTGCATTCATGGAAATTTTGATCCATGAGACATTGTGAATTGCTTTTCTAATGAATTCACTATTTAAATAAACTCCATTAGTCGTAAAGGATGTATCTATTCCATTCGATGCTGCATCATTTACTATATCTGAGATCTCCTTATTGAGTAAAGGCTCTCCGTCACCAGCAAACATTACTGATTTTAATCCTATGTTACGTGCTGAATCAAAAAACTCTTTTAGGAGGCTCCTATTCAAAAATATTGGTTTATAGCCAATATAATCAACAGAACAAAATGTGCATCTATGATTGCATGATCCAGAACTCGATATTTCTGCATATATTGGTTTCAGCTCCTTGTGTTTGTTCCAATCATCTTTGGCGTCTATTAACGCACTGACTCTATCGGGATGATAATGAAGCTTATGCGTGTCAATCCGAAATTTGTCCATGAATTTTTTTTTTATCATACCATGCCTTGCTTGCAGGCTAATGTGAGCGAAGCCTTCATTAATAATTAGTAGATTCTTATCAACTAATGACTTCTACTTATTTTTTGTGTGAGTACTCCCAACTCATCTTTATCAGGCTATTTAGGTTTTCTCTTACCCAGATTATTGTTTTGTCTATACCAGCTTCTAGGTTGCATTCATCTTTCCATTCCATTTCAATTCTTAGTTTGTCTGTTTTCAACAAATATGTGTCGTCTTTCCCTAATCTCTCGTCAGTCACTTCAACACATTTTTCGAAACTACCCCCAGTTCTCTTGAATATTCTCATTACTAGCTCTTTGATGGATATAATTTCGTTGGTTGATATATGCCATATTGACCCCGGATTGGCTCTTTCCATAATTAACCTTGTAGCTCTGACTGTGTCGTCAATATATACAAATGATCTTTTTGATTTCCCCCCTCCGTGTAGTTGCATACGCGCTCCTGTTAAAGAACATAGTATTGCTTTAGGCATAATCCTATATAACTGTTGGCCTGGTCCATATACATTCGCTGCTCTTGTAAAAACAACTGGAAAGTTATATGCATTTAAAAAGCTCTTTAGATGTAAATCGCACGCAGCTCTACTTACTGCATAGGGTGTAGAAGGCTTGTAATTTTCGTTTTCTTTTTGCCATTTTCCTTCACTGCTGCCATATACTTCGGGAGTGCTTATATGAACGTACTTCTCAAGACCCTCTGTTTGCCTCAAGATATCATGCAATTTAACTTGTGCTACAACATTTGTTTGATACCAATCTTCTGGGGTTCGCCAACTTTGTGCCACCATTCCTTGAGAAGCAAAATTTACTACATACTCTGGCTTATACTTATTAATTATATTTTTAAGAATCTCCTCATCATGATTTAGGTTGACCTGTTCAAAGACTATATCTTTTTTATCCCATTTGTAGGGTAAAAATTCTATGGGTGGCTCTGCTGACCTACTTATTCCAATTACATTATATCCTCTTTTAATGCATTCCCTGCAGTAGTGTGCCCCCGTGAAGCTATTGCTTCCAATGACTAAAATAGTTTTCATTCAGTCAAAAAACTCAGTTATTTTTGATTCTAGCTTTTTAATTGTAATTGGTACATTACCCATTGTTTCGACTGCTGTGCATGCAATAAATGTACCTATGAAGGCGACTTTCATAATTGGCTGGCGCAGTGACAGGCCTATTGCCATTCCTGCGAGCAACGAGTCTCCTGCTCCAGTCACATCTACTGGTGTGACTGCCAAAGCTGGATATGCCTGCTTCACTGTCCTTCCATCATCTTGATTCTGATAAACGATAAAACCTTCTGCACCTATTTTCATTATCATATTTTTTGATCTGGTTACCTTCATTACTTCTAGGCTTAGTTGCTCTAAATTAATATCTTTTTTTTGCAATGCCACCTTGGCTTCTCTTTCATTTGGACATATTAGTTCTGCCCCCCTATATTTAGTTATCGATCCAACTTGCGAGCTACATTGTAGATCTGCAAAGATTGGTATACCTTTCTTCGTTGCTAAACTCTCTATTGTATCTTTTACTTTGTCAGTAATTACTCCATAAACAAAGTCTGAGATAACAATTCCGTCATGTGTTTTTATTTTTTCCTCTAGTTCTTCAATGACTTTTCTCTCAACTTCTGAATCAACATCTTTTTCATCCAACTTGCTTACTCTAAATAGTTTTTGACCATCAACAACGTATCTTTTCTTTACTGTCGTTGGTCTGCGCTTATCTTTAATCAGCGAACAATTAATGTTTAACGAGTTCAGTTCACTTCTTATCCATTCAGAGGCTTCATCGTCCCCTGTTACAGATATGTATGAGCATTTTGCACCTAATGCACTTATATGACTAGCAACAATACTTGCCCCACCTACGAATTTTTTTTCTTCTATTTCTTTTACAACAACTACCGGAGCTTCCGCACTTAGTCCCAGTGCTTCACACACAGAATATTCATCAACTATTGTATCTCCAATAACAAGAATATTCGCATTTTTCCAGTTTTCTAAAAGTTCGTTGATATCCGATTTTTGTATTGATCTCTTTTCACATATCTCCTTTATTGCTTTTAATTTTTTTTCTTTTCTTTCTTGCTCTGTTTTGGTTAATAAATCATGAGCATCATTGACTTGATCCGTTACATGATATAAAACTTTTCTCCCTTCACAGACTTGGAGATCAATAGCCTCATGGATTCTTATATCGTTAGTGTTTTTGTGTTCGATGCCTAGTACTAGGAAATCAGGTTTTAGATCTTTAATTGCAGCCGCTAAATCTTTGTTTGCTAGTGATATTAACTCCTCATTTGTCGTAAATCTTCTGAGTGATTCTATTCTTTCTTCTTGAGAATAGGGATATATCGGATTACCTTTATTGTCTCTTTCATCGCCTGCTACTGCTATTATTACTTTTTCTCCTTGTTTCTTCGCGTATCCTAGATATCGAAGATGCCCAGGATGTATGGAACTGAAGTGTCCATATGTTAAAACTGTAACCATTGTCTTATCCCTGCTTGCTTCTTATTAGTATTTCTTGCATGCAGATATGCCCAACTATTAATTGCCAATCTTCGCTTATTTGCATGTCATTAACATCAAAGTGTATCGCTATATCTACTAAGTTTTTACATATTCCTCCATCATATCCAAAAATTCCAATAGTCTTCATTTCTTTTTTCCTGCCCACTTCTATAGCATTAATTATATTTTTTGAATTGCCGCTACCGGAAAGTACTAACAGCATATCACCTTTCATGCCTTTTCTTTCTACTTGATGGCTAAATATCTGTTCGTACCCCAAATCATTACCAAGGCATGTCAATATGGATGTATTACTTGCTAACGCTTCTACTTTGATTCCTCTCGAGTTCTTTGCATTTTTGCATGCGCCATAATGTAAATCGTTTGATATGTGAAGCGCATTAGCCGCGCTTCCTCCGTTTCCACAAATATACACCACATTATTATTTTTTCTGCATTCATCTATTTCATTTATCAACTTAGTTATCTTTTCTTCAATGTCTCCAGGAGTACAACTTATTAATCTCTGTAAGTAATTCTTTGCAAGCACCATGATACTTCAACATACCTGGGCACTCTACCATGGGCCGCACCCTCTCTACGTTAATCTCATTTCAATATTCTGTCTTATCATGTATTCGTATGTCTCATGATTACTTCTTTCATTAATCCATGTTTGGCCGGGACAACTATTGTATCGGTATAATCTTTGCGAACTATATGGGGTTACCCAGATTGCATCTGCATATAGCACATAATTAACATCTTTAGATAATATGCATACCTCGGATATGCCACCACCATTAATCTGATAATGTAAACGCGATTGACTAGCTGTAATTATTTCATCCATGAAATTACCTGAGTTTCCAAATAGCACAAGCTTATTTCTTGTATAGATACTGTTCAAGTAATCTCTACCTTCCTTGCATGTAAGTATGATTGTTTTTTGGCCATATTCATTATATAGGTTGGTTATCGTTTCCATTATTGCGAATGGATTGTTATTTTTTATTGGCCTCGCGCGATTGTATCTAAAGTTTGTTGTCATATATTCTCCTATAGTATTTTTCTTTCTGTACTTTTCTCTTAGTCTATCGCCAAATAAGTAATTCTCTTCATATGCTTCTAGTCTCTTATGAAATAGTGCTGTAAGTAGTGAATACAATTCTCTTGTTAAGGTAAAAAAGTTTTTTACCTTTTTTTTGTCAACCCACTCTTCCTCTATCATGTTTGCTTGTACTAACTTTTCAAATAGTATTGTTCCCTCTAGGTTCTTAATAATTGTTTTCTCCCTCTCCAGTTCAGTCACTCTTATTATTTCAATATTTCTTCCCGCGAGAACTTCATCATTTATCTTCCCTATATTTTCATACACGGAAGCTCCCACTTTATCGGTTTTGTTAGTTTTATTTTCTTTCTCATAACTCCATAGCCCAGATTTTTCTGCTTCGAAGATATAGATGTTTGTTACTACACCTAAGGCCTTTAATGTAGATATGCAATTTAATGCATGTATCAATTCACCGTATTTCGGCTTAACCCATTTGAGATCAATTATTGCATTTAAACCTTTGCCGTAGCTTCCCTTCTTGATTTTATTGGCAACATTTATTACCTCTCTGCTGTACATTGTACTCGCATTTACCAAAAACTTTTCTAATACTTTATTTCGCATTGCTTTCTGTCAAATCTACTGCATTATATCAGTATCCGGTCTCGTCCTAAAATATTCACATGCATGTTCCAGTCTTTCAACAGAACCGATATCATCAAAATAACCTTTTGATTCATATGAATATATTTGGCCTGTTAAATATTGAATTATATCCTTAGTTAAATCAAAATTCTTCTTTCCAGAAAATGTATCATAGTTCCAGAATTCTTTGGCGAGTATGTATACTGCTCCGTTTGCTTGGTATCCATTGTAATCTTTACTTTTTTCGTGAAACTCGACAACTATATTTTTTGAATTTGTTTTTATTATTCCACATTCATGTGGACGCTCTGTTGTGTAGGTCATCATTGTGATATTGCACTGCCTAGGTCTTTCTTTATGCGCCCTTATAAAGCCTGTTAAACTATCTTCCACAATGTTGTCTGTGTGTATCACTAGACAATCGTCATGCCTTAAGACTTCTTTGTGTGCTTCTAGTGTTCCTGCAGTTCCTAATAGCTTTTCTTCGTAGTGCAATTCTATTTTCTTACCTCTATTCTTCCACTTCTCCATATGACTTTCGACAATATCATGCATATAATGTGTATTTATTATTATATTATCTACGCCGACTCTTTCAAGTTTTTTTATCCAAATGTCTAGCAATACCTTTCCATTAATTGTAACCAAGCATTTGGGTATTTTGTTTGTAATTGGTCTCAATCGTGTGCCTAGTCCAGCAGATAGAAGAAGTGCGTACATTTTTGTGTTTTCGTTTTTAGCTTGCCTAGTCCGATGATACCATTGTACATCTTGGCGTGTATTTTCAGTGCCAGTAGCATATCTCTATCCATCCGCTACGCCGTGGGCTAATCACCAACTATTGTCCCTTTATAAGAGATTAGATTGCGCTTCCCGCGGTTGCTCTTTGGTCAACCGCATTCCATATCGATCTAAAGTTCCTCATGTTACTTATGGCTACCTAGGTTATTATTCGAACCTGCGTAAGCAAAATATCCCTCACAATTCTTCTTTTTCGAATCTCTATATTCTTGATCATGCCTATGTTCCTTCCTCTCTCAAAGGCTCAGTTTTTCGTTTATGCAGTGGCAATAGTGATTTAACACCTTTTGTTACTCATGATTCTCTCTTATCATCAATTGATCTTGATTTTACATTTAATCACTTATGTCAACTTCAATCTGCATCTGAAATATCTTTTTCAGTCCCTTCCTTGCAATCATTTGATGGCACTTCCCGTATTGCCTTGTTCATAAAGTCATCTCCTGTTATATCTCGTCTTCTAGCCTCTAAGTTCTTAGGATCTATTTCCTTCTGGAAATCCCACCTCCACCCAGATTTGACTCCTCTCTTATCTGTAAAGCCCACTGAAGTCGTTCTCTCACCCTTCTTCACCACTAAATCGAGAATTCACCAAGTTATAAAAAAAACTTTTAATTATGACCAGTTTGAATTTGTATATTCGCCATCCTCTATGATGGCTATACCTTTTATCCTTCACTCAATTCCTGTTTACTTGTCCACTGCACATCCTCTTTTCCCAATTCTTGGCTCATACATCCCTCCCTTATCTAGAAAGCAATCCATCGAACTAATAATTAACGCTATTTCTAGGACTTCGATTTCTATCTCCACGTTTTCTGATCTGGAAGCATTGCTGTCAGTCATTCATCCTCATTGATATGTCTAGCTTTCCGTCTCTTCTTGATAATGTTTCGCGTTCACAGTTAAGGCTTGAACCTTTTCCCCATTATGTAATCGAAAATGCGTTGCCCATTGATACTTATGCTAAGTTATCTAAATCGTTTCCATCTTCATATTTATCATCTGATTCTTCCCATGTAATAAATGATCGTGGCCATACGAGAAGATTGTTGGCTCGGAACTTTCCTTTGGTTAGTGATGTTCCGCAAACTTGGTGTGATTTTGCCGATGTCCATACTCATCCTTCTTTTTTTAGTGCTGTTACCTCTTTCTTCCTTCAACAGCCTATTGAAATTTATTACCCTGGACTCTTATCTAAGCTTCAAAATCTTGACATATCTCTTAGATCTGGCGAACAATCAATTGACTCTAATTCCTGTTTGACTGATTTTCAGTTGGTTGCTAATTTGCCCCATGGCGACAACCATAGTAGTCGGAGTCCCCATCTTGATAATCCACAACAACTCTATGCAATTTTGTACTACATGAGATCGACTGACGATCAATCAATTGGTGGTGGTTTAAAATTATATTCCGCTTCAAATTATGTTAAATCTATCACGCATGGTCGTAATCGCAGTATCGATGAGCAATACTTGACCCCCTTTGACCTCCTTCCCTACAAATCAAATACTGCTATCCTTTTTCTCAACACCCGCAAGTCTTATCATTCTGTTCAACCCATATTTTCTCAATCTGTTATCCGTCGTAGTGTTAATATCATTGGTGAACTGCCTCCTGGCTCTCGTCTTTTTAAAATCTGATATATGGCCTTCAACCCCTTAACTGGTCTTGCCGTTTCACGCGCTACTGCGCTTTTACGTGAGAACTCACCGACTAGCCCACAGGGCTCTGTATTGGACTTTGGTAATCAAAGATTCCGACTTACCCCTCCTGTTCTTAAACACATTTCTAAAGAGCTCGATTGTTCTTTTGAGATCCCTTCTAATGAAGAAGATTTTACTAATTATACTCCTTTTTTTTACCGAGATATTGGTTATTCCGAATATATCGCTATTGATATGAATCAAAAAATGAGTGCTATTCCGATGGATTTGAATACTCATATACCTACTTCCTATCGTTACAAGGCTCAGCATTCACTTGTTATTGATAATGGTACTGGCGAGCATGTGTTTGATCAGCATATGGTTTTTAGAAACCAGCATGACCTTTGTTCTGTAGGTGGAATCATCTTGAACAATAAGCCTTTTTTCCCTTGGATTAATCATGGCTTTTTTGCCTTCCAGCCGGTTTTATTTAGGGACCTCGCTTATGCCAATGGATATGAACCCGTTTTCACATGGCTTGGTGGTAATCACGGCGAGTTCATAGACGTAACCGATAATGACGATATCTGGGTTGAAATTCCTCGTTCGTTTCCATTTTGGAAACGCCCCAAAGGTGCCCTTGAGACACTTCTCTACGACAAGCTTTTAGAAAAGAACAATATCTCAATTGTTGTTGCATACCGTAAGGTAAATGACAACCCTTTCCAAATACCACTTCAAGGGAAGTGGATTCATAATATCGCCGATAAAGAACTTAAGGAAAGGTACAAAGGTCAGCCCGACACCTACCGAGATTTTCACAGTTAGTTTCAGTCAAATCATTTCGGTTGCCAAATTTTTAATTTATGTTTTATTAGAACCGTATATATTGTATTTTACATTTACGATTATGGCTTCTTTTCTCTGTAATTGCTGATTTTTCGCCTTTTGCCTGCCAAGCTTTATCTTTATGGGCTTTTGTAGATAGTATTCACTCTTTTTCTTTATTTCTGCCCTTAATTACTGTTTTAATCGTCATTGTTGCATCTTTTTGCATATTTATATCCTGCAAATAATTCCTTCTCTTCTTTTTTTGTGTATTTAGCATTATTAGAGTTATTTTGCTTTCGGCATTGCATGGAGATCAATCATTGAATCCAGTTTGCACATTGTGACTCTCGTCTTTGATGGGGCTTGCGCAATACTTGTCTTGATTTCAATGCCTTCCTTGTTGCTTGGTTCAATATTTAATTTCGAATTTTGTTGTCTATGTCTCGTAGAACGTGTGTTAATGCGATTATCTTAATGACTTCTGAGTCTTTGATTCGAGATAGGCGATTCTGTTCAGGCGTGATAGCTCAAGGTATAATTTTCTTTGGTGTTTTTTCAAAGTGCCTAGATACGAGTTCCTCGTGTGCGACTATGTCTATTATCTTCTAGGACTGGTCTAGTGATATTCCTTTCAATATTTTCACTGGTTGATACGCTGCTTTCTTTACTAGGTTATTGGAAAACGTCTGTTCACTTACGAGAAACAGCATGCCGTTGTCTGTTTCTGTCTCTGTATTTTGTACAACTAAAGGCCCGCACATTTGTGTGCGGGCCTCGAATCGACAAAAACCGTATTTATAGTGATTCTTTCGTTTATTTAACCAACAGTGTTTTAGCTTTCGTGACGACATTGTCTACAGTGAATCCAAATTCCTTCAGGCAGGTTCCGCCTGGAGCCGAAGCGCCGAAGCGGTTCATGGTGACGCTGTCACCGTCGAGGCCGATGAAGCGGTGCCAGCCGAAGGATTCAGCGGCTTCCACCACCATGCGCTTGCGCACGGCTTTGGGAAGCACCTCTTCCTTGTAGGCGTCGCTCTGCTCATCGAACAGTTCCACACATGGCATGGAAACAACGCGCACCTTCTTGCCGTCTGCGCTGAGCTGTTTGGCAGCCTGCACGCAGAGGTCGAGTTCGGTGCCGGTGCCGATCAGGATCAGATCCGGAGTACCGGCGCAGTCTTCGAGCACATAGCCGCCTTTAGCGACCTTGTCGATCGAGGAGTTGGCCTGGTTGGCCATGCCCTGGCGGCTTAGGCAAAGAGCACTGGGGCGCTTGCGGTTCTGGATCGCCAGCTTGTAAGCACCGCTGGTTTCGTTGGCATCGCCAGGGCGGAACACCAGCATCCCGGGCATGGCACGCAAAGACGGGATGGTTTCGATCGGCTGGTGGGTGGGGCCGTCTTCGCCGACGCCGATGGAGTCGTGGGTGAGCACGTAGATCACACCCAGTTCACTCAGGGCCGACAGGCGCATGGAGCCGCGCATGTAGTCGGCAAACACCAGGAAGGTGCCGCCGTAGGGGATCAGGCCGCTGTCGTGATACGCAATGCCGTTGAGGATGGCGGCCATGGCGTGCTCGCGCACGCCGAAGTGCAGGTAGCGCTTCTCAGGGGTTTCAGGCTGATACGAACCGGTTTCGCCCTTGATGTCAGTGTAGTTAGAATGGGTGAGGTCCGCCGAGCCACCGATCAGCTCAGGCAGGTTGGGACCGAGGGCACCCAGGCAGATCTGGGAGTGCTTTCGGGTGGCGAGACCCTTCTCGTCAGGGCCAGCGGTGGGCAGGTCCTTGTCCCAGCCCTCGGGAAGTTCGCCGCGCAGCATCCGCTCGAACTCAGCGGCCTCAGAGGGGAACTGGGTGCGGTAGCTGGCCAGGGTCTGGTTCCACTCCGCCTCGAGGCTGGCGCCACGATCGATGGCCTGGCGGAACTGGTCGTAGGCCTCCTGGGGCACTTCGAAGGGGCCGTACTCCCAACCCAGCTGCTGACGGGTCAGAGCGGTCTCGTCTTCACCCAGGGGAGCGCCGTGCACGCCAGCGGTGTCTCCCTTATTGGGGGAGCCATAGCCGATGGTGGTGGTCACCTTGATGATCGACGGCTTGTCGGTCACCGCTTTGGCGGCCTCGATTGCCTTGGCGATGGCATCCACGTCGGTGTTGCCGTCGGCCACGTGCTGCACATGCCAGCCGTAGGCCTCGTAGCGCTTCAGCACGTCCTCGGTGAAGGACACGTCCGTGCGGCCGTCGATGGTGATGTGATTGTCGTCGTAGAGAGCGATCAGCTTGCCCAGCTTCAGGTGACCGGCCAGGGAGCAGGCTTCCGAGGCGATGCCTTCCTGGTTGCAGCCATCACCCATCACCACATAGGTGTAGTGATCCACAAGGGTGGCGCCGGGCTTGTTGAACTTGGCGGCGAGGTGCGATTCCGCGATCGCCAGACCCACGGCGTTGGAAATGCCGGCACCCAGAGGGCCGGTGGTCACTTCCACGCCCGGGGTTTCAAAGGTCTCGGGGTGGCCAGGGGTTTTGGAGCCCCACTGGCGGAACTGTTTGATGTCCTCAATCGACACCGAGTCGTAGCCGGTGAGGTGCAGCAGCGCGTACAGCAGCATGCAGCCATGACCGGCCGACAGCACGAAGCGGTCGCGGTTGAACCACTTGGGGTTCTTGGGGTTGTGCTTCAGGAACTTGTCCCACAGCGCGTAACCCATGGGTGCGCAGCCCATCGGCAGGCCGGGGTGGCCGCTCTTGGACTTGTTAATTGCATCGACGGCCAGCATCCGGATGCTGTTGATGCAGAGCGTGTCGAGAGAGGCGGGCGCAGCGACCATGGTGTTAGGAGGAAAAGTTGGGGCGATTGTGACGCACGATGTGAGCCCTGAGGCTCAGCCGGCGCGTTTGAAAGCCAGGCAGACGTTGTGGCCGCCGAAGCCGAAGGAGTTGGACAACACCGTTCCCAGTGTCTGATCCCGCGCCTGATTGGGCACGACATCCAGATCACAGTCAGGATCCGGGTTGGTGTGGTTAATGGTCGGGGGCACGACCCCATGTTGGAGAGCCAGCATGCAGGCCACGGCCTCGATGCCGCCGGAGCCACCCAGCAGATGGCCGGTCATCGATTTGGTGGAGCTCACCGGGATCTGCAGGGCGCGATCCCCGAGAGCGCTCTTGATGGCCGAGGTCTCGTTCTTGTCGTTGGCGGGGGTGCTGGTGCCGTGGGCGTTGACGTAATCGATCTCGGAAGCATCGATGCCGCCGTCGGCCAGGGCGAGCCGCATCGCTTCGGCACCACCGACGCCACCCGGTGTGGGTGAGGTGATGTGGTGGGCATCGCAGGTCATGCCGTAGCCCACCACCTCACCAAGAATCGTGGCGCCTCTGGCTTGCGCGTGCTCCAGGGTTTCGAGCACCAAAACGCCGGCGCCTTCGCCGATCACGAAACCGTCGCGGTCCTTGTCGAATGGGCGACTGGCTGTGGCTGGATCGTCATTGCGGAAGGACAGGGCTTTGGCACTGGCAAAGCCGGCAACACCAAGGGGAGTAATCGCCGATTCCGCGCCACCGCACACCATCGCGTCGGCCTTGCCGAGCTGCAGCAGCCGGAAGGCATCACCGATGGCGTTGGACCCGGCAGCACAGGCGGTGGCCACCGCGGAGCTAGGCCCCTTCGTGCCGAGGGCAATTGCCGCCAATCCAGTTGCCATGTTGGGAATCATCATCGGCACCGTGAACGGACTGACGCGTCCCGGCCCTTTGCCCTCCAGCACATGCGCCTGGGTCTCCATGGTGAGGAGACCGCCGACGCCGGAGCCAATGATCGTGCCAATGCGGTCGGCATTGGCTTCGGAGATGGTGAGCCCTGCATGGGTGATGGCCTGTTTGGCGGCAACCACGCCAAATTTGCAAAAGCGATCCCAGCGCTTGGCTTCTTTCGGTTCGATCAGGCCAGCCGGGTCGAAGTCCTTCACTTCCGCTGCGAAGCGACAGGCGTGGGAGGACGCATCGAACAGGGTGATGGCATCGACCCCGTTCCGTCCGGAAGTCAGGCCGTTCCAGTAGTCCTGAACCGTGTTGCCGATCGGTGTGACCGCGCCGAGGCCCGTGACGACGACGCGATGGAGACCGTCCACCATGTCGATGCTCAGGCCTGCTTGTCTTCGATGTATTTGACGGCGTCACCCACGGTGGTGATGCCCTCGGCGGCTTCGTCGGGGATTTCGATATCGAAGGCCTCTTCCAGGGCCATCACCAGTTCCACCGTGTCGAGGGAGTCAGCGCCCAGGTCGTTCTGGAAGTTGGATTCGGGTTTCACCTCGCCGGCATCGACGCTGAGCTGCTCCGCGACGATGGAACGGACTTTCTCGAGGATCGCTTCCTGGGACATGGCCGTGGCAACGGGACGCTGCATCTTACGGGGAGGCCCTGTTCTGACCTCTCGGACCTGGCCAGCTCATTAACAACAGTGACGGCTGCTGGGTGGACGAGCGATGGCACGGGTACGTTTGCGCCAAGACCTCGTCGCACCGGGTACATGTCCCACGCCGTCAAGATTTACGACACCTGCATCGGCTGCACCCAGTGTGTGCGCGCCTGCCCTCTCGATGTGCTTGAGATGGTGCCCTGGGATGGTTGCAAGGCCGGCCAGATCGCTTCCTCTCCCCGCACCGAGGACTGCGTCGGCTGCAAGCGTTGCGAAACCGCCTGTCCTACTGACTTCCTCAGCATCAGGGTGTATCTGGGTGATGAAACCACCCGCTCCATGGGTCTGGCGTACTGATTTACTCCGTTTCACCTCATAAGCTCGGCCCGGCTTCAGCCGGGCTTTTTTTGTATGTGCGGAATCGTCGCCCTGATTGGGTCGCAGCCGGCAGCACCGCAGTTGCTTGAAGGTCTTCGGCAGCTGGAGTACCGCGGTTACGACTCGGCTGGTCTGGCGACGGTCACGGCTGAGGGACAGCTCACCTGCCTTCGTGCCAAAGGGAAGCTGGTCAATCTCAGCCAGCGCGTTGAGGCCTTGGGGGCCCCAGGCCAATGCGGCATCGGCCACACCCGCTGGGCCACCCACGGCAAGCCTGAGGAACACAACGCCCACCCCCATTGCAGCGCTGATGGGGCAGTGGCCGTGGTGCAGAACGGCATTATTGAAAACCACCGGCAGCTTCGGGATGGCCTGGAGGCCAGCGGGGTGAGGTTCCAGTCGGAGACGGACACCGAGGTGATCCCTCATCTGCTGTCTTCCGAACTGAATCGACGTTTACAGAACGGCGAGCAGCCCAGTGGATCCACCCTGCTGCAGGCGGTACAGGCTGTGTTGCCCCAGCTGCAGGGGGCCTATGCCCTGGCGGTGATCTGGGGGCAGGCCCCCGGCGCTCTGGTGGTGGCCCGTCGAGCTGCTCCGCTGTTGATCGGTCTGGGTGAGGGCGAATTCCTTTGTGCCAGCGATACGCCGGCCCTGGCTGGATTCACCCGCACGATCCTGCCGATGGAGGACGACGAGGTGGCCCTGTTGTCGCCGTTGGGGGTGGAGCTCTATGACGCTGCGGGTGTGCGTCAGCAGCGGATGCCGACCCTGCTGACGGGGACCGACCACGTGGCGGATAAGAGGGAGTTCCGTCACTTCATGCTCAAGGAGATCCATGAGCAGCCGGAAACGGCGGCGTTGTGGGTGTCTCGCCATCTTCCCGAGGGGCTGACGGCTTCGATGCCCGTGGCCTTGCCGTTTGATGAGGCTTTCTACGCCGGCATCGAGCGGATCGAAATTCTCGCCTGCGGCACCAGTCGCCATGCGGCTTTGGTGGGTGCACATCTGCTCGAGCAATTCGCGGGTCTGCCCACAGCCGTTCACTACGCCAGTGAATTTCGATATTCCCCGCCGCCGCTGGCCCCCAACACCCTCACCATCGGCGTCACCCAGTCCGGTGAGACGGCTGACACCCTGGCGGCTCTGGCGATGGAGGCCAAGCGCCGCAACTCCCACGCTGATTCCGCCTATGCCCCGCGCCAGCTGGGGATCACCAACCGTCCGGAGAGTTCGCTCTCCCGTCAGGTTCCCCACATCCTGGACATCGGTGCCGGAATTGAAGTGGGCGTGGCAGCCACCAAAACCTTCATGGGGCAGTTGCTGGCCTTTTACAGCCTGGCAATCTCCTTCGCGGCACGCCGTGGCAGCCGTTCAGAGGCAGAGATTCAGTCTCTAGTGGATGAACTGCGCAGGCTTCCTCAGCAGCTACAGGAGCTGGTATCGCTCCATGATCAGCGCTCGGAAGCCCTGGCCCATCGCTTCGCCGAAACCCAGGACGTGATCTTTCTGGGTCGGGGAATCAACTACCCGATCGCACTGGAGGGAGCTCTCAAGCTCAAGGAGATCAGTTACATCCATGCCGAGGGGTATCCGGCAGGTGAGATGAAGCATGGTCCGATCGCCCTGCTCGATTCCCGGGTGCCGGTGGTGTCGATCGCTGTACCTGGTGTGGTGTTTGAGAAGGTGCTCAGCAACGCCCAGGAAGCCAAGGCCCGTGACGCTCGGCTGATCGGTGTGGCGCCCCAGGGGCCCGACACCGATCTGTTTGATGAATTGCTGCCGGTGCCGGAGGTCAGCGAGTGGATCAGCCCGCTTCTGACGGTGGTGCCGATGCAGCTGCTGAGCTACCACATCGCAGCTCATCGGGGTCTGGATGTGGACCAACCACGCAATCTGGCTAAGAGTGTGACTGTGGAGTGAGCCTCAGCTGGCGTTCATGCTGAGGTCGCTGCGGCCGTAGCGGTCCTTGAAGCGCACGATGTCGTCCTCGCCGAGGTATTCGCCGCTCTGCACTTCGATCAGTTCAACGGGGATCCGGCCGGGGTTGGAGAGGCGGTGTTTGCAACCCATCGGGATGTAAGTGCTCTGGTTTTCGCCCACAAGCTGCTCGGTACCATCGCGCTCTACCAGCGCCGTGCCTTTCACCACCACCCAGTGTTCGGCACGGTGGTGGTGCATCTGCAGCGAGAGGCTAGCTCCGGGTTTCACCGAGATCCGTTTCACCTGCCAGCGGTTTCCTTCGGTGACACTGGTGTAATGGCCCCAGGGGCGGTAAATCTTGCGGTGGGCCTTGCCCTCCGGGCTTCCGGCGGCTTCTAGCTGCTTCACCACTGTTTTGATCTCCTGGGCCTTGGAGCGATCCGCAATCAACACGGCATCGTCGGTTTCCACCACCACAAGGTTTTCAACCCCTAGCCCTACCACTAAGCGGTGTTCGCTGCGCAGGTAGCAATCGCGACTGCCTTCGGCGATCACGTGGCCCTGCAGCACATTGCCTTGGGAATCCTTTTGCTCTGAGGTTTCCCAGAGTGCGCTCCAACTGCCCACGTCGCTCCAGCCTGCATCCAGCGGCAGCACACTGCCCAGATCCGTTTTCTCCATCACGGCCACGTCAATGGCCACGTTGGGGCACTTTGCCAAGGCCTCCCGCTCCAGCCGATGAAATTCCAGGTCAGCCGTGTCCTGCTCCAGAGCTGCTCGACAGCAGCTCACCACTTCTGGGGCCAGTCGCTCCAGTTCCGCCAGCATGGCGCTGGCGCGGAACAGGAACATGCCGCTGTTCCAGGTGAAGCGGCCTGTGGCCAGGAACTGCTCCGCTGTTGCCTGATCTGGCTTCTCCACGAAGCGCTTGATCGGCACATGGGCCTGTTTCCTAAGGGAGAAGGGTTCGCTGGCTTCGATGTAGCCGTAGCCGGTTTCCGGGGCCGTCGGCACGATGCCGAAGGTCACAAGGCGGCCCGCTTCGGCTGGCTTGCGGCCGGCGTTGATCGCCTGGCGGAATTGGGTGGCATCGCGGATTAAGTGATCCGCTGCCAGCACCAGCAGCAGCGGGTCCTCGCCGTTGGCCGTGGCCTGCAGTGCGGCTACGGTCACCGCCGGGGCGGTGTTGCGGCCAATAGGTTCCAGCAGAATCGCATTGGGCTCAACGCCGATCTGGCGCATCTGTTCGGCCACGATGAAGCGGTGGTCTTCATTGCAGATCAATAGAGGAGCTGCAATGGCGTCTAGGCCCTGAAGGCGCTGTTGGGTCTGCTGGAGCAGCGTGGCCTCTCCGTCTCCGCTCAACGGCCAGTACTGCTTGGGGTAACTGGCCCGCGATAGCGGCCAGAGCCGTGTGCCGGTGCCTCCGCAAAGGATCACTGGAATCAGCGGTGTAGCGGCCATCATGTTCCGTATTAGATGACTCAGGTTCGCTTGTTTCAGGGGCGTCTGTCGATGGGATCATGGAAATGACTCTTAATGAGCCCCTTCCTATGGCCATCCACGCGAGTGAATTGGCACACACCTATGCCGCTAACAATCCCTTTCCTCATCTGGTGCTTCGCAATAGTTGGGATGAAGCGTTGCTTTCCAGAGTCGCAGCGGAATGTGACGCTTTTACTAATTGGGACGAGGAGAAGTCTTTTTATGGGTCGATTGGTAAACGCACCTGCGGGACATTCAGTAAGTTGCCGAAGTATACTGCAAAGCTAGTTTCCTACTGCAATGGTTCGAAATTTCTTGCTTGGCTAGAGGAGTTGACTGGAGAAAGTGGTTTAATTTCGGATCCACATTTGTTTGGTGGAGGCATTCATTCTACGATTAATCAGGGATTTCTCAAAATGCATACGGACTTCAACTGGCACCACCGTTTGAAGTTGTACCGGCGGCTCAATTTACTAATTTATCTCAATAAGAACTGGCAGAAGTTGTGGGGTGGCGAATTGCTGTTAGCTCGAATGACGGAAGCCGGTTTGCATACAGAAGCGTCCATTGCACCATGCTTTAACACAATGGTGATTTTTACCACAACTGACCATAGCTTTCATGGCCACCCACAACCTATGCTTCTCCCAGAAGGTAGGGCTCGTAATTCAATTGCCCTCTATTACTACGTCTCCGAGAAGCCTAAAGGCACCTCGGACATTCGACGAACAATGACGGATTATCGTCGTTCAAATGGTCAGCGTTATTTATAATTCCCGCCTTCAATACATTTAAGTGGCTGATGCAATATATTTGCCATCATTTCTCGACATGCGATTAGTCAGCTTTTGTGAAAAAAATTAATTACTTCTTTTAGCAAAAGCAGTAGCCTTTGGATGGCTTGCTTCAGACTTTTTCACTTCTCCAGCATAAATTTTTGAAATTAGATCTTTTTCTTGAGCTTGAGAAAGGGGATTGTCAAGAATAAATTTGAAACTTTATCGTTTATGGGTGGTTGCTAAACATCCATAATTTTTGTTTTTACTGAATCTATTTGATTAATCCCTTTGTGATAAGTTTGGCTGAAATTATGTGTGGGTTGCTACTTTAATATTTGTTGGAAATAGTATTAGAGAAAATTGATTTAACTGATCAGTCTGACTAGATAGGTCAATGAGAAAAAGTGTATATTATATTTATGCGTTAAAGCATGCTATAATGTGTTTATCATGTTAAATCACAAGCTAATACATAGTCAGTAATCACATTTGCGCTGTTTCGGGAAGTTCCTTTGATTGAGTATCCTTTTTTCAATAAAAAGTTTAACGCAGCATTATTATCTTGATTATTAAGCCTTATTGAGTTTTGCTCAATAATTATAACAGGATTTTTGTTTATTATAGTATTCCATCCTCCGCGTAAAACATTAAATTCAAATCCTTCGACGTCAATTTTAATTAGACCTATATTTGAATATTTTGTTGTCAATAAAAAACTATCAAGAGGTACACTTTGCGCGTAGTGTTTGGTTGATTTTAAAAAGGTTCTTTGTTTTCCATCATCGAGGCTATTATGATGACATCCTCCATACATTTTTATTGTTTCAAATTCGTTCCCGAGCGCGCATTTGTAGTGTGTTGATTTTGATAAGTCTGCATTAGTACAAAAATCCTCATAAACGACTGGGTCAAAACAGAAAGTATGCGAAAAATCCTTTTGAGAAAAATAAGTAAACTCTCCAAATCTGCAACCTATATCAAGTGCCAGGTCGAAAGATTTTATATAAGGTCTACTCATCTCATAAAGTACTTTGCAGGGATGATTCTTTGGGTCCATCCACCCATTAATGGGATTAAAGATATATTTTTTTTGAATGTAATTTTCTTTTTGCTGATTAGGAAATTGCGTTGGCAACGGAAGGCATTGATGATACATCAGAAGTGTTTTAAATATATTACACTGGAATGGATGTCTATCCCACACTTTTTTGGATGAGACGAGAAATTGACCTTTGTAACAGTTGTCAACAATTGAATGCGCCTATTTCTATTGCATGGCGCAAATACTTTATTCGCTTTCTCAATAGCAAGCTTGAGCCTAGACTCTGTAGATGTGCCATAATATCAAAATCTTAAGGTCTTTATTTCATTGAGTAAAGGAATGAAGCATGACTCACTCACTTTCAGACAGTCGATTTAGAAGTGAACTAAAAAAAGCTGTTCGGTTCCTAAAAGATGGAAATTTGCATGAAGCTGAAGTGATTCTTCGTGAATTGGCTAGTACGTATAGTCAAAATATTGGTGTTATTGGTAATTTGGCTTGTATTTATATTGAGCTTGCTAAATATAAAAATGCAATCAGGCTTCTAGAGCATGCTCTAGCATTAAATCCAAATTCTCCAAAGCTAAATTACAATATTGGACTTGCTTTACTTTGCTCTAAGCAATACAGACAAGCAATACATTATTTGCAGAGGGCTAGGAATTTTTCCCCACAAAATGCCGACGTTTTGAATAATCTTGGGTTGGCTTTTCAGAAGAATAATCAACTAAAAGAATCTATTCATTGCTTTAGAGATTCTCTCGAAGTTCGAGCAAGCAATTCTGAAGCACATAATAACTTAGGGGTTTCGTGGTTGATTCTTGGTGAATATAGTAAGGCTTTTGCATCATTTAAGACTGCTCTGAAATTCGATAAACTCTCTGTTCAGTCTTGGTCTAACCTTGGTATCGCTTTGAAGTATCAGGGTAAATTT
This sequence comes from Synechococcus sp. A15-28, assembly GCF_014280175.1. GTDB lineage: Bacteria > Cyanobacteriota > Cyanobacteriia > PCC-6307 > Cyanobiaceae > Parasynechococcus. The sequence goes on from NZ_CP047931.1 coordinate 173,216, forward strand.
CAATATTCAATATATGCTTTACGTCATGCTTTGAAATTATTTCCTCATTCACATGAACTGCATTATAATTATGCACTATCACTATTTAGTGCTGGTAATTATAGGGAAGCTTGGCAGCATTTTGCTTGGAGGGACGAATTAATTGAAAGGCCTGATTTGATGCAAAAGACCTTTTTTCATTATGATAAATTAATTCCTTCTGATTCCTCTATATGCATCTTTTCTGAGCAAGGGCTTGGTGATACCCTTCAATTCTCACGCTACTTTTTGCTCGCATCAAAAACGTTTAGTGAGATATCCTTTTGTATACCACCTAAGCTTTCATCTCTACTAAAATATTCTGGATTTCCTAGATTGGTTCACAATACTAATACGTTGCCATCTTCTTTCTATACATATAAATTATTAGACTTGCCTTCATATTATGGGGCTTCTCCATCAAATGCAATTATTTCTTCGAAATACCTAAAAACTCCTCATCATCTTGTGGATAAGTGGAGATCAAAATTTGCAAAAGCTGGAATTGTTAACCCTATTATTGGCATAAATTGGTCTGGCAATAGACTAGATCTTCGTAAAAAGGGTCGCGATTTTCCAGCCCAAAATCTTATTGAACATTGCAGTTTGATTGGCCTGCATTTAGTATTTCTTCAACGTGTTCAAGATGAGGATTTTACAAGGTATAGACCACTTCCTTCTCAGCCTGAGCTCAAATTAATTCAAGAGGAAATTTATCGTTTAGCTGATTCAGACTGTCCAGACGATTTTCTAGAATATGCATCAGTTGTATGTAGTTGCGATTTGATTATAACTTCTGCTACTACCTTATGTCATCTAGCAGGTGGATTAGGAGTGCCTACTTGGACCTTACTGCAGAAAGTTCCCGATTGGCGCTGGGGGGCTGAAGAATATCAAACAGGCTGGTATGAATCTATGCGTTTATTTCGTCAAAGATCTGATGGGGATTGGGCAAGTGTAATTGAGGACATTAAGCTTGAACTAAGTATCAAGTATTTTCTTGGTATTGGTGTTTAAGTATCAAGAAGATTCTTGTTATATTTTTATTCGATTCTAGATTAGTGGTATATTGATTTTGGTTTTTTGGTTAATCCTGATCCCTAATCAGTAAACACATCGTTGTACATGGCGCCTACCTTGAACGTACTTGCAAGTGTTATTTGAAATAAATCGTCATTAACGTGTACCCTTTTGTGAGTATTTTATTAATCAATTAAATCTTGTCTGTTTTGCTGGGGCGGCTTGTTGTTTACGCTTCATGGATATACGAATAGACATATATTAATTCATTTGCTAATCCCAGTCATTCCTGGATATGAACTAAAGCTAATAATCTTTTGAATTCCACTGTATCTCTTTCCGCTCGGCAAGTGAGTAATTGATTCGTTTCCGAATTCATGATAAATCTTGCTAACCGCATTGGAAAAAGTTGATTCAGAGTCTTTCATGTATTGAATTGATTTTAAGTATCCATTAAAAGCAATTTCCATAGATTGCTGGTCATTTCTACTGCACCATTCTACTATATCTTCTATATTTGAGAAATCTTTTTTGACTGGTATATAATCTCGCCAGGGTTTCATATACATATCAATGCATAGGAGATTTTCATTATCTTCTTCTCTTAATACTAGGCTGCCTTGTAAATGCCGAAAAATAGTTCCCCATGCCCTTACAGATCCTTTGATGTCAGGGAAATATTTATAGCCAAAGAACTCCTTATTGCTTATTTCTTTTGCAGTGATTTTATGTATTTTGCCCGAGATATTTTCGATATTGTGGGTATTTCGTGTTATTTTCATGTCAATATTCTTTTTGCCTTGATGTATGAGGCATAAATGTGTTCTTAAGTTAGCTTTCATTCCGCCTGCGCTTCTGTATATGTTGGGGCCGTTTGCGCCTCCTCTCCAAAAAAGTATGCTTTTCTTTTCCCTCCAGATTTTTTTATGAATTACTCGCATTCTACCGATATTAGAGGGATTAGTCATATATTCGAAAAGTTCACTGTTAAGTTCTTTGTATGCTATTAGAAGTCTTGCGTCGTATTCTGTGGGTATGAGAAAATTTTGATCGCCGCCTGAGTTATGTGAGATGTCTGATGTTAGTGCTGGACTCCAAGAGCAGTGATCATTTGTATTTATTGGTATCAGGCAATTTTCTAAGTCTTCTCTTTTTAAAAACTCTGCGATCGCTTTCCTGTACGCGCAAAGAATCCACTCGCCTCGATTGTGCATTGTTAGTTTATTGATATAGATATTTTTTCTGCTTTTGCAAAGTCCTCTTTTTGGTATATTGATTATATTGAGGTTGTAATTTCCGGAGGTTTTTTTTTGGAATGCTAAGGCAAGCATCGAATGGCCTAGTGTTTCTTCGCAATTAATTGGAAGTCCTAAGCAATAGTCTTCAATTAATATATTTTTGGCCAACTTTTTCCCGATATTTTCATAAATAATCTGAGATGGCGTTTTTGCTATATCCTGAGGTATTTCGAAAATGTTCATCTTTTTTTATGGTAACAAGTTAAATTTACACTGCTTATGGTTCTCATGCAATTGCCGTTTGTCGATTTGGGTATGACTGCGATATTTCACAGCATCTACAGGCGGTTATGTGTTGTGTTGGGATTTTGACGTTGGTCTATGACCAAGACACTTGCTTTGATTTCGCTTTTTGGCTCGTGCCTCGCGTTCGAGCGTTTAGGTTGACTTGCATTTTTAGTTATATTTGATTAATTACAATGAAATTGTTAAAGATCTAGTAGCCCACGTGGTGGCGTAAGCAGAATCCATCCCTCTTCTTGTCGCACCTCTGGCACGATTGCCTCCACAAAAGGAATCAGCAGCTTGCGGCCCCCCGATGTGGTGATTTCCAGCAGGTCGTTGCCGCCGCTGATCAAATCGCTCACGGTGCCAACTGCAGGTCCATTAGCCGTGAGCCGTGCCTCCAGGCCCAGTAGATCGAGCAGGTGAAATTCCCCCTCTTCCAATTCGGGACGGTCATCCTCTGACACCAGCAGTTCATGGCCCACAAGGGTTTCGGCGGCGCTGCGGCTGTCAATTCCTTCAAGCCGCACCACAAACAGCGACTTGCCGGGTAGTTGCCGGCCCTTCTTGAGTTGGATCTCCGTCGGCGCAGCCCCCGTACGACTGCGCAGCCAGCGGGGTCCCGGCTCCGTGAATCGCTCGGGGAAATCACTGGCGGGATTGACCCGAAGTTCCCCTTGCAGCCCTTGGACCCCCACGATCTTGCCGACGCTTAGCCATTCATTGCTCTCCGTCATGCCATCAGCCGCGCACTCTGTCGATAATGGCGCCAGATCCGCCCACGAACGAGCTATGGCGCCTGCAACCGCTCCGATCCTCCCCGGCTCCACCGTTAACGTCTCGGATGTCAACTCGATCTACAACGGTTACACCGGCTTCGTGCAGCGAATCAGCGGCGACCGTGCGGCAGTTTTGTTTGAAGGCGGCAACTGGGACAAATTGGTGACCCTGCGGCTGAAGGACCTCCAGCTGGCCTGAGGCGATGGACAAGGACCGAAGCCTGCGACAACGGCTCCAGGCCACGGTGCTGGAAGCCAGCACCGTGGCGGGCAAGACCTACAACGTTGCCATTTTCGGGGCGATTCTGCTGAGTGTTCTGGCTCTGCTGCTGGAACCCGACCCCCTGGGCAATTCAGCCCTGCGCCAAACCAATGTGCCCTGGATCGATCTGGTTCAGAACGTTTGCTTGGCGGTGTTTGCAGCGGATTTCGTCCTTCATCTGGCCTTGGTGGAGAGGCCTCGCCGTTACCTGTTCAGCTTCACCGGACTGATTGACGCCTCGGCGGTGCTCTTTTTCTTCGTGCCCCAGGTGCGCAGCGAGTTGTTGCTGTGGGTGTTCAAGTTCGGCCGCATCCTGCGGGTGTTCAAGCTGCTGAAGTTCATTGATGAAGCTCGGGTGCTCGGTCAAGCTCTGCGGGGCAGTGCGCGCACCATCTGCGTCTATCTGTTTTTCGTCTTTCTGCTGCAGGTGGTGCTGGGGTACTTCATCTTCGTGATCGAGAGCTCAAACCCTGAGTCCCAGTTCCAGACGGTGTCCAACGGGGTGTATTGGGCCATCGTCACGATGACGACCGTTGGCTACGGCGATCTTGTCCCTCAGACGGCTCTGGGGCGTTTGCTGGCCTCCATCGTGATGATGCTCGGCTTCGGAATCATTGCGATCCCCACGGGGTTGCTCACGGTGTCGGGCGTCCGTCACCAGAAGAAGCAGCGGGGACCAATCTGCTCCAGCTGCGGCCGCCAGGGTCATCGCGATGATGCGCTCCATTGCGATCAATGCGGGGCGTCCCTCCCCGCCAGGGTCTGAATCGCTGCTGCTGCAGCATTTTGCTCGGCCTCCTTGCGCGAGCCCCCGTGGCCTTCGGCCAACACCTGGTCCGCGACGTGCACTCTGCTGTGGAATCGCTGCGGATCGCCATGCCGTCGACTCCGTTCTTCGGTGCGGTAGTCCGGCAAGCCCAGCCCCTGACCCTGGCTCCATTCCTGCAGGGCGGTTTTGCCATTGAAGCGATGGGGGGCCTCCAGCACCGCCGCAGTGGTGGCTTGCCAGTGGGGAGCGAGCCAGTCAATGATCGGCTCCAGGCTGCCGCTGGAGCTGTAGATCGCCCCGATCAGTGCTTCGGTGGCATCGGCGCGAATCGTCTCACGAGCCGCGGCATCACCCAGCGCTTTCGGACCAAGGATCAGGCAGGATTCGATTTGAATCTGATCCCCCAGCTCGGCCAGCCAGCGGTCACTCACCAGTTGCGCGCGAAGGCTGGAGCTTTCGCCCACCGTCAGTTCGGGATAGTGCTGATCGAGATACAGCGTTGCCGCTAGCCGCAGCACGGCATCCCCTAGAAACTCAAGCCGCTCGTTGTGGTCGGCCCGTCCACTCGAGACATGGGTCATGGCGCGTTCCAGCTCGATCAGGAGGGTCGGGTGATCCACGGCCTCAACAAGGCCCAGTCGCCTGATCAGGCTCTGCAGTGAGTCGCGACGCGCTTGGTCCACGAAATTAGGGGTGAAAGCAGGACATAAGCCGGGTTCTGTTCACTCCTCCGAAGAGGGTGGGTGGCTATCTATCTGGGACCGCCGTTACCGACGGCCTCGAGCGGCGCGTTAAAGCGGAACGGGGCCAATGGCCAGCCGTCGTTCCTTGGCCTTGCTCCCAGCCGGGGTTTACCGAGCCAGCACCTCTCGATGCTGCTGGTGCGCTCTTACCGCACCTTTGCACCCTTGCCTGTGCCTGGGGAATCCCCACGGGGCCATCGGCGGTGTGTTTCTGTGGCACTCTCCTCACGGTCACCCGCACTGGGCGTTACCCAGCAAGCCTGGCCATCAGGGAGCCCGGACTTTCCTCAGCCGACACTCAAAGAGATCGGCCGCAACCACCTCGCCTGCTTTCAGCCCACATCATGCCTCGGGGGCATAATCAGGGCAGATCGGGGGCTGTAGCTCAGCCGGATAGAGCAACGGTTTCCTAAACCGTAGGTCGTGGGTTCGAGTCCCGCCAGCCCCGTCAGGAGCGCCGAGATCGGTAGTGGACGCTACATCTGGTGGGGTGGGCAGATTGTTCTCCACCGCTAGGGTTGCATCAACCGGGTGGGTGCCATGACCCAGCTTCACGACCTCCGACTGCGGCTTCTTGTGCAGCAGGAAAGCGAGCGCATTGCGGACACCCAACCCACGGATCTCGACCTGTCTGTGGTGCAGGCCCGATGCCTGTGCTGGTTGGCTCTGCTGGCTGAGGCCCATGAAGATCAAGCCGGTGATGCCGAGCGCCGTGGGGACACCGAGCAGGCCATGGGCTGGTTTGCTGACTCCATGCGCCTCCGGGATGTGATCGGTGTCGTGTCTTCGATTGAGATTCCTCTTCCAGGAACCATTGAGGACGACGACAAGAGTGCCGAAGACGACCGCGGACCCCTCGCGGCCTGATGGGTGGCGTAGTGTGAATTGAGATCGAGGGACTGCGGTGCCGGAAGAGCCCTGTCAATGTCCGGACTGTCAACGGTTCTACCGGGAGCATGACCGGTTGATTCGTGAGTTCCCAACCCTGCGTCAACAGCAGGAATTGAACTGGGCTGCTCTCCAGTCCTTCCGGACGCTGTCTGGTCGGGTGCTGGAAGATCTGCAGAAACACCAGAGCTCGCGTCAGCAGCAGGATCAGGTTCCGTCCAACGCCATGGCACAGCCGGCGTCTGCAGAAGAGTCCAGCGATGGCCTCCAGCAGGCCATGGCGGATCTCGAGAACATCAATGCGCATCTCTTCTCGATTGAAGCCCTGATGGAGCGCGTGTTTGACGTGCGCGTCCCCGAGGAGATCGAACAGAAATTTCGAGAGCTTGCCGGCGAACTGGCTCCCGACCCCCTCAACGTTGATCGCCTGCGGTTGAACCGCCTGCTGCACCAGACGCCGGATTTACCCGACCGCAGCTGAAGCAGGCGTATCGCTGTGACGCTTACAGCGGCGAGCGATCATGCCCTCCTCATCCGCCGCCATGCACAACACGGTGACCGATCAGGCTCACCCTCCGTGCCAAGGGGAGGCTCTGGTGAAGTCCACCAGAGCCGCCTTGAGGCTGGAGCTGCCCAGGTTGATCACCAGGGACAGATCGCTCATCAGCGCACGTAGCAGGTGATTTCAACGTTGAGGGGATCCACGTTCCAGATGTTCTTGCAGTACTCGCCGATGGAGCGGTCGGAGGAGAAGAACCCGGTGCGGGCGGTGTTCAGCAGCGACATCCGGTTCCAGTGCATGCGATCGGTCCAGGCGAGGCTGACGGCCTCCTGGGCTCGCAGGTAGTCGGCAAAGTCCGCCATCACGAAGAAGGGATCGTTGCCGGTGAGGTTGTCAAGCAACGGACGGAACAGCTCGCTGTCGCCATTGCTGAAGTGGCCCATCTCGATCAGGCGCAGAGCTTCTTGCAGCTCCGGCATGGCATTGATGAAATTGCCGGGGTTGTAGCCGCTCTGCTTGAGCTCAGTGATCTCCTCCACGGTTTTGCCGAACAGGAAGAAGTTCTCCGCGCCCACCAGCTCGCGGATCTCCACGTTGGCGCCATCCAGGGTGCCGATGGTGAGGGCGCCGTTCATGGCGAACTTCATGTTGCCGGTGCCGGAGGCTTCCTTGCCGGCGGTGGAGATCTGCTCGGAGAGGTCGGAGGCGGGATAGACCTGCTCGCCCAGCTTCACGTTGTAATCCGGTAAAAACACCACCCGCAGGCGGCCGTCCATGTCGGGATCGGCATTGACGGTTTCGGCGATGCCGTTGATGAAGCGGATGATCAGCTTCGCCATGTAATAACCGGGAGCCGCCTTGCCTCCGAAGATCACGGTGCGGGGGGCCATGCCATCGGCCTGGCCGTTCTTGATCCGCAGGTACTGAGTGATCACCTGCAAAGCATTGAGGTGCTGGCGCTTGTATTCATGAATGCGCTTCACCTGCACGTCGAACAGGGTGGAGGGGTCCACCAGGACACCGGTGTTGCGGTGGATGTAGCTGGCCAGCTTGCGCTTCACCGAGAGCTTGGTGTTGCCCCAGTGCTCGAGGAAGCCGTGGTCGTTCTGGCGTTCCTCCAGTTTGCGCAGGTTCTCCATGTTGGAGATCCAGTCCTCTCCGATGTGCTCGTTCAGCAGGTTGGAGAGCTCGGGGTTGGCCAGAGCCATCCAGCGGCGGGGGGTGACGCCGTTGGTGACGTTGGTGAATTTTTCTGGCCAGAGCTCGGCGAATTCCGGCAGCAGGTCGGTTTTGACCAGATCGGAGTGCAGCGCTGCCACGCCATTCACGTGGTGCGCTCCGATGGTGGCCAGGTGCGCCATGCGCACAGCTTTACTGCCGTCTTCGTCGATGATCGACAGCTTGCGCTGAATGGCGTCGTTGCCGGGGTAACGCAGACGCAGTTGCTGGAGGAAGCGGCGGTTGATTTCGTAAATCAGCTCCAGGTGGCGGGGCAGCAGATTGCCGAACAGGTTCAGATCCCACTTCTCCAGGGCCTCTGGCAGCAGGGTGTGGTTGGTGTAAGCGACAGACCGGGAGGTGATATCCCAGGCCTTGTCCCACTCCATGTGGCGGTCGTCGATGAGCAGTCGCATCAACTCCGCTACAGCGATGGCGGGGTGGGTGTCGTTGAGCTGAACGGTCCAGTACTGAGGGAAGTCCTCAACGGGTAAACCGCGGTTGTCGAGGCTGCGCAGCATGTCCTGCAGTGAGCAGCTCACGAAGAAGTGCTGCTGCTTCAGGCGCAGACGCCGACCTTCATCGGTGCCGTCATTGGGATACAGCACCTTGGAGAGGGTTTCGCTGCCCACCTTCTCCTCAACGGCGCCGTAGTAGTCGCCAATGTTGAAGGCATAGAAGTCAAAGCTCTCGGTGGCATCGGCACGCCAGAGGCGCAGACGATCGCAGATGTTGACCCGATAGCCCAGGACGGGGACGTCATGGGGGATGCCGATGGCATGCTCGGCGGGGATCCAGCGGGAACGGTAGATGCCCTTGTCATCGATGTAGCTCTCGGTACGGCCACCAAAGCCGACGAAGCAGGCTTCATCGGGCTGAGGAAGTTCCCAGGGCCAGCCTCCCTTCAACCACTTGTCGGTGATCTCCACCTGCCAGCCGTCGCGGATGAGCTGGTCGAAGATGCCGAATTCATAGCGGATGCCATATCCCGTGGCGGGGATCTTCAGGCTGGCCAGGGATTCCATGTAGCAGGCCGCCAGGCGTCCCAAACCACCGTTGCCGAGGCCGGGCTCTTCCTCCACATCCAGGATCTGCTGCAGGGATTCGATGCCGAAGTTCTTGAGAGCTTCTTCGGCTTCCTGCTGAATCCCAAGGTTCAGCAGATTGTTGTTCAGCTGGGGCCCGATCAGGAATTCCGCCGATAGGTAGGCCACCGATTTCTGCGGATGGGCCCGCATCGCCTCTGTAGTGGCGAGGTACCGCATCATCAGGCGATCGCGCACCGCGTAGCTGAGAGCCATGTAGAGGTCATGGCGGCTGGCGGTGGGGGCGAGCTTGCCGAGGGTGAAGAACAGATGCTCGGTCATGCCGTCGAAGACGCTCTTGGCGTCAAGACCGGCCCGCTCGGGGTCGTTGTAACAGCCGGGGGTCGGCAGACGCAGGTCGAGGGGTTGGGAGGAGGTCATGGCGTGCTGTGAAGAACTCCTGTTTGAAGAAACCGGGTTGGCGCCCCGACTTTTTGGGACGCCAACTTTTCCATGCCTGGAAAGTAGCTATCACTCCAGGCCCTGCCCGTTATGTGCTGTACTCCGGTTCGTCTTTGTCCAAATCGGACCATCTTCGTCACAGTCCTGATCGACTTTCGCAACTAAGGTCGGCGAGATTGCTCCGCGGCATCCATGCTGTTTCCCGCACTGCTGAGTGAGATCAGCAGCCACGACCTTGAGGTGGCCGAAACGCTGATCGGCGTTCTTCGCTTCGTGCTGATCTTTGTGGCCGCGCGATCCCTCGCCGAGGTTTTGGTTCGTTTTGAACTGCCTACCATCCTGGGCGAGCTCTTGGCGGGCGTGATCATCGGCGCCTCCGGGTTGCATCTGTTGGTGCCTCCGGAGACGCAGGTTCAACTCAGCTCCTTTTTTGGTGATGTGGTGGGCGGATTGGCCCACATCCCAGCCGATGAGATCCCGGAGATCTACAACGAGACGTTTGGTGCCCTTCAGGCCGTTTCCAACCTGGGTCTGTTCTCGTTGCTGTTCCTTACCGGTCTGGAGAGCGAGCTGGAGGAACTGATTGCCGTTGGAGCTCAGGCCTTTTCCGTGGCTGTGGTGGGCGTGGTCTTGCCGTTTGCCTTGGGAACCCTGGGTTTGATGGGTATCTTTCATGTGGATCCCATCCAGGCGATTTTTGCCGGCGCTTCGATGACGGCCACCAGCATTGGCATCACCGCGAGCGTCTTCGGTGAGCTCGGTTATCTGCGCACGCGCGAGGGTCAGATCGTCATCGGCGCGGCCGTTTTGGACGACATCCTCGGCATCGTGATCCTGGCTGTGGTGGTTTCCCTCGCCGCCGGTGGAACCCTAGAGATCGCCCCAATCGTGCAATTGGTTGTGGCCGCTGTTCTGTTCGTTGTGGTTGCCCTCGTGTTGAGCCGTAAAGCTGCCCCCGCTTTCGACTGGGTCATCGATCAGCTCAAGGCTCCGGGCGGCAAATTGGTGGGCTCCTACCTCTTGCTTGGCGCCAGCTGTTTCGTTGCCACGGCCATTGGTCTTGAAGCGGCCCTGGGTGCCTTCGCTGCAGGTTTGATCGCCAGCACCTCCAAACATCGCCACGAGATTCAGGCCGCCGTCACGCCCATCGTTGGATTGTTCGCCACGGTGTTCTTTGTGCTCGTTGGTGCCGGCATGGATCTGTCGGTGATCAATCCGTCCGATCCTTCAGCACGCTCTGCCCTGGTGATTGCAGGCTTCATGTTCGTGGTCGCCATCATCGGCAAGGTGGCTGCCGGCTGGGCCGTGTTCGGTCAGCAGAAAACCGACAAGTTGGTGGTGGGGCTCGGCATGTTGCCCCGTGGCGAAGTGGGTCTGATCTTCCTGGGCCTGGGAACAGCCGCCAAGCTGCTCAGCCCTGGCCTCGAGGTAGCCATCCTGCTGATGGTGATCGGCACGACCTTCCTCGCACCGGTGCTGCTGCGTCTCGTCTTGAAGGGCAAACCTCCAGAAGACGGAAATGAGGTTCCTGAGGAATTGGCTGCTGATCCTTTAGGGGGTGCCTCCTGATCAATCGCTGCCGCGGTTGCTGAACACCAGCAACAGGCTCCAGCCCACGGCGACAACACCCAGGCTGGAGGCCCAGCCTGGGCCTAGAGCCCAGCTGCAGCCCAGCTGTGTTGCCAGTCCGACGGCCAATGCCAGCAGAAGGCTGCTGAGGATGAGGATCCCCTGTCTCCAATCCTCAGGAATGGTGCTGGTTTCAAGGCTCGTTTCCAACCGACTGAGGGGAGCGCTGAGGGGCACGTACAACGCCACGGCCCAGATCAGCGCCCCGCGCCAGACAGCAGCGTCGGCGAGGGGTCCGCTGATCACCTCGTAGCTCTGCATTCAGGCCTCTGGACGGGCTGCCTAGCATCGCGCCCTCTTGCCCCTCGTTGTGGACACCTACCGCTGGAGCCACCTTGGACATGACGTCCACACGATCCATCAACAGCCCGAGAAGGACTGTTCGGATCGTCCTGCGCTGCTGCTGGTTCATGGTTTCGGGGCCTCCACCGATCACTGGCGCCACAACATTCCGGTGCTCGCCAGAACCCACGCCGTGCATGCGGTTGATCTGCTGGGTTTTGGGCGCAGTGCAAAGCCTGCGGAACTGCCCTACGGAGGGCCTCTCTGGCGCGATCAGCTGGTGGCCTATGTGCGGGAGCGGATCGGACGCCCCACGGTGATCGCCGGCAATTCTCTCGGGGGCTTTGCGGCGTTAGCGGCTGGTGCGGCACTCCAGCAGGACTGTGCCGGTGTGGTGTTGCTGAATGCAGCCGGTCCCTTCAGTGATGAACAGCAGCCTCCCAAGGGATGGGGTGCCATCGCCCGGCAGAGCATCGGCAGTGCGCTGTTGAAAAGCCCTGTGCTGCAGCGGTTGCTGTTTGAAAATCTCCGACGTCCAGCCACGATCCGTCGCACCCTCAATCAGGTGTACGTCGACAAGACCAACGTGGATGACTGGTTGGTGGAGTCGATCCGTCGTCCATCGCTCGATCCCGGCGCCTTCGGTGTGTTCCGCACGGTGTTCGACATTCCCAGGGGGCAGCCCCTCGATGAGCTTTTCGCTGAGTTGACAGCACCTCTGCTGCTGCTCTGGGGCATCCGTGACCCATGGATCAATGCGCCAGGCCGCCGGGCCACCTTCCAGCGTCATGCGCCGGCGGCCACCACGGAGGTGGTGCTGGATGCGGGCCACTGTCCCCATGACGAGGTTCCCGAGCAGGTGAATGCATTCTTGCTGGATTGGCTCGCTGCTCTGACGTGAGCCACAGCACCGACAGATGCGGATCAGCCAGCTAGCTGGGTAGATCAGACTCGGCTCGCTACAGCGGATGCCCATGACTCTCACCCAGCAGACCGCTCCCTATGCCCATTGGGAGTACGTCCATCCGGAAATCGGAGATCGTCTGCGGATCATTCCAGAGCGGGGCGGCATCGTCAGCGAGTGGCGTTGTGGGGAGCGTGAGGTGCTCTATTTCGACCAGGAGCGTTATGCCGACCCTGCCAAAAGCATCCGTGGAGGGATCCCTGTTTTGTTTCCGATCTGCGGCAATCTTCCCGGTGATCTGTTGCAGGTGAATGGCGTTGATCACACCCTCAAACAGCACGGCTTTGCTCGCAATCTCCCCTGGCAGCTGCAACTGCTTGATGATCAGAGCGGTGTGCGTCTCAGCCTGAGCAGCACGGACGAGACCCTCGCGGCCTATCCCTTCGCTTTCCTGGTGGAGATGGAGGTGCGACCTGTGGCCATGGCCCTCGAGATCAGCACCACGATTCACAACCGCAGCGATCAGCCGATGCCCTTCAGCTTCGGGCTGCATCCTTATTTCAATGTCAGCGATCTGGGCCAGACCCGGCTCACCGGTTTGGCGGAGCGTTGTCTGAATCACCTGGAGATGGCGGATGCTGCCACCGATGGTCAGCTGTCTCGCCTGCCGGAGGGCGTTGATTTCCTTTGCCGGCCCGCTGGTGATGTCACGTTGATCGACGACGTCAGTGGTGCTCAGCTCCAGCTGCAGCATCAGGAGCCGATGGATCTGACTGTGGTCTGGACCGAACCCCCCCGCAAGATGGTTTGCCTGGAGCCCTGGACCGGCCCGCGCCAGTCCTTGGTGAGTGGCGACCGCAAGCTGGTATTGGATCCCGGCACCCAGCAGACCGTGGCCTGCCGCTACGCCGTGTCCTGATTGACCCCCGGCAGTCGACCGCGGCAGAGCTGCTGCCGCGGATCGAACTGTCGCTTCACGGCTTCGATAACCGGACGGGCGGGCGAGTCCAACCAGGCCGGGATGGAACCCGGTTTCGGCTGTACGAGCACGGTCAGTCCTCCGCCGAGTTCCACCACGCTGCGGCGCAGGGCTTCAACCTTGAACGGTTCGCTGGGTCCGCTCGACCAGCCATCGCCGCACCCGGCACCGGCGGCAATGTCCCAGGTCCAACCCTTCAACGAAGAGATCGCCGGACTCTGCAGGAGTTGCGTCACCTTGGCCGGCGGCAGCACCAGTCGCACCAGCCAGGTCGGTGCTGAACAGGTCAGTCCGTTGTCCCTCGGGTCTGAGCAGGGTTGCTGTTCAGAGGTCAGTCCATGGTTCTGGCCCAGCTGCTCCAGTCGTTGCAGCTGCTCATCCACTGCAGCGTCCGACACGCTGCTCACCATGATCTGAAGCTGCCACCCCTCCTCCACGGAGCCCTGCCAGTCGCAGCGTTCGGGCGTGAGGGTGGAGCGCACCAGCTCGGCTCGGCAGCGCTCCAGATCCGACAGGGTTCCATGGAGAGCGAGGGCTGCCTGATGAGGCCGAATCGGCTGTAGCCGCAGGGTGACGTCGGTGATTAGCGCCAGGCTGCCCCAGCTGCCACAGAGCAGTCGCATCAGGTCATAGCCCGCCACGTTTTTCACCACCTTTCCGCCAGCGCGGGCTTCCACGCCATCGGCCCGCAGCAGGCCGATCCCGATGATCTGGTCCCGTACTCCCAGGTGGCGTTGACGCAGACCCCCGGACAGTCCCCGGGCCACCAGGCCGCCAATGCTGCCGGGCCTGCCATCACGGGGCAGATCAACCGGCAGCCACTGCCCCTGCTTGGCCAGAAGAGCCTGAAGCCTGTCGAGGGGCATTCCAGCCTCCACCGAGAGGGTCAGGTCGTCGACGGCATGGTCGATCACACGATCGAGATGGCGGCAGCTCAGCACGCCATGGGTGGGATCCAGGCGAGGTCCCCACTCCAGGTGCTCACCCAGGCCACTGGGGATCCAGGGGATGGCGTCCTGATGCCACTGGCGCACCAGCTCGATCAAGGCGCTTCGGTCGGCAGGGGAATGGCTCACGGCACGATGGTGCCATGAAGGTTGTGGTGATCGACGACGACCCCACCGGCTCGCAGACGGTGCATAGCTGTCCTCTGCTGCTGGAGTGGGACAGGGAGACCCTGAGGCGGGGCTTGAAGCGCCCTTCGTCGTTGCTGTTTTTACTGGCGGACACACGGGCGCTGACGGCCGAGGCGGCCGCAGCGCGCAACCGCGAAATTGTCTGCCAACTGGATCAGGCGCTCGCAGCGGAAGGGTTACGTCGTGGCGATGTGCTGCTGGTGAGTCGCGGCGATTCCACCTTGCGCGGCCACGGCGTTCTGGAGCCCGCCACCTTGCAGGAGGCCTTCGGGCCGTTTGACGCCACGTTCCACATCCCAGCATTCATCGAGGGTGGCCGCACCACGGTGAACGGTGTGCATCTGTTGAACGGTGCCCCGGTGCATACCACCGCTTTTGCCCAGGACCGGATGTTTGGATTCAGCACCAGCGATCTGGCAGGCTGGCTGGAGGAGAAAAGTGGCGGTTCGATTCGATCTGCCGATGTGCAGCGGATTTCCGGTCGTGAGCTGAACGCGGCGTGTGGGACTGGCCTTTTGTGTTTGGTCGATCGACTCCGCTCCCTCAGGGGCAATGTGCCGGTGGTGGTGGATGCGGAACGACAGGACCAGCTCGCCGCTCTGGCCGCCGCGGTGCGGTCGCTGCGCAGCGAGAAACGCTTCCTGTTTCGGTCAGCCGCCAGTCTGGTGAAAGCACTGGCGGATCCTGGCCCGCAGCCTCTGGATGCGGCTGCTCTGGCCGGCCTGCGCCGACGGAATGGAGATGGTGCTCTCCTGCAGGGGTTGGTGGTGGTGGGCTCCTATGTGCCGCTGGCGGATCAGCAGCTGGAGCGATTGCTGCAGGCCCCCGGTTGCCGTGGGCTCGAGGTGCCCGTGCGTCGCATCGCTCGGGTGTTGGAGGGCGGCACGCCGGACTTGCTGCTGGCGGACCTGGAGCGGGAGCTGCTGGATCAGCTGAAGCAGGTGTTTGAGGCTGATGCAACATCTGTGCTGTACAGCAGCCGCGGCGAGCTCGGTTTTGCTTCGCCCCGGCAGCGCCGGCATTTCTCGGTTCAGCTCGCGCAGCTGATGGCCCGCTTGGCGGCTGCAGTGGCACCGGGCCTTGGTTACCTGATCAGCAAGGGAGGAACCACCACCCAGACCCTGTTGTCCAAAGGGCTGGGGCTGACGGCTGTCCAGCTGGAGGGGCAATTGCTGCCGGGACTGTCCCTGGTTCGTCCGTCAGAGGGGAGCCATGCCGGCCTGCCGATCCTCACGTTTCCCGGAAACCTTGGCAGTGCCGACACCCTGCGCGACGCCTGGCAGCGGATGGAGGCCGGCTGAGGCCGCCAACAGTTCCATCGGATGGTGGACCCGGGCTCGACCGCCCAGGTGCCGGCGCAGTTGCAGGGTGCAGCCGATGTTGGCGCTGGCCACCAGTCCGGCACCGGTGCCGCTTAGGTCATCGGCCTTGATCCGGCCCAGTTCAGCGGCCTCCTCCGGTTGCACCAGGTTGTAAATGCCGGCACTGCCGCAGCAGACCCCCACCTCGGTTGCCTCCCGTAGCTTGATGCCGGGGATGGCGCGCAGCAGCTGTCTGGGCTGGGCCTGGATCCCCTGGCCGTGAATCATGTGGCAGGCGTCATGCATGGCCACCGTCTCGGGCAGGGGTTGCAGTTGTGCTGTGAAGCCTGTGGAGAGGCCCCGGTCGGCGAGGAATTCCTGCACGTCCAGCACCGGCGCACGGAACTGAACGTCGCCGTTCAGCAGTTCGCCATAGGCCTTCATCGTGTGACCGCAGCCGGAGGCGGCCACCAGCACAGCATCCAGATCTCCTTCCACGCTGTTCATGCTGGTCACCAGATCGGAGGCCAGCTGACGGGTCAGCTCCAGTTCCCCCTGGTGATGGCTCACGGCACCACAGCAGCCCTGGTCCGGCGGAATCACCACCTCGAAGCCGTTGGCCTGCAGCACCTTCACCGTGGTCGTGCTGACGGTCGGATCAAAGCAGCGCTGTACGCAGCCCAGCAACAGGGCAACGCGGCCGCGGCGTTGCCCGCTGGCGGGATTGATCTGGAGAAGTCGGTCGTTGAAGCTCTCCGGTACCAGGGGCGGCAGCAGTTGCTCCATTGCTTCAATCTCAGGACCAAAAAGCCGGGTCAGGCCGGCTCGGCGGGCCAAGGCTTGGAGCGGTGTGCCGGCATAGGCCCGAAGCGATTGCAACAGAGCTCGCAGCCGCCTGGGGTAGGGCAGCACCTGCAGCAACAGTTGGCGGAAGCAGATCTGCCAGCTGCTGCGGTGCTGCAGCTGATTCAGCTTGGGTCGGGTTGCCTCGATCAGTTGGTCGTAGCGCACGCCGGAGGGGCAGGCCGACACGCAGGCGTAGCAGCCCAGGCAGGTGTCGAAATGGCTGGCGACGGTGGCGTCCAGCTCCAGTTCACCGGCTTCGATGGCCCGCAAAGCGTGGATGCGACCGCGCGGAGAGTCCATCTCGCTGGCCAGCACCCGGTAGCTGGCACAGGTGGGCAGGCAGAAGCCACAGTGCACACAGGGATCTGCGGCGCCTGCTGGCAGGCCGGGGAGCTGGGAGGGAGAGACCATCTCCTGAGTTTGGCGTGATAGCAGCCCTGGTGATCAGAACCGTTGGATGATGGCTTCAGCGAAACCGCTGCAGCTCGCCGGATCCACCTGGGGTTCCATCAGTCGCGCCAGGTCGTAGGTGACCTGCTGGTCGGCAATAGCGGCACTCAGGCCTTTGGTCACGAGGTCAGCGGCGTCTTGCCAGCCCAGGAATTCCAGCATCATCACGCCGCTGAGGATCACCGAACCAGGGTTGATCCGATCGAGGCCGGCGTGTTTCGGGGCGGTGCCGTGGGTGGCTTCGAAGATGGCGGCGTTCTGGCCGATGTTGGCGCCGGGGGCCATGCCCAGTCCGCCCACCATCGCGGCGGCGGCGTCGGAGATGTAATCGCCGTTGAGGTTCAACGTCGCGAGGATCGAATACTCCTGAGGGCGGGTCTGGATCTGCTGGAAAATGCTGTCGGCGATGCGGTCATCCACCAGCACCATCTCCTTCCACTTGCCGCCTCCGTGGCTGCTGCCGATGGCGTCGATGACCGCCTTCACTTCGGTATCGATGTCGGCTTTCTTCTCCGGGGTGAGGCTGTCGTAGCCGGGCTCGATCATGCGGGCGTTGGCCTGCACGCTCAGGTTGGGGTCCTTCTCGAGGTTGCCGAGGATCCAGCTTTCCCGCTCGGTGATGCACACGTCGCGGAATTCGGTGGTGGCCAGTTCATAGCCCCAGTCACGGAAGGCCCCTTCCGTGAACTTCATGATGTTGCCTTTGTGCACCAGGGTCACGTGGCGCTTGTCGCCCTGAAGACGCAGGGCGTGCTGGATCGCCTTGCGGATGTGACGCTGGCT
Source organism: Synechococcus sp. A15-28 (assembly GCF_014280175.1). GTDB lineage: Bacteria > Cyanobacteriota > Cyanobacteriia > PCC-6307 > Cyanobiaceae > Parasynechococcus. The sequence goes on from NZ_CP047931.1 coordinate 190,735, forward strand.
GCCGGCCTTGCTCACCGGCTTGATGCCAATGCCGGAACCCTCGGGGATCTGACGCTTGCCCAGCTTCCCGTTGGCGGGAATCACCACCTCGTTGAGGTGCTTGCGCAGCTCCTGGCCGACGGCGTCATCGGCCTCCCATTCCACGCCCATATAAATGTCTTCGGTGTTCTCCCGGTAGACGATCACGTCCAGATCCTGGGGACGCTTGTGAGGGCTGGGGGTTCCTTCGTAGTAGCGGCAGGGACGCACACAGGAATACAGATCAAAGATCTGACGCAGGGACACGTTCAGCGAACGGATGCCGCCGCCCACCGGGGTGGTGAGGGGGCCCTTGATGGCCACGCCGTAGGTGCGGATCGCTTCGAGGGTGTCCTCGGGCAGGTACTGGTAGGTGCCGTAGAGGTCGCAGGCTTCATCGCCGGCGTAGACCTTGAACCATTCGATGCTCTTGCTGCCGCCATAGGCCTTGGCCACGGCCGCATCCAGCACCTTCTGTGTCGCCGGCCAGATGTCCACGCCGGTGCCATCGCCGCGGATGAAGGGAATGATCGGGTTGTCGGCCACCACGGGCTGGCCGTTCTCGAAGCGGATCGGTGTGCCCTGGCTGGGGGCGGTGAGCTTCTCGAACTGGGCCATGGCGGTCGATCGGGCGTCAGCAGGGGGAGCCTATGACCGAGCCGGGAGCTCTACGGTTCATGCATCACAGCTGAGTTGGCATGGGCGGCGAGCAGCTCTGGGTCGTGGCCGCTTGTCTGAACGAAGAAGCGGTGATCCTCCGTTTTGTCGAACGGGTGCTTGCCCTTCCCGAGGTGGACCGTCTTCTCCTGATCGATGACGGATCCTCTGACGGAACGGTGGCGGTGATTCGCTCCTGGCAGCAGCGCCACCCCGATCAGGGCCTGACACTGCTGGAGCTCACCCGCAATTTCGGCAAAGAAGCCGCCATGTTGGCGGGTCTTGATTTTGCCGATGGACGTTGCGGAGCAGCTGTGTTGATCGACTCCGATCTCCAACATCCCCCAGAACGCATTCCGGCGATGGTGAAGGCCTGGCGGGAGGGTGCCGAGGTGGTGACGGCGGTTCGCGATGACCGCGATGCTGAGGGATTGATGAAGGTCGCCACCGCTTCGTGGTTTTACCGGGTGTTCAACCGCCTGGTGGATTCGATCCAGTTGCAGGAAGGTGCCGGCGACTTTCGCCTGCTCAGTGCCCCAGTGATCAAGGCCGTCACGCAAATGCGCGAGGCCACGCGTTTCTCCAAAGGGTTGATGCCTTGGACGGGCTATCGCAGTGTCGAAATCCCTTACAGCCGCGTGGCACGGATCGGAGGTGCAACCTCCTGGAGTCCGCTCAAACTCTGGCGTTACGCCATGGATGGGATCTTTTCATTCAGCGTGAAACCTCTGAAGGTTTGGGGCGTGATCGGAATGCTGATCTCCCTGGTGAGCTTCCTGTATGCCGCATTGATTGTGCTGCGCACGTTGATCTTCGGGGTGGATCTGCCCGGTTATGCCTCCCTGATCGTGGCGGTGCTGTTTCTTGGTGGAATTCAGCTGATTGGCATCGGTGTGCTGGGCGAATACATCGGCAGGATTTACATCGACGTCAAGCGGCGGCCCCATTACTTCATCCGTGCGGTACACGAGCCTTGAGGGCGTTCCATTCGTGTTGTCGCCACGGTGAACTGAAAAATTCGGCTGAACGATGAAAGTGGCGCTGCATCAGTTGATTCGTGCTCACTGGGGCAGCAGGGTGAGCCAGCAGCAGGTCCCCGTCGCCTAAGGATTCTTGTGCGGCCTCCAGGGCGACACCTGCCATCTGGCCTGTGAACAAAACCCCGGCAAAGCGCCGATTGCTGGAGATGCCGGCATGCGTGAGCCTGCGTCGAGCCAGCCATGTCAGCGACTGCAGCACGAGCCACTTGAGCAATCCGCCATTGTTCAGAGCTTTGATCCACAGCGTCAGCGGCAGGCCCTGTGGCAGTGGCTCTGCTGTGGTGCGTACCCAGACGATCTCCCGTTGCTCCAGCACAACCTCCAGCACCAGCGGCAGCAGATGAACGTGCTGATGTCCATCGAGATGGATCTGGCGTTGACCGGTCAGCTGCTGAAACCGATGAATCTGGGATTGCACTGCTGTTTCGACCTGAGCCCGCAGCGCGTGCCGTTTCGCTGGTCGCAGAGAACCCAGCAGCAGGTCGCCGAAGCCTGCCGGTAGATCAGGGCAGTCCTGGGGTTGAGGCCCTTCGGTGAGGCACAGATGCAGCACAAGTGGCTGGGTGTTGGCCAGGGATTGCCAGGCCGCGGCGGCTGATGGAGCCGTTGGACCAGCCACCAGCAGGCTGGCGCTGGTGAGACGCCCTGCTTCCGCCAGCTCGAGGATGGCGCTGTCCACCCCAGCGTCGAGGCCGAGGTCATCGGCGTGAATGGCGGGGCATCCGCTGCGTTGGCGCTGATGCAGCACCACGCGTGCAGCACGGTTCCAGATCAGAGCGTTCAGCACAGTGGGGGTGAACACCAGCACCACAGTTGGGGCATCCAGCAGGGGCAGCAGTGAGCAGACGCTGATGTTCACGGCGTACTGCAGCAGCAACCAGCGCCGAGGGAAGCGCCGGCCTCCGGTCTCTTCCCGGAAGGTCACCAGGGCATGACCCAGATATCCCGCCACGGATGCGGTGAGAAAGCCGATCGGATTGGCCAGGCTGAGGGGAAGCCATGACCCGAGGCCCATCAGCACGCCAGCGTGAACGACGGCGGCGAGGAGGCCGATGGCGCCGTAGCGCACCAGTCGGTTCAAGGCCGCCGGCAGGTTCATCGTGTGGACAACCTCTTAAGCAGCGCCTCGATCAGGCTCCAGGCCTGTTGTTCGTACACCTTTACGAAGTCGGTGAAGCTCTGGGCTGCCGCTTCATCGGCTCCGTCGGAAATCACCCGCAGAACCAGCCACGGCACCTCTTCCTGCTCGGCCACCTGCGCTACGGCGCCCCCTTCCATTTCCACCGCCTGCAGATCAGGCAAGGCAGCTTTGAGCTCCTGCAGCACCGCGGCATCCCCGATGAACTGATCGCCTGTGGCGATCAACCCCGGGCGCACAGCTCCAAAGCCCTCGAGCTCGCCGGCCGCCTGGGCAGCAGCCAAGGAGCGTTTGGCCCAGTCCAGCCAAGCCGGATCGGGCTGAAGACGATCGCGCTTCAGCGGTGGCATGGTGAAGCGGGGAAACAGCGGGCTGGCATTCATGTCGTGCTGCATCACGGCATCTGCCAGCACCACATCCCACTGCTGCAGGGAACCCTCGGCAGCGCCGGCCACACCGGTGAAGAGCAGCAGATCCAGATCGGGAGACGCTGCCAGCAGACGGGTCGCCGCCCTGGCTGCACACACTTTTCCCCAGCCACTCCAGGCCAGGGTCAATCGGACCCCTTCGCCCCAGACGCCCTGGTGCAGCGTCAGGTCTCCATGGACACTGCTGCTGAGCTGGTTGAGATGACTCAGATCCGAGCCGATTTCCTCGGGCATGGCGCCAAGCAGGCCGATGTGCAGCGGGCGTGTCATGGCTTTGTGAACCTGGCGCAACCGTAACGGCGACATTAAGGACCTCCCTTCAACATGCGCTCAGGGAATGGCAGTGCTTTGAACGCAGGTGAATCCGTGCGCAGTGTCGACCAGGTCCAGGCCCTGGCTTCAGTGATCACACTGGTTCGGCAGCGGTTCCCGGCGGCCAAGGCGAATCTCAAGCCCTGGCGGGATGACCCGCAGACCCGGCAGTGGTCAGAACCGGAAAGTCTCGACCTCTCCTTTCATTTCCCTGGCTGGAGTCCACGACTGCAATGCCGCAGCCTGTTGATTCAGCTGCGGTTCTGTGCGGAGTCGGCCGAGGCTCAGCCTTCACTGTTGGGAGTGTTGATGCGGGGGATGACCTACGACGGTGAGCGCTGGCGGCTGGCCACCGTTGGGGAGTGGCTCCCTGAAGGCCCTCATCTGCCGCAGGCTGATCAGGTGATCCAGTTGCAGATGATCTGCAGGGACCTGTTCGAGTTGTTCAGTGGTTCCTCGGCTGCAGATGAGGCGGCGTAACCCTTCGCAACGGGTTGAGGCCGTTCTTCAGGAACTCCTTATAAGGTTTTTTCATTGGTTGACTGATCTCTCAGCATGTCCGTCGCTCTGGCTGCCCAGCTCCGGGAAGGCACCAAGAAATCCCACACGATGGCCGAGAACACCGGCTTCGTGAGTTGCTTCCTCAAAGGCGTTGTGGACAAGGCCAGCTACCGCAAGCTGGTGGCTGATCTTTACTTCGTTTACACCGCGATGGAAGAGGAGATCGCCAAGCTGGGCGATCATCCCGTGGTCGGTCCTGTGGGGATGCAGGAGCTCAACCGTCGTGAAGCTCTGGAACAGGATCTCGCCTACTACTTCGGTGCCGGCTGGAAAGAACAAATCCAGCCGTCTCCCTCAGCTGCGGCCTATGTGGAGCGGATTCATGCCGTTGCACAGGAATCGCCTGAACTGTTGGTGGGGCATCACTACACCCGCTACCTCGGCGATCTCTCCGGCGGACAGATCCTGAAGAACATCGCCCAGAAAGCGATGAATATGGATGGCGACGACGGTCTTCACTTCTACGTCTTCAACGACATTGCCGACGAAAAGGCTTTCAAGACCGCCTACCGCTCCACGATGGATGAGCTGCCCATCGATCAGGCCATGGCTGATCGGATTGTGGAGGAAGCCAACCATGCCTTCCACCTGAACATGAACATGTTCAAGGAACTCGAAGGCAATCTGGTGGCTGCCATCGGCAAGGTTCTGTTCGGCTTCCTGACCCGTCGCCAGCGCGCCGGCAGTACGGAGGCTGCGGCAGCCTGATTCCGTGCCCACCACGCTCATCCGCCTCCTGGTGCCGGGCACCAGCCAACGCTTCCGCTGTGGTGGTTTGAGTGTGGAGCTGCAAACGGCTCGGCTGCTGTCGAGCCTTTGTTCAGTGGAGGTAGTGACCCACCGCGAGCGGCATCAAGACCATCCATTTCTGCAGGATCTGCTCCGCGAGGAGCCCCCTCGGCAGGACATCCTCTGGATTGTCAGCTGGGGGTTTGACGTGCCGGCACTTGTGCAGCGTTTGCGCGGCCATCGCATTGCTTATCACGCCCATAGCAGTGGCTACGGCTTCACACTTCCGCCTGGTGTGCCTGTGCTGGCGGTGAGTCGCAACACCCTTGGGTACTGGGGGGATCGTTGCCCCCGCAATCCATTGCTGCTGGTGCCCAATGCCATCGAGCCCTGTTGGTTGGATCGAGGCTGCAGAGGCAGCGCCGAGCGCCGCCCCATCGACGTCCTCGTTCAAGCTCGCAAGAGCAGTCGTTATGTGCTGGATCAGCTGGTGCCCGCCCTGCGGCAGCGGAGTCTCCGGGTGGAGGTGCAAAGCGGCTGGGTTGATGATCTCGTCGATCTGTTCAACCGCTCCAGCGTTTACCTCTACGACTCAGCGGAGTACTGGCGTGGTCGCGGTGTGACGGAGGGATTTGGTCTGCCGCCGCTTGAGGCCATGGCCTGCGGTTGCGTGGTGTTCAGCAGCCTGAATCATGCGCTGGCCGATCACGGTGACCCGGGTCGGATGGTCCATCAGATCGGGTGTGGGCGCTTGGCCTTTGACGTGCGTCGGGTCGAGAATGCCGTCCGTGATCCAGCTGCGTGGAGACCACCAGCTGCTGCACTGAATGCATTGCTGGACGGAAGCTCAGAGGCGTCTCTTCTGCAGCGCTGGAAGCTGGCATTGAATCAGTTGGATGCCCTGAATGACGCCGAAGGTCCCCTGCTCAGCAGCCCACCCACCTGGCAACTGAAGCTGCATCAACGCGTGGCAAGGCTGCGTCGAGTGGTCGATCGGTTGCCCGGCTGGCCGAAGGGATAAAACCATCACCCGCCCCCCCGACTTATGTTTATTTAAATACTGTCGGAACTTGATTCGGATGAAAGTTCTGGCCATTGAGAGACGTTGATGCAGAGCACAACCCTCAGTGATCTTTCGGTTCTGTTGAATCATTTGCCACGGCGGCGTCTGCGGTTGCTGGGGGTGGTTCTAGTGGCGTCTTTCCTTCAAGGCTTGCTCGATATGTTGTTGGTGGGTCTGATGGCTCGCATGGTTGGCTTGCTTGCGGGCGTGAAGCTGCAGGATCAGATCCCGGGGGTTCGCGTGTTTGGTGGGTCGCTATTGGATCAAGCGGGCTGGCTGATTGGTCTGCTGATCGCCGCATTTTGGTTCACCTCCATCATTCGTTTCGCTGTGTCGCTGATGCAGAGCATGCTCAGCGCTGAAATCTGGAACGATTTGGTGAACAGGGTGTATGCCAACTTGATGCTGCAACGCTATGCCTTTTTTACCGAAAATCGAACAGCAAATCTCTCGGAAAGTTTTAACCGAGTTTTGAATCGCATTTCGACGGCAGTGATCAGTCCTCTGATCACCATCGCTGGCAATTTATTGTCAGTTGTTGTTTTGCTTGTAGGCATCAACATCATTCTTGGCTGGAAAGCCCTGTTGATGTTCACCTTGATGTTGATGGCTTATGTATTGTCGTCCCGTTTGGTCACCCCTTATTTGCGTTTGGGAACCAAGCAGAGGGTTCGCTACACAAGACGAATTAACATGATTCTGATGGAATCCCTTCGCTCGATGCGGGATGTCCAACTTTATTCAGCAGATCAATATTTCACATCTCGTTTTTCCCGCGATGGGGTGATCGCAAAGCGGTACGACCGTCTGACACGACTGCTTACTGATGTTCCGCGCTATGTGATCGAACCCGTTGCGGTCACCGTTCTCTTCGCCATTGGTGTGGGGCCTTCACTGATCGCTGGGGATATGGAAAGTGTTCGCGAGAGCTTGCCATTGATTTCAGTGATTCTTGTGACGCTGCTGCGGATTTCTGGTCCGCTTCAGTCCATGTTCCGCAGCGTGAACAAGTTGCGTGGTGGCTTGCCGGAGATCAAGGATGCTCTCGATCTGCTTCAGCTGAAGCCACAGCGTCTCACCTTGCAAAGCCCGGGTGTTCCATCTCCTAGTGGAGTTTTCCCCCGTCGTCTGATTCAGCTTGACAACGTCAGTTTCACCTACGCCGGCCGTGATCAGCCTGTGCTTGAGGGGATCAATCTTTCGATTGCTATTGGTTCGCGGATTGCGCTGGTGGGCCGCACGGGCAGTGGCAAAACAACCTTGGCCCACATCATCCTTGGTCTCTACACCCCAAGTTCTGGGGAGCTTTGCCTCGACGGGATTCCCCTTACTGCAGAGGAGATGCCCGCATGGCAGGCCAATTGTGCCTTAGTTCCACAAGATATCCGTTTATTGGATACCAGTGTTCGCGAAAATATCGCCTTCGGTCAGTCCGCTGACGAAATTGATGATGACGAGGTTTGGAATGCACTTGCTGCGGCTCAATTTGATGACGTTGTGAGCCAGATGCCCTATGGGCTCTACACGATGATTGGTGAGAATGGTGTGAAGTTGTCAGGAGGACAGCGTCAACGTCTCTCCTTGGCTCGTGCTTTTTATCGGAAGGCAAGCGTCTTGATTTTGGATGAGGCGACAAGCGCGTTAGACAACAAAACGGAGTATGAGGTAATGCAGGCCCTCGATATCATTGGCCGCCGTTGCACCACGATCGTGATTGCCCATCGGTTGTCGACGGTTCGTAAATGTGATCAGGTGTTTGAAGTAAGTCATGGACGCATAAAGGCATCCGGGAGTTTTGAAGATCTCGTCAAAACTTCAGACAGTTTCCGTGAGATGAATCGATTGGAATCAACCTGATCACCGATGGCTGATTTCGTTGTTTTGGCAACGGCGGATTGGGACCACCGCCTGTGGACGAACAAGCAGCACACCGCGCTTTCCCTGCACCGGGCTGGCCACCGCGTGCTGTACGTCGAGTCTCTTGGGTTGCGTCCCCCACGTGCTGATCGTCAGGACCGGCAGCGAATCGTCAAGCGTCTTAGGCGGATGTTCAACCCGCCGCGCCAGGTTGAGCCAGGCTTGTGGATCTGGTCACCGATGGTGATTCCCGGTGGGACACGCGGGATGTTGATGCGGATCAACCGGATGCTGCTCAGCGGCTCTCTGGCCTGGGTTCTCCGGCGTCTGCGTTTTCGCTCTCCACTGTTGTGGACTTACAACCCGCTGACCGGTCGTTATCTCAACCTCAAACGACGTGCTGCAGCCTCAACGTCGTCCATGTTTTCCGCTGCCGTTTACCACTGCGTCGATCGCATCCATGCCCAGCCAGGCATGCCCGCGACCTTAATTGCTGACAGCGAGCGCCAGCTGTGTCGCACGGTGAACGTGGTGTTCACCACGTCTCCTGATCTTCAGGCGTCGTTGATGCGCCTGAATGCCAGCACTTACCACTACGGCAACGTTGCCGATCAGGCCCATTTCGCTGCCGCCCTGCATGCGCCCCGTGCCCCGGAGCCTCTGGCTGGCATCCCAAAGCCTCGCCTGATGTTTGTCGGCGCGATCGATTCCTACAAGCTTGATCTGCCCATGCTGGCGGCCCTGGCCCGTCAACGTTCGGAGTGGTCGTTCGTCATGCTGGGCCCTGTTGGCGAGGCGGATCCGGACACAAGCATTACGGCCCTCCAGGCCTTGCCAAATGTGCACGTCATGGGGCTGCAGCCCTATGACGATTTGCCGGCATGGCTCGCTCACGCCGATGTGGCTCTGCTGCCGCTGCAGGAGAACACCTACACGCAGCACATGTTCCCGATGAAATTCTTCGAATATCTGGCAGCGGGGCGACCTGTGGTTGCCACCCGAATTCCGGCGTTGCGCCCCTACGCCTCTGGAGCGTTGCTTTGCCCTCCGGATGCGGAGGCGTTCGATGCCGCTATCGCAATGGCATTGGAGGGTGATGGCCCACCTCTCCATCAGCGCTTGGCGTTGGCCGCTGAACACACTTACGAGAGCCGTACCCGCAAGATGCTGGCGGATCTGCAGCGGGAGGGATTGTTGGATGCGGCCTCAAGTGGTCGGTCGATGCTGCGGCCCCAAGCCCGGACCTGGCCGTTGCAGCGGCTGTTGATGCCGGCCCTGTTCCGCTCCGTGCGGTTGCGCAACCTTTGTGGGCGCTGCGAGGCCGGCCGGAAATTATTGGGCTGGATTGATGGGCAACATCCGGTTGAGCCGAGGGTGCTTGATGCACAGATTCCCCGCCTTATTCAGAAAGGAATGTATGCCGAGGCTTTAGTCCTGATGGAGCGGTCCTGGTTGGAGCTTGGTCGCAACAATCATTTGAGCCATTTGCTGTTTCGACGTGGTGCCAGGCCCAAGGCGCTGGAGGAGCAGATCGCTTTGTTTGAGACCCTGGGTTCCAGCACCCGCCTGCCCCTCAGCTACCGCGCCTACTGCAGGGTCGTTTGTGCTTACCGCGCTGCTGAAGCCAACGACCCCGAGCTGATGCGTGCTTCGCTCGCAGCGTTGGACGCAGTGGCAACAGGTCTGGAAAAAGATCCCAACACACCTTTGTGTCGCCAGGGGAATCGCTTCAACCGCGCCAAGCTGCTGATCTCCTGTTACGCCACCTCGCTGCGGCTTCATCTCACCCTGGCGGATCGCTCTGGTGCCGCTCGCCTTGGGCGGCGTGCGCTGCAGTTCTGTGCACGCCTCGATCTCAGCATGATCGAAACCGATACCTCCTTCCGGCTCACACGGAATCTGATGCGCGTGCTGGCGATCAATGCTGTTGAGGCCTGGGCTTCAGCGGATGTCGCGCTCTACTGGCAGGCGAGGCAGGCGTTGCAAGCCGTTCATGACCATGCCCATCGACCGGAGCATGATGATCGCGAGGTGCAGGAAGACCACCGTGGCTTCGCCGTACAGGTGATGGAGCGTGTCGTCTTGATTGACCCCGCCCTCGCTGAAGTGGCCGTAAGGCTCAGGGCCACCGAAGATTTGATGCTCTTGCTGTTCCGCGCCAAGATCGTCAACGATGCTTGGGGTGCCGAGCGGTTGCCGGGAGTTTTGCCTTGTTTTGAGGGCTTTCTTAAGCCTCACCCTGCAACGTCGAGCACGTCATGACCCGCAGGGTCGTGCTCTATATCGATTCCCTCAAGACCGGTGGAGCCGAGCGCGTCACTCTTTTGCTTGCACGCTGGCTTGTGGAAACGGGCTGGCAGGCCACGGTGCTCACCCGCCATGGTGCGTCCCGTGATTTTTATCCCGTCCCAGCAGGTGTTCAACGGGCTCTCGAACCCGCAGATCCGATTTGGTTAAGACGCTTCGGGCCGTTGGGTTTTCCCCTTCGCATCCTGCGGTTGCGCGCATGGTTGCGGCGCCATCAACCTGATCTGGTTCTTGGCATGACAACCCTGCCGGCGATCAAGCTGCTGCTGGCGGTGCGGGGCCTGGCTTGTCCAGCCATCGTCTCGGAACGGAACTTCCCTCCTTTGAAGCGGCCGAGTTGGCCTTGGCGGTTGCTGCGGCGGCTCACTTACCCATGGGCCCAGCTGCATCTTGTCCAAACCGAGGCCACGGGGCACTGGCTGGCCCAGCATTTGAGGGCGCGCCCCCAACTCTGTCTGCCCAACCCCGTGGCCTGGCCTTTGCCCCGGTTTGCGCCTGACCCCGACCCCATCGCTTGGCTGGTCCGCCGGAATGTCGGGGCTGACCAGCAGGTGCTCCTGGCTGTGGGAACCAAATCCCATCAAAAGGGCTTTGACCGCTTGGTCGCGATGTTCGGCCTGTTGGTGCAGCGGCATCCCGCCGTGCATCTGGTGATCCTTGGCCTCGATCAGGAGCTCTATCACGGTGTTGACCAACAGGCTCAGTTGCGCCGATTGCTGCCGCAGGCATCCCACCGCTTGCACTTCCCCGGGCGGGTGGGAAATGTTCAGGATTGGTACGAGCGGGCCGATATGTTCCTGCTCCCTTCTCGCTATGAGGGTTTTCCCAACGTGCTGCTCGAAGCCATGGCCAGCGGCTGTTGTTGCGTCTCTTCCGACTGCCCCCAGGGCCCAGCCGAGTTGATCCGTGATGGCGTTGATGGTCGTTTGTTGGCGAACGGTGCCACCCCGGAGACCTGGGCTGAGCTGGTGTCGGAGCTGCTGGAGGACTCAGGCCAACGCCTGCGATTTGGAGATGCGGCTCTGGAGGTGCGTCAACGCTTTTCCGAGGAACGCTTGCGCCGTTGTTTCATGCACGGCGTGGCGCAGCTGGTGGGTGATGACTGAATCAGTGTCGACTGCAGGCCGTGATGATCTGTGGCTCGTGTTGCCCCATCTCGGAGCGGGGGGCGCTCAGAAAGTGGCCTTGATTGCTGCCCGTCATTTTGCGGCGCAGGGCTTGAAGGTGAAGCTGGTGACGCTGATCCCGGGGCATCCTGTGGCCCATGCCCTCCCCGACGGGATTCCTTGGCTCGAACTGGGGGCGTCGACCCATCGCTCCTGGGGGGCCCGCGGCGGTCGTTTCGCCCTGGCGCAGCTTGACAAGCTGATCCGCTTGTTCTTTCAGCTGCAGTTGCGCTGGTTAGAGGGTTGGTTTCAAACCTGCGTCCATCCCGAGAGGCGGGGTTTGGCCATGCGGCTCTTTCATGTCGGCACCGAGGCGATGGCTGGCTTGCGTTTGCGCCAGTTGCGCCGGGAGTTCCGCCGTCAGCGGCCCCATCGGGTTTTGGCTCTGCTGACCCGCACCAACATCACCTGTTGTTGTGCTGCCTGGGATTTGCCGATCCACCTTGTTGTGTCGGAGCGCAACGACCCCTCGCTTCAGCTGCTGCCGGAGGTGTGGCAGCGCCTGCGGCCGCTTGCCTATCGCCGGGCCGATGTGGTGACCGCCAACACAGCCGGCGTTCTCTCGGCTTTGGACTCCATGGGGGCGTGGGAGCGGTTGGCCCTTCTGCCCAATCCGTTGCCCGGTGCCTCCAAGGCTGCGGCTCGCGGAGATCAATCGTGGGCCTCTGGCTTCATCAGTGTTGCCAGGTTGGTGCCCCAGAAAGGCCTTGATGTCTTGGTCGCTGCTCTGCCGAGGTTGAGCGGATCAGCAGCTGGATGGCCCGTCAACCTGGTGGGTGATGGGCCCGAGCGTGAGGCGTTGCAGCAACAGGCCAAGGATCTGGGGGTCTCCAGTCGGCTGCGCTTCCTGGGCTTTCGCTCGGATCCAGATCGGTTCCTGGCAGAGGCTGCCGTGTTTGTGCTCCCCTCCCGTTTTGAAGGCATGCCCAATGCTCTGCTGGAGGCCATGGCTGCCGGTCTGGCCGTGATCGTGACGGACGCATCTCCTGGCCCTCTGGAGGTGGTTGAGCCCGGGATCAGTGGATTGGTCGTTCCTAGTGATGATCCGGCCGCTCTAGCGGAAGCCATGCAGGCGCTGGTCTCGGATCCAGACCGCTGCCGTCGGATGGGGGCAGCGGCCAAGGCGCGAATTGCTGCGTTGGATTGGCCCCGGTTGGAACCGCTCTGGCGGTCGATCCTGGCGTTGTCATGACCGCTCGTGTCCTTGTATTGGCCCCGACCCGGCGGGCGCGGACGGAAACCTTTGTGCGCGCCAATCTGGCCCGCTTGCCCTTTGCGGTGGAGGCCTGTTTCGGGGATGAGATGCCTTGGCGCGAGCCCCTCAAAGCGCTCTATGGCTTGGCGGTGCTCACCAGCAAGGTCTGCACCCGCTTGGGCTGGCTCCGGCTGGCCACGCTGCCCACTTCAATCGTGGCCATGCTTTTGGTGAAACGCCACCGGCCGGATGTGGTGATGGTGGAGTTCGGTTTTCATGCCGTAAGGGTGATGGAGCTGGCTCGTCTTGGAGTTCCCCTGGCAGTTCACTTCCGCGGCGCCGATGCCTCAGCGGAGCGTTACCTGAAGCGCCTCGAGCAGCGCTACCGCCGTTTGTTTCAGCTCACCTCGGCTGTGATCGTCAAAAACCAAACGATGCGGAGCCGATTGATCTCCCTCGGAGCCCAGCCGGCACAGCTCGTGATCAGTCCATCCGGTGCCGATGAGCAGCGGTTTCAGGGGTCCATTCCCGCATCCATGCCTCCGCGGTTTCTGGCGGTGGGCCGCTTTGTGGCCAAAAAAGGTCCGCTGGACACCCTGGAGGCTTTTGCTCTCTTGCAAGGCCTTACGGATCATGCTGATGCCTGCAGCCTGGTGATGGTGGGTGATGGCCCTCTCCTTTCCGTCGTGCAGGAAAGGGCTCATCAGCTGGGACTTGAGCATCTTGTTCAGTTCCCAGGTGTTCTTTCTCCGGATGCAGTGGTGCAGGAGATGAGGCGTGCACGGGTGTTTGTGCAGCATTCCCGCACAGCGGAAGATGGCGATGAGGAGGGATGCCCGGTCTCCGTGATGGAAGCTCAGCTTTGTGGTCTGCCCGTTGTGGCGACCCGTCATGGCGGGATTACTGAAGTGGTTGTGGATCAACAGACCGGAACGCTGGTGGAGGAAGGCGACCGTCGGGGGATGGCGGAGGCCATGGCCTTGCTGGCTGATCGTCCCGAACTTGCCGCTGCTTGGGGGGCTGCCGGTCAACGTCGGAGCCAGGCACGATTCACCGTGAAGCACCACGTGGATCAGATCACAATGCTGCTCAACGATCTGGTGGACCACAGACGATGAGCAGCCAACGCCTGAAGTTGCTGCTGATCCGTGGTCTCGGCCACAGCGGCACAACGATGCTGGATCTGGCTCTTGGGGCGCATCCGCAAATCATTGGCCTGGGTGAGGCGGCGCGAATTCTGGCGATGCCACAACCGGGGGACGAGCATCGCGGGCCCAGTCAACTTCGTGGTGCCCACCGGTTTGAGCGGCGTTGCACCTGTGGGGTCGTTGCAGCGGAGTGCCCAATCTGGGGCCCTCAGCTTGAGTGGCTTCGCCTGCACGACCAAAGGCCGATGCAGGAGAAAGTGCTGCGGCTGCTAAAGCGTTCCCCCCACGACGGCGGGGCCGTCTGGCATGTGGATTCGTACCAGGACGATCTGGAGATGACGCGGTTTCCCGAGACGATGTTTGACATCCGGATCATCCATCTCGTGCGCGATGTGCGCTCCTGGGTGCATTCCCGCGCCAGGGCCGGCCGCAAGTCCGGCCTCCGCTGGCCTGCCATGCGTCAGCTGGCGCGTTGGTGGCGTGTCAATGCCAAGTTCGAACGGTCTTTCCGGCAGTCTCCTTACCCGGTGTTTCATCTGGGTTATGAGGAATTTGCGCTTCAACCCCAGCGCAGTTTGGAGTTGCTCTCCACCTGGCTGTCCATCGATTTTCAGGATTCGATGCTGGCTCCCGGCCAGAACAGCAGCAGCCACATCCTTGCGGGCAATCGGGTGCGTTTTGATCTGGAGCGCAGTCGAAGAATTGCCTACGACGGCGCCTGGTTGGGTGTGCCGGCACCCACGGCTGCGCATCTCGGCTTGCTTTTGCCCAACGTGGCTCGCATGAACCGCCGCTTGGTGTATTCCAACGGTTTGCTTTAACGGGCTGCTCCGGTGGGTCGCCTCAGGCGTCTCCCCAGGTCATCGCGGTGCCCCAGTGCTGCTCAACACCGAGATCCGGACACCGTTCCTGGACCGCTTTCACCAACGGGGTGAAGTGCTGGCCAAGACGCCGCAACACCTCCGTTGGAACAGCGGTGGTGGCCTGACTGGCATTCACCCTGTGGCTCAGTTCAGGGATCTGCTCTGGGATGCACAGGCAACGGCACAAGGCACAGTGATTCGCTGCCGTAAACAAGGTTTCGTAGAGGCCGATGAACACGTCGGAGGCTGCAAGACCTGTCCGGAGTGCATCGAGGGTCGCGGGGTAATCGCTTCGGGGAGATTCACGTTTGAGCAGCTTGAGGCTGGCCTTGCTCAGATGTTCGATTTCATGCTCGGGCTGGAGCAGGCCACGCTTGCGCAGTTGCATGCGTTGCTGCGACAGGAACCGTTCCACCGGGTCGCGCATGATGAACACTGCTCGCATCTGCACGCCACGTTCCTGGAAGGCGTCTTTGATGCGCCTGAAGCTTTGCGCGCTTAACCCGGCATAGGACGGGGTGATGTCCCCCGTGAGTCGGATATGGGGTGGCTTGAGCCGTGATGCGAAGTAGTCGAAGTAGCGCTCGGGTTGTTCCATGAACCGCGCCCGCCGCCAAGTGCGCCACTTCAATGGTGTGGGGTTCTTGGGCCGGAAGGAGGAACAGTGTTCCAGCTCCAGAGCATCGAAAACGTGGTACTCCTTTAAGAAGCCGAAATCAGCATCCTTCCTGCGGTTCAGTTGATCGTGCAGCCAGGAGGTTCCTGCTTTCTGGGCGCCAACGCCGAGCAGAAAGGTTGCGTCAGAGGCCAAGAGGTTTTGCCGAGAAAAACTGCATTAGTTGATCTGCAGAGGTGGCATTCCTTTCACCAGATCGTCAATGGCTTTGACCTGGCTCAGGAACGGTTCCAGCTGATCCAGCGGTAGTGCGCTCGGTCCGTCGCAGCGGGCCTGGTTCGGGTCCGGATGGGCTTCGAGGAACAGACCGGCCAAGCCGACGGCCATACCGGATTTGGCCAGATCCACCACCTGGGAGCGCCGGCCACCGGAGGCGGCACCACCCGGGTCGCGGCACTGGAGAGCATGGGTCACATCAAAGATCAGCGGCAACTCATCACAGGTGCGCTTCATCACCCCGAAGCCGAGCATGTCCACCACCAGGTTGTCGTAACCGAAGTTGGTGCCGCGTTCGCAGATCAGCAGCTGCTCGTTGCCGCATTCGCGGAACTTATCGACGATGTTGCGCATCTGTTCCGGGCTGAGGAACTGCGGCTTCTTGATGTTGATCACCGCCCCGGTTTCCGCGATGGCGCGAACCAGATCGGTCTGGCGGGCGAGGAAGGCAGGCAGCTGAATGATGTCGGCCACCTTGGCGGCAGCAGCGGCCTCTTCAGGGCTGTGGACATCCGTGATCACCGGGATGCCGTGGGTGTCCTTGACCGCTTGGAGGATGCCCAGGCCGTCCTTCAGGCCAGGGCCGCGGAAGGAGTGAATCGATGAGCGGTTGGCCTTGTCGTAGGACGCCTTGAACACCAGCGGGATGCCCAGGCGTTCACAGACCTGCTTGTAGTGGCCCGCGCAGCGCAGGGCGAAGTCCAGATCCTCGAGCACATTCACGCCGCCGAGGAGCGCAAAGGGGCGGTCATTGGCGAAGGTGATGTCGCCGAGCTGGATTCGACGTGCTGTCATCATCAACCGCTGCTGCCAGGCGGAGCTTACCGGCTCAGTTTTGTGGAGATATGAGCGATAGCCTCCAGCCATGAGCTTTCTGGCCGGCCTTAACGACGCCCAGCGCAGGGCGGTGGATCACCACGAAGGGCCCCTGCTGGTGGTGGCCGGCGCCGGCAGCGGCAAGACCCGTGCCCTCACCCATCGGATTGCTCATCTGATCGGCGAGCACGGTGCGGATCCGGCCCAGATCCTGGCGGTGACCTTCACGAACAAGGCTGCCCGCGAGATGAAGGAGCGGCTGGAGCTGCTGCTGGCCCAGAAGCTGGCGCAAAGCCAGTACGGCCAGCCCTGGAGCACCCTGCCGCCGGTGGATCAACGGCAGCTGCGGTCACGCATCTACCGCGAGGTCAGCAAGGAGCTGTGGATCGGCACCTTCCACGCCTTGTTTGCGCGGATGCTGCGCTACGACATCGACAAGTTCAAGGACGCCGAAGGCCTCACCTGGACCAAGCAGTTCTCGATCTACGACGAAGCTGACGCCCAGAGCCTGGTGAAGGAGATCGTCACCCAGGAGCTGCAGCTCGATCCAAAGCGATTTGAGCCGAAGAAGACACGTTGGGCCATCAGCAATGCCAAGAACCAGGGCTGGTTGCCCGATCAGCTGGAGGCCAACGCTGAAGGGCAGCGGGGCAAGCTCACAGCCGATGTCTACCGGCGGTATCGCAAGGCTCTCGCCGCGAACAACGCCCTCGACTTCGATGATCTGTTGCTGCTGCCGGTGCAGTTGCTGCAGCAGAACGAGCAGGTCCGCAGCTACTGGCACCGCCGCTTTGCCCACGTGTTGGTGGATGAATATCAGGACACCAACCGCACCCAGTACGACTTGATCAAGCTGCTGGTCACCGATGGCAAGGACCCGCAGACTTACAACGACTGGAGTGGACGCTCGGTTTTTGTGGTGGGAGATGCCGACCAGAGCATTTACAGCTTCCGCGCCGCCGACTTCACGATCCTCATGGGTTTCCAGGAGGACTTCGGCGATCAAGCGCCGGATGATGCCACTCGCACGATGGTGAAGCTGGAGGAGAACTACCGCTCCACCGCCACGATCCTGGAGGCGGCCAATGCCCTGATCGCTAACAACAGTGAGCGGATCGACAAGGTGCTCCGGCCCACCCGTGGTGAAGGGGAATTGATTTCCCTGACCCGCTGTGATGACGAAATCGCTGAGGCCGAGGCGGTGGTGCATCGGTTGCGCACGATGGAAGCGGCCAACCCCGAGCTCAGCTGGGGGGATATGACGGTGCTCTATCGCACCAATGCTCAGTCCCGCTCCATTGAGGAATCGCTGGTGCGCTGGGGCATCCCTTACGTCGTTGTCGGCGGTCTGCGCTTCTACGACCGGCGGGAGATTAAAGACTTGCTGGCCTATCTGCGGCTGCTGGTGAATCCAGCTGACACCGTCAGTCTGCTGCGGGTGATCAACGTGCCCAAGCGCGGCATCGGCAAGACCACGATTCAACGGCTCACCGACGCCGCCAATCAATTGGGGATCCCCTTGTGGGATGTGGTGAGTGACCCTGAAGCGGTGCGTTCCCTGGGCGGCCGTTCCGCCAAGGGCCTGCTGCAGTTCTGTGATCTGGTGAATGATCTCCAGGCCCGCAGTCGCGATGTCGCCCCGTCGGAGCTGATTCAGCAGGTGATGGAGAAGAGCGGTTATGTGAGCGAATTGATCGCCGATGGCACCGATGAAGCGGAGGAACGGCGCCGCAACCTGCAGGAACTGGTGAATGCCGCCCTTCAGTACCAGGAGGAGAACGAGGAGGGAGACCTCGAGGGGTTCCTGGCCAGCGCAGCACTCTCCAGTGATGCCGACAGCAAGGACACTGCGGCGGACCGTATCACCTTGATGACGCTGCACAGCAGCAAGGGCCTGGAGTTCCCTGTGGTCTGCCTGGTGGGTCTGGAGCAGGGACTGTTCCCCAGTTATCGCTCCCTGGATGATCCGGCGTCCCTGGAGGAGGAGCGTCGTCTCTGTTATGTCGGCATCACCCGCGCCAAGGAGCGCCTGTTCATTTCCCATGCGAGTGAACGGCGCCTGTGGGGTGGCATGCGCGAAGCGGCGGTGCCGTCGGTGTTCCTGTCGGAATTGCCAGAAGCCCTGATTCAGGGTGACATCCCCCAAAGCGGTGGAGCAGCGCTGCGGCGGGAGCGGCGCCTCGACCGACTCACCCGGGTGGATCGTGAGAAGCCCTCAACGGCTCCGGCCAATGCCGTGCGTCGCCGTCAGGCAGGACAAGGCCCCGGTCGGAGCTGGCAGGTGGGTGACCAGGTGATGCATGCCAGCTTCGGTGTGGGGGAGATCACCCATACCTTCGGCAGTGGCGAGAAGGTGTCGATTGCCGTGAAGTTCGCCGGCATGGGGCCGAAGATCCTTGATCCGCGGCTGGCGCCGATCGAACCGATTGCCGCTGATGGCTGAGCCAGGACTGCTGTTGATTCGGGGCCTCGGTCACAGCGGCAGCACCATCCTTGATCTGGCGTTGGGGGCCCATCCCCAGGTGGTGGGCCTAGGTGAGGTGGCGCATCAATCGCCGCTGGGAGCAACGCTCGAACCATTTCGGCTGTGCGTTGTTCCGGCTTGGCTACGAGGAGTTGGCCCTGGCTCCTGAGCAAATCCTGAGGCAGCTCTGCTCATGGCTTGAGGTTGATTTCGATCAGACGATGCTGCAGCCGGGCTGAACTCCAGCAGCCACATCGTCAGTTGACCCCCTCCGTGGCCCAACCGAACCGTCGCCTGGTGTACGGCAATGGGTTGCTTGGTGACACGTGGCCCTGCGTCTAGCCTCCACACCAATCACCTAACGCACGTGTCGACCGTTCCTGCGCCGATTCCGATTTTCATCGGCTACGACCCAAGGGAACGGGCCGCCACCAATGTGCTCATCGACAGCTTGTATCAGCACAGCAGTGTGCCGCTGGCGATCACTCCGCTGGTTACACCTCAGTTGGAAGCACAGGGTCTTTACCAGCGTGAGCGGGATCCAAAGCAGAGCACCGCGTTTTCCTTCACCCGCTTTCTCGTGCCCCATCTGATGGGATACCAGGGCTGGGCCCTGTTCATGGACTGCGACATGCTCTGTCGGGGGGACATCAAGCAGCTTTGGGACCAGCGGGACGATGCCTATGGCGCCATGTGTGTGCAGCACGAGCATGTGCCGGGTGAGACGGTGAAGTTCCTGGGTGAGGTGCAGAGCGCCTACCCCAAGAAGAACTGGAGTTCGCTGATGCTGCTCAACTGCAGCCGCTGCTCAAAGCTCACTGTTGATTACGTCAACAGCGCCAGTGGTCTGGAACTGCATCGTTTCCACTGGCTGGAGGGTGACCACGAGATCGGTGCCATCCAGGGCGGTTGGAATCATCTGGTGGATGTGCAGGCACCACCGGAGCCTCTGGATGCGTCGCCGATGCTGCACTGGACTCTTGGGGGGCCCTGGTTCCGGGAACAGCGCACGATGGGTGGACCGTTGGCGGCGGAGTGGTTCAGCGCCCGCGATGACGCAATGAAACTCTGGGACTGATGGCGATTCAACATGCGGTGGTGGCGGTTCCGGCCCGTTTGCAGTCCTCCCGGCTGCCGAACAAGGTGCTGGCGGATATCGGTGGCAAGCCGATGATCCAGAGGGTGCTCGAGCGGTGTCGTGAAGCGACCGCAGTGCAGGCGGTGGTGCTCTGCACCGACAGCACGGAGCTGCAGGAGATGGCGGAAGGCTGGGGCTTCCCGGTGCTGATGACCGCCGCTTCCTGCAGTTCCGGCAGTGAGCGCATCGCGTCGGTGGCTCAGGAGCTGATGGCGCTGGCCTGGGGGGAGAGCCCGGCAGTGGCCGAGCAGACCGCCGTGATCAACGTGCAGGGAGATCAGCCATTCATCGATCCATCGGTCATCGACGCGATGGTGGCCGAGTTCAAGCGGCTGGATCCCGTTCCAGCGGTAGTGACGCCGGTGTATCGCTTGAAACCGGAGACGGTTCACAATCCCAATGTGGTGAAGACCCTGTTGGCCCATGACGGGCGGGCTCTTTACTTCTCCCGGTCTGCCATTCCCCACGTGCGTGATGTCGATCCTGCGGATTGGCACCGCCACACCAACTACTGGGGGCATGTGGGGATGTACGGCTTCCTGGGGGATGTGCTGGCGGCGTGGGATCAGCTGCCCCCTTCACCCCTGGAGGATCTGGAGCGGCTGGAGCAGTTGCGCCTGATCGAGGCTGGTCACACCATCGCCACCTTCCCCGTGGCTGGAACCTCTCTGTCGGTGGATACGGCGGAGCAGTTGGAACAGGCGCGCTCCATGGTCTGAGTCCTGACTCAGTTCTCCCGGCACCAACGGCTGGCAGTGGGCCAGAGCTGATGCAGGTCAAGTTCAGGGAAATGTTGCTGCACCGCCGCCAGGGTCGGGGCCTGCCATCGCCCCAACTGGTGGAGAAGCTCCTCCGGCAGCTCCGTGTCGTTGCGGCTCACGTTCACCTGTTGATCCCATTGCGGTTCTCTGTACGGAACACCGAGGAACCGGCAGAGATCAGCCCAGCAGTCCCGATGAAACAGCTGCTCGTAGGTGGCGATGAAGCAGTGCTTCAGGCCGAAGCTCTCCTTAAGAGCCGTGAGGGTGTGGCCGTAGTCGCTGCGCAACGTGATCCGTTCGGGACGCTCGCGGCAGAGGTCCTGCAGGGTCTGGATTTCTCCCGCACTGTCCTGAAGCCCCTGCTTGCGCCGCTTCATGCGCACACTTGACACGATGCGTTCGATCGGGTCTCGCATCAGGAACACCGGTCGCAGCGGAATGCCATGGGCATGCAAGCCATGGTCAATGGCACGCAGGGTGGCGGCGCTGAGCCCGCAGTAGGAGGGCGTGATGTCCCCGGTGAGCTGGATGCCTGGTCGCCGCAGCAGGCTCGCGAAGTAGGCGTAGTAGCGCTCCGGTCGGTCCAGAAAACGCTGGCGACGCCAGGTGCGGGGCTTCAACAACGAGCGGCGGCTCCGGCCGCTGAAGCCTGCGGCCGGCAGGGTGAGCGCGTCATGAATGTGGTACTCCTTCAGGAAGCCGAAATCAGCGTCGCGGCGTTGATTCAGCTGAGCGTGCAGCCAGGACGTTCCGGCCTTCTGGGCACCCAGCCCCAGCAGGAAGACGCCAGGTCCGTCAGTCGTTGCGATCACGCCAACCCCTCCGGCTCAAGCTGCGCCAGCCATCGCGGGCCTGAAGGATCCGTTCCGCCAGCTCCCGCACGGCCCCATGGCCGCCGCGGCAGGAGAGCACCAGGTCAGCGCCGCGCCGCACCGGTCGGCAGGCATCGGCCGGGGCGAACAGCAGTCCGACCACAGGGCGCACGGCCAGGTCGTTGAGATCGTCGCCGACGAAGACGGTCTGCGAGACGGTGACTTGCAGCTGCTGCTGGAGGGTTTGCAGGGCAGCGGGTTTGTCCTTGATGCCCACCAGGCAGTGCTCGATCCCCAGTTGGCGGGCCCGCACTTCAGTGGCGCCGCCACGACCGCCGCTGAGAAAGGCGATCTGCACCCCCGCCTGCTGGAGCAGGCGGATGCCCAGACCATCCCGCACGTCGAAGCGCTTGATCAATTGGCCATCGGCATCAAACCAGAGTCCGCCATCGGTGAGCACACCGTCCACATCCAGCACCAGCATTTGTAGATCGTTCAGCTGGCGGCGCAGTCTCCACCAGCCCAGCTGGTTCCACCCCGGCAGCGTCATGCCAGTCCTGCCTGTACGAGATCGTGCAGCCGCAACAGCCCCATCAGCCGCTTGTCGGAGCCAACCACCGGCAGCACTGAAATCGGTTTGCGGCGATTGTGTTCCATCTGTTCCAGGGCCTTCACCACCAGCACATCACCGCCCACGGTGATTGGATCGATGGTCATCAGATCGGCTGCGGTGAGGCCGCTCCAGCTGTCGGCACTGTGGTCCTGCAGTGCTCGGCGTAGATCGCCGTCGGTGAGCAATCCCACCAGGGAGCCTGGTTGCTCCGGGTGTTCCACCCAGCCGCTGCCAATACCATCGCGGGTCAGACCTCCGATCACCTCGGGCAGAGGGGTTTGAGGTTGCATTGGATGCAGCTTGCTGACTGGGACCATCAGATCGGCTGCTGTCAGCGTGAGCTGTTTTCCGAGGGAGCCGGCCGGGTGATTCAGGGCGAAATCCGCTGGTGAGATGCCGCGCCGTTCCATCCAGACGGCCGCCAGGGCATCGCCGATGGCCATCGCTACAGCGGTGCTAGCAGTGGGAGCCAGGTTGAGCGGGCAAACCTCGCGGTCCACACCGGCTTCCAGCACTACATCGCTGCCACGGGCCAGGGAGGAGTCAGATCTGCCGACGATGGCGATCCGGCCCGT
Organism: Synechococcus sp. A15-28; assembly: GCF_014280175.1. Lineage (GTDB taxonomy): Bacteria > Cyanobacteriota > Cyanobacteriia > PCC-6307 > Cyanobiaceae > Parasynechococcus. The sequence goes on from NZ_CP047931.1 coordinate 213,288, forward strand.
TCCGCGCCTTTTTAGGTGAGGCAGCACCTCCAGCAGTTCAGTGGTTTCTCCGCTGTTCGACAGCAGCAGGCACACGTCCTCCGGTGCAACCACCCCGAGGTCGCCGTGCAGGGCATCGGTGGGGTTGAGGAACAGGGCCATCAGGCCAATCGAGGAGAACGTGGCGGCGATCTTTCGGGCCACGATCCCGCTCTTGCCAACGCCAGTGATCACCAGCTTGGCTTTGCGATCAGCGCAACGTTCCAGCAGCGCCAAAGCTGCTTCCACCTGTTCGCTACTGAGCCGTTCCGCAGCAGCGGCGATAGCGGAGGATTCCTCCTGCAAACAGCGGGTGAGAGCGGACAACGCGAGGATCCGTGATGATCGGTCCATTCTCATGCACGCCAAGCAATGGATCTGCCGGCTGTGCCGTCAGCACTGCTGGATGCCTTGAAGGCGGCAGCCATCGAAGCAGGCTTGCCACGGCTGGCCCTTGTGGGTGGCGTGGTGAGGGATCTGTTGCTTCACCAACGCCATGGCCGTCCTTGGCAAGGTGTTCCCGACCTGGACTGGGTGGTGGAGGGCAGCGCCGCCCGTCTGGCGGAGGTGCTGCTGAACCAGTGCGGCCCGGAACGGGTGACCGCTGTTCAGCATCACGACCAGTTCGGCACGGTGGCCCTGAAACTCGATGGTGTGCCCCTCGATCTGGCCACGGCGCGGCAGGAGCACTACCCGGCACCTGGGGACAACCCGGTGGTGCAGCCGGGGTCGTTGGCGGCGGATCTGGTGCGCCGCGATTTCACGATCAATGCCATGGCCCTGGAGTTGATCTCCGGCGCGTTGATCGACCCCCACGACGGCCAGAGTGATCTGGCCGCAGGGCATCTGCAGTTTCTGCACCCCGGCAGCGTCAGCGATGACCCCACCCGGGTGATCCGGGCCGCCCGCTACGGCGCCCGGCTGGGGATGGACCTCGGTTCCGCAGCCCGCAGGCAGGTGGGCGAGACCGTCGCGGCATGGCCCTGGGCCTGGCAGACGGGGGATGCGCCGCAGGCGGCACCGCCAGCGCTGGCCAGCAGGCTGCGCATGGAGCTGGAACGCTTGCTGGACCATGAACCCTGGCCCGTCGCGTTGGATCTGCTGGTGTCCTGGCAGGCCATGGCTCTTGTGGATCCTGGCTTGCAGCGGGACGCGGAACGCACCCGGCGTCTGCGCTGGGGGAAACGTCTCGGACTGCCGCTGATGAGCGCGCTGTTGGCGGCCGCATCTGATCCCGGGGCGGTGGCGCGCCGCCTGCAGATCCCCGGGCAGCAGCTGCAGTGGCTGGAACGGCTGCCAGCCCTGCAGTCCTGGTTGGCGTCGGATCCACTCCCCCTCCAGTCGTCTCCAGATGCCTGGACAACGGCGCTTGAAGGTGGTGGCTGGCCGCCCCAAACGGTCGCGTTGATGGTGACGTTGCGGCCTGCGGCGTGGAGGCCGCTGCTGCGTTGGTGGGGCCGCTGGCGTCATCTTCAGTCGCCTCAAAGTGCGCGCCAGTTGATCGCCGAGGGTTGGCAGCCGGGCCCGACCCTGGGGGAGGAATTGCGTCGCCGCCGCGGGGTGCTGCTGGATCAGGGCCGATGAGACGCACGGCTCAGGTCTGGACGCTCGTGGCCGCTCTGGTGGCGATGGCCTTCGCCCTGCGGACTCTCCTGTTGATCGATGCCACAGCCCTGTGGAGCGATGAGCTCTACAGCGTTGGAAAAAGCTTTCAGCCCAGTCCCCTGGCGCTGCTGGAGATGCTGCGGCAGGACACTCACCCCCCGCTGTATTACGGCCTGCTCTGGAGCTGGGGGCAGTTGGTGGGCCAGACCCCCGTCAGTCTGCGGCTGCTCTCCTGGCTGGCCTATCTGGCTGGGGGTGGCGTGATGGTGGCCCAGGCCGTGGCCCTCGCGGATGGCCGGCGGAGTGTGCTGCCCCTGGCGCTGCTGCTGGCCTTCTGCAGCCCTTACCCCGTGCGCTTTGCCATCGAGGGGAAGAGCTATGCCCTGCTGGTGCTGCTGGTGGCCCTGGCCTGGTGGTGGCGTCGTGCTGAACGATCTGTTCCGTACGGGGTGATGGCGGGTCTGGCCGGACTCACCCATTTCTACGGTCTATTCCTGGTGCTGGCGGCAGCGGCCTGGGATGGGGCCCGGAGACGCTGGCGCCTGGCGGGAGCTGCTCTTCTCGGGGCCATTCCTGCCTTGGGCTGGATGGCTTATTCCGCTGACTATCTGTTCAGTTCCCGCTCCGGCAGCTGGATCGGCCCACCGGACTTTGCCCTGCTGGAGGAGTCCCTGGCCCGGGCCCTGGGGCTCTGGCCCCTGCCCAAGCTGCTGTTGGTCGTGGTGCTCGTCTGGGGGTTGCAGCTCTGGGGTGGGATGCAGCAGCTCCGGTGGCGGCAGAACCGTTTGCTGGATCGCAGTGCGCTGTTGCCCTCCGCCGTGATGGTGATGGCCGTGGTGCTGGTCTCATTTGTGAAGCCGCTGGCCTTCAGCCGCTACTTCGTGGTGCTGCTGCCGTCGGTGCTGCCGCTGCTGTCGGTGGTGCTCACCGCGTCACCGCTCCATCGCTGGGGCCAAAGGTTGGTCCTTGGGGTGTTGGTGCTGCTGCTGATTAGTTGGTGGGGGCCGGGATTCGCTGAACTGGATCCCGCTGCCGGTGGGGTGCGCGAACAGGATCAGTTCCGCGCGATCAGTCAGCGCACCAGTGGCGAGAGGGAGCGCTACAGCCCCCGGGCCCGTCTGCTCAACCTCAGCGATCAGATGGAGCTAGCCATGGGCCGGATCAACGCACCGGAGTTGCCCTGGGGGGATCGCGATGAACTGCGGGAACGGCTGTTGCGTTCACCCCTGCCGGACGAGCTGTGGCTTGCCAGCAGCGGACCGCCGTTGAAGCTGAACCGCAAGCTCAAGCCCTTGCAGCAACAGGTTGAAGCGGCTGGATACGTCTGTGATGATCGATCCGCAGGCTTCAGTCACGCTCGGCTGCTGCGCTGCCGATCTGAATCCAGGGCCCCTCTGCCGTGAGGGCCTGTCCCGTGGTCTCCGGGCAGGCCAGCAGCAGGGGGCCGCAGGTCTGGGGATCCACCAGCAATTCCAGCAGCGCCTGGGACGGTGGTTGATCCAGTTGGATCGGCCCATCCAGCCAGCGCCAGCTTCGGCGGTTGGCCGGCGCCAGACTGCTGGCGTGGCCCTGAGCCAAGCGCTCCAAGGCCTCGGGGTAGGCCGGAATGCTGTGGGTCCGAAGGGTGATCCGCAGGGGGGCGCTGCTCGCCAGCATTTCCCCCAGATGCCCGAGCAGGCCGAAGCCGGTGACATCCGTGCAGGCATGTATGGCCTGGCGATGGGGCTCCAGTTGATCCAGTAACGGGTGCTGACTGCTGGCCATCTGCTGGAGCACCGTGTCCAGGGCTTCGGGGGGGCAGGCATCCGCCATGGCAGCCGCGAACAGCACACCGGTGCCGAGGGGACGGCTCAGCAGCAGCACATCACCGGCGCTGATTCCCCCCTTCCCCCAGGGGGAGGGGCTGCGACCGTTGACGCAGAGGGACAGTTGCACCCCAAGACTTGGGCAGTGCGGCGGATCACCACGGGATTCGAGGGTGTGTCCCCCGATCAGCTGTGCCTGCTGTTCCTCCAGCACCGATCGCAAACCGCAGAGGGTCTGCACCAGCAGTTCCTGCTGCTCCGCCGTCTCCAGCACCGGCAGGGTCACGATCGCCTGGGCACTTTCGACCTTTGCACCACAGGCCCAGAGATCGGAGCAGGCATGGAGTGTTGTGAGGCGACCGTTCAGCCAGGGGTCGCTCACCAGCGCCGGGAAACCATCGACGCTCTGCAACAGCGGCGGATCAGCCTCGATGCGTGCTGCATCCTCCGGAGCCCCGCGGAGCCCCGCCTGGTCCAGGGCGGCTTCGAGGGGCTGGGCTGGCAGCTTGGCGGCGCAGCCGCGGCAGGCCATCGGTTTGTCCTGAGACATCGGCTCGCTGCTGCGGAATCCCGCCATGAAGCGCTTGTCGATTCGTCGCTTCCAGTGCCAAAGCCACTGGGATGGCCCCAGCTGCCAGGTTCCCCTGCGTGCCCAGGCCCGCCCCTGCTGGTCGCCGATCAGTTGCAGTGCCACGCGCTGCGGTTGCCACGGACGTAGGGGCAGACCGTTGCAACTGGCCTCCAGATTGCGTGCCAACGGGATGGCAGCGCGCACGGCCCAGACCCCGGAGGCTGGTCGCGCTGCTGCAGCGATCACGGCGCAGTCTCCACTGGCAAAGACATGCTCACAGCCCTCCACCCGCAGCTGGGCATCAGTGCGGAGGCGTCCATCGTCATCCACCGGCAGACCACTGGCTGCCAGCCAATGGGGAGCGCGACTGCCGGTGCAGAGCAGTCGAGGCCCGACCGCCGTTTCAGGGGTCGTAACCAAGGCGATCGAGGCCTCCCACAGGATGCGTCGTTCCAGGGAGCCTGGCCCCTTCGGACGGGTTTCCAATCGCAAGGGGCGTTGGGGCCAGCGGCGCCTTAGCGCCAGCACCACTTCCAGGGCCGCGGCTCCAGAACCGACCACGGTGAAGGGGATGGTGCTGTGGGGATCTTCGGAGGCGATGAGGGCCAGGGCCGGTTCCAAGGGCTTGATCGCCATCCCCTCTGCAGTGGGCCTGCTGATGGCACCGACATTCAGGCTGAGCACACCGAACCGGAGGGGAGGGCGTTCCGCCAGAGCTAGGCAGCGTTGGATGGGATCCACGCCGGTGATCTCAGCTTTCACGAAGGCCACACCGGCCCGATCGCAGAGGGAGCGCAGATCGATGGCCGCCGCCTCGGACGGGTCGATTCCGGCGATCAGGGCAGGAACCATGCCCGAGTACAGAGCCGTGCTGCCGCGGTTGATCAGCACCACTGGACGGGCCGGTCGTCGTGTTGGATCCATGGCCCAGCGCTTGAGGATCAGCGCATGGCTGTGGCCGCCGCCGGCCAGGAGCAGGGGCCCAGCAGCACTCATGCTGCCGATCGATAGCCCATCGGGTTGGCCTGCTGCCAGGCCCAGCCATCGCGGCACATCTCCTCGAGGCCTCGGCGTGCCCTCCAGCCCAGCACTGCTTCCGCCTGACGGGGACAGGCCTGCAGCCTGGGCACATCACCGGGCCGGCGGGCGACCACCTCGTAGGGAATGGTGAGGCCCGTGGCCGTTTCAAAACCCTGGATCACATCGAGCACGCTGAGTCCGGTGCCCGTGCCGATGTTCAGGGTCAGCTGGGTGGGCGACTCCTGGTTGAGCAGGTGGTTGAGGGTGACGCCATGGGCTTCCGCCAGATCCATCACATGCAGGTAGTCGCGGATGCCGGTGCCGTCCGGCGTGGGGTAGTCCTGTCCAAATACCCGGAGTGTGTCCCGCCGTCCCGCTGCCACCTGGGTGATGAAGGGAAACAGGTTGTTGGGAACCCCAAGGGGGTCTTCCCCGATGCGGCCGCTGGGGTGGGCGCCCACCGGGTTGAAGTAGCGCAGGCAACCCACCCGCCAGGGCCCGGAGCGGCAAAGCGCTCCAAGCATCTGCTCCACGGCGAGTTTGGTCTGGGCGTAGGGATGCACCGGGGCGGTGGTCATCCCCTCGTGGAGTGGAAACTCTTCGGGCTCTCCATACACGGTGGAGGTGCTGCTGAACACGAGGGTTCGACAGCCGTGCCGTTCCATGGCCGCCGCCAGCACCCGGCTGCCGTTGAGGTTCACATCCCAGTAGCGCAGTGGGTCGGCCACCGATTCCCCCACCGCCTTGAGACCGGCGAAATGAATCACGCCATCCACTGGCCCATCGCAGCGGAAGGCATGATCCAGCACATCGGGGTCCCGCAGATCCCCCTCCACAAGCTGAAGGGCATCGGATGCTGCCAACGCCTTCACCCGTCGCAGGGCTTCCGGGCTGCTGTTGTCGAAGTTGTCCACCACCACAAGGGAGTGGCCCTGCTCCAACAGCACGAGAGCGGTATGGCTGCCGATGAAACCAGCCCCACCGGTGATCAGGATCCTGCATGTCATGGGGCGTGGGGTGCGCGTTGCCTGATTGTGGAGCAGGTCAGAGCCGGAACAGGTGTTTGCACTTAGTGTTCGGCCACCAGTGAACGATGCGTGGAAGGCGGAACGACGCTCCCTGAGCTGAGGCGAGCCATTGGTGCCGACGGCAGAACTCTTTTACGGAAGTACAACCTGCTGAAACCCCTGGTGGAACAGATGATCACCAGCGAAGCCATCGCTGGTGTCGAGGTTTCCGCTGAAGCTCTCGAGAAAGCCAAGCTCGAGCTCCTGGATCAGCGGGGCTTCGAGACCATGGAGCAGTGGTCGGAGATGCTCGCGGATCTGGGGCGGACCGATGAGGAAGTGATCGATCGGCTTGAGCGGGTGATCCGACGCCAGGAATACATCAGGGAGCGGTTCGCTCCCAAGGCTGAAGCGCGGTTCCTCGAGCGCAAAAACGAACTGGATCAGGTGGTCTACAGCCTCCTGCGACTGGCCAACAACTTCTTGGCCCGTGAGTTGTACCTCCAGATCGAGTCAGGGGAGTCCAACTTCGCCGATCTGGCCAAGCGTTACGCCGAAGGGCCAGAGCGCAACACCAACGGCATCGTCGGTCCGGTGTCGATGACCCAGGCCCATCCCGTTCTGGTCGAAAAGCTGCGGGTGGCCCAACCTGGCGTCCTGCTGGAGCCGTTCCGGATCGCTGATTGGTGGCTGGTGGTGCGGCTGGAGCGCTATTCCCCTGCCACCTTCACGCCTGAGGTGTCGGATCGAATGTGCCGGGAAATGTTTGATGCCTGGATCGAGGAGGAAACCGCCACTACCTTGAGCCGGCTTGAAGGCGAGTTCAGCGACTTCAGTATTTCCTGATGACCCAGTCCCCTCCCTTCCCACTGCTCAAGCACCCTGCCTTCCAGGACTTGTCCGATGCCGCTTTGTCGCGGTTGCAAGGCTCCACCAAGTTGCTGCGTTTCGAGCTGGGTCAGCAGCTGTGCGAGCCGGATGACATCCCGGCCAGGATCCTGGTGTTGCTCAAGGGTCAGGCCCGTCTTGTGGGTCGTCATAACGGCCGCCTTACCACCGTCGGCAAATTTGGCCCGGGCAGTGTGATCGGTGCCGCCAGCCTGCTCTGCGGCAGTGCTTGCGAGAACGTGATCGCCTCGGACGAAGTGATCGCCTGCGCGATTTCCGATGAAGAGTGGACCCAGCTCTACGGCGAGGAGGAGTCGTTCCGCCTCTGGTGCGACGAGCAGCTCTGGCCGCAGGAACTGCTGGCGTTGCTGGAGGTCCTCGAGGAGGGAACGGCAGAGACCGAAAGCTCCGCCCTCGAGCAGCTTGAGCAGATGTTTAAGACTGCCAAACGCTGCCGCCCTGATGCAGAGGCGATTGATGCGGCGTTGGCGACAGGTGGCCGGCTGCACCTCACCAGCTGCTGGGGGGACGCCACGGTTGGCCAGCCCATTCGAGCGGTCACCGATCTCCCCTCGACGGTTCGTTTCGGTCCACGGCTTGTGCTGGTCCCTGGCTCGTCCGAGGCCAGCGTTGCGCAGGAGCCCGGCGGCGATCTCGTACCCGTCAATGCTGTTGAGGATGCTGAGCTGCTCCCACCGGTGAGTCGCTACAGCCCAGAGCGCAACGTGGTGGACAGCCTGAGGCTGATCCGCGCTGAAGGCCCGATCCAGGAAACGCTGGCCTGCTTCCAGATGCTGGCCCAATTGATGAAGCTGCCGTTCCGGCGCGATTCAATCGAGAAGGTTCTGCAGGACAACCTGCGTCGCGGTCTCACCCCCAACCTTCAGCTCTGCGGCCAGTTGGCGGCCAGCCTCGGACTTCACGTCATGGCGGCGAAGGTGCCAGCCGTGGCGGGCACCCGCCTGCAGGTGCCATCGATGGTTCCCTGGCAGGGCGGGTTCGCCCTGGTGGTGGCCAGCAACGAACAGGGCCTGAAGCTCGCCTCGCCGAAACACGGCATGGTCACGTTGGGTCCCACTGACCTGGCGGATTGTTTCCCCGAGGGCATCGAACTGCTCCTCATGGAGCGATCCAATGCCACCCCCGATCAGAAGTTCGGTCCGGGTTGGTTCTGGCCGGCTCTCAAGCGCTACCGGGGTGTGCTGATCCAGGTGCTGGCGGCCAGTTTCGTGGTGCAGTTGTTCACCCTGGCCAACCCCCTGCTGATTCAGGTGATCATCGACAAGGTGATCAGCCAGCGCAGCCTGGACACGCTGCAGGTGCTGGGCATCGCCCTGGTGGTGGTGACGATTCTGGAAGGGGTGCTGGGCAGCCTCAAGACGTTCCTGTTTGCTGAAACCACGAACCGGATCGATCAGCGCCTCGGCGCCGAAGTGATCGACCACCTGCTGCGCCTTCCCCTGGGTTATTTCGACCGCCGCCCGGTGGGTGAGCTCGGCACCCGGGTGGCCGAGCTCGAGAAGATCCGCAATTTCCTCACGGGTCAGGCGCTCACCACGATCCTGGATGCCGCCTTCTCGGTGATCTACATCCTGGTGATGGTGGTCTACAGCTTGCTGCTCACCCTGATCGCCCTGTCCGTGCTGCCGATTCAGATCGGACTCACGGTGCTGGGGGCTCCGCTGTTCCGCCGTCAGTTCCGTGCTGCCGCGGAGGAGAACGCCAAGACCCAGAGCCATCTCGTGGAAGTGCTCACGGGCATCCAGACGGTGAAGGCCCAGAACGTGGAGATGGTCAGCCGTTGGCGGTGGCAGGAGTTTTATTCCCAGTACATCGCCCGCACGTTTGAGAAGACGATCACCGGCACGGCTCTGAACCAGACCAGCCAGGTGCTGCAGAAGATCTCCCAGCTGATGGTGCTCTGGATCGGCGCCTCGATGGTGCTCAGCGGTGATCTGACCCTGGGCCAGCTGATCGCGTTCCGCATCATTTCCGGTTATGTCACCCAGCCGCTGCTGCGGTTGTCGACGATCTGGCAGAGCATCCAGGAACTGCGGGTGAGCTTTGAGCGTCTCGCTGACGTGATTGACACCCCTGAGGAATCCGATGAGGTGGATAAATCCAAGGTGATGCTGCCTCCGTTGCAGGGGGAGGTGCGGTTCGAGGATCTGTCCTTCCGCTTCCGTCCCGGACAACCGGAGGTGTTGAAGGACATCAACCTGGAGATCAAGGCCGGCACATTCGTTGGCATCGTCGGCCAGAGCGGCAGCGGCAAGAGCACTCTGATGAAGTTGCTGCCGCGGCTGTATGAGCCCGGTGAGGGCCGGATCCTGATCGACGGCTACGACATCGCCAAGGTGGAGCTGTATTCGCTCCGCCGCCAGATCGGCATCGTGCCCCAGGATCCGCTGCTGTTCAGCGGCACCGTCAGCGAGAACATCGCCCTGACGAATCCAGAGGCTTCCAGCGAGGAGATCGTTCGGGCGGCTCAGTTGGCCAATGCCCACGATTTCATCATGGAACTCCCCAGCGGCTACAGCACGCCGGTGGGCGAACGCGGCGCTTCCCTGAGTGGTGGCCAGCGTCAGCGGGTGGCGATTGCCAGGACCCTGCTGAGCAATCCCAAGTTGCTCGTCATGGACGAAGCCACCAGCGCCCTCGACTATGAAACCGAGCGCAAGGTCTGCGACAACCTGCTGGAGAACCTGGACGACCAGACGGTGTTCTTCATCACCCATCGTCTGTCCACCATCCGTCAGGCCGATGTGATTGTCATGCTGCACCAGGGCGCCGTGGTGGAAGTCGGCACCCATGAGGAGTTGATGAATCACCGGGGTCGCTACTACGCCCTATACCGCCAGCAGGAGAGCACCTGACCATGAAGCTCAATCCGTTCAGGCGCAACACCGCCGCCTCCAACCAGGACTCCTCTGTTTTCGTCACCTACGACGAATCGGTGCTGCAGCAGGGTCGTTTCTGGATGAAGACCGTCACCTGGACCTTGATCGGCACCACGGTGTTTGGCGTGGCCTGGCTGGCGCTGGCTCGCACCGAGGAGATCGTCGTGGCCCCTGGCCAGTTGGAGCCAGTCGGTTCTGTTCAGGACATCCAGATGCCTGTGGGTGGCGTAGCGGATCAGATCCTGGTGAAGGAAGGGGATGCTGTGAAGGCTGGTCAGGTGTTGATGAAATTGGACACCGAAGCCTCTGAAGAACAGCGTCTCAGCCTTGAGAAAACCATCAAACTCAAGCAGGAGCAGCTGCGTCTCAAGGACCAGGAAAAGCAGAGATACCTCCAAGTGAACAACGAGGAGGTCCAGATGTTGGAAAACAACCTTGAGCTGCAGTCCGAGATCCTCGAACGATTCGAGGAGTTGGAGGAGGCTGGGGCGACCTCCGAGCTGCAATACCTCAGCCAGCAGAACGCCGTGGAGGAGACCCGCGGCCGTCTGTTGCAGACCAAGGCAGACCGCCTCCGGCAAGTGGCGCTGCTGGAGCAGCAGGTGGCGCAGCTCAACTCGGAACTGGCCGATCTGACGGGCCGCCTGGCGGAAGCAAGGGTCACGCTGCGCTATCAGCAATTGAAATCCCCTGTCGATGGGGTGATCTTTGATCTTCAGCCCACATCAGCTGGCTTCACCGCCCAGTCCACCCAGACCGTGATGAAGGTGGTTCCTTACGGCTCCCTGGAAGCCAAGGTGGAAGTGCCGAGCAACAAGATCGGTTTTGTCACGGTGCCACCCGGATGTCCCAAGGATCTGGAGAGCTGCATGAAAGCCGACATCAGCATCGATTCCTATCCATCAACGGATTTCGGCGTGTTGGAAGGGAAGGTGACGCGCATCGGTTCTGATGCTCTGCCGCCGGACCCCCAGGAGCAACGTCAGGAACTGAGCTTCCCCGTCACCGTCAAGCTCGATCAGCAGACGCTGGAGCTGAAAAGCGGCACGGCACTGCCGCTGCAGGTGGGCATGAGCCTGACGGCCAACATCAAGCTGCGCAAGGTCTCATACCTGCAGCTGCTGCTGGGTGAGTTTCAGGACAAGGCTGAATCGCTGCAGCGCCTCTGAGCCCAGATGCGAATCCTTTTCGTTCATCAGAACTTCCCTGGCCAGTACGTCCACATCATTCAGCGGCTCGCTCAGCAGGGGCAGCATCAGCTGGTGGCCCTTGGCATCAATGCTCTTGATCGTGGTCGCGGCATTCCCGAGAGCCTTAACCATTTCCGTTACGGCCTCGATCGCGGCAACACCCCAGGAGGCCATCCCTTAGTGATGGAGACTGAATCCAAGATCATTCGTGCTGAGGGCTGTGCCCGTGCTGCTGAGCAGCTCAAGGCGAAGGGCTTCACACCTGATTTGATCTGTGCCCATCCCGGTTGGGGTGAATCACTTTTTCTCAAGGGGATCTGGCCGGGATCGCCTCTGCTTTGTTACCAGGAGTTTTTTTACAACGAGCACGGTTTCGATTCCAATTTCGATCCCGAGTTTTCGGACGAACGTAATTGGCAGGCTCAGGCAAAATTAACCATGAAGAATGCCTATCTGCACCTGACTCTGGAACAGGCGGACTGGAACGTTTCGCCCACGCAATTTCAGGCCAGCAGCTTCCCGGAGCATTGGCGGCGCCGGATCAGCGTGATCCACGACGGTGTGGACACCCGAAAGGCCATTCCCAATCCAGCACCAGCCTCGCTCAAGCTTCCAGATGGCACCGTTTTGGAGAAAGGCCAACCGATCGTCACCTTTGTGAATCGACGATTGGAGCCCTATCGCGGATGTCACACCTTCCTGCGAGCGATTCCCGACCTCCAGCGCCAAGCACCGGATGCGCGCCTTGTGATCGTCGGTGAAGGCAAAGGTGTGAGTTACGGCTCGGCTTGCCCAGAGGGTGAATGGAAGGACCGATTTTTGGCGGAGATAGAGGGGCAATACGACCCAAGCCGTGTGCATTTCACCGGCACGCTTCCTTACAGCCAGTTCATTCCTCTTCTGCAGCTCAGTGCTTGTCACGTTTACCTCACCTATCCCTTCGTGATGAGTTGGAGCCTGCTGGAGGCCATGGCCTGCGGTTGTGCGGTGGTGGGGTCCGATACAGCTCCGGTACGGGAGGTGATTTGCCATGGCGAGAACGGGTTGCTGGTGGATTTCTTTTCCCCGGCGGATCTGGCGTCAGCGGTGGCTGAGCAGCTTCGGGACCGTGAAAGGGCTACGGCCTTTGGTCAGGCAGCACGACGAACGGTGGAACGCACCTACGACCTTGATGCTTGTGTGACGCGACATCTGGCACTGATGGATCTGGTGGCCAGCGGCAGCATCAACCCTTGAGCAGTGGCATCAGGGGGCAGACTGAGCCGCTGTACCTGCACCCGAGTCGTGAGTCAGCTGCAGAGCCTCAGGGGCATGGTGGATCTGCTGCCGCAGACTCTGCAGCGGTGGCAGGCCGTGGAAGCCGTCGCCCGGGAGCATTTCCGCTGCTCCGGTTTCGGTGAAATCCGCACGCCGTTGCTGGAAACCACCGATCTCTTCTGCCGTGGCATTGGCGAAGGCACCGATGTGGTGGGCAAGGAGATGTACAGCTTCACAGACCGCGGTGATCGCGCTTGCACCCTGCGGCCGGAGGGCACCGCCTCAGTTGTAAGGGCAACATTGCAGCACGGGCTGTTGAGCCAGGGCGCCCAGAAGTTCTGGTACGCCGGCCCGATGTTCCGCTACGAGCGGCCCCAGGCCGGGCGCCAGCGCCAGTTCCATCAGATCGGTGTGGAGTGGCTGGGGGCGGAGAGCGCCCGCAGCGATGTTGAGGTGATTGCCCTCGCCTGGGATCTGTTGGCCCGGTTGGGGGTGGGTGGCCTCGAGCTGGAGATCAACAGCCTGGGTTCGCCGGAGGATCGGAGGGCCTACCGGGCGGCTCTGGTGAGCTGGCTGGAGCAGCGGCTGGACCAACTGGACGACGACTCCCGCGCCCGACTCACCACCAATCCCCTGCGCATTCTCGATTCTAAAAACAAGGACACCCAGGCCTTGCTTGAGCAGGCGCCCACCCTGGGCGATGCCCTCAGTCCCGAGAGTCGGCAGCGCTTTGCTGACGTGCAGCAGGGGCTCACGGCCCTGGGCATTCCCTTCCGGCTCAATCCGCGGCTGGTGCGGGGGCTGGATTACTACGGCCACACCGCCTTCGAGATCACCAGCGATCAACTGGGGGCGCAGGCCACCGTCTGCGGTGGTGGGCGATACGACGGTTTGATCGCTCAACTGGGTGGAGCGGCCACGCCGGCCATCGGCTGGGCCCTGGGCATGGAGCGGCTGTTGCTGGTGCTGGAGGCAGCGGCGAAGGCTGATCCGCATGGAGTGGCCGCGCAGCTGGTGGGTGCACCAGCCCCTGATGCCTATGTGGTCAATCGCGGCGAACTGGCGGAGACCATGGCGCTGAAGCTCGCGCGGGGCCTGCGGGCTGCAGGTTTGACCGTGGAGCTGGATGGGTCGGGTTCCGCCTTCGGCAAGCAGTTCAAGCGGGCCGATCGCTGCGGTGCCCCCTGGGCTCTGGTGCTGGGTGACGATGAAGCAGCCCGCGCTGAGGTGCGTCTCAAGCCGCTGCAGCACAAGGGTGAAGAACGGTCCTGGGCAGTCGACGACATTGCCGCGATCGTGGAGGCGCTGCGCAACCCCTGAGATGCGGATTCACCTCGTCACCGGTGGGGCCGGGTTCCTGGGCTCCCATCTGATTGACCGGCTGATGGAGGCCGGTGATGAGGTGATCTGCCTCGACAACTATTTCACCGGTCGCAAGCGCAACATCGCCCGTTGGATCGGTCATTCCCGCTTCGAGTTGATCCGCCACGACGTCACCGAGCCGATCAAGCTGGAGGTGGATCGGATCTGGCATCTGGCCTGCCCGGCGTCGCCGATTCATTACCAGACCAATCCGGTGAAGACTGCCAAGACCAGTTTTCTCGGTACCTACAACATGCTGGGCCTGGCCCGGCGGGTGGGGGCACGGTTGCTGCTGGCCAGCACCAGTGAGGTGTACGGCGATCCGGAGGTGCATCCCCAGCCCGAGAGTTATCGGGGCTGCGTGAATCCCATCGGCATCCGCAGCTGCTACGACGAGGGCAAACGCATCGCTGAGACCCTCTGTTTTGACTACCAGCGGATGAATGGTGTGGAGGTGAGGGTGGCGCGCATCTTCAACACCTATGGCCCGCGGATGTTGATCGATGACGGCCGGGTGGTGGGCAACTTCATTGTTCAAGCCCTGCGGGGTGAGCCGTTGACGCTTTATGGCGATGGTTCCCAGACCCGATCGTTCTGTTTCGTCAGCGACCTGATCGAGGGGTTGATCCGCTTGATGAACGGTGCCGATACCGGTCCGATCAACCTGGGCAATCCCGATGAATTCACCATCCGTCAGCTGGCGGAGCTGGTGCGCCAGCGAATTAACCCGCAGCTGCCCCTGATCGAAAAGCCGTTGCCCCTGGATGACCCCCGTCAGCGTCGCCCGCTGATCGACCTGGCGCGAGACCAGCTGCAGTGGCAGCCGACTGTGTCACTGGAGCAGGGACTGGGACCGACGATCGACTCCTTCCGTAGTGTCCTGGCACTGGAGGAGGACCGCGGCGCGTGACGATTCAACGGATCTGCTGCATCGGTGCCGGTTACGTGGGTGGCCCGACGATGGCCGTGATCGCCGATCGCTGTCCTGAGATCGAGGTGACCGTGGTGGACATCAACCAGGCGCGGATTGACGCCTGGAATGATCCGGATCTGAGTCTGCTGCCTGTTTATGAGCCCGGTCTGGATGCGGTGGTGGGCCGCACCCGTGGCCGCAACCTCAGCTTTTCGACGGCCGTGGAGACGACCGTCGCCGCGGCAGACATGGTGTTCATTTCCGTGAACACGCCGACCAAAACGAAAGGTGTGGGAGCTGGTCAGGCCAGCGATCTGCGCTGGGTGGAGGCCTGCGCCCGCACGGTGGCCCAGGCAGCGACTGGCCACACCATCGTGGTGGAGAAGAGCACGCTGCCGGTGCGGACCGCCGCTGCGATCAAGACGATTCTGGAAGCCGCCCAGGCGGATGATCAGCAGCGCAGCTTCTCGGTGCTCTCCAATCCCGAGTTCCTGGCGGAGGGAACGGCGATTTGTGACCTGGAGGCGCCGGACCGGGTGCTGATCGGAGGCGAGGATGCAGCCTCGATTGAGGCTCTGGCAGGGGTCTACAGCCACTGGGTGCCGGAGCCGCAGATCCTGCGCACCAACCTCTGGAGCAGTGAGCTGTCCAAGCTCACGGCCAATGCGTTTCTGGCGCAGCGGATCAGTTCGATCAACTCCGTGGCGGCACTCTGCGAGGCCACCGGCGCCGATGTGCGGGAGGTGGCGCGGGCCATCGGCACTGACAGCCGCATCGGCCCGAAGTTTCTCAATGCCGGCCCTGGCTTCGGCGGCAGCTGCTTCCAGAAGGACATTCTCAACCTGGTGTACCTGTGCCGCCATTTCGGTTTGCCGGAGGTGGCCGACTACTGGGAATCGGTGGTGGCGCTGAACACCTGGCAGCAGCACCGGATCGCCCGGTTGGTGGTGCAGAAGCTCTTCGGCACGGTGACGGGCAAGCGTCTGGCGGTGTTGGGGTTTGCCTTCAAGGCGGACACCAACGACACCCGCGAGGCGCCGGCGATCCGTATCTGCGGAGATCTGTTGGAGGAGGGAGCGCAGCTGGCGATCCATGACCCCAAGGTGGACCCCGCCCAGATGGCCCGTGATCTCAACCAGGATGCGGCCGCGGCGGCGGATGCCCTCAGCGGGACGGGCAGCTGGGCCCTGGCGGAGTCCGTGGAGGAGGCCGTCAGCGGAGCCGATGCGGTGTTGATCCTGACGGAGTGGAACGATTACAGACAGTTGAACTGGGCTGAGGTGGCGAAACGGATGCGCAAGCCGGCCTGGGTGTTTGATGCCCGGGCGGTGGCTGATCCCGAGGCGGTGCGGGCTGCGGGCTTGACCCTGTGGCGTGTCGGGGACGGCGAGGGTTGATGACACGCACGCTCTTCGTCACCGGCGCTGCCGGCTTCATCGGTGCAGCCCTGTCCAAGCGACTTTTGCAGCGCGGTGATCGGGTGGTGGGTCTCGACAACCTCAACAGCTATTACGACCCGGCCTTGAAACAGGCGCGCCTGCGTCAGGTCGAGGCCATGGCACCCGCAGGTGCCTGGCGTTTTGAGCCGATCGCCCTCGAGGACGGTGATGCACTTTCGGCTTTATTTGCCGAGGAACGCCCTGAAGTGGTGGTGAATCTGGCGGCCCAGGCAGGGGTGCGCTACTCGCTTGAGAACCCTGCGGCCTACATCCAGAGCAATCTGGTGGGGTTCGGCCACATCCTGGAGGGATGCCGTCACCACGGCGTTGGCAACCTGGTGTATGCCTCGAGCAGCTCGGTCTACGGCGGCAACCGCAACCTGCCGTTTCACGAGCGGCAGCCGGTGAACCATCCGGTGAGCCTCTATGCCGCCAGCAAGAAGGCCAATGAGCTGATGGCCCATACCTACAGCCATCTCTACGGTCTGCCGGCCACGGGTCTGCGCTTCTTCACGGTGTACGGCCCCTGGGGTAGGCCGGATATGGCTCCGATGCTGTTCGCGCGGGCGATCCTGGCTGGGGAGCCGATCAAGGTGTTTAACCACGGCAAGATGCAGCGGGATTTCACCTTCATCGACGACATCGTTGAAGGGGTGCTGCGCTGCTGCGACAAGCCGGCCACCGCCAACCCTGATTTCGATCCTTTGCAGCCGGATCCGGCCACGGCGGCAGCACCGCATCGGGTGTTCAACATCGGCAACAGTCAGCCGACAGAACTGTTGCGGTTCATCGAGGTGATGGAACAGGCCCTCTGCCGGGATGCGATCAAGGATTTCCAACCGATGCAACCCGGCGATGTGGTGGCCACTGCCGCTGAGACGAAAGCCCTTGAGGAATGGGTTGGGTTCAGTCCCTCAACGCCGATTGAAGTGGGGGTGGAGCACTTTGCCCGCTGGTATCGGGCGTTCTACGGGGTCTGACCCACGGTCACAAAAAAACCGGCCCTTAGAGCCGGTGATGGGGAAACGTAAAACCAAAGCCTGAATCAGGCGGAACCGACACCCGTGTAGGAGCCATAGAAGAACAGGCCGACAACAAACAGAACGGCCATGCCACCGGCTGTGGCCACAAGCCACAAGGGCAGAACACCTTCAGTCCAGCGTGAACGCCAGGGCACAGCTGGACGGCCATCAGGAAGGCGATCTGGAATTCGACCGTCGGGGAATGGTGACTTCTTACCGCTCATCGGATCGCCCTCAGTTGAAGAAGTAGCTGGACATCAACACACCGGTGACGAACACAAACAGCAGGCCCAGATAGAGGCTGGTGCGGTTGAGCTCAACCGGAAGGTTGTTGGGATTGGGGTTGCGTTCCATGGATCAGATCAGCGACGGATGAACTGCATGGCGGCAAGGGCGCCAAGGAAAAACACAGTCGGAACACCGAGTGTGTGCAGGGCCAACCAACGCACCGTGAAGATCGGATAGTTGCGTGGTGTTGTGGCGACGGGGGTTTGTGCCATGGGTTATTTCAGGCGAACATCGAGTTCAGATTTGCCCTCATAGCGCTGGCTCACCACAGGGGCCTTGCTTTCCGTTGCCTGGAAGTAAGCATCCGGACGGGGAGTGCCGAAGGCGTCGTAGGCCAGACCAGTGGAAACAAAAAGGAAGCCGGCGAGAAAGATCGACGGAAGGGTCACGAAGTGAATCACCCAGTAGCGAATGCTCGTGATGATTTCGAAGAACGGGCGTTCCCCTGTAGAGCCTGCAGCCATAGCTCGGGCGTATCAGCTAAGTGATTCTAGGGGGTGACCTTGGTTCGCCGAGTGAGGCCAGAGCTCTCGGTTACACAGCGTTGCCGACCCAGCGCAGCAGGTTTCCGCGCTCACCCAGAACGAAGGCGTGATCACCGTCGAACACCATGCGGGTGAAGTTGCTGGGCTGGCGATCTCCCACAGGATCGATCTCCCAGCTGTCGGCACCGTCACGACTCACCAGCAGGGTGCCGTTGCCGCCGCCAGCCCAGATGGCGCCGTCGTCATCCCAGGCCATATCCATGTAGCCGTAACCATTGGTGATCGGGATGATCGCCTTGCTCCAGCTTTCGAGGTTTCCGGGTTCGTCGTTCAGGCGGATCTGAGCTCCTCGGGCCACCATCCAGAGGTTGCCGTCGGGTTGGTAGCCGATGCTCTGAAGTCGCTGGCTGCTCACCCGCTGGTGCACTTGCCAGACGGCATCCCCCGGCTGCCAGGTGGCGTAGAAGTTTCCAAGGCTGCTGACGCTGACGTAGCTGCCGTCATCACTGCGGCGCAGGTCACGCACGGAACCGGCAGCATCGGTGACCAGAGCTTCCCAGCTGCCGCCGTCATCGTGGGTCTCATAAACGGCTCCAACGTTGGTGGCCATCTCAGCGGAGTGGCTCCCCAGGGCTGTGATCAGGTAGGGCTCACCGGGCAGTTTGGTGTCGAGGAAGAGGCGAGTCCAGTTCTGTCCGCCATCGCTGGTGTGCATCAGCAGTCCGGGTTGACCGGCGATCCAGCCTTCATCGCCGTTGAAGTCGATGCTGATCAGACGGAAGTTTTCTTCCTCGGGAAGATCGAGGCTGCGATCGTTCCAGGTGGCGCCCCCATCGTTGGTTTCACGGATCATCCGGTTGCTGCCGACAAGATAGCCGTGGCTGGGTTCGGTGAAGGCAACGTCGAGGGGGTTGGCTTCGGTGTCGAGGTTGAGGGCCTGCCAGGGGCTGGTGGTGGCCGTTGGCAGGCGTGTGGTGACGCAACCACTGAGGCTCACCCCCAGCACCAGCACCAGCAACAGATTGATCGCGGAGGAGAAGAAGCGCGTCATGGCGGAGGCGTTCAGCGGAGCGAGTAAAGGGAGAGGAAGAAGGCGAAGCCCAGGGCAAGGCCGCCGAAGATCAACACGTTTTTCTGCCCAGGGGTCATGCGATTGACCCCGATGCCGAAGTTGAGGTTTTCCTCAAATCCACTGGCTTTCTCGCGGGGGCCGATGTCACGGAAGGCCGGTTTACGGCTGCGGCACACAGGACAGCGGAACCCGGCGGGGTCGAGATCTTCGAAGGCCGTTCCGGCCTCGATCCCAACCTTCTTCACCCCTTCATCAGGGTCATAGACGTATCCACAGCTGCGGCACTCGAAGCGGTGGGTGCGTGGATCGCTCTCTGGAGCGGCCTCCACGACAGGCTCTGTCCCATCAGCAACTGGTGGCTGTTCCGTAGTCGGCAGCTGTTCCGTTGCCTGTTCGGCCGGCTGAAGCTCGTCGCTCACCGCTCTGCTGCTGTGCGGCACGACTCTATCCGCGTCAACTCTTGGCAGTGAATGCCAGACTGACGCCGTCTACGGGGACGTTCATGTTTGCCCTGCCCGGCTACGACGCCTTCCTCGGGTTTCTGTTGATCGCTGCAGCTGTTCCAACTCTGGCTCTGATCACCAACAAACTCCTGGCGCCCAAGAGCCGCGCCGGTGAGCGGCAGCTCACCTACGAATCCGGCATGGAGCCCATTGGTGGCGCCTGGATTCAGTTCAACATCCGCTACTACATGTTCGCCCTGGTCTTCGTCATTTTCGACGTGGAGACCGTTTTCCTCTATCCCTGGGCAGTGGCCTTCCATCGCCTCGGGATCCTGGCTTTCATTGAAGCCCTCATCTTCATCACCATCCTCTTAGTGGCCTTGGCCTATGCCTGGCGCAAGGGTGCCCTCGAGTGGAGCTAGCCATGTCAGATCTCACGTCTCCATCCATCACAGCGGTTCGCGATCTGCGGGAAGCCAGCTGCGGCCCGATCGGTGCACCGGCCGTCACCAGTGACCTGAGCGAGAACGTCATTCTCACCAGCCTGGATGACCTGCACAACTGGGCGCGGCTGAGCAGCCTCTGGCCACTGCTCTATGGCACAGCCTGCTGTTTCATTGAATTCGCGGCTTTGCTGGGATCGCGGTTCGACTTCGACCGCTTCGGTCTGGTACCCCGCAGTTCGCCCCGCCAGGCTGACCTGCTGATCGTGGCCGGCACGGTGACCATGAAAATGGCTCCGGCCCTGGTGCGGCTCTATGAGCAGATGCCCGAACCGAAGTACGTGATCGCCATGGGGGCCTGCACGATCACCGGTGGCATGTTCAGCGCCGACTCCACCACCGCCGTCCGCGGTGTGGACAAGCTGATCCCGGTGGATCTGTACATGCCCGGTTGCCCTCCGCGGCCGGAGGCGATCTTTGATGCGGTGATCAAGCTGCGCAAGAAGGTCGGCGATGAGTCCCTCGCCGAACGCCGCAAACACGCCCAGACCCACCGATATTTCACGGTTGCTCACCAGATGAAACGTGTGGAACCCGAAGTGACAGGCTCCTACCTCCGGGCGGAAACCCAAAAAGCTGCCCTGGCCGCGGCACCGGCGGGCCAGACCCTCGCCACCGATGCGGCCGTTCTCACCCCCGCTCCAGAAGCTATCGAGTTATGAGCGAAACCCCAGCCAACACTCCTGCGTCCAACGAGGAGACCGCTGCAGTGGTTGCCCCACAGGCCGGTCCTGTGAGCCAGTGGCTGCAGCAGCAGGGTTTTGAGCATGAGGTGCTCGAACCCGACCATGTCGGCATCGAACAGATCGGTGTGGATGCTGCTGTGCTGCCGATCATTGCTGCAGCGCTGAAAAGCAATGGCTTTGACTATCTCCAGTGCCATGGCGGCTACGACGAAGGCCCCGGTGAGCGCCTGGTCTGCTTCTATCACCTACTGGCGATGGCCGAGCAACTGGAGGCCATGGCGTCCGACCCGGCAGCGCATTTGCGGGAAGTGCGCCTGAAGGTTTTCCTCAGCCGTGAGGGAACACCTGTGCTCCCCTCGATCTATGGCTTGTTCCGTGGGGCGGATTGGCAGGAGCGGGAAACGTTCGATATGTACGGCATCCAATTCGAGGGCCATCCCCATCCCAAACGGCTGTTGATGCCGGAAGACTGGAAGGGTTGGCCGTTGCGCAAGGACTACGTGCAGCCGGACTTCTACGAAATGCAGGACGCCTATTGATCCTTGTCCCGGCGGTGGCTCCGGTAGAAGCGCATCACCGCCAGGGCGAGGCTCCTGGAGTCATGCCGAAGCGTGGCCGTCGGTCTGGCTGCTTGCAGAGGCGCTTGGGTGACGTCATACCCATCTCGGCGGAGATCATCCGCATCGCAGGCCACGGGCTCCGCGCCGCGGGATCGGTAGTGCTCCACAAGGGGAGAGGCCCCCAGATCATCCTGGGCCAGCACCGCGGTGAACAGTCGCTGGTTGATGCCGAGGCTGGCCAGCTGCGCTTCGATTGCCCGCAGATGACCTCGCACATCCAGCCCATCGGTTTCCCCGGGCTGGGTCATCAGGTTGCAGATGTAGAGCCTTGGGGCGCGGCTTCGACCGATGGCGTTCACCAGTTCCGGCACCAGCAGGTTGGGGAGTAACGAGGTGTAGAGGCTGCCAGGGCCCAGCAGGATCAGATCGGCACTGGCGATGGCTTCAAGGGCACGGGGCAAGGCCGGGGGGCGTTCCGGTTGGCAGCCCAGCCGCACGATCGGGCTTGGGGCATGGCCGATGTTGCTTTCCCCCTCAATTCGCTCACCGTTCTCCAGCTCCGCCCAGAGCCGTACGTCCACGTTGGTGGCAGGAACCACTTGCCCTTGCACCGCCAGCACCCGACTGGAGGCGGTGATGGCGGTTTCCAGGTTTCCGGTGATGGCCGTCAGGGCTGAGAGGAACAGGTTGCCGAAGCTGTGACCCTCCAGCCCACTGCCGGCGGTGAAGCGGTATTGGAACAGGCGGGTGAGCAGGGGCTCTTCCGTGGACAGGGCCGCAAGACAGTTGCGAATGTCCCCGGGGGGAAGCACCCCCAGCTCCCGCCGCAGCCGTCCGCTGCTGCCGCCGTCGTCGGCAACGGTGACGATGGCGGTGATGTGGCTGCTGTAGCGCTTCAGGCCACTCAGCAGGGTCGACAGACCCGTTCCGCCGCCGATGGCCACGATGTTGGGTCCGCGGTTGAGACGGCTCTGGGTGCGCAGGGCATCCACCAGCACCGTGTCCTTGTCCGGCGCGAGGGCCTGCTGGATCGCCCCGAAACTGCGGCTCTGTCCCCAGAGCACCAGGCCGGTGCCGATGATCAACACCAAGGGGCCCGTGATTTCGCGCGGCAGCACGGTGGTGATCGTGCTGAGAAACCAGCTGAGGGTTTCGAGGATCCAGTAGATGGGTTTGAGGTCTGCCCAGACCGCGGCTCCCAGCAGGGCCATCATCAAGCCGAGCCCCGAGGTCAGCACCCAGCGTTTGACCACGAGACCCGGTTGCAGCCAGCGAACGGCCCGCTGCGAGCGCGTCATCAGGTCCCGCCGGCGATGGGCCCGCAGCACCCTGGCTTGACGACGTTTGCTGTGCGGTGTGACGGGCGGCAAGGGCCGGACAATCCGGGCGTTTCAGAAACTGTACGGAGCCTGATGGGGCACGCCAGGATGTTGGTGATTTCCGTCCCAGCGCGTGTCCAAGTCCCAGCAGCCGGTTGTGGAGATGCGGGATCTGACGATGCAATGGGGCGCGCGGCCGGTGCTAGATCGCGTCAATTTGTTAATGCAGCCGGGCGAACGCCTCGCCGTGGTGGGCCCTTCCGGCGCGGGAAAGTCCACGGTGTTGCGCCTGCTGGCGGGGCTTCAGCTGCCCACCAGCGGAGAATTGCGGCTGTTCGACCAACCGCAGACCTACCTGCGACTGGACCAGACCGATCCACCCGATGTGCGGCTGGTGTTCCAGAACCCTGCCCTGCTGGCGTCCTTGACGGTGGAGCAGAACGTTGGCTTCTTTCTGCGGGAACAGGGTCAGCTCACGCCGGCGGAGATCCGTGAGCGGGTGGAGGACTGCCTGGAGGCGGTGGGGCTGTTTGATGTCGCCCATCAGTACCCCGGGGAGTTGAGCGGTGGCATGCAGAAACGTGTGAGCTTTGCCCGAGCCCTGATTGACAACCCGCAGCGGGGGGACAACGCCATGCCCCTGCTGCTTTATGACGAGCCCACGGCGGGGTTGGATCCGGTGGCCTGCACCAGGATCGAGGACCTGATCGTGAAGACCACCACCGTGGCCAAGGGCTGTTCTGTGGTGGTGAGCCATGTGCGCAGCACGATCGAGCGGTCAGCCGAGCGGGTGGTGATGGTCTATGGAGGCCACTTCCAGTGGTCGGGGTCGGTGGAGGAGTTCCGCACGACGGATAACCCCTATGTCGAGCAGTTCAGGACGGGTAGCCTGCGCGGGCCGATGCAGCCCTCACACTGATTGCCATGCGACGCAGTGTTCGAGACGCCATCGTGGGCTTCACCGTGATCGGTGGCATTGTCGGCTTCGCCGCCACGGCGATGTGGATGCGGGGCATTCGGCTGGGGTCCGGCCACTGGACGGTGACGGCGTCGTTCAGCGATGCCGGCGGCCTGGCGGAACGCTCGCCGGTGACCTATCGCGGCATCCTTGTCGGTTCGGTGCGTTCGGTGCGGGTCACCCCAGAGGCCGTGGTGGCCGACCTGGAGATCGACAAGGGAGATCTGCGCCTGGCTTTGCCGGTGACGGCCACGGTGGCGTCAGGCTCTCTGCTGGGTGGCGATGCTCAGGTGGCTCTGGTGAGTCGCGGAACCCCGCTTCCTGAGAAGGCTCCGCTGCCGAAGGCCGGCAACTGCGACACCAGTCGTCAGCTCTGTAACGGCGCCACGATCCAGGGTCAGGAAGCCCCAAGCCTCACCACGGTGACCGAAAGCCTGCAATTACTGCTGTCCCAGGCCAAGGACGCTCAACTGGTTCCCAACCTGGCCAAATCGACAAAGCAGTTCGAGCAGACCGCGATCGACGCGTCGGAGTTCCTCACCAACGCTGATGCAACGTCGCGGGAGATCGCTGGACTTGTTGAACAGTTGCGTGTGGAGATCGCCAGAGCCCAGCCGATGATCGACAACCTCAATGCTGCAACCGCCAACGCAATGCAGGCGTCAGCCCACGTGAACAACATCTTGGCGGCTCTGGACAACCCCAAGACCATCAATGAACTGCGTCAGACCGCGGCCAACGCAGCGCAACTCAGCGCCAAGATCGATGCTGTCGGTGGCGATGTGGCCAAACTCACCGCTGACCCGGCATTCATGGATGGTTTGCGCAATGTGACCATCGGCCTGGGGGCTCTGTTTTCGGAGGTTTATCCAGCTGAAACCAATAACTAAGCACGATATCGTTAAAATTTAGATGCGATATCGTGCCAAACGAGATGGTTAGATTTCGTTGATGGCATTCATTGCCACAGCGGCGATCGCCTGATCGCTGGCCTTGGGCAGCTGCACATATTTGCCACCGGCGGCTTCGGCGAGGTCCTTGCCCATGCCGCTGCCGATGAACTTGCGCTCGGTGTCGATCACCAGCAGCTTGATCCCGAGCATCCGGTAGCGGGCGGCGACGTCCAGCACCTCCTGCTTGAGGTCGGGTTTCTCCTCGCCTTCCAGTTCCGGTTGGCCCAAGGATGTGCTCAGGGGCACGTTGCCGCGACCGTCGGTGATGGCCACCACCACCACCTGGCCGAGATCGCCGGTAGCCAGCGCATTGGCACCGACGCGGGCGGCCTGGGTGAGGCCGTGGGCCAGCGGTGAACCACCACCGCAGGGCATCGATTCCAGCCGGCGCCGGGCCGCTGTGATCGAGCGGGTTGGAGGCAGCAGCACCTCGGCCTGATCGCCGCGGAAGGGGATCAGGGCGACTTCGTCGCGGTTTTCGTAGGCCTCGGTGAGCAGTCGGATCACGGCGCCCTTGGCGCTCTGCATCCGGTTGAGGGCCATCGAGCCGCTGGCATCCACGAGGAACACCACCAGGGCGCCGGCCTTGCGCTGCAGCAACTTGGCCCGCAGGTCGCCCTCCTCCACGATCACCGAGCGACCCGGTTCCCGCTCTCGCCGGATCTTCTGATACGGCGCGGCCGCACGCAGGGTGGCATCCACGGCGATGCGACGCACCGGACCGCGGGGCAGCATCGGTTTCACATAACGCCCGCGGCTGTCGCTGAGCACCACTGAACGGCTGCCGCTGTTGCCGCTCTTGGCCTTGGCGGCGTTGAACAGCAGCAGATCAGAGTCCACTTCGATCGCTTCGGGATCGAGCATGAACTCCTCGGGCACAGCTGGAGGGGCCTGGTCCTCCTCGCCGTCGCCGTCATCGTCGTCGGTGTTGTCCTCCGGCGGATCGTTGTCCTCCGGCGGATCGTTGTCCTCCTCCTCACCGGACCCTTCCGGTGGCGGCGGTGGATTCTCCTGCTGCTGGTCGCCCTGGTCCTGGGGCGGTGGCGGCGGCTCCTGGTCCTGCGGCGGCGGCGGCTCCATCTGCTGATCCGGCGGTGGCATCTGTGAGGCCCGCGGGGCGATCACCAGGGCCACGGCCACCTGCAGGTCGTCGGCTTCCACCACATCGCGGCCGCTGAGGGCCGCATGGGCCTTCGCCACCCGCACGGCATAGAGCTCGGAGCGGTGCCCTTCCACGCCGCCACGGATGGCTTCGGTGACGAGGTACTCGATCTGTTCGCCACTGATCTGCACATCCGGCAGCCACTGGCGGGCCAGCAGCAATTGGGTTGCAAGGGCGTCGGTTTCCTCGCCCCACTTTTCGGCAAAGCTGCGGCTGCATTGGCCATGGCTGATCACCGCATTGGTGATTTCCACCCGCTGCTCAGTGCTCACCAGCTGGTTTGCCGAGAGTGCGATGGCAAAGCGATCCAGAAGGTGATCGCGAACGTTGCCCTCCTCAGGGTTGTAAGTGGCGATCAGCAGCGGCCGGCAGGGGTGGCTGAGGCTGAGGCCTTCGCGTTCCACCCGGTTCTCGCCGCTGCCCACGGCCGCGAGCATCAGGTTGACGATGCCGTCATCCAGAAGATTGAGCTCGTCGACATAAAGCACGCCGCGATGGGCTTCCGCCAGCAGGCCTGGCTGGAACACGGCGCTGCCGCTGGAGAGCGATGCAGCGACATCAACGGCACCCACCAGGCGGTCTTCGGTGATGCCCAGGGGGATCTGCACGAAGGGGGCGGGGATCACTTTGGAGGGGGCTTCGCCGCTGATCCGCTCCCGAGTGGCGTCGTCCCATTCCTCCGGGTTCTGCGGGTCGAGGTTTCGACCTACGCCGCCCTCGGCATCAAGGATGTCGATCGGTGGCAGAAGGGCATGCAGGCCTCTGGCCAGAACCGATTTGCCGGTGCCGCGCCCACCGGCAATGACCACGCCGCCCAGGCCGGGATCAACCGCCGCCAGCAACAGGGCGAGCTTGAGGGTTCCATGACCGGTGATGGCGGCCAACGGAAAGGCTCGTGTCGCCTGGTCGTCCTTCACCGCTACACCGGTTGCCACCATGGACGCATTCAGCCCGTTCGTGCGAGCTAGTCTCGCTGATGCACCCGATCGATGACACTTCCTTAGCGGTGGCCCTGGGGGCCAACCGACCCAGTGCGGTGGGATCGCCCCGCGCCACGCTGCTGGCGGTGCAACCTCAGCTGGAGGCTCGGCTTAGGGCCTGGGCCACTCAGGAGCTGGTTTACCGCTGGTCATCCCTGCATGACACCGCCCCTGTCGGTGGCCCCCCGGATCAGCCCCCTTATTGCAATGCGGTGCTGCTGGTGCAGGGGCTGAAGACTCCGCCGAGCGAGTCCGCCGCCCTGCAACTGTTGGATGCGCTCCAGGGGCTGGAACAGGAGTTCGGCCGCGACCGATCCCATGAGCAGCGCTGGGGCCCCCGCAGCCTTGATCTGGACCTGCTGTTCTGGGGTGAGCTGCGGCTGGAGCACCCGCGCCTGCTGCTGCCCCACCCGCGCCTGCACCTCAGGACCTTTGTGCTGGCGCCGTTGCTGCAGGCGATGCAGGGGTCGGCTTCACGGTGATTACCTGATCGGCCTGGGCCAGGAGCTCCGGGTCGTGACTGCTGATCAGCATCAGCCGTTGCTGGGCGCGTTCCTGAACCACGGAACGAACCTGCGCAGCGGCCTTGGCATCGAGAAAGGCTGTGGGTTCATCGAGCACCTCCAGCGGCTTGTCGCGCAACCAGGCCCGTAGCAGCCCGAGCCGATGAATCTCTCCGCCGGAGAAGGGATCCTGCGCCAGGGCCAGCGGTGCATCCAGCCCGCCAGGGCGTTCCAGCAAGTGGCTCAGCCCCAGCCGTTGCAGCCAGGTTTCGATCGCCTCCTGGTGCTGATCGGCCCCCAGCAGCAGGTTGTCGCGCAGGCTCGCTTCAAACAGCACAGCGTTCTGAGGGGCGTAGGCGATCAGCTGGTGCATCTGCCGTGCGCCTGCCAGCCCGCTCAGTCGCCACGTTTTGCCGGCGCAGCACAGCTGCCACGCACTGTCTTCCTCGTTGAGCAGTCCACAGATGCGATCGATCAATGTCGTCTTGCCGCTGCCGGAGGGGCCAGTGAGCGCCACCAGCCCGTTGGCACTCAGGCAAAGGGATGTCAAGCCTGGGGAAGCGTTATCGCTGCTGCTCCAGTGCAGCTCGCTCCATGGTGCAGTGGAGAGCGTCGTCAGGTTGGTTTCAGCAATGGTCTGGTCGCTGGTTTCGCCCTGGCGGGGAATCAGCTGTCCGCGTCGCTGGCACAGGGCTTCGTAGCCCGGCAGGTTGCCCAGGCAGAGCCTGCGGGCCTGCACCACGGTGCTGAGGGAGGCGCTGGAGCGGTAGGCCAGCACCAGGGTGGTGGTGAGCGTTTCGCCGCTCAGATCCTCGCCCTGCATCAGCATCCACAGCCCGGCGACGGCCACCACCAGGGTGTCGCGCCAAGCGTTGTAGCTGGCTCGGCGGCGAACCCGTTCCTGCAGCAGCCAACGCCCCTCCGCCGTGTCCTTGGCGAAGCGCTGCAGCAGCCATCCCTCCGCTGTTGCGGCGCGCAGGGCTTTCAGGCCATGCAGCCCATCCCCGACCGTTCTCTGCAGCGCTGCATTCAGCCGGCTCTGGATGCGGCCGAGACCCCAGCTGCCGGAGCGCTGCAGCAGGGCGGCGGCTGTGGTGGCCAGCAGGGCGAGCAACAGCGGCCAGGCGGCGGTTCGGCCCACCAGCACCACGCTGGCGAGGTAGATGCCCATGGCCAGCAGCGACTGCCCCAACCGCACCGCCTGATCCAGGCTCAGGGCTGTGCGGTTGATGTCGGCCATCAGCAGGGCGAGCAGTTCACCGCGCCCCAGCCGATCCAGCTGGGCTGAGGAGGCCTCGAACACCTGATGTAGCAGCTGTTGCCGCAGCCGGTCGGTGAAGCCGGAGCGCAATCGCTCCCGCTGGATGTCCACCTTGGCCTGGATCAGGCCCCGCAGCAGGATCAGACCCACGAGCATTCCCAGACTTCCCGCCACGGGCAGGCCCTGGATCAGTGCAGGTGAACCGCTGCCCAGCAGCAGCGTCACCGCCAGCCCCAGGCCGGCGATGTCGAGCAGGCTGTTGAGACTGCTCAGCCCGCTCAACCAGGCCAGGTGCCGCCAGCCCGCTTCCCGAGCCAGGGCTTTGAGCAGCTGGATCTGCCGCAGGCGGGCCAGCTGTGGTGGACCTGTTTCGCGCAAAGCGGACGACGGGGGACTGGGTTCACCCGCCATGCTGGGCCCCAGCAATGCCTGTGTCCCATGGCGCCCCTGCCGTCGCCAGAACCGTTTGATCTGCTGGAAACGGTGGAGGTGGTGAATGTCCGCAAACTCCGCTTCGAGCGCAATCGGATCAAGTTGCCGATGGGAGTGGAGGCCACCTTCGGGATGATTCGCCACCCCGGCGCCTCCCTGGCGGTGCCGATCACCGAAGACGGTCAGGTGGTGTTGCTGCGCCAATACCGCTTTGCGGTGCAGGCCCGGCTGCTGGAATTCCCTGCAGGCACGCTGGAAGAGGGCGAAGACCCTCTGGAATCGATGCAGCGGGAACTGGGGGAAGAGGCGGGCTACAGCGCGGCGCGTTGGGATGCTCTTGGTCCGATGCTCCCCTGCCCGGGCTACTCCGACGAGGTGATCCATTGCTTCCTGGCCCGCGAGCTCACTCCTCTGGAGAACCCGCCTGCGGGTGATGACGACGAGGACCTCGAGGTGGTGTTGATGACCCCCATGGATCTCGATGCCCGGCTTGGATCCGGTGATGAATGGCTGGATGGCAAGAGTGTCACCGCCTGGTATCGCGCCAAACAGCTCTTGGGTCTGGGATGACGACCACGCGTGTTCTGTTCTGGCACCGCCGCGACCTGCGCCTGGCGGACAACCTCGGTTTGGCGGCCGCTGCGGAGATCAGCCCGGCGGTGACCGGGGTCTATGTGCTCGACCCGCAGGTGATCGCGCCCCCAGAGCACCTGCCGCCGATGGCTCCTGCGCGGCTGTGGTTCCTGATTGAGAGCCTCGTGGAATTGCAGCAGCGCTGGCGCGAGGCCGGCAGTCGCCTGCTGGTTGTGGAAGGAGACCCCGTGGCGTTGTTGCCGCAGCTGGCGGAGCAGATCGGCGCTTCAGCGGTGGTCTGGAACAAGGATGTGGAGCCCTACGCCCGCGAGCGCGACCGGCAGGTGGCCCGGCAGCTGCAGGCCGATGGCCGCAGGGTGGTGGTCGACTGGGATCAGTTGCTGATCGCGCCGGAGCTGCTCAAGACCGGCGGTGGTGATCCTTATCGCGTCTACGGCCCGTTCCTGCGCAACTGGCGCGGCCAGGTGCAGGCCAAGCAGACCAGCACGGTTGCAGCCCCCACGGGGTTGGTGGATCTGCCGCCGGAACTGGTGCCGGCTGGTGATCCCCTGGCGGAACGACGGGACTGCCATGGCTTCAAGGGCACCGAGATCTGCCCCTGTCGCCCCGGCGAGGCGGCGGCGATGCAGCAACTCACCACGTTCTGCGATGGGCCGCTGCTCGGCTACGAACCCGACCGTAATTTCCCCGGCACCGCCAGTACCTCGTATCTGAGTGCGGCCCTGAGTGTGGGCACCCTCAGTCCGCGCCAGGCCTGGTGTGCCGCCCAAGACACCCGCGACCAGGCCCGCAGCGAGGAGCAGCTGCAGGCCATCACCGTTTGGGAGCAAGAGTTGTGCTGGCGCGAGTTTTACCAGCAGGCCCTGTTCCATTTCCCCGAGCTGGCCGATGGCCCTTACCGCGAGCAGTGGCGCCGTTTCCCCTGGGAGAACAACCAGGACTGGTTCGACTTCTGGAAGGATGGCCAGACCGGCATGCCGATCATTGATGCCGCCATGCGTCAGCTCAACCAGACCGGCTGGATGCACAACCGCTGCCGCATGATCGTGGCCTCTTATCTGGTCAAGGACCTCATCTGTGACTGGCGCTGGGGCGAGCGAGCCTTCATGGAGCTGGAGGTGGATGGGGATCTGGCCGCCAACAATGGCGGCTGGCAATGGAGTGCCAGCAGCGGCATGGATCCCAAGCCCCTGCGCATCTTCAATCCGGCCACCCAGGCATCCAAGTTCGATTCAGCGGGTGACTACATCCGCCAGTGGGTGCCGGAGCTCCGCCACGTGAATACCAAGGATTTGCTCAGTGGTGAGATTGGTGGACTCGAGCGGCGGGATTACCCCGAACAGCTGGTCAATCACAAAACCCAGCAGGCGAAATTCAAGGCGCTTTACGCAACCATCCGCTCCTGATTGCCAGCCAAAGGCAAGGGCGTTGGACTGGACTGATCCAGCACCTGTTTCACGGTGTCGATCACGGTCTGTTGCTGCTCCTGACTCAGTTCCGGGAAGATCGGCAGGCTTAGCACCTGGCTGCAGAGTTGCTCAGTCACTGGCAGGGAACCCTGCTCGAGACCCAGACCGGCATAGGCCGGTTGGCGGTGAATCGGTATGGGGTAATAGATGATCGTGTTCACGCCGCGCTCCATCAGGGTCTGCTTCAGCCAGTCGCGGCAGCAGCTTTCCGGGAGTCCGTGGCTCGAGCTGGTGGCCGACGGTGAGCAACGGGCGTTGCAAAGGGGCTGGCCGGTGGGGCAGCTGCCGATGCGCACCACGAACTGATTCCAGCTGTGACCGTCGTCAGTTGTGGGAAGGGTGAGGCCTTTCAGATCTGCCAGAGCGTCCCGGTACCTAGTTGCGATAGCGGTTCGGTTGCTGATCCACTCCCCCAGCTTGGGCAGCTTCACATTCAGAACGGCTGCCTGCATGGCGTCGAGGCGGCTGTTGTAACCGAGAGCCGTGTGCAGGTAACGCTTCGGCATGCCGTGGACCGCCAGCTCACGCATGGTTTGAGCCAGGGCGTCATCGTTGCTGGTGGCTGCACCGCCATCCCCTGCCGCACCGAGATTCTTCGTCGGGAAGAAGCTGAAGCAGCCCACATCACCGAAGCTGCCGACGGGTTTGCCGTTCCAATGGGCTCCGCTGGCCTGGGCACAGTCCTCAACCACCTTGAGGTTGTGGGCTTCGGCGATGGCCATCAGGCGGTCCATATCCACCGGTCTGCCAAACAGATGCACAGGCATCAAGGCCTTCGTCGCCGGCGTGACCGCCGCTTCGATCTGATCCAGATCGATCAGGTAAGTGGTGGGGTCCACATCCACGAACACGGGCGTGGCACCGACGGCGCTGATGGCCTCAGCGGTGGCAAAAAAACTGAAGGAGCAGGTGATCACTTCGTCGCCCGCGCCAATGTCCAGAGCTCGCAGGGCCAGGATCAGGGCATCGGTGCCGCTGTTGCAGCCCACGGCGTGGCTGCAGCCGAGGCTAGAGGCAAAAGAGTCTTCAAATTGCTTGATCTGCGGCCCGCCGATGTACTGGCCGCTTCGCAATACATTCAGCACCGCCTCTTCGAGGTCCTGGCCCAGATCGCTGATCTGCTGGCTGAGGCTGAAGGGGGGAACCTGCATAAACAAAATCTTAAGCGGATCAGCCGAACCACTCCGGCTCCTGTCCGGGATTCCATTTCACGTTGCAGCCCACCGAGGCGGTCTGGTTGGGATTCACAGTGCTGCCGCTTAGGACCGCCTCCAGAGCGGCCCGCAGGTCAACACCGTTGAGCGGCACGTCGTTGCCGGGGCGGCTGCCATCCAGCTGACCGCGGTACCGGAGCGTCTGCGGTCCATCTCCATCAGCCGCAAAGAGGTAAAACTCCGGGGTGCAGGCGGCTCTGAGATCGCGGGCCAGGCGTTGCTGTTCATCCAGCAGATAGGGAAAACGCCAGCCGTGGCGACGGGCCTGGTCCGCCAGCTGCTCCGGGCCGTCTTGGGGATGGGTGATCAGGCTGTTGCTGCTGACCGCCAGCAGCTGAACCGCCGTGCCGTAGTCCCGCTCCAGTCGGCTCAGTTCCGGTTCCACATGCTTGACGAACGGGCAATGGGCGCAGATCACCATCAGCAGCACTGGCCGCCCATCCAGGTCGGCGTTGCTGATGCTGCCCCCTGCGACCGCCGGCAGTGAGAACGCCGGTAGGGGAGTGTCCAGAGCCAGCATCGTGGAGGGTGTGAGGGCCATGGCGATTCCTGCAGATCCGTCGTGTTGCTATCAGGATGACCGCAGCTCGAGAAGTGCGATGCAGCGCGGGCTGGCCATGGCAGGGGTGATGCTGTTGCTTGGTTGTTCGGCGCCAGCGGACCCCCCCAGCTGGCGCGTGATTCCCCTGCAGCGCTACGCCCCCCACGACGGTTTGGCGGTGGTGAACCAACCGGATGGCTACGGACTGCACATCTTTCTGGAGACGGACACCAGCGATCCAGCGATCTGCAGACCCCGTTGGCTGCCGGACCCAGCGCGTCTGTTCAACGGCAATGGCACCACCCCGTTCAGTTCCGGTCTGGCGACCCGTGCTGAGTTCTTTGCGGCGGTGGCACGCAAGGACGTGACCAAGGCTTTGCAGCGGGAGTTGGAAGCCCTCTGCCAGCAGCGTGCCCCCGATGCCCAATGGGTCTGGAGCGAGCCACCACGATCGGAAGCGGAGGTGGTGCCCGTGCGTCTGCCGGCCCTGGAACAAGGGGAACTGCTCACCAATCCCGTCGATGAGCTGGAGCGGGTGGAAGCGTTGCTGCGCAATCAGCCTGCGGCCGAGTAGCTCTCCCACACCACCGGCTCCGCCTCGCGCCAGTAGCGGCTGAAGCGCCCAAGCCGTGGTGGCCGAGGCAATTCGACGAAAGGCTCAGGATCCAGTTCCTGCAAAGGCAGCTCCGCTTCGATGGCATCGGCGATCCGTTGCAGGCGCGGATCCACGGCGGTGCTGGTCACCACGCCATCCGCCCCATGGCGATGTGCGAAGGCGATCACTTCGGCCGCCACATCCCCCTTGCGCAACGTGAGTGGGAGCTCGAGGGCGTTTTCGTAGAGAAAACCAAGGCGTTTGCGGCTGATCCGGGCGGCCTCAATCCAATTCGTGTCAAAGACGAATAGCGCTGGCGCATCCGGCCAGGCCCGCAGGGCTGGGTTGGCGGGTCCAAGGGCTTCTTCGTGAACCCAGAGAATCGGTCGTTGCAGAGTCATGGCTTCCAGTCGGTATCTATCGCTTGGGGCGGGCCAGGGCAGCACTGGCGCCCCCCTTCCCCTGTTGGCGGTTGTTCGGCCGTCGGTCCCGACGGTTGCGGTCGTTGCCGCTGTCCCGAATGGCCGGCATCGGGGCAAACAGCTGACTCTCCAACTGGTCGTAACTGCCCTCGAAGGGGCAACGGCTGGCGCTGGGACAGCCATCGCAATAGCGGCCATCGCTGTAGCGCTCCAAGTTGCCCCGATTGAAGAAGTAAGGCTTGTGGCTGAAGCTGCTGGCGACCCACTGCCAACTGAGGTGGTTGCTGGCGGGATCGCCGTCCAGCAAGTGTTCGAGGAACCAGTCGGCGCCGGCTTTCCAATGCACCCGACGCCAGTGCACCAGCCAGGCGGCCATCCACATGCGGGCGTGGTTGTGCAGCCAACCCGTCGTCACCAGCTCGGTGCGGAAGCCATCCATGCAGGCCAGCCCGGTGCGGCCGTCGCGCACGTCTTCGGGTAGCT
Organism: Synechococcus sp. A15-28; assembly: GCF_014280175.1. Taxonomy (GTDB): domain Bacteria; phylum Cyanobacteriota; class Cyanobacteriia; order PCC-6307; family Cyanobiaceae; genus Parasynechococcus. Next base: position 247,208 of record NZ_CP047931.1, read on the forward strand.
CCCTGGCGTAGGAGCTGGCGTCGTGGCCTGTCTTGAACGCCTCCTGGTCGTTGTGGATGCCATCGCCCAGATCCAGCCACATCCGCTGCCAGAAGTCGCGCCAGCCCAGCTCGTTGATCAGCTTGCCGCCGTCGTCCCGTTTGCGGATGCGTTGAAACACGGCATCACGCACCTCCGCCAGCGTCAGCACGCCGTGGCGGATGAAGGGGGAAAGGCCGGTGACGGCACCCTTCAGGTGATTGCGGCTTTTGGCGTAGCGGGACGGCTGCACCTTCGCCAGTTTGGCGTCGGCAGCCTGGCGGCCGCCGTGGATCGGGCTGAGGGGACCCTCCGCGCTGGGGAATTCCTGAGTCAGCAGCGCCTCGAGGGAGTCTCTTGAGGCGAACTGACGGGGCAGATCGCCGGGATGGGGGGCTGACGGGGTGCTGGGCACCGGCCTTCTGAAGCGAGCGAGCCGAGATCCTGGCGGGGGATGGGGGAGAATCGCGCGATGCAACCCGTTCCGGTCCGTTTCGATGCTGCTTGATCTCACCGGCAAGAAGATCCTCGTCACCGGCATCGCCAACAACCGATCGATCGCCTGGGGCATCGCGCAGCAGTTGAAGGCGGCCGGCGCCGAACTCGGCATCACCTATCTGCCCGATGAAAAGGGCCGCTTCGAAGCCAAGGTGCGCGAACTCACCGCACCGCTGGAGCCCAGCCTGTTCCTGCCCCTGAATGTGCAGGACGCCGACCAGATGGCCGAGGTCTTCGCGGAGATCAAGGAGAAGTGGGGCGTTCTTGATGGCCTCGTGCACTGCCTGGCCTTCGCCGGCAAGGAGGAGCTGATCGGCGACTACAGCGCCACCACGGCGGAAGGCTTTGCCCGCTCCCTTGATATCAGCGCTTATTCCCTGGCCCCCCTCTGCGCCCATGCCAAGCCGCTGTTCAGCGAGAAGGCCGGCGTGATCACGCTCTCGTACCTCGGCGCAGAGCGGGCCATTCCCAATTACAACGTGATGGGCGTGGCCAAGGCGGCCCTGGAGGCCTCCGTCCGCTACCTGGCTGCTGAGCTGGGTCCGGAGAAGCAGGTGCGCGTCAACGCCATCAGTGCCGGCCCGATCCGCACCCTGGCCAGCTCCGCCATCGGCGGCATCCTCGACATGATCCACAACGTGGAGGAGAAAGCTCCCCTGCGCCGCACCGTGACCCAGATGGAGGTGGGCGGCACCGCAGCCTTCCTGCTCAGCGATCTGGCCAGCGGCATCTCCGGACAGACCATTTACGTGGATGCGGGCTACTGCGTCACCGGCATGTGAGGCAGCATGAGGACAGCGGAGCAGCGGTGATGGCACGTCAGGGGGAGATCCATCGGGTCACCGGTGAAACCGATGTGAAGGTGCGGCTGGACCTGGACGGTTCCGGCCAGTGCCAGGCCAGCACCGGCGTGCCGTTCCTCGATCACATGCTTCATCAGATCAGCAGCCACGGCCTGATCGATCTGGACGTCAATGCGGTGGGCGATACCCACATCGATGATCACCACACCAATGAGGACGTGGGCATCGCCGTGGGCCAGGCCCTGGCTCAGGCCCTGGGGGACCGACGTGGCATCCATCGCTTCGGTCATTTCGTGGCGCCCCTGGATGAGGCCCTGGTGCAGGTGGCCCTGGATTGTTCCGGCCGTCCCCACCTCAGCTACAGCCTGATCATTTCCAGCCAGAAGATCGGTACCTACGACACTGAGCTCGTGAAGGAGTTCTTCGTGGCGGTGGTCAACAACAGCGGGCTGACCCTCCACATCCGCCAGCTGGACGGGGCCAACTCCCACCACATCGTGGAGGCCTGTTTCAAGGCGTTTTCGCGCGCCTTGCGCATGGCCACAGAAATCGATCCCCGCCGGGCTGGCGCGATCCCCAGCAGCAAAGGCGTCCTGGAGCAGGCCGGCGCCAACTGAGGCCGGCTGCGCGCTTCACAGTCCGTTACGAGAGGATGGTGCCACGTTGACCCTCCGCCCGTGACCGTCGCCCCCGCCCGCAGCTACGACCGCAGCGACTGGGCCAGCGCCTTTGTCAATGTGGAGGAGGAACTCACCGATGTGGCGCTGACGCCGGTGCGTGGCGCGGTGCCCACGGAGCTTCAGGGCACCCTGTATCGCAATGGACCCGGTCGTCTGGAGCGGGATGGCCATCGGGTGCATCACCCCTTCGATGGCGACGGCATGATCGCGGCGATGCGGTTTGAGAACGGCAGCGTTTCCCTCAGCAACCGCTTTGTGCGCACCGAGGGTTGGCTGGCGGAGGAAAAGGCCGGCAAGGTGCTCTACCGAGGCGTGTTCGGCAGCCAGAAACCCGGCGGGCGTCTGGCCAATGCCTTCGATCTGCGCCTGAAGAACATCGCCAACACCAACGTGGTGCGTCTGGGTGATCAGTTGTTCGCTCTTTGGGAAGCCGCCGAGCCCCATGCCCTCGATCCCCGCAGCCTGGAGACCCGCGGCCTCTCCCGGCTCGATGGTGTGCTGAAGAAGGGCGAGGCCTTCAGCGCTCACCCGCGCTTCGATCCCGGCCACAACGGCCGGCCCTGCATGGTCACCTTCGGTGTGAAGACCGGGCCCCGCAGCACCATTCGTCTGATGGAATTCGCCACCGATGGTCCTGATGCCGGTGCGCTGCTGCACGATCGTTCTGACACGTTCCCCGGTTTCGCTTTCCTCCACGATTTCGCCATCACCCCCAACTGGGCGGTGTTCCTGCAGAACGCCATCGCCTTCAATCCCTTGCCGTTTGTGACCGGCGAAAAAGGTGCTGCCCAGTGCCTGGCCTCACAGCCCGGCGGCAAAGGGCGTTTCTGGTTGATTCCGCGCGACTCCGGTCGTTTCGCCGGACAAAAACCCCGCATCCTCGAAGCCCCCGACGGCTTCGTCTTCCATCACCTCAACGCCTTTGAGGACGGAGATCATGTGGTGGTGGAAAGCATCGTCTACGACGATTTCCCGTCCATCGGTCCCGATGACGATTTCGCGCAGGTGGATTTCGACAAGGTCCCCGAGGGAATCCTGCACCGCTGCCGCCTTGATCTGAGCCGCGAATCGGTGCAGACCGAGCGGATCAGCGAGCGGACTTGCGAGTTCGCCATGGTGAATCCAGAGCGTCAGGGCCTCAGAGCCCGCTTCGCCTGGATGGCTGTTGCTGAGCGGGAGACAGGCAATGATCCGTTGCAGGCCATTCAGAAGCTTGATCTGGCTTCCGGCGCCACCCACACCTGGAGTGCTGCCCCCCGTGGTTTCGTGAGTGAGCCGTTGATGGTGCGTAGTCCAGGTTCGGAAGCTGAGGACGACGGTTGGGTGCTGGATCTGGTGTGGAACGGGGCCCGGGCTGCATCCGATCTGGTGATCCTTAATGCCCGTGATCTGTCGGAGGTGGCGGTGCTGGAGCTGCCGCTTGCGGTGCCCCATGGCTTGCACGGCAGCTGGGCCGCTGAGTCCTGAGGCCCGCCTCGGCTCAACTGAGTCCTTCCCGTTTCGCTTCCTTCCAGGCCAACCGTGGAGCACTCCAGAGGGTGGCCAGCACCAGCGGTGTGACCGGCACCGCGGTGATCACGATGAAGGCCTGCAGGGCATCGATGGAGGTGCTGTCCCCCAGGCCGCTGCCGATGCGCAGCAGCACAAGTGTGAGGCTGCCGATCATCAAGGCCCAGAACAGTCGCAGGGGGGCCGGTGGTTCTGTGCGGCCGCTCACCACCATGGCGGCGGCGTAGCTCATGGAATCGGCACTGGTGCACATGAACAGCACCACCAGCACCAGACCGATCGGGATCAGAAGGCCTGCCAGGGGGAGTTGGCTGAGGATCGCGAGCAAGGCCGCCGCGGCACCGTTCTGGGCCAGGGCCTCACTGATGCCAGCACCGGCCAGTTCCAGTTGCAGACCGGTGCCCCCCAGCAGCGTGAACCAGATGTTGGTCACGATCGGGCAGAGAATCGCCACGGCCAGCACCAGCTCGCGGATGGTTCGGCCACGGCTGACGCCAGCGGTGAACAGACCCATCAGTGGGGCATAGCCGAGGAACCAGCCCCAGTAGAAAACGGTCCAGCCGTTGATCCAGTTGCCCGGCGCCAGATTGGGCGTCAGAGCCATCCGCGGCAGGTGGATCAGATACGTCAGGAAGCCGCTGAAAAAGTGCTGGATCAGCCACAGGCCAGGCCCGAGCAGCAGCAGCCCGGCCGCCATGGTGAGCGTCAGCCAGACATTGAGTTCCGACAGCCACTTGATCCCCTTCTGTATCCCGCTGACGGTGGAGCTGGCGAAGACAGCGGTGAGCAGCACCACCACCAGCGACTGCAGCCCGGCGCTGTCGCTGAGCCAGGGCAGCTGGCCGGCGGCGTTGCTGAGTTGAAGGGACAGAAACCCAAGGGGGCCGACGGTGCCGGCAATCGCCGCGACCACGGACAGTCCATCCGCGAGGTGACCGATCGGCCCATCCACCCAGCCCCGCGGCACGATGTTCACCAGCAACGTGCGTGGCCGCAGTGGCTCGCCCCGACGTTCCAGGATTGAAAAGGTGATCGTGGTGGTGGTGGCCACCAGGGCCCAGGCAAGAAAGCCCCAGTGCAGAAAGCTCACCGCCAGGGCAGGATCCACTGCTTCCGCGGTCCCCCCTTGGACGCCCGCAAACACGGGTGATGGAGTCTGGAAGTGATACAGCGGTTCGGCAGCGGACCAGAAAACGCCACCCCCGGCCAGCAGGGTGCAGATCAGCACCGCGCACCAATCGAACAGTTTCAGACTTGGTTTGGTCTCAGCGCCACCAAGGCGAACGTTGCCGACCGGGCTGATGGCAACGACCATAGCGATCACAAAGACCAACAGCACCATCCATTGCCAGAGCCCACCCAGGGCCGTGCTGACCACAGCCTTGCCGTTGTCGGTGAATTGCTTTGCCAGGGCCAGGTCAATGGCTGACACCACCAGAAAGATCAGCAGTGGCGTGGCACCGACCCAGAGGGGCGGCTGCCGCCACCAGGACCGATCGCTCGTGGGATGGATGGTCATGCTTTCAGGCTCGGACGGCATCGCGCTGGTGGCTCCAGCAGGAAAGGTCAACGGCAGGCTGCTCACCGCAGGCCAACCGCGCCAGGGAATCTCCGATCAGCGGTGCGAACTTGAAGGCCTGACCGGAGCCACCGGCGAACAGGCTGAGGCTGGGGCTGAGGCGATCCAGCACAAAATTCACATCGCTGGCCATGGAGTACGGGCTCATCACCGTTTCCACGCGCTCTTGAACGCCCTCCACGTTGTTGAACAGGAAGGTGTCGAGCAGTTCCACGAGCCTTGGCGGCGCCTCAGTGGCCATGGCGTTGGGCTCGGCCACGCGGAGCTCCTGGGGCGCCCAGTCGATCCCGGCTTTGATCCGGGGCCGGCCGTCTTCGGTGTGGCTCAGCACCGGGAATGCGTAGTAGAGACCGCCATCATCGCCCCGTTCGCGCTGGAAGCAGAACCACTGGGGATAACGATCGGCCAAGGCCGGATCGACGGTGTAGTGGGCCCAGAGCATCGGCCAGACCTCCAGTTTCGGTGCCAGACCCAGGGGGGCCAGCAGCAGCTGACTCCAGATGCCGCTGGCCACCACCACCTGGCCAGCACCGATGTGATGGCCGTTCTCCAGAGTCACACCGGTCCCGTCGGCATCGATGCCTGCCACGGGGCAATGCTCGATCAATTGGTGACCGGCCTGCCGTGCCGTGCGGGTCCAGTGGGCGATCACCTTGTCGCTGCGGACCGCGCCGGCGGTGGGTTCAAACAACCCCGTGAAATCCGACTTGGGCTTCAGTGGGAACCGTGATCTGATCGCATCGGCATCAAGGGCTTCATAGGGAATGCCCTGATCGTCCATCACCCGGCGGGCACCGGGGATCGAGCCTTCAATGGTCTCCTCGTCCCAGCTTTCGCCGTAAAACAGCAGCCCGTGGGTTTCCCGGAGCTGCTCACCGGCATGGGCTTCCTCCTCCCGCCACAGGCGGTTGGCCTCCTGGGCCAGGCGACAGAGCACCGGGTCGGAGTACATCTCCCGGAACATCCTGGTTTCGCCGAAGCTGCTGGCTTTGGCATGGGCCAGGGTCTTGGCTTCCAGGAGCACCACATCGTTGATGCCGCGGCGCGCCAGGGAGGCGGCGCAGCTGAGGCCCGCCATGCCGCCACCGACGATGACGATGGCCGCTTGGGTCGGCAGGGAAGAGGATTGGGTCATGGGGTGTCCCCGAAGCTGAGGCCGATGGGATCGGTGGATGGTGTGGCGGCCACTTCGTCCAGGGCGGCGCCAACGGACAGGCCCTGATCGCGCTGGTTGAGGAAGTCATTGGCTCGTCTGCGGACCTCCTGACGGACGAAGGCGTAAACGTCCGTGGCCCCAGCACCCTTCCAGGCATCCGGTGAGAAGCGCTCAATCGAGTCGGCGATCACCGCACCGGCGTTCACCAGGGGGTCGGGCAGCACCCGGATTCCCCGGCGCCGCAGGTCATCGGCCAGGTGCGGACTCTGGAAAGGGGCATTGGCCGCAGGCACCACGGAGGTGACCCGCAAGGCAGAGGCCATCTCCGCGTTGATCAGGCCGGAAATGGAACAGGGCAGCAGCAGGTCGAGTTTCAATTCCCACCAGGGGCAGCCCTGGGCCAGGGGTGTGGCGCCGGGGAACCCTGCGCGTTCGCGGCTGAGATCCACTGTGAACACGGTCCAGCCATGCTCAACCAGCGTGCGGGCCACGGTGCCGCCCACCGCCCCGCAGCCGTGCACCAGGGCCTGGCCGGGTTTCGCATCTTTGAGTTCCGCTTCGAGCACCGCTTCCACGGCGCCCAGGGTGCCGTGGGCTGTGGCGGCGCTGGCATCCACCGGGCTGCCGACGGCAGCCAGCACATGGGGCGTGAGCTCCGTGAGTCGCTCCATGTCCTCGAGGCTGGTGTTGAGATCACATCCGGTGATCATCGCGCCGTCCAGGGACTGCAGCAGTTCTGCGGTCACGTTGATCAGCTCATCCTTTACGGCGGCGGGTTCCTTGGCCCGAGCCACGATCTTGCCGCCGGCGAAACCGGTGCCGTAGAGATCGTGCTTGTGGGTCATCAGCCCGGCCAGCCGCTCGCCGTCGGCGATGCAGGCTTCATCACTGGGGTAGTTCAGCAGCCGCAGGCCACCGTTGGCAGGACGCTTGGCATCGGTGTCCTCGGCCACCACGAACACCGAGAGATGTTCGGAGACGTGTTCCGCCAGCACCGAAACAGTCGGTGTGGGTCTGGTTGTGGTGGTCGTCATCAGGCGACCTTCTCCATCATCTGATGGTGCTCGACGTAGTCCAGGCTCCATTCACTCGGAGCTTCGGCGATGCGCTGCTCCAGTCGTGCATAGACCTGATCGGCCACGGCATCTCCAGCAACGCTGGCAAAGCTGTGACGGCTCCAGCTGCGAATGGTGGCCATCAGTCCAGCGGCAAAGCTGGCGGTGTCACCATCCTCATTCCAACGGCGGCGGTACGGACATTTCACGTACACCGTGTGCTCGTCGACGAGTCGCAGACCATTGCGGTAAGGAGCCGAAGCGGTGTCCTTCAACGGCGCCATGAATTCTTCAGGCGACTTGTAGAAGTTCAGGACCGTGCCCTTGCGGTACTGCTCTTCGCTGATCAGGCCCTCATCGGCCATGCCGCGCCAGATCTGATGCAGCTGGTCGTGAACGTTGCGGGTTTCACCGCCGTTGTGGCCGAGATAGCGCCCTTCACCATCCCGGGACAGGTTCACCGTCAGCAGGCGGCCACCGACTTTGAGTTCCTTGCTGCGCAGCTCGAGAACGTAGGTCCAGTCCTTGAGTGCTTGGGCCGTGAAGCGCTGGAGGGCTTCTCCATCGCCGGAGGCGAGCACGTGAGTGTGGGTGTCCAAGGGTCCGGGCGACTCACTCAGCCAGTGCATGGCTGTGGCGGAGAAGCCGAAACTCACGGTGTTCGGTGCCACCGATGGCTCGTAGAAGCTGCGGGCACTGACGAGCACGGTCGGCTTGGGGGCCCTGGGGATCTGCAGAGCCAGGTTCTCAGCCAGGGCCACATTGTCGTTGCTCGGCAGGTCATTGCCGATCAGCGTCAAGTGGGCATCGGGCTGGTTGGCGTGCAGGCGGTCCAGCACCTGATGCCAGAGACCGACGGCAGTGCCGCCATCGGCAGCTCCGTAATCGATCAGAACATGACTGTCTTGGGCAGTCAGTTGGTCAACACAAGTCAAGGCCCAGTCCGAGGCGGCTTCGATGCAGAGGAGAGCGCCTTCGGTCTGCGCGCTGTAACCCGTGGTCATGGCGATGGCCATCGACCTTGTCAGCGGCAGTAATTACCGTACAGGACGAATTTGTCAGAGCTTCGTGACAGAGAGCACCTGTTTAGGAGAGCAGGGCTCGTAACCGAGGTTCCAGCAGGGCAAAGGCCCTACCGCGGTGGCCATGGGCTTTCTTGTCGCTCAGTGGCATCTCAGCGAAGGTGAGATCGGTTCCGCTCACTTCAAAGATCGGGTCGTAGCCAAAACCTCCTTCGCCGCGGGGGAGGGTGGTGATGCGGCCATCACAACGTCCCTCCACCTCAATCAACACGCTGCCATCGGGAGCGGCAACGCACAGCGCTGCGCAGAACTGCGCGTCACGCTCGCTGGTCTTGGACAGAGCGCTCAAAAGTTTGTTGATTCGTTCCGGGTCTGTCGGGGCGTACCGGGCTGAGTGCACGCCCGGAGCTCCCCCGAGGGCGTTCACGCTGAGTCCGGAATCATCGGCCAAAGCCCAGTGGCCGGTGGTGGTGGCCACCGCCTTGGCCTTGATCCGGGCATTGGCTGCAAAGGTGCTGCCGGTCTCTTCGACGTCCATACCCTCGGGCTGAGGCTGGACGTCGAGAGGAAGGTGTTGGAGCAAGCCCTGAAATTCACGGATCTTGCCGGCGTTTCCGCTGGCGATCACCAGGGTCCTCATGCGGCCTCGGCGTAATGCTTTGCCCAGGCCAGCACAGCGCCGACCCGATCGGCATCCGGGGCTTCGCAATACAGGCGCAAAAGGGGCTCCGTTCCCGAAAAGCGCAGCATCAGCCAATGGCTGGCGCCCATGCGCAGCTTGATGCCGTCCGTTGTGTTCACCTCAACCACCGCAGCCCCGGCAACCTCCTGGGGGGTGGAGCTCTCCAGCAGGGTCTCCAGGCGCCGCCGGGCCTCCATGTCCTGAAGCCGCAGGTCCAGCCGGTCGTAGTGGCTGGCACCACCGTGGTGCTGCTGCAGTGCGTCGAGGCGGCTGCCAAGGGGTTGGCCACCTTCCACCAGGGCTTCCAAGACAAGCATCGCGGCGAACAGGGCGTCCCGTTCCGGCAGGTGCATGCCGAAGCCCACCCCACCGGACTCTTCACCGCCGATCAGCACCTCACCCGCCAACATCTCGCTGGCGATGTACTTGAAGCCCACTGCCAGCTCGAGGACGTCACGGCCCTGGGCATCCGCCACCAGGCGCATCAGATCGGAACCGCTCACCGTTTTCACCACCGTTCCAGGCAGCTGGCGGGCCCTGGCGAGATGGTCGATCAGCAGGGGCATCAACAGCTGGGTGCTGCAGAATCGACCGTTTTCATCCACCGCGGCGATGCGATCGCCATCACCGTCGAACACCAGTCCCACAGCAGGGGTGCCGGCAGCCGTGGACTGCTGCACCGCTGTGATCAGGTCGCTGAGATAAGGCGCCAGGGGTTCCGGCGGATGGCCGCCGAACAGGGGATCACGATTGGTGCGGATCTCTTCCACCAGCTCTGAGGCTTCAGGGCCGAGCAGATCGCTGACACAGCCCGCTGCCGATCCATGCATCGGATCGACGATCACCCGCAGGTTCATCGCTTTGAGACCTGTCACCAAAGCGGTGAGGTCTAATTTACGACGCAAGCCCTCCAGATGCTCGCCCCGGCCGTCAAAGCAGTGGCTGGTGGCTGCAATGGGTGCGGTGATGCCGCCAGCCGCCAGTCGCCGCTCCACCGCTGCGGTGAAATCCCCTTCCACCGATCCGCCAAAGGGCCCTTTGATCTTCAGGCCAAGCCATTCGGGGGGGTTGTGGCTGGCGGTGATCACCAACGCTCCCAGGGCTTTCCGCTCCACCACAGCCCAGCTGCAGGCGGGCGTGGGAACGGGGGTGGAGGTGAGCAGTGGCTCCAGGTTGCAGCCACGCACGGCGCTGGCGATGGCTTCCGCCAGTTCCGGCGCCAGGAAGCGGCGATCGAAGCCGATCACCACAGTGCGGCTCCTCAGGCCCTCCGGTGCGCGATGGGTCAGTTCCTGTGCAGCGGCAGCTGCGACCGGCAGCAGCCGTTCCACGGTGATGTCCACGCCCAGCACGCCGCGCCAGCCGTCGGTGCCGAATTTGATCGGTGCAGGACTGAGGCGGAGTGGTGATGACGCCATGGCCGTGCGGTCAATGCTGAGGATTTAGCAGCTGGCAGCCGTAAGGTCGGCCCATGGGTGCCACCCCGCTTGCCGACAACGTTCTCACCGACCGTCTGCTGCGGAGCTGGCTGCGTTGCCGCCGCAAGGCCTGGCTCGATCGTTATGGGGATTCGTCCCTGCGTCAGTGGACGGCGCACCGCAATCTCCTGCTGGATGATCAGCAGCGCTGCTTCGTGGCGCTTCTGCCCCAGAAGCCTGGCCGAGGTGAGGCGGCCTGCGCTGCGGGGGCGGATGGCGTTGTCGGCCTGCGATTGAAGGGTGAAGGACCCGGCGGAGAAGCCCTGGAAGCGCACCCGCCTCTGCTGCTGCGGGTGAAAGGCACCAGCCGTTGGGGACCTTTTGCATACCAGCCGGTGCTGGCGCGTCAGGGCCGTCGCATGACGCGGGAACACCAGCTGCCCCTGGCGCTGATGGCTCTGCTGCTGGAGCAGGAGCAGCAGGCGCCGGTGACCGAGATGCTTGTGGTCGGTGGCGGAGGCCGTCGTCTCGAGCGGGACCGTGTTGGTCTGTCCGCTGGACTCCGCAAGCAACTGGGGGATGCGTTGCGCAAGCTGCGGCTGGATCTGCAGCGGCTGGAGCCGCCCGATCTGGCAGCGGACCGCCGCAAGTGCACTCTCTGCAGTTGGCGCCAGGTCTGCAACGGCGTCGCATCCCGAGAAGGTCACCTCAGCGAGGTGAGCGGCATCGGAGCCAAGCGTCGGGAGATGCTCCAGGAGCTCAATGTGCACGGTCTCGCTGATCTGGCGGCAGCCAACCCGGAGCAGTTGGCCACCGCGATGGAGCGCTTCGGTGAACAGCACGGCGATGTCGCCCGCAGCCTGGTGGCCCAGGCCCGCTGCCAGCGCAGTGGCCTGCCGGAACGGCTCAGCAGCACTCCGGCTCTGCCGGAACTGACATCGGCTCCGGGTGCGCTGCTTTACGACATCGAGTCCGACCCGGACGCCCGCCACGACTTCCTGCATGGCTTCTGGTGCCTGCCACGTGGCGGGGATGGAGGTTGGGATCCGGCAGCGGCGCGATATCAGCCCCTGCTGGTGTTGGCGGGCCATGGTGAGCCCCGCAGCTGGCAACGGATCGCTCGCTACATCGGGCGTTACAGCGACTGGCCGGTGCTTCATTACGGCGAAACCGAATCGCTGGCCCTGTTGCGGATGGCGCAGCGGCAAGGCGTCTCTGAGAGGCATCAGGCCCGGTTACGACGGCGCCTGGTGGATGTCCATGCCCGAATCCGCCAGCACTGGCGTTTACCTCTCAGCAGCTATGGCTTGAAGTCTGTGGCGGCCTGGCGTGGCTTTCAGTGGAGCCAGAGCGGTGTGGACGGTGCCCATGCCCTGCTCTGGTGGCGCCATTGGCAGGGGGAAGGACCCGATCGACGCGGCAGTTCCTATGCCCTGCGTTGGATTTTTCAGTACAACCGCGACGATTGCCGTGCTACGTGGGCCGTCGCCGACTGGCTTCGGCGTCAAGATCAGGAGGCTGGGGCCTGAAAGGCCGCTGGTGTCGCCAGAATCACAGCTTGATCGGCCGGCCCCTGCAAGGACGGAAGATCAAGGAACTGCCGACGCACCAGAGCCAGCCCCAGCGTGCCTTCGGGAGTGTTGAGGGCACTGGTGATGGTGCCGGCACGATCGGAGCCAACCTTGAGCTGATCGCCGGGTTGCAGGGGCTGGTCGCTGCGCCAGCAGCGCAGCTGTTGCTTCACACCTCCCTTGCCGGTGAGCTTGGCCATGGTCTCCTGACCCAGGTAGCAGCCTTTGTCGAGGCTGATGCGGTTGGTGAGACCCAACTCCAGGGGGTTCGTCTCACCATTCATTTCTTCCGGACCGGGTGGAAAGCCCTGTTGGAGGCGATGGCGTTCGAGAGCATCGTTCTCCAGGCGGAGGGATCCATGCAGTTCCTCAGGTAACGGCTGGTCGTCGCCGACCCAGAACGCCGGACCGGCAGGATCAAGGCCCTGCAGGCGCCGCTGAAGACTGGACGTGCCCAGCCGGACCCGATCGGCGGGAAAGATCACCTGATCGAAGCCGCGGCGGACGGCCTCTGCATCTCCCGCCAGCACGAGGACATCGGCACCTGTGGCGTCAAGTCGGAGCTCCAGCAGAGCCCGAAGCCGCCCCGTTGCCGTGAGCCAGCAGCTCTGCTGCAGGACTCCTGCCATCAGGCCTGAGAGATCAGCGGTGGTCTGCCCCTGCAGAAAGTCCTTGGCACCCATGCCCTCCAGCCGCAGCAGAGGAAAGGTTTGGTCCCAGTGGATGGTGGTCGTCATCAGCTGAGCTCCCGGGCGCAGTTGGACACCTCCGTCAGACGGAACAGGCTCACCAGGTCCAGGCCTGCCGCTGCCATGGCTTTGGCTCCTCCCTCTTCGCGGTCCACGATCGTGATCACTCTGTTGACCACATAGCCGGCTTCCTGCAGTTGATGCACGGCTTTCAGGGACGAGCCACCGGTGGTGACCACGTCCTCCAGCACAGTGATCAGAGCACCCTTCTGCGGCAAAGGACCCTCGAGCCAGGCGCCGGTGCCATGACCCTTGGCCTGTTTCCGCACGATCAAGGCATCCAGTGATCGATTCGCCAGGGCCGCCGCCATCGCGACACCACTGACAAGCGGGTCGGCACCGAGGGTCAGTCCTGCCACAGCAACCGCCTGAGCATCGACGTGATCAAGCATGGCTCTGCTGATCAGAGCCAGACCGGATCCGCTCAAGCTCACCGGTTTGCAATTCACGTAGTGCTCGCTCTCCCGTCCTGAGGCCAGCGTGAATTGACCATGGCGGTATGCCACCCGTGCCAGTCGCTCCAACAGACTGCGTCGGGCGTCGTCGTCGAAGCGGAACGCTGAGGTCATGGGACTGGCCGCACACACGAACATTCCTTAGTTTGCGATTAGCGGTGCTGAGCTCTTGAGATCCAGAACCCTGTGGTCTGCCCGTTGGCTGCTGGGCCTGGCTGTGGCCGGTGTTTCAACCGTGTTAGGCCCTATGGCTGCAGGCCCTGTGGTCTGCACGACAACGCTTGAAGCGCCAGACCTGTCGTCAGAGGTGATGGAGCCGGTTGAGGTCACCACATGTGCCCCGGTGGAGACCACCAGTGAGCTGGTGCAGCGTCGCCTCTACACCTGGACCGCTCCCTACGAACGCGGCGTTGATCTGGTGCATCAGATCTCCGATCTGTTCGGGATTGCGGTGGCGGGTGATGGCGGTACCCGGGTCATGGGTCTGGGATTCCCGGATCAGACCATCATCTGGGACGCCGCTGCCAGCAGCTCCACCACCCGGGCGCTGCTCGAGGAGCAAACCCCCGCACGCCCCTTGAGAACACGAGATCTGACCAACGGTTTCAACAGCAGCCTTGCCTTGAAGAGCGTTGATCTCGACCAGACCATGGATCCCGATCCGGTGTTTGCTGAACCTGATCTCGCGCCGCTGCAACCCCTGTGGTAACAATCGTGATGTTCAGGGGGTCTAGCAATCTGGTGAATGCAGCGAACTCATAATTCGCCTAAGGCGAGTTCGATCCTCGCGACCCCCATTCCCTTCGATTGATGCGGCTGCCACTGCTGGCCCTGCTTCTGCTGTTGCCGGCTTTCTTCGCCGCGGCAGAGGTTTCCCTCCTGCGACTGCGACCCAGTCGTGTTGATGTGCTGGTGGAGGAGGGCAAGGCCGGAGCGGCCTCCATTCATCGGTTGCAGCGTCGCCTGCGCCGTGCCCTGATGCTCTCTCAGTTCGGAGCGACGTTGGCCCTCGTGGCTCTGGGCTGGGCAGGTCGCGGGCTGGGATTGCGGCTTTGGCCTGACGGGACCGAAGGGGTGGTCTGGCTGGATACCAGCCTGTTCCTGGGGCTGGTGCTGTCAGCAACCCTTTTGGCTGGATTGCTGCCCAAGGCCTGGGTGCTGAGTCGGCCGGAACCTGCCGCTCTGCGCCTGGCTCCCCTGCTGGAGATGGCGATGCGTTGTCTGTCGCCGCTGCTCAACCTGCTCGAGGGTCTTGCGGCCGTCTTGCTGCGGTTGGTGGGCTTGACGCCGAAATGGGATGAACTGGTGCCTGCCCTCTCCGCCGGAGAGCTGGAAACCCTGGTGGAATCCGGACGTGTCACGGGTCTTTTCCCTGATGAACGCAGCATCCTCGAGGGTGTGTTTGCGTTGCGCGATACGCAGGTCAGGGAAGTGATGGTGCCCAGGTCCGGGATGGTGACGCTGTCTGTCGATGTCCGCTTCGCCGAGATGATGGAAGCCGTCCATCACACACGCCACGCTCGATTCCCGGTGATCGGGCAGTCCCTCGATGACGTGCGCGGTGTGTTGGATCTGCGGAGGATGGCTGAACCGATTGCCCGGGGAGAGCTGCGGGCTGATTCACTCTTGGAGCCCTATCTCCAGCCGGCTGTACGGGTGCTGGAGACCAGCACCCTGGCGGAGCTGCTACCGATGATCCGCAGTGGTCAGCCGCTGTTGCTGGTGGTGGATGAACACGGCGGCACGGAGGGCCTCGTAACAGCTGCGGATCTCAACGGAGAAATCGTTGGAGATGACCTCCAGGAGGACACCAAAGAGCCTGAGCTGCAGGAGGATGAGGATCAGCCTGGGGCTTGGCTGGCGGCCGGTGATCTTGAAATCTTTGAACTGAACCGGCAGTTGGAACTGGACTTGCCGGAAGCCGATGATCACCACACCCTGGCCGGGTTCCTGCTGGAACGCCTGCAACACATTCCCTCCCCTGGGGAAGCTCTGCGTTTCAACGGCTTGCAGTTTGAGATCACCGCCATGGCTGGGCCTCGGATAGAACGCGTCCGACTGGTCCTTCCGGATGCGTCCGAAGAAGAGGGCTGAAGCCAGATAACCTGCCTCCAATCACCCCGGTCTGTCGATGTCTGCCGACCCCATGCGTCCGGTCAAGGTCGGGGTCATCGGCATTGGAAACATGGGTTGGCACCACGCCAGGGTGCTGAGTCTGCTGAAAGACGCCGAACTTGTCGGTGTGGCGGATCTCGATGGCGATCGCGGTGCCTTGGCGGTGGAGCAATTCGGCTGCCGCTGGTTCGCTGACTACCGCACGATGCTCAGCGAGGTGGAAGCGGTTTGCATTGCCGTGCCCACCCTGCTGCATCACCCCGTTGGTCTGGCCTGCCTCGAGGCGGGGTTGCATGTGTTGATCGAAAAGCCGATCGCCGCCAGCCAGGACGAGGCCACCGCACTGATCGAAGCGGCCAGCGAGGCGGGCCGTCTGCTGCAGGTGGGTCATATCGAGAGGTTCAACCCCGCCTTTCGTGAACTCACCAAGGTGGTGGCCAATGAGGAGGTGGTGGTGCTCGAGGGGCGTCGCCACAGCCCCCACTCCGATCGGGCCAACGATGTGTCGGTGGTGCTGGATCTGATGATCCATGACATCGATCTCGTGCTGGAACTGGCGAAGGCACCGGTGGTGCGGCTTGCCGCCGCCGGTGGTCGCAGTGCCGAGGGCCCGATCGATTACGTCAATGCTACCCTGGGTTTCGAGAACGGTGTAGTGGCCAGCCTCACGGCCAGCAAGATGAGCCACCGCAAAATCCGCAGCCTGAGTGCCCACTGCCGTTCCAGCTTGGTGGAGACCGATTTTCTCAATCACACTCTGCACATCCATCGGCGCGCCCATGAGTGGTATTCCGCCGACCACGGTGAGCTGCTTTATCGCAATGACGGCTTCATTGAAGAGGTGAGCACCACCTCGATTGAACCGCTCTACGCCGAGCTGGAGCACTTCCTGCAGTGCGTGCGCGGCCGGGAAACCCCTGCCGTGGATGGTCTGCAGGCCTCGCGAGCGCTGAGGCTGGCGGACCTGATCGAGCAGGCGGTAGAGCATCCGGATACCGGTGCGCCCCTGCTGGCACCGATCTGATCACCCCGACGCGGATCAGACCAGCCCTTCCTGTTCGGCCAGTTCCCGCAATGCCGCCACCTGCCAACGGCGGCACTCAATGGGTGATGCCTTATAGAACTGCGTCCAGGCTCGGGCCTTGTGCTGGCTGTAGCTCGATGCGGTCAAGGCGGGATGGGTTTGTTGCCAGCCCACTCGCACGGCGTGGCCGATCACCACATCCAAGGCCAGATCGTCGTCGAACTGCACCTCGGGATTGGCTTCCACGAAAGCCATCAAGGACAAAAGGCACTCCGTGCAGAGCTGCCGGTACTCGGGCGCCTGGATGCGACTGAGCAGGTGCTCCACCAATGTGGCGAAGTTCTTTTCCCCCGCTGTCTTCTCGAGGATCAGGCGGCTGTTCAGTCGATTGCGGCGTTCCAGCTTGTCGCCGATCACAAGGCCGCGGCAGTGCTGCAGCAGCGACCAGATGCCGGCATAGAAATCTCTGGGCACCTTCTGCAGAGACCCCAGGCGGATGCGGTGCTGAAGCCAGTCGCCACCGCTGGGGGGCTGGTCGAGGGGATCCGGCACCCTCCACTGCACTCGGCCGGTGACATGCAGCTGCTCTCCGCGCTGCAGTGCCGCCCGGGCGTGCTCAACATCGCTGAGCAGTTGCCTGAGCCGATCCCGGATCAGATGCGGTGAGCTGCTGCATAACGCTTCAAAGGCCTCGTCCTGGCTGAGCTGCTGCTCCGCCGCCAGTTCAGAGGTGAGCAGCAGCAGCAGTTGGCTGAGTTGCAGGGTGAGGATCCCTTTCAGCAATCCGGGATCGCGCCGGGCCACGCCGTCCAGGGCCAGCAGCAGCTCCTGTTCCAGCATCCGCTCGCGGCCATCCACCCCGCTGGTCCGTGCAATCCGTTCGGCGATGGCGCTGCTGTCCAGCGGATGGCTGAGCCGTGCATCGGCGCTGTAGTTCCGGCCCACGACCACTTGTTTCTGACGCACCAACAGATCGGTCAGGGCGTCTTCCAGCTGAGGATGGACCATGCCCATCGCACCGGCGCAGCGCCGCACCACACTCCAGTCCTGGCAGCGCAGTCCGCGGTGATACACCTCCTCGAGCAATTGTTGAATCGTCACGCTGCGGCCCTGCGGACTGGTCTCGATGGCGCTGGCTCCGAAGCGTCGTTGCAATAGATCGAGAACGTCGGCCTGTTCATGCAGGGACTGGGTGTCCCACAACCGTGTCCGCAGAACGTCAGCATCGGTTTCATCGAGCTCCTGTTCTTCGGCGGCGGTGAGATCGCGCAGGTCGGTGGCCTCCTGGAGCAGATCGGATCGCTTCCGCTCGAGGGCCGACGGGTTGTTGTCATCGTCGGCGTACCCCTCTCGCAAGGGCACCCAACGGGCCTGCCTGGCCAGCTGACTCAGCCGGTCGAACTGCACAGGAATCTCCCCGATACGACCCGTGAGCAGCGTTTGTCCCAGCTGCAGGAACACCTCGGGGTGATGCTGGAACGATTCAGCGTTGATGGGAATCAGCAGCAGTGGGAGCCCAGGGCCTCGCCAGTGCCGCCTCAGCAGATGGAGTTCATCCACCACGCTGTCCTCCAGCTGAAGTGGATCGTCGGCCAGATAGCTGATGCTGTCTTCCAGCACCGCCGCCGTGAAGGCCAGGGTCTGTTCCCCCTGGCGGTAGAGCCGTGCCGAGTCCTCGGTTTCAATGCGCTGCAGGGGTTTGCCACTCAAGCCGAGCCTCGCGTTGGCCCCGATGCAGCACCATTGGGCTGCCAGAGCATCCGAGGGCTGGATGGTGATCTCGTCACCCCTGTCCAGCGGCAGTCCGGCATCGATCAGAGCCTGTCGAACGGAGGCCGTTTCGGCTGCAAAAGCCACGAGCACCGCATCAGTTCCGAGCCCCTGGGCGTTTCGCCGTTCGCAGGGATCGAGATCCTCAGGGGTGATCAATCCCTCCAGCAGCATTTCGCCAAGCCAGGCCAGACTTTGGGTCCAGATCAGCGGAAGATTGCTGTTGGCCTGACGAGGTTGGCTGCCTGGCCTGCTCCGTTCCGCCTCGACCCGGTCGGCGGCCACTTGATACAGCTCGGGATAGAGCGCTTCCCCATCCCGATGCACGGCCAGGGCTGTTAGTTTGTTCTGCCAGGTGCGGGCGTCCTGCCAGCGTTCCTCGCAGCAGGCGGTCACCAGTTCAAAAGCCAGAAACAGGGGCCACTCCGATTCAATCCCTTCGAACTGGGCCAGCTCCTCCGGTTCGTAGTGGAGACGATTGACGTCTTCCACGGCGGTCTGATGGCCGTCCCGAAGAAAACGCTTGTAGCCATAGGCGCCGCCCAGTTCCCGTCGCACCCGTCGCAGAGTTCGCTGCACCAGGTCCCGGTCCTCGATGGCCCAGGCCGGGAAGCCCACCACGGACAGGCAGGCGCTGTCGGCTTCCTTGCTGGAGGATTCCCGCGGCAGCAGGCTCTCCAGGGCCCGCCGCAGACGGACCACAGCCCCCTGGGGAATCAGCAGCTGGCACGACCCATCGCCATGGACCCCGAATAGGTCCAGGTCCTCCAGGGCTTCCAGGGCGGCCTTCGCCATGCCGATGGAGCTGGAATTGCGCTCCGGCTTGCCGTTGTTTCCCTTGTCACCCCGTTCCCAGATGCCGTAGTCGGGGGTCCGATACGCCCGGGCGACGTAATACACCAGGTTCTGGATGAAATCCACCTCATCCCGGCTCTGGATCACCGTGCAGCCACCGCGGGTGAGTTGAGCCAGCTGCAGCAGAAAGAGAGAGGTGGCATCGAGCTGGAGATGTCCCCATGCGTCATCTGCCACCACCGGATCACCGCTGCTGCTGTCGTATTTCGCGTGCAGAGCGTCGAGGGGGTCGAGGCTGACCTTGAAGCGCTCCACTTTGTTGGCCTGCCGCAGCATGGCCCGCAGCAATCCCCGCATCAGGGCGATCACCCGTTGCTCCAGCTCCCAGGCCCGCCGATCGTGGGAGCCACGGCGGCGACGGTGTGCCAGGGCCAGGGCCCAGACGCACTGCACGGAGTACACACAGTCCCGCACCCAGGCATCGCCGTAGTTGCCGTGAACGGTGTGGGCCGTGCTGGCGGGCAGCAACCCGCTGACGGGGTCCTGGCGCTGCAGCACCACTTGCTCGATCGAATGATCGAGACGCTCCAGGATGTTGTCCCGCTGATCCTGATCCGGTTGGGTCTGTGTTGCCGTCACCACCATGACCCGCCTTGTCACCGCTTCTAAATTCTCCAATGCAGCCCTTCGGCGATGGATTCAGTCACCACCACTCCAGATGACCGCCACAGGTACAGGGTTCTCGGCATCCCCGTGGACGTTTGCCGTGATGTTCAGGCTGCTGCCATCGGACTTCATGCACGCGGTGGTGGTCGCATCGTCACCCTCAACGCTGAGATGACGATGACGGCCCGCACTCTTCCGGAGCTGGGCCATGCCATCGAAGGGGCTGACCTGGTCATCCCCGATGGAGCGGGTGTGGTCTGGGCCTTGGCCCGGCAGCGGGTGAGCGTGGTCAAGACCGCGGGCATCGAACTCGCCTGGACGCTTCTCGGGTATGCCGCAGCCCATGGCTGGCGGGTGGCCCTGGTGGGCGCTGCGCCTGCGGTGATGGACCGTCTTCGGACATCACTCCCGGAGCGACTTCCAGGCCTGAATCTCGTGATGGCTGTAGATGGTTATCAACCGGCGGAAGCCTGGGATTCCATTGAGGCTCAGCTCAAACGGCTTAAGCCCGACCTTGTGCTCGTGGCCCTTGGTGTTCCGCGCCAAGAAACTTGGTCTGAGCGGTTGGGCTCAGACCAACAAGGACTCTGGATGGGGGTCGGCGGAAGCTTCGATGTCTGGGCCGGCGTCAAGAGACGTGCACCTGCATGGATGTGCCGATACCGCGTTGAGTGGTTGTATCGCCTGATTCAGGAGCCCACGCGCTGGAGGCGAATGCTCTCGTTGCCTGCATTCGCCTGGGCTGTTCTGAAGGGACGCTGATCAGCGGAAACCGACGGAGGCCTGCCAGACGAAGGCCAGCAGTAGGAAGAACACCGGGATCAGAGGAAGAATGTCGATCAGCGGAGAGAAGGCCTGATAGGCCTCGGGCAGCTGAGCCAGCAGGTCGAGGGTGAAGGCGGCCATCCCTAGTGTTCAAAAGGCGTTGGGCTGGACGCTACCACGTGTGATGGGCAGGTGAGCCTGGCTCCCAGGGAGCGAAATCCTCTGAAAAACACCCGTCCCGGATGGCCTGCGCCATAGCGGTGGTAAAACGCACCAGCTGGGTGATGTTGTGAATGCTCAGCAAAGTGAGGCCCAGCAGTTCCTCGCTGCGGATCAAATGATGCAGATAGGCCCGGGTGTGTCCGGTGCAAGCCACACAGGAGCAACTCGGATCCAGGGGTGTGTGGTCGTGCCGGAAGCGGGCATTACGGAGGTTCCAGCGCTCGCCATTGACCAGGGCTGTGCCGTGGCGCCCCAGGCGGGTGGGCAAGACGCAGTCGAACAGGTCGATGCCGTTGGCCACGGCGATGGCCATCTCCCGCAGGGTGCCGATGCCCATCAGGTATCGCGGTTTGTGGGTTGGGAGCAGGGGCGTGACGTCTCGCACGATGCGATGCATTTCCTCCACCGGCTCGCCGACGCTGACGCCGCCGACGGCAATCCCCGGCAAGTCGAAGTCGGCCACGGCTCGAGCACTCTCGCGGCGCAGATGGGGAAAGCATCCGCCCTGAACGATGCCGAACAGAGCCTGGTCTTCCCGCGTGTGCGCTTCAACGCAGCGGGCCAGCCAGGCGTGGGTGCGCCGGCAGGCATCGATCACGTCGTTTTCGGTGGCGGGATAGGGCGGACACTGGTCAAAAGCCATGGCCACGTCCGCCCCCAGGGCCATCTGGATCTGCGTGGCGTGTTCCGGCGTCATGTCGATGGTGCGTCCATCGCGGGGGTTTCGGAACACCACCCCACGGTCATCGATTTTGTTGAGGTCCCCCAGGCTGAACACCTGAAAGCCGCCGGAGTCGGTGAGCATCGGGCCGTCCCAGCCCATGAACCGGTGCAACCCCCCGGCTGCCGCCACGATCTCTTCGCCGGGTTGCAGATGCAGGTGATAGGTGTTGGAGAGCACCATCTGAGCCCCGGTGCGGCCCAGTTGCTCGATGCTGATCCCCTTGACGGTGGCGAGTGTGCCCACGGGCATGAATCGGGGCGTGTGCACCGGTCCATGGGGTGTGTGAAAGCAGCCACAGCGGGCAGCGGTCTTGGCGCAATGGGCGCTGATCTCGAAGCCGAACAAGGCAAGGACCCCCCTGCCTCGACCCTACGGTGAGACCCGGACCGTTCAACAGAGCCATCGCCCGGAGCGTCTCCCCCTGGTTGTCAGATCTGGCGGGAGCCTGGATCTTTTACAGCGTGCTGCCGGCCTGGCCCTGGCCGTCGCCACGGTTCCATCGCATCGCCAGATTCGCCTCCTGGATCGGCCTGGTGATCGGTGCCCTGCAAGCCCTGCTCTGCTGGGGACTGCTTCAGCTCGGTTGGACCATCAGCGCTGCAGCGCCCATGGCGATCGCCCTCGGCATCTGGCTCAGCGGTGGCCTGCATCACGATGGTCTGATGGACACGGCCGATGGTCTGGCGGCTGGCCAGGAGCGTTGTCTGGAGGCGATGGAGGACAGCCGGGTAGGGGCCAGCGGTGTGCTCGCTCTGGTCATGGTGCTCATGCTGCAGCTTGGCGCCCTGATCGAGCTGGGTCTCGCAGCGCCAGCGGCCCTGGTCATGGCTGGGGTCTGGAGCCGAGTGGCACCGCTGTGGGCCATGGCCCGTTTTCAGTACCTACGCCGCGATGGAACCGCCGGATTCCATCGGCGCCATGGACGACCCCTCTGGGATGCTCTCCCCAGTGCAGCCGTGCTTCTGGTGCTGGCCATGCTGCAGACCCCGGTCATGGTGCTGGCGGGAGCTCCCGTTGCGCTGGTGGTGGCGGAGGGCCTCGGTCGGCGCCTGGGGGGCCACACCGGCGACAGTTATGGCGCGGTGCTGGTGCTCACGGAAACCCTCACGCTCGTGCTGTTGGCTCTGGCCACCTGAGCTGAAAAGCATTCCCCTGGTCTGGCAGCTCTGCTGCCAGGCGCGACGGCTCAACGCAGAGTTCAAGCCTTCCTCCATCACGTTCCGCCAGTTGACGGGCGAGGGCGAGCCCCAGGCCGGTGCCCGGACGTTCACGACCACGAAGGCCCCGCACCCCCTCCTGGAAGATCGCCTCCCGTTCATGCACGTCGATCGCCGGGCCGCCATCCCAGACGCATAAGCCGTCCGGCAAAGGCGTCAGTCCGATGGCTGTGCCGGGGGGGCTGTAGCGGAAGGCATTTTCCAGAAGGTTCGCCACGATTTCCGCAGTGGCCGCGATCTCTGCTGATTCAGAGGCCCAGGCCGGCCAGATCTCAGGCCCGTGCCACGGCCGGCCTTGCAGCGTGGCCATGGCCATGGCTCGCTCGATCAACGGCATCAGCTGCTGCTTGAGGCTGGTGTCCACGGCGCTGGTGTCCGGCGGAAGCAGCAGGGGTGCAGGCTCGGGCTGACGTCCGCTCAGGGCTGGTTGCCCGATGCTGTCGAGGGCATTGACATAGCGATTGAGCTGGTTCTGCTCCGCCAGCATTCCTTCGACGAGCGGGCGATGTTCGCTGCTGCTTTCGAGCCGCCTCAGCAGCAACTGGGCGTAGGTGCGCAGCGCTGAGAGGGGATTGCGCAGCTGATGAACCATGGTGCGCAGCTGGGTTTGCTGCTGATCCAAGGCACTGCGCAGCTGAAGGCATTCGAGGTCTGTCGCCAGCCCATGACTGAGGGCAGCAGCGCCATCCCGCAGTTGCTGGTCCCGTTGCGGATGCCACGCTTCGGCAGGGCCAAGGTCGGCGCGCAGGGCTCCCAGGATCAGGTCCCCATCGCGTAAGGGGTACCAGCGGCGCTCCTGAGCTGGACGCCGCAGCTCGGGATCCGCATCGGCGGGGGGAAGTGATCGATCTGCAGCCGACACCTGTCGAATCAGAAAAAGGGGGGGGTGGTCCTTGTCCCCTGTCTGGCTGATGTAGAGGGCGAGATGCTGGTAGCCGTGGTTTCGGTTTAGTTGCTCCAGCTGCTGCTCCGCAAAGGTCAGGAAGCGTTCCGTCAGCTGCAATGGGCCAGGTGGGCGGATGGACACAGAGCCACGGAGCAATGGTTAAGGGGACTTGAAAATTCTAGGAAAAGTCTTAATATCCATTTATAGACCGGTCCGCTGTTCGTCAAGAGCAGACGCCCGCCAACCCTTGTATCGGTTGCATTTCTGTTGCGACCAAAGTTACAGCAGAGGCTGAAGCGTTCTTTGCTGGGTGCCGTTTCCGGCATCGCCATTGGTGTTGGTGATCTTCTGAATGGCTGAGGGTTGCCCGCAGCCGTTGCATGACGCGGTCTGAAGACGCCTTTGCGTCGACCAGCCCCAGGTAATGACGGAAGGTTTCGGCCTCTCCGGTCCCCTTCTCTCTTCTCTTACTCACTGTTCACCGGAGTTCGACCATGTCCAAAAAGCGCAAGCGCATCAGCCGCCGTCGTCTGGCGGGGCAACGGGTCCTCGCCCATGTGTCCACCCATCACCTGGAAACCGGTGAGTACAAGCCCGTAACGGCAGCCCGCCGTTACATCGCAGAGGCCGGATTGGTGCCTCCTGCTCTGCTCAATGTGCGTCGCAACGAACACACCACCGATCGCTTCTTCTGGGGCGAGAAGGGTTTGTTCAGCGCTCAGTACGCCGAAGAAAATCACTTTCTCTTCCCCTCCTTGCGCACCATCGTCGATTCGATCGGTGAAGACACCCTGTTCGAAGGGCTTGATTTCGCCGCCGATGATTGGGAGGAGATGGAAGAGTACGAATACGCCTTCGTTTGAATCAGGACCCAGCGAGGATCTGGTTCAGAAACGACGCCAACGGTTGCATCATCTCCTCTGGGATGGTGTGACCGTTTTCAAATGTGATGGTCCAACAGCGGTCGGGCTGAAGACGTTCAGCGATGGCATCCAAGGCGTTTTGCGGCACGATCGTGTCCTGAAGGCCATGCATCGCCAGCACATGGGGATGGTGCGCCGGGGGCTGCCAGTCGGGGTGGGGGTAGCCGCTGCAGGAGATCACCCCAGCAATGGGTAGGTTGCAGCCGCAGTGGAGTGCCATGGCGCCGCCCTGGGAGAAACCCAGCAACACGGTGCGGCCCATCGGTGCTCCTTGGCTGCTGATCGTCTGCAGCCGCCGCTGAAGCGCCTCGATGGCTGATGGCACGGCGTCCCAGTCGGCAGGGAAGAGGCCATACCACTGGCGGCCGGGTGGTTGCGGATGGAGGTGGGGAGCCTCCAGCGCCATCACTTCCATGGAGTGATCCATGGCGTTGGCGAGGGATCGCCCCAGTGGTTCCAGATCATCGGCCGTGGCCCCCCAGCCGTGAAGCAACACCAGGCGACTGTTCATCCGTTGTCCCGTAACCCTGCTGCGTAGGTTGGCTCAGGACCCAGTCGTCTCGAAATCCATGGCTCCTTTTGCGCTGCTGAGCGTGTCCGACAAAAACGGCATCGTGCCGCTGGCGGAAACGTTGCATCGCACCCATGGATATCAGCTTCTCTCCAGCGGTGGGACCGCCAAAGTTCTGGAGGATGCCGGTCTCCCCGTGACCCGCGTGTCCGAGCACACCGGAGCTCCTGAGATTCTTGGCGGTCGGGTGAAGACGCTGCACCCCCGGGTGCATGGCGGAATCCTCGCCAAGCGAGGGGATGCAGCCCATCAGGCTGATCTCGAGCAGCAGGGCATCCCCGCCATCGATCTGGTGGTGGTGAATCTTTACCCCTTCCGGGAAACGGTGGCCAAGCCTGATGTCACCTGGAGTCAGGCCATCGAGAACATCGACATCGGGGGGCCGGCGATGGTTCGTGCCGCCGCGAAGAACCATGCCGATGTGGCGGTGCTCACCAGCCCTGACCAATACGACCGTCTGTTGACTGCCATGTCGGAGACGGGCGGGAGCGTGCCTTCAGAGCTGCGGCGCCAGCTGGCCCTCGAGGCGTTTCAGCACACCGCTGCTTACGACAGCGCGATCAGCCGTTGGATGGCTGCCGAGGTCGAGCTTGAATCCAGCCCCTGGCTTGAGGCGTTGCCCCTGCGCCAGACCCTGCGTTACGGGGAGAATCCACACCAGAAGGCGCGCTGGTTCAGCCATCCCCGTCAGGGTTGGGGAGGCGCGATTCAGCTGCAGGGCAAGGAGCTCAGCACCAACAATCTGTTGGATCTGGAGAATGCCTTGGCCACGGTGCGCGAGTTTGGCTACGGCCCGAACGCCGTTGGACCGGCTGCGGTGGTGGTCAAGCACACCAATCCCTGTGGTGTGGCGGTGGGACCGGCCGTGGCTTCTGCCCTGACTCGAGCGCTGGATGCTGATCGCGTCAGTGCCTTTGGTGGCATCGTGGCGATCAACGGTCCTGTGGAGGCCGCTGCAGCAAGGGAACTCACCACGTTGTTCCTGGAATGCGTGGTGGCACCAACCTTCTCTCCGGAAGCCAGAGAAATTCTCGCCGCCAAGGCCAATCTCAGGCTTCTGGAGTTGTCGCCGGAGGCTATCGCCGCTGCGGGCCCCGACCATGTCCGCAGCATCCTTGGGGGCTTGTTGGTCCAGGACCTCGATGACCAAGCCATCACTCCCGATCAGTGGACGGTGGCGACCCAGAGGCCACCCACCGCGCAGGAAAAGCAGGATCTCGAATTCGCCTGGCGTTTGGTGCGGCATGTGCGCTCCAACGCCATTGTTGTGGCAAAGGATGGACAGAGCCTTGGGGTGGGTGCCGGCCAGATGAATCGCGTGGGCTCAGCGCGGATTGCCCTGGAGGCGGCAGGCAATCAAGCCAAGGGAGCCGTTCTCGCCAGTGATGGCTTCTTCCCCTTTGACGACACGGTGCGTCTGGCAGCCAGCCACGGCATCTCCGCCGTGATTCATCCCGGCGGGAGCATGCGCGATGGCGATTCGATCAAGGCCTGCGACGAGCTCGGTCTGGCGATGCAGCTCACCGGACGCCGCCATTTTCTGCACTGACGCTGGTGGGGGCCGCCGGCCCCCTAGCCTCGCAACACTGAAGAGTTCCCTTCGATGCTGGCCACCCTTCCTTTCGCCCTTAACTTCGCGCATCCCCTCACCGAATGGGGCCTGTTGGCCATGGGTGGCTGGGCTCTCTACCTGGGGATCAAGGCCAAGAAAACCCGTACCGGGACGCCAGAGCAGCGCAAGGAACTGGTCAAGGGCAAATTCGCTCAGCGTCACTACCTCTGGGGAAGCATCCTGCTGGCGGTTATGACCGTGGGCACCCTTGGAGGCATGGCGGTGACCTACCTGAACAACGGCAAGCTGTTCGTCGGACCTCACCTGCTGGTGGGTCTGGCCATGACCGGGATGATCGCCGTGGCTGCGTCCCTGTCACCGCTGATGCAACGGGGCAACATGATTGCCCGTAAGGCCCACGTTGGTTTGAACATGGGCACGCTCACCCTGTTCCTCTGGCAGGCGGTCAGCGGAATGGAGATCGTCAACAAGATTTGGGCCAACCGCTGACGACGGATTCAGAACGCTGCCCGTCGCCGGGGCGGGCAGTCGAGACCATGGCTGGCATGGAAATCCTCCTGCACTTTCCAGGTCAGTCGCCTTGAGATCTGCCGGACGATCTGGCGCAGCAGATGGTCCCCACTCGATTGCACCAGTTGTTCGGGCAGCATCGTGATCACCTTGGGAAGTCGGATCCAGACGCTGAGGTCGAGGTCCCACTGAACGGAGGTCGTGGAGCTCTGGTCGATCAGCTGCATGGAGGCTTGAAAGTCCACGTCGTAGTGGTCGCGTAAGACGAGCGAATGAGGAACCGTCCGCACGGTCTCGATGCGATAAAGCTGAGCGTCCTCGGGCAGCAGACGCAGAGCGATGGTCGGTTCCACCTCAAAACCGAAGTTGCCGAAGCGTCCGAGCGTCAGCGCATAGGACTGCTGATCGAGCGCCGAAACCTGCATCGGCTGCGCACAGCGCTCGAACCATCGCTGGTGATCGTTGAGATAGGACACCACCTCAGTCGTGGATGCCAGCATCTCCATCTGATCGGAGAAGCCGCTGCGGTAGCAACGCACTTGCGGGTCCGAACCATGAAGCAGGTTGTCGGGATCGGAGCGCGACAAAAGCAGCACAGAGCGGATTGAAAGGGATCAGGTCTTGTAAACCAATGTAAAGCTGAGCCGCATCACCTTTCGCTGAGCCGCATCAGTTTTTCGATCACCTCTTCAACGGCCCGGTCCGGTGTGGAGGCGCCAGAGGTGATGCCAACGGTGACTGGACCTGCCGGCAGAAAATCGGCCTCGCGACGAAGTTCCTCGGTCAGGGGCTTGTGCTCGATCGCATTGGCCCCGGCATCAAGGCGATCCGGTGTGTCGATGTGAAACGAGCGAATCCCGCGGCTGACGGCGATCTCCTGCAGGTGTGTGGTATTGGAGGAGTTGAAACCGCCGATCACCACCATCAGATCCAAAGGTTCGTCCACGAGGGAGAACATCGCGTCCTGACGCTCCTGGGTGGCATCGCAGATGGTGTTGAAGGCCACGAAATGGTCGTTGAGGTCGGCTGGGCCGTACTTGCTCAGCATCGTGCGTTCAAACAGGCGACCGATCTCTTCGGTTTCGCTCTTGAGCATCGTGGTCTGGTTGGCCACGCCCAGGCGCGACAGATCGCGGTCCGGGTCGAAGCCAGGGGAGCAGGCGGCCGAAAAGCGCTGCATGAAGGCGTCACGGTCGCCTTTGCCAAGGATGTAGTCCGCCACGATCTGGGCTTCCTCCATGTCCAGAACCACGAGGTAGGTCCCGGCAAAAGAGCTGGTGGCGAGGGTTTCCTCGTGCTTCACCTTGCCGTGGATGATCGAGGTGATCGTGTGCTTCTTGTGCTTCTCCACCGTGGTCCACACCTTGGAGACCCAGGGGCAGGTGGTGTCCACGATGTGGCAGCCCCGTTCATTGAGCAGCTGCATCTCCTGAACGGTGGCGCCGAAGGCGGGAAGGATCACCACATCACCGGAGGTGACGCCAGAGAAATCCTTGACGCCTTGTTCAACGGGAATGAACTGAACATCCATCTCGCGCAGATGGTCGTTCACGGAGGGGTTGTGGATGATCTCGTTAGTGATCCAAAGGCGCTCCGCCGGGTAGTGCTTGCGGGTCTCGTAGGCCATGGCCACGGCGCGTTCCACCCCCCAGCAGAAGCCGAAGGCCTCGGCCAGACGAACCGTGAGCCGGCCATGACTGAGCTTGTAGCCGTTGTCTCGGATGGTGCCGATCAAGCCGCTCTGATAGGCCTGCTCAAGGCTTTCAGCCACCTCCTCAGCCCGTCCGAAGCCCCGCCGGTTGTAGCGCTCGGAGTGGTGCAGGGAGCGCTTGAAGGCGTGGGTGTCCATGGAGGGCGCTGCAATGTGATGACTCTATGGGGCCTGCTGCGGTCAGCAGGCCATAAAAAAGCCCGGCCCTCAGGGCCGGGCAGTGAACTGAAACTTGAATGGAATCAGTTGTTGGTGGTGGAGAAGCCGGCGTAGGCCTCCATGCCGTGCTCGCCGATGTCCAGACCTTCGGTCTCTTCCTGCTCGGTGACGCGGATGCCACCGAACAGTGCACCGATGATCTGCCAGGCGATGAAACAGGTCACCACGGTCCAGATGGCGTAGGCCGCGGTACCCAGGGCCTGGATGCCGAGTTGTTCGATGCCGCCACCGACCAGCAGGCCGAGGGGGGAGCCATCACCCTGGACATCGAAGCCCCAGAGGCCGATCACCAGGGTGCCCCAGACGCCGCACACGCCGTGGACGGAGAAGGCGCCCACGGGATCGTCGATGCCCGAGGCATCCAGAGCGGCCACGGAGAAGACGACGATGATGCCGCCCACGAGGCCGGCGAACCAGGATCCCGCCAGGGTGAGGTTGCCGCAACCGGCGGTCACGCTCACCAGACCGGCCAGGATGCCGTTGATGATCATGGTCAGGTCAGGCTTCTTGGAGGTGATCGTGGAGATCACGGTGGCGCCGATGGCACCGCCTGCAGCGCCCAGGGTGGTGGTCACGGCCACATAGGGAACCCATTGGTCCATGGCCAGCTGGGAACCGGGGTTGAAGCCATACCAGCCGATCCAGAGGATCAGAGCGCCGAGGGTGGCGATGGACATGTTGTGGCCGGGGATGGCCTGAACCTTGCCGCCGACGTACTTGCCGATGCGGGGTCCGAGCAGGGCAGCACCCACCAGGCCAGCCCAGGCGCCGACGGAGTGCACGATCGACGAACCGGCGAAATCAATGAATTCGACGCTGCCAACGCTGTTGAGCCATCCACCGTTCCATTCCCAGCTGCCAGCAACGGGATAGATGAATGCGGTGAGCACCAGGGCGAAGATCACGAATTCGCCGAACTTGATCCGCTCGGCCACCAGTCCGGACACGATCGTTGCGGCAGTGCCCGCAAAGGCCGCCTGGAACAGGAAATCAACGGTGGGGACCAGGCCGGCGTCGCTGATGGTCTCAGCGGTGACGGTTGGATCAAAGAAAAGCCCGCCGAAGTACAGCCATCCATCAATGGCGGCATCGCCGTACATGAAGGAGTAGCCGACAAACCAGTAGGCGGTCACCGCGAGGGCGAACACAAACAGGTTCTTGGCAAGGATATTGACGGCATTCTTCTGCCGGCACATGCCCGCTTCCACCATGGCGAAGCCGGCGTTCATAAAGATCACCAGGATGGTGGCCACCAGAAGCCAGAGGTTGTTGGCGAGGAAGGCTGCGTTGAGGTCCGGCAGCTCTTCGGCCTTGGCCGACAGCGTGAAGATGCCCAGGCCCATGAGCGCCAGGGGCGCGCAGGCGAGCCAGGTCATGGCGCGGTTGGAACTGAAGCCCCGGATGCTCTTGATCAGCATCAGGGGAGCTTCCAGGAGGTTGGCCTCCTGCAAAGTTTTGCGGCGCCTCTCGGGAGGCGCCTGGAATGCAGTTGTCATGAACGAGATTGCAGAGCTGCGGGTCATGCCGGATGGTGTATCCGACTGAACGCACCCAAGTTGCATGGCCGACAGCCCCTCAATTGTTTGAGTTGATACAAAATCTCAAAGTTGTTTTAAGGGCCTGACGCCCTCCCAGAGAATTCGATCGGGTAGGAAGCGGAAGCAGCAAGGCAGCACCTCCACGCCCGCTTGGAGTGCTTCGCGGAACAGTTCTCCGTAGCGCGGATCAGCGCTGTCCCCCGGCGCGAACACCGTCACATCCGGGCGGCTCAGGCAGGGCACAAGCACTGCCCTGGCGTCAGGCAGCACTCCCATCAGTTCCACCAGATGCTTCTGGCCGCGTTCGGTCACCGTGTCGGGGAACAGGGCTGTGGTGCCATCGGTCCAGGTGGTGTTTTTCACCTCGAGATAGATCGGCCGTTGATCCGGATTGGAGTCGGCCGGGGTCAGCAGCAGATCGATGCGGCTGCGTTTGTTTTCTCCGTAGGCCACCTCGGCGCGGATGCGGGCGATCGGCCCCAGCTGACCCTCCAGGCAGCCCGCTTCGATCGTCGCCCGGATCAAGCGGTTGGGCAGCGCTGTGTTGATGCCCACCCAGCACGGTTCCTGGTCTGCTCCCGGCACCTCGGCTTGCTCCCAGGTCCAGGCGAGCTTGCGTTTGGGTGAGGGTGCATAGCGCAGCCGCACCCGCTGGCCTGGGAGCAACACTCCGGTCATCGGGCCGGTGTTGGCGCAGTGGGCGGTGATCACCTCGCCACTGCTGAGTTCCACATCCGCCAGAAAGCGCTTGTAGCGCTTGATCAGCACGCCTTCTTGGAGCGCTTCGAAGCTGAGCAGGGCGTCGCTGGGGGTCGTGCAGCCGGTCATGGCTCTAGCCAGGGAGTGCCCATGGTCTCCTGTGCTCCCACCACAATGCGGCCATCGTCTGGGGTCCGAATGGCGCGTTCACTCAAGGGCATCGCACTGGTGGTGACCCTGGGCACGCTGCTCAGCAAGGTGGGGGGGCTGGTGCGGCAGCTGGTGATCGCGGCCGCCTTCGGTGTGGGCGCCGCCTACGACGCCTACAACTACGCCTATGTGCTGCCGGGGTTTCTGCTGATCCTGCTGGGGGGGATCAATGGCCCCTTCCACAGCGCCATGGTGAGTGTGCTGAGCCGCCGTCCCCGTGAGGAGGGTTCTCACATCCTGGCGGCCCTCAACACCAGTGTGAGTGCCTTGCTTCTTCTGGTCACACTGCTGCTGGTTTTGGCGGCTGATCCCCTGATCACCCTGGTGGGGCCGGGGTTGAGCCCGGAGCTCCATGCCATCGCCACCGTGCAGCTGCAGGTGATGGCACCGATGGCCCTGCTGGCTGGTCTGATCGGCCTTGGCTTCGGATCTCTGAATGCCGCAGATGAGTTCTGGATCCCGGCGATCTCTCCATTGATGTCCAGCGCTGCCCTGATCCTGGGTGTCGGACTGCTCTGGTGGCAGTTGGGAAGTGGAATCACGTTGCCGGCTGCGGCCATGAGCGGCGGCGTGGTGCTGGCGCTGGCCACGCTGGTGGGGGCCGTGTTGCAGTGGCTGATTCAGCTGCCGGCGCTGATCCGTCAGGGACTGGCCCGGTTTCAGCTGGTGTGGGATTGGCGGCACCCGGGCGTGCGGGAGGTGTGGCAGGTGATGGGGCCAGCGACGCTGTCCTCCGGGATGCTGCAGATCAATGTGTTTACCGATCTGTTCTTCGCCTCCGGAATCGTTGGTGCTGCAGCGGGTCTGGGTTACGCCAATCTGCTAGTGCAGACACCGCTGGGGCTGATTTCCAATGCCCTGTTGGTGCCCTTGCTGCCGACCTTTGCCCGTCTCACGGCAGTCGAGGATCGCCCCCAGCTGGTGGAGCGCATTCGCCAGGGGCTGATGCTCTCCACCGCGTCGATGATTCCTCTGGGGGGGCTGTTCATCGCCTTGGGGGCACCGATCGTGGCGCTCGTCTACGAACGCGGTGCGTTCGATGCCGCCGCGGCGCAGCTGGTCACCGGACTGTTGATGGCTTACGGCCTCGGGATGCCGGTGTATCTCGGCCGGGATGTGCTGGTGCGGGTCTTCTACGCCCTTGGTGATGGAGCCACACCGTTTCGGTTCTCGATGGCTGGGATCGGACTCAATGTGATCTTCGACTGGTTGCTGGTGGGTGGACCGACCCCCTGGGGCAACCAGTCACCCTTCAATTTCGGGGCACCAGGGCTGGTGCTGGCCACCGTGGCGATCAATGCCCTCACTTGCCTGGGCCTGACGATGGCCCTGCACCGTCGACTCCAGGGATTGCCCTTGCGCCGCTGGGGGCGCGATGTGGCGTGCCTGAGCCTGGCGGGCTGGATGGCGGCGACTGTGGCCTGGGCTCTGCAGGGTTGGCTCAGCTGGCCCCAGGGAGTGGTGGGTCTGGCCCTGCAGATCGCTGTGCCCGGCATGTTTGGATTTCTCGTGTATGGCCTGTTGGGAACCGCCTACGGCATCCCCGAGGTTCAGCAGATCGCGGCCGTGGTCGGACGCAGGCTCAGGCGTCGATGACCCGTACGTCTCGCTCTTCGCGCACCTGAATCGGCAGTTCGAGTTGCTGGCGCCCCACCAACTGGGGCCCCTCCACCGAAACGATTCGCGCCTCGATCCCGAACTCCTTGAACGCCGTCTCCAGTTCCTGAATCAGTGCCTTTTCCACCTGCGCCTCAGGATCCACCACCCGGCCGATCAACCGTTCACCGAGCCGGCCGATGCGCTGACGCATCACCTCGCGGGCGTTGGTGACTTCGATGATCAGCACACCATCGGCTTCGGACGGCCGCAACCTTATCGGCAGTAGGACTCCAGGATCTCCTCGAGGTCACGAAGCTGCGCCGGAGGCATCAGGCGTGAGAGCGGCAGCTGGCTGGCTCCTCCGGCCACAGGAACCGTGACAGCCTCCAGGGCTTTGCGGGCGGCCACCGACGCTCCTTGATCCACCAGAGCACTGCATTCGATCGCCAGGGGTTTGGCCAGATCTGCATCGCCCAGATACAAATGCCAGCCCGAGATCTGGATGTAGAGGCGGTCAGCCAGGGTGGACTGCAGCTCCTGCAGATCGGCAGCCGGAAGAGACATCCTGTGGATGGCAGCTCTGCCCATGCTGCCGTCAGTCAGCCGGTTCGGCCGGTCCCGGACGCTGGATCAGCACGGCGACGAATTGAACCAGCAGCACCGTGAACCAGATCCCAGTGATCCACGGCAGTCGACCGGCGGGGAAGGGCTGACGCATCTCCTGGACAAACCATGCCCCGCTGTTCACGGCTGCGAAGACACCGGCGTGGAGACAGAGATTCACGATCCGCTCGAAATGGCGGTACGTCGGGTCGGTTGGGTCTGCAGGGCCGTACCAGCGGATCGGCATCGCGTCGATGAACTTGGATCTGCTTCGATCCTGCCGCGGCTGTGCTCCAGTTGACGACGGGACCCTCGATGGGGTCTCATGGATTCACGCCAGCGCTTGTAGCTCAGCGGATTAGAGCATCTGACTACGGATCAGAGGGTCGGGAGTTCGAATCTCTCCAGGCGCGCTTGATAACTGCCCCCATGGGCAGTTTTTTTTTGAGCCGCTGTTGTTCAACCTTCCTCCTGAAATGGTTTCTTACGATTGGCGAAGCACAACGCCCGGGCGTCATGAGCGATTCCACTGCTTCTTCAATCAACAACGGCCTTTCGACCGCCGATCCCGCGATCGCAGCCCTGATTGAGAAGGAGCAGCAGCGCCAGGAAACCCACCTGGAGCTGATCGCCAGCGAAAATTTCGCCTCACGAGCCGTCATGGAGGCTCAGGGCTCGGTTCTCACCAACAAGTACGCCGAAGGTCTTCCCAGCAAGCGTTACTACGGCGGCTGTGAGCACGTTGATGCCATTGAAGAATTGGCAATCGAGCGGGCCAAGGAACTGTTCGGTGCGGCCTGGGCGAATGTGCAGCCCCACAGCGGTGCTCAGGCCAATTTCGCAGTGTTCCTGGCGCTGCTGCAGCCCGGCGACACGATCATGGGCCTGGATCTTTCCCATGGTGGTCACCTGACCCACGGCTCGCCTGTGAACGTGAGCGGGAAGTGGTTCAACGTTGTTCAGTACGGCGTGGATCGTGAGACCCAGCGGCTGGACATGGAGGCGATCCGGCAGCTGGCCTTGGAGCACAAGCCGAAGCTGATCGTCTGTGGTTTTTCGGCTTACCCCCGCACCATCGATTTCGCTGCCTTCCGCTCCATTGCCGATGAGGTGGGTGCCTTCCTGCTGGCGGATATGGCGCACATCGCTGGCCTGGTGGCGGCTGGCGTCCACCCCAGCCCTGTGCCTCACTGCGATGTGGTGACCACCACCACCCACAAGACCCTGCGGGGTCCTCGTGGTGGTCTGATCCTCTGCCGGGATGCCGACTTCGCCAAGAAATTCGACAAGGCGGTCTTCCCCGGCAGTCAGGGTGGCCCCCTGGAACACGTCATCGCTGCCAAGGCGGTGGCCTTCGGTGAGGCGCTGCAGCCAGCGTTCAAGGCCTACAGCCTGCAGGTGGTGGCGAACGCAGCGGCCCTGGCCGATCGCCTGATCGCCCGGGGGATTGATGTCGTCAGCGGCGGTACCGACAACCACGTCGTTCTGATGGATCTGCGCTCTGTCGGCATGACCGGCAAGGTGGCTGATCTGCTGGTCAGCGATGTCCACATCACCGCCAACAAGAACACGGTGCCCTTCGATCCGGAATCCCCCTTCGTCACCAGTGGTCTGCGTTTGGGGACGGCCGCACTGACCACCCGGGGTTTTGATGTTGAAGCCTTCCACGAGGTGGCGGATGTCATCGCTGACCGTCTGCTGAATCCCGAGGACGATACCGTTCAGCAGCAGTGCCTGCGGCGGGTTGAAGCGCTCTGCCAGCGCTTCCCGCTGTATGCCGTTGAGCGCCAGCCGGCGCTTGCCTGACTGGACCAACTCCCGGTGGATAGCAGGGATCACTCTCCCTAGGATTGGATCAAATCCTTCCCTGAAAAGGGTTGTTCTGATCCAGGAGCCCGCGTGTCCCTCGCTGCCAGCCCCTTAGTGGTTGCCACGCTGAGTTTCGGGCTGGCCGCCGCGGTCACGATGGTTCTGGTGCCCATCGTGCGTTCCCTGGGACTGCGCTTTGAGCTGATCGATCAGCCTGATCCCCGCAAACAACACAACGCCCCCATGGTCCGCTTGGGTGGGATCGCGATGGTGGCTGGCTTCGGGCTGTCTCTCAGCGTGATCTGGTTGCTGGGTGGATTCGGTCTGCTGGCGCCAGCCCGCGATCAGCTGATCTGGAGCACCCTGGCTGGCTCACTCTGTTTCTTTCTGATCGGTCTTGCCGACGATCTGTTTGATCTCTCCCCCTGGCCCCGGTTGGCGGGTCAGTTCGCTGTGGCCTGCGTGATCTGGAGCCAGGGTGTGCGCATCGGAGCCATCGATCTGCCTTGGGTGAATGCATCCGGCTCAGCGATCGTTCTCAGCGACAGCCTCAGCCTTCTGGCGACGGTGATCTGGTTGGTCGGCATCACCAACGCCATCAACTGGCTGGATGGGCTCGACGGTCTGGCGGCCGGTGTGGCCGGCATTGCCGCCGTTGGCCTGATCTCGGTGAGCTTCTCTCTGCATCAGGTGGCGGCTGGTTTCCTGGCGGCGGCTCTCGCTGGCTGCTGTCTGGGATTCCTGCGCCATAACTTCAACCCGGCCCGCATCTTCATGGGCGATGGCGGTTCCTACTTTCTCGGCTTCACCCTGGCGGCGGTCAGCATCGTCGGCCCCGCCAAGGGGCTCACCACCGTCAGTCTGCTGCTGCCCTTGCTGATCCTGTCTCTGCCGCTGGCCGACATGTCAGCGGTGATCATGGGCCGACTGCGGGAGGGCCGCTCCCCGTTCCATCCCGATCGCCGCCATCTGCATCACCGGTTGCTGCGGGCCGGCTTCAGCCACCGCCGCACGGTATTGCTGATTTATGTCTTCACCCAGTGGCTGGCTGCTTTGGCCCTGGTCGTGGCCAATGCCGAAATGCGCTTTCTCTGGTTGGCCCTGGCCACAGCGATCCTGGTGGCCACTGTGGTGATCAGTCGTCGCCAGCTTCAGATGGAGCGGGCTCTCACGCAGACATCGCCGGCCCCAGCGGCCAGCGTCACGTCTTGCAGCGATCGCCGTGGCTGAAGCGGGTGTTGAGATTCTCTGTGTCGGCAGTGAACTGCTGCTGGGCGATATCCTCAACGGCAATGCCCGCTGGATTGCCGAGCGGTTGGCGGGCCTCGGTCTGCCCCATTACCGCCAGACCGTGGTGGGCGACAACCGCCAACGGTTGGCCGCGGCAGCCCGGGAAGCCAGTGGTCGTTGTCGGGTTCTGATCACCACCGGTGGTCTTGGTCCCACACCGGACGACCTCACCACCGAGTCCTTGGCCGCGGCATTTGACACGACCCTTGAGGAGCGTTCTGAGCTCTGGGCCGAGATTCAGGCGAAGCTCTCAGCGGGCGGTCGTGCGGTGGCGCCGAGCAATCGACGCCAGGCCTTCCTGCCCCGTGGTGCTGCTGTGCTGCCCAATCCCCTGGGCTCTGCCCCAGGAATGATCTGGTCGCCCTTGCCGGATTTCACGATCCTCACGTTCCCCGGGGTGCCTTCAGAGATGCGGGCGATGTTCGAGACCACGGCTGAGCCCTGGCTGCAACGTCATGGGGGTGCAACAGGGGTGTTCGTGAGCCGTCTGTTGCGCTTCAGCGGCATCGGTGAATCGACCCTGGCTGAGCAGGTGTCGGACCTGCTTGAGGGGGCGAATCCCACGGTGGCGCCCTACGCCTCCCTTGGGGACGTCAAGCTCAGACTCACGGCCTGTGGCGGCTCGGCAGATGCTGCTGCGGCCCTGTTGGATCCGGTGGAGGCCGACCTGCGCCGTCGCACCGGTCAGCATTGCTACGGCACAGACGACGACAGCCTGGCCTCGGTGGTGTTGGAGTTGCTCCAACGGTCTGGGCAGACCCTTTCGGTGGCCGAGTCCTGCACCGGTGGTGGTCTCGGAGCCGCCCTGACGGCTGTTCCAGGCTCATCCGCTGTGTTCGCAGGGGGGGTGATTGCCTACAGCAATGCGGTGAAGCAGCAGCTACTCGATGTGCCCGCCTCTCTGCTTGAGCGCCATGGAGCTGTGTCCGATCCGGTGGTGGAGGCCATGGCTGCGGGGGTGCAGCAACGGCTGGGAACCGATTGGTCCATCGCGGTGAGTGGTATTGCCGGGCCCGGTGGGGGAACCGAGGAGAAGCCCGTCGGGCTGGTGCATCTGGCGATATGTGGCCCGGATGGTTGTGTGGCCAGCTCAGAGCGATTCGGTGACCGGCGAGGGCGCGAGGCCGTTCAGCAGCTCACGGTGATCCGTGCCTTGGATCGCCTCCGACGACGACTGCTGGCTCAGTCGTAGGGTCAACGGTCCCTGCAGCAGAGCGGCTTGAGTTCCGGCACCCTCTACGACAAGGTGTGGGACCTGCATCGGGTGGCGGAGCTCCCCGGCGGATCCACCCAGCTGTTCGTGGGTCTTCATCTGATCCATGAGGTCACCAGCCCTCAGGCGTTTGCAGCACTGCGCGACAAGGGCCTGAGCGTGCGCTGCCCTGAGCGCACCGTGGCCACGGTGGATCACATCGTTCCCACCACCTCCCAGAACCGTCCGTTTGCGGATCTCCTGGCGGAGGAGATGCTCAGCACGTTGGAACGCAACTGCGCCGACCACGGCATCACCCTCAATGGCATTGGCAGCGGCCGCCAGGGCATCGTGCATGTCATCGCTCCGGAACTGGGGCTGACCCAGCCGGGCATGACAGTCGCCTGTGGCGACTCCCACACCTCGACCCATGGAGCCTTCGGCGCGATTGCTTTCGGCATCGGCACCAGTCAGGTGCGTGATGTCCTGGCCAGTCAGAGCCTGGCCATGTCCAAGCTCAAGGTCCGGCGCATTCAGGTGAATGGACAGCTGGCCGATGGCGTTTCCGCCAAGGATCTGATCCTTCACGTGATCCGGACCCTCGGGGTGAAGGGTGGTGTCGGTTTCGCTTACGAGTTCGCTGGCCCCGCGGTGGAGGCGCTGTCGATGGAGGAGCGGATGACCCTCTGCAACATGGCGATCGAGGGCGGAGCCCGTTGCGGTTATGTCAACCCCGATCAAGTCACCTTTGACTACCTCAACGGTCGAGCAGGGGCCCCCTCCGGAGAGGCCTGGGATCGGGCTGTGACCTGGTGGCGCAGCCTGGTGACGGATGCGGACGCCGTGGTGGATGACGAGGTGGTGTTTG
The DNA here is from genome assembly GCF_014280175.1 of Synechococcus sp. A15-28. GTDB lineage: Bacteria > Cyanobacteriota > Cyanobacteriia > PCC-6307 > Cyanobiaceae > Parasynechococcus. The sequence continues at coordinate 285,902 of NZ_CP047931.1, forward strand.
ATGCGGCCACCATCGCCCCCACCGTGACCTGGGGCATCACGCCGGGGCAGGGGCTGGGCATCGATGAATGTGTTCCGGGGCTTGAGCAGCTGGAGCCCGGTGAGCGGCCCATTGCCGAGGAGGCCTATCGCTACATGGATCTGCAGCCCGGTACCGCAATTGCCGGGGTACCGGTGGATGTCTGCTTCATCGGCAGTTGCACCAACGGCCGCATCAGTGATCTGCGGGCGGCGGCGGCTGTGGCCCGTGGTCGCCGTGTCGCCGATGGCATCAAGGCGTTTGTGGTGCCGGGTTCCGAGCAGGTGGCGAAGGCTGCGGAAGCGGAGGGACTCGATCGCGTGTTTCTGGACGCTGGCTTCGAGTGGCGTGAGCCCGGTTGCTCGATGTGTCTCGCGATGAACCCCGACCGCCTGGAGGGCCGCCAGATCAGTGCCAGCTCCAGCAATCGCAACTTCAAGGGTCGGCAGGGTTCCGCCAGCGGACGCACCCTGTTGATGAGTCCGGCGATGGTGGCAGCTGCTGCCGTTCACGGCCAGGTGACCGATGTCCGCACCCTGTCCCTTTCAACGTCGGTCTGATGAGCAGCTTCCCTTCCGGTCCCGTGAAACAGGTGGCGGGTCGAGCCCTGGTTGTCAGCGGCGAGGACATCGACACCGATCGGATCATCCCTGCCCGCTTTCTCAAGTGTGTGAGTTTCGATGCCTTGGGTGACCAGGTGTTCGCGGATGATCGCCGTGAACTCAAGGGTCAGCACCCCTTTGATCAGGAGCGATTTCAGGGGGCATCGATCCTTGTGGTGAACGGCAACTTCGGTTGTGGATCCAGCCGCGAACATGCACCTCAGGCACTGATGCGCTGGGGGATCCGTGCCGTGGTGGGCGTCAGCTTCGCCGAGATCTTTTACGGCAACTGTCTTGCCCTGGGTCTTCCCTGTGCCACAGCGTCTTCTTCAGATGTGGAGGCGATTCAGCAACGGGTGATGCAGGCCCCGGATCGGCCCTGGTCACTGGATCTGGAGGCTGAACGACTGACCTCCGACGAGCACCAGTGGGACATCTCTGTGGATGCAGGGCCGCGGCAGATGTTGCTCAGCGGCCGCTGGGATGCCACATCGCAGTTGCTGGCCCATGGCCCAGAGGTGGAGCAGTTGATGCAGGCACTGCCATACATCAACGGGTTCAGCCGTAGCTGACGGCGGTATCAGACTCTTGTGTCTATGAAAGAGACAGGGTTTGTGATTTGGGTCGATGCTTCAGCTTGGCTGGCTTGCGCTGTTGCTGGTTCTGCCGCTCGAGGCGGTGGAGCATCGGCCGGACCCTCGGGCGCGGTTGCTGGATCAGGGGGCTTGCAGGGGCTGCGATCTGCGTCGCGTTGAGCTGAGGGAGGCCCATCTGATCGGAGTCGATCTGCGGGATGCAGACCTTGAGGGGGCGGATCTGCGTGGGGCCAATCTCGAGGGGGCCGATCTCAGTGGAGCCCGTTTGGTAACGGCGGATTTGCGTGGTGCCACCCTCACCAATGCCGATCTCACGGGCACGGATCTGCGGGGTGCCGATCTCCGTTCCGCTGTGGTGATCAATGCGTTCGCCCCGGATGTGCGAACCGAGGGCATCCGCTTTGCCGGCGCCAACCTCACCGGCAGTGATCTGATCATCGGCGGTGGGGACTGATTCAGAGGGGCAGTTCGCTGTCGTCTTCGAGGAACCAGTCCGCAGGGGTGTAAGGCACGAAGGGCACGCCGCTGCCATCGAAGTTGAAGTCGTTCAGCCGGAAGCGGACGCCGCCGATGCCTTCGTAGGGATTGAAGTAAACGCCAACGTCATAACTGCGCCGTTGCCAACGCAGTTCAATGTTGGAGTTGATCACATCTCCGTAGTACTCCGATCCTGAATCGACGTTCACGTTGACACCGGTGCTGAGCAGCAGAGGACCGACGATCTGCTGCGTGATCCCGAAACCGAGCGTGCCGAAGTCAACAATCCGGTCGAATTCAAACGGGCTGGCGCCATTGCGGAGGGTGCCGCCACCGATGACGGACAACTGAGTGAAATCGAGGAAGGGTTTGCTGAACGTGCCAAGGGTCAGCGTCGGGCCACCGCTGAAGCTGATGGTTTCTTGATGGTCGCCTGCTCCGTAGAGCGCCACGGTGCTGTTCACATTGGTGGTCAGGCTGACGCCGGGTACAACAGCGACCGGGGAGTAGCGATAGGCGGCCAGAGGGCTGAGTTCGGCCGTGGATCCGCGCCAGAGGGGGATGGTGCTGGTCAGAGAGGCGAAGAGACTGCCGCGTCCGGATCGCAGCTTGCGGTTGCTGTCAAACCGTTCGGCGTAGTAGTCGCCCATGGCTCCACGGAAGAGATAGCGATGCTGGGTGTTGCCCTGCTCGAATTCGCCTTTCTTCTCGCCGTAGACGCCATAGGCCGCTTGGATATCGGTTTCACCGAGGGATCCATTCCAGGTGCGGTAGCGGTATGTGCCGAAGACGTTGGTGGTGACCTCCCCCAGGGCTCCAAGCTCGAAACTGCGCTCGATGCTTCCCCAATAGCGGCTGTTATCGAGAAAGTCATCGCCGCTGAAGCTGCTGATGTCCGCTTCGGCTCTGACTTTGGTGTCGGCGTAGCGACCGATCAGCTTCGCTTCGAGACCAAACAAGTCGCCAGGGTCGACGTCGCTGCCGCCATCGACGGCGCGCTGCACCATCACCTGGGGTTGAAGGCTGAGTTCGGTATCCGTACCGAAGTTGATCGGTTTGAGGTTGCGGCCGACGAACAGGCCATCCCTGTCGTCATTGTCGACACCGAACACCCAGCGATTTTCAACCTCCTCTTCCTTCTGGACCAGTTGCCGGCGGCTGACGGGCACAGGCAGACGCTCTTCAACGATCAGCCGGTTTCGCCGCGCTGAGATCAGCAGATCTCCATTTGGTTGTTCCCGAGCCACCACATCTTCCGCATCGACTCTGGTCTGTGCCGGCGTGAATGGGTCATTGCTGAAGCCCATCCTGTCGGCACGCCAGCCATTGGCCGTGATCTGCACCCGGGCAGCCTGAACCCGCCAACGACTGATCGTGCCATTGATCAATTGCTTGTTGCCCAGTCGCTTGAGCTGAGGCACCTTCACAACACCGAAGCGGTTCTCTTCACGGACACTGGAATTGAGCCGTCGCACGGGTACACCGCTGCGTCGTTCGATCGAAAGTGTCCCCTGAAAGTCGACGTCATCGATCCGTTGGTCGATTTCAGCGATGGCCTGGCTGCGTCGCCTCTGCTGTTCAGCGGGAGAGAGTGGCGATGCCGTCGGTTCTGGTGTTGGCGGTACGTGTGAGACGGCTTCGCCCCCATCCCCGAGAGCCGTGGACTCCAGCCGCTGACTCAGGGTGGTGGCGTTGACCCTTTGATGGCGTTCGGGATCCGGGCAGCCCAGAGGGGGCACCATGGATGTGCCAACAGGTTCCGGTCGATCCTGACCCCAGCGGTAGCGCAGTCCGAGCAGGTAAGCATTGCTGCCCTCTGTCACGCCGCTGTAGGTGCCGAAGGCTCCGGACCGGTGGTGGATCCGTCCCACGAGTGACACATCGGATGACACCGCTGCTTCCACCTCGAAGCCGAGGTAATTCAGCAGCTTGGTGTAGTTCTCTCGGAAGGTCTTCTCATACAGGCTGTAGTCGCTGTTGTAACTGATGCCTTCGATAACGCTGAAGCTCAGCCAGGGCTGCACCCACAACCGGGCTCCGATGCCAAAGATCCCTTCCCCGAAACTCTGGGCAGGAAGATCGGCGTAGGGCTTGTTCTGATTGAACTCTCCCCCAGGCTGTTGTTTGGCGATGTGGCTGAACAGGTCGGCTTCGAGCTCCACGGCCAGAGGTCCGGCGCGGAGGATCCGCTTTTGCAGGCCAACGCCCAGCACCGCCTCCGGGCGTATGGTGCCGTTGAGGAGGAAGGTGTCGCCGAATGGGGCATCGATCATCTGGCCGCCCCAGGCGGTGACGGCCCAGGGTTGCGGATGCCAGTCCGGAACAGGCGGCAGCAAGGGGGGGCAGGCCATGGGCGCCAGCTCAGATGGCGTTGTGGGCGCCTCCGCAACGCTGAAGACCCCTTGCATGTCATCCAGGTCTATGACGCCATAAACGTCATCGAGTTCACCCTCGTTGTGGATCAGGCTGTAGCGCAACGCGGATGCCTGAAACAGCTGGGAGTTGCGGGAGAGACGAACGGATCCCCGCGCAAACAACGTTTGGAATCCTGAATCAAATTCCACCCGGTCGGCCGCGAGCTGGCTTGAACCGAGTTGCACTCGAACATTTCCCTCAGCGATTGTGACGTTGCGACGAACGTCGTAGCGCTGGCGATCAGCGAAGAGCTTTAAACGCTGGGGCGGTTGAGGAGCAGGACGTTCAGCTGTTCGATCCTCTGAAATGTCCTCTGCGACTGCAGGACTCACGCATAGATCTGCACTGGACCCCAGCAACAAGAGTCCGCTGACCATTCGTGCAAGGCGCTCAGTCGCCAATGACTTTCATCAATGGGCTGCGATCCTGACAGCTCAGGAGAGCCTTCAAACAAGCAGCGGACCAGTCAACAGCGCGGACCGGTCACCCGTTGGACCATCAGTCTTCGAGATCTTTTCGGCTGGGTGTCCGGCTGGGATCGCTCGCCAGGAAACCGAAGACGAAAATACCGATGAAGAAGAAGACAACCGAGTAAACGGAGATCTTGAGGGCGAGCATGGAGACCGACCGTCATCTTTGATTGCATCAGCATCCTATGGGGAATGTCAGCGCTACCCGGGGCGACACCCCCCCTCAGGCCGTCCGAACGGAGTGGATTGAAACGTTTCGCAGCCGCTCTCGCAGGGATTTGCGTTCCGGCTGGCGGCGGTCCGGTGCGCTTGGGTGCGACCCGTTCATCCTCGAGTCCTGGGGACAGAACAACCGTCCTGACTGGGCTGCACGCGGACTGCTGATCTGGCCCAGGGGGCGGCAGTGGCTGCGGCTGGAACAGACCGTGGTTCGGCCGGAGGCCTGGCCGGGGCCAGGCCAGCACAGGGTTCGGTTGTGTCTGAGCTGGTGGGCGGAGTCGGCACGCCTCTGGGTTGATGGACTGTTGGTGCATCAAGGCGATCTGTTTGACACCGCCTGTCGCTGGACGCTGCCGGAGGTGTTTCTGGCAGGAGAAGAGCTGAGGATCCAGCTGGAGCTCTGCAGCCCCCTGCATGACGACGGGGCCCTGATCAGCAGTTGCCTGGATCTTGAACCCAACCGTCCCGGCGAGGATTCGGCAGGGGTGCTGTTGCCGGAAGCGCTGCACCTGCACCTGGCGGCAGGGGGTGACTTGCCGCCTGGCTGGGAGCGGATGGATCCCAACGGTGATGCAGCCCTCAAGGCTGTTGCGCAGCAGGTGATGGCGGAGCCCATAAACCAGGGTTCCGTGCATTGGTTCGGCCATGCCCATCTGGATCTGGCCTGGCTTTGGCCAGTCGCGGACACCTGGCAAGCGGCGGAGCGCACGTTCCGTTCTGCTCTCGAGCTGATGAAGCGTTGGCCTGATCTTCGTTTCGCCCACTCCACACCGGCGCTTTATGCCTGGATGGAACAGCACAGACCTGAACTGTTTTCAGCGATCCGTACGGCCAGTCGGGCCGGTCGCTGGGAACCGCTCAACGGCCCCTGGGTGGAGAGTGACTGTGTGCTGTTGAGCACGGCATCGCTGTGGCAGCAGTTCGCGATCGGTCAGGCGTACAGCCGGGCCACATTCCCTGAGTGGCGGCATCACCTGGCCTGGCTGCCGGACAGCTTCGGGTTCTCAGCCGGTCTCCCCGCCGTTGCAAAGGCCACCGGTGTGCGTTGGTTCTGCACCCACAAGCTGGCTTGGAATGCCGCCAACCCATTCCCCCATCGGTTGTTCCGCTGGCGCGGGCGGGGAGGAGAGGAATTGATGAGCCTGATGCTCCCCCCGATCGGACGTCGCGGCGATCCACTGGACATGCTGAAGGAACAGCGCCAGTGGCAGAAGCGCAGCGGTGTCTCAGAGCTCCTCTGGATTCCGGGGGTTGGCGACCACGGAGGCGGGCCCACGGAGGAGATGCTGGAGCAGATGCAGCTCTGGGATTCGGAAGCTTCGGCGCTGCCGCGGCGAGACGGCTCTCTTCGGGAGTACCTCGACAGGCTGGAGCCCCTGGCTGGGCAGTTGCCGGTCTGGCGGGATGAGTTGTATCTCGAGCTCCACCGCGGCTGTGCTACCAGTCGCCCGGATCAGAAGCGTCACAACCGCAGCCTGGAACGGCTGTTGCGGGAAAGCGACACCGTGGCTGCACTTCTCGCCCTGGCAGGCCGCTCGACGCTTGGTCCGGATTGGCGCCTGCTGTTGTTTCAGCAGTTTCACGACATCCTCCCGGGGACGTCCATCCCGGAGGTGTTCGAACAGGCGGAACCGATTTGGCGGCGGGCCCGCCGCCAGGCCAGTGATCAGCGCGATCAAGGCCTGCGTCAGGTGCTGGATGTTGAACCTGGATCCGCTGACGGCACCACCTGGTTGTGGATGGGTTGGCAGCCTCTGGCCCGCTGGTCACCGCTGCTGAGGTTGCCGCGTGGCTCCTGGCGCTGCGGTGGCCCTGCCCTGCCCCTGCAGCACAGCGTGCAGGGAGGGACGTGGGTGCAGCTGCCCCTGCAGCGCGGGACTTGCTCAGTGGCCCTGGCCAGGGGGCCTGCGGAGGTGGGGGAGATGGCGCCCCGACATCCGGTCAGCGTCAAGCGACTCTCGCCTGAGATCTGGCGTGTCAGCAACGGTCTGGTGGAGCTGGATTGCTCGTCCCTGGGGCTGTTGCAGCTGAGGGATGCCCAGGGGATTGATCAGCTCATGGCACCACTGCGTCCGTGCCGCTACCGGGATCGGGGTGAGTTCTGGGATGCCTGGGACATCGCTGCGGATTACCGAGAGCATCCATTGGAGATCAAGCCAATCGAAGCGGTTCAGCTGCTCGAGTCGGGGCCGCTGGTGGCCCAACTGGTGGTGAGATATCAGCTGGGCAGCAGCTGCATGCGCCTGGACCTGCGCCTCAAAGCGGACTGTCCCTGGTTGGAATTGATGGTGTCGGTGGATTGGCGTCAGCGCCATGAACTGCTGCGCCTGGAGTTGCCCCTTGCATTGCCGGCGGTGCGTCTGGCGGCAGACACCAGTGGCGGGGTGATCGAACGACCGGCGCGTCCGCAGACATGTCGCGAACGCGAACGATGGGAGGTGCCTGCCGTGTCCTGGCTGGCGTCCCAGGCCAAGGCACCCGGCGGGGGCCTCGCTGTTCTTCTGGACGGTCCGCAGGGGGTGGATGGGGACCAGGATCGGCTGGGTGTTTCGCTACTCCGTAGCGCGACCTGGCCGGATCCTTCGGCGGACCAGGGTCTGCAGCGAAGTCGCTTGGCGCTGATGCCGTTTCAGGGAAGTTGGGCCCATGCGTCTGTGCCCCAGGCAGCTATCGCATTTCGCGAGCCCGGTTGGCACGGGCCGATGAGCACAGCACGGATCCACCCAGCGTTGGGTGGTCACTGCTGGTTCCCAGCCATCCCAGAGCAACTGTGTCCGATTGCCCTGCGTCCCGCCTCCGACGGCGTTGTGCTGCAGCTGCTCAATCCAGGAGCGTCCCGCTGCCGCTGGACTCCTGGCGGCGGCTGGAGGATCGGCCGCACCGTCGCCGTGGACGACTGGGTCGAGCTGGCCCCTGGAGAGCTGGCAGAGCTTCGTGTGGCTCAGTCCTCGTGATCGTCGAAGGGATCATCCAGGGCCTTCGACGGTGGACCGAAGGCCTGATACACCCCGAAACCGGTCATGCCGAGCAGAACGGCGAGCACTCCGATGGCGACGGAGAGGGCAGGGGACGACGTTTCCATCACATCTCTCGACAGGACCAACCCCGAACTGGAGTTGGCCCCTACAGTATCCAGACTTCAATCCACCCGAGACCCAAGCGTCGCCATGGCTCAACGCACCCGTCTGGGAGACCTTCTCCGCCCTCTGAACTCCGAGTACGGCAAGGTCGTTCCCGGCTGGGGCACCACACCCGTAATGGGCATTTTCATGGTGCTGTTCCTGGTGTTCCTGCTGGTGATTCTTCAGCTGTACAACAAGTCGCTGATCCTCGAAGGCATTAACGTCAATTGGAACGGCCTGGGTTGATCGATCGATGAACGTTTTCGGCGTCGGCCTCCCCGAAATGGCGGTGATCGGCGCCGTTGCACTTCTTGTCTTCGGTCCCAAGCGGCTTCCTGAGCTCGGCCGGACCCTTGGCAAGACCCTGAAGGGGTTCCAATCCGCTTCCAAGGAATTCGAGCGGGAAATCAATAAAGCGATGGCTGAGCCGGAACAGTTGACGTCTTCGGATGCAGAGGCATCCAGCACGACACCTCCCAACGACTGAGCCCCGATGGCTGATGTGCTCCGGCTGGTTGTCGGCCTCGGCAATCCAGGTCCGAAGTACGAGGGGACCCGTCACAACATCGGCTTCATGGCCCTGGAGCGGATGGGCTCCCGCGAAGGCTTCAGTTTCCGTCAGCAGACCAAATTGCATGGTCTGGCGGCGGAGCAAGGGTTCGGTGAGAGCCGGTTGAGGCTGCTCATGCCTCAGACCTACATGAACGACAGTGGTCGCTCGATTCGAGCAGCCCTCGACTGGTTTGGGTTCACTCCAGAGCAGCTGCTGGTCCTCGTGGACGACATGGATCTCCCATTGGGGCGGCTGCGTTTACGCGCCCAGGGCAGTGCGGGAGGGCACAACGGTTTGCGCAGCACAATCCAGCATCTGGGGACGCAGGCTTTTCCTCGCCTGCGCATCGGCATCGGTGCTCCGGCGGAGAACCCCGTGGAACGTCGGGCGCGCACCGTCTCCCATGTGCTCGGTCCCTTCAGCAAGGCAGAGCAACCGGACGTGAATGCCGTGCTTGACGCTGTTCTGGAGTCCATTCAGCGGATACAGCGGCAGGGACTGGACCGCGCCGGTAACTGGATCAACGGCTTTCGTCCCGCGGCGATCGAATGACAGCGCTTCCTGCCACAACAGCTCACCTGCGGGTTCTACGGCAGTGCTTCAGCGATCAGTGCGTTGAAGGAGAGGTTTCGGCCGGCGGTTTTGAGTGGTCCTTTCACTGGGCCTTTGATCGGGGTGAACTCACGGTCGAGCCCTCCCTCGGCCGCGCTTTGATCCAGGACGCTTTGCTGCGCTTCCTGGTGCGGGCTGATTACCGATTGGAGCCTGGTGGCGATTACACCTTCACGGTGCGGGCACGCTTTTGAAGGTCGGCCGCGGCTGAGGCCATCGGCAACGAGATCCAAGGTGATCCTCCACCATCACCAGAGCCGCCACCGCATCCAGGTCGCCGGGGGGCACGCGCATGCCCCGGGGCAACAGTTTCCTCCAGCCCCTGGCAGGCCAGAGCTGCCAGTAACGCTCCCGGGCGCGCAGCGTTGTGCCCTGTTCTTCAACGACGTCGACGGATGCCAGCCTCCGCAAGGATGGCTGCCATTGTTTCGAGCTGGTGCCGTTCCCCAGCAGGATCAGTCCCACCCCTCCCTGTTTGGACCAGGTTGTCAGCTGATCGATGACGCGCGAGACCGGCAGCACAACACCCTCGAGGACGAGACGCTGTTCAGGATCCACCAGGACCAGACCGCACTTGGCACGACCGGGGTCCAGTCCCACAAGATGGCTCATTGCCTAACAATCAAGCGGACGGCGACAGGATCCGCCGTGTCGCTGCTGCGTGCCGCGATCACCTGCAGCTCGAGAGGTTGGCTGTCGACGCGTTCCACCAGCTCAAGCCCCAGCGCGTTCAAGGCGTTGCCATCGAATTGGAGTCCCTCAGTGAGTGATCCCCGTCGTTGAACTTCCGCAAAGGCTGAGGCCAGCAGCAGGTTGAGACGGTTGCGGACCGCCTCTGATCCGCGTTCCTCTGGCTCGAGGGTGGTGGTGGCCAGCACCTCGTCGGGGCGGGTGATGGTTCGGTTCGGTTTCACATCCGGGTAGGCATACACAACGGCCTCACCCCGCAGCACATTGCCCGCTGATCGCATCGACACGACCCAGGTGCCTGATTGGCGAAGGGTTTGTTGCAGCCTTTCCACATCGCTGCGGGGCACCAGCAGGATCTGGCGATCTGGGGTTTCCCCAGGTCTGACCCTGACGTAGGCGGTCTGGTTGGCTTCCTGCAGCAACCGATCCACCACCTGTTTGGCCTGCTCTGGTTGCTCAAGCCGGACCGTGGCTGTCGCCAGGGGTTGCCCACTGCGCAGCACAACGGATCCACGGCGCAAGGCCAGAAGATCCTTCTCCAGGGATGTGAGTTCCTGTTCCCCAGCCTTGATTCGATCCCGCACACTGCGAAGTTCCGCTTCCGTGCGCTGAATGTCGAGGTCCCGGGCCTGGATGTCGGCCGTCAGTCGGTTCCGTTCCTGCTCCAGCTGAAGTTTCTGTTGTTGCAGTGGTTCAAGCTCCTGCCGCAGGGTTGCGGCCCGTCGCCGGGTGGTGATCAATTCCGCTTCGATCCGCTCCGTGGCTGATCTGGCGTCGCGCCGATCCGCTTCGGCTGCATCTAGGGCAGAACGGCTATCTCGGAGTTTGGCCTGCAGCGCATCGAGCTCGAACAGGCCAACCCGCAGCTGGCGGCTCACCAGAAGTAGAAGGCCCAGAGATAGGGCACTGATCAGGCTGCCGGTGAGCACCGTGATCAATACAGCGGTGCGACGAGGCCTCAGGTTGAACAGACTCAGCCGCGCCTTCCCCACACGACTGCCAAGACGATCACCCAGGGTCGACAGCACACCACCGAGGATCAGCAGGGCCAGAATCAGCAGCCAACCGCTCATCGCTCGCCCCCGCCATGGAGGCTGAAGTCAGCTGAACCGCTTGGCCAGGGCGATGGGATCCAGCACCGTGATCTTCTTGCGGTCAATCTGAACCAGCCCGGATTGGCGCAAGTCTCCCAGCAGACGGGTGATCGTGACGCGTGTGGAGCCAATGGCTTCGGCGATGGCCTGATGGGACAGACGCAGATCAATTGTGATCCCGAGCTCGTCCGGGACGCCGAAATCCCGGCACAGCACCAGCAGAAAACTCACCAGACGAGACGACATGTCTCGATGGGTGAGGGTTTCAATCATCGTTTCGGTTTGCAGAATCCGGCTGGAAAGTCCTTGCAGAAGGCGCAGGCCGACACCGGTGTCCGCTTCGATGGCGGCACGGACCGAGGCGGCAGGGGCGGTCACCATCTCGACCCGCGTGAAAGCGACAGCGTGATAAAAGCGGTCGGAACGGTGTCCGGTGAGCAGAGACAGCACACCAAACAGGCTGTTTTCGCGCAGCAGCGCCACGGTGATCTCTTCACCGGATTCGTAAACCCGAGACAGCCGCACAGCACCGCGACGGATCAGATAAACCCGTTCAGCCGGATCCCCCGGGAAGAAGATCGTCTTGTTGCGTTCCACCAGCTCAGTGCTGGCTCCATCCAGATCACGGATGACATCCAGAAGGGTGCGGCTGCGTTCAGCTGCACCTGATCCCTGCGGTTGTTGTGGTGAATAGCGACTGAAACCACTGCTGGCCACCATGGTTTCCTCGCAACTGTTGGGAAATTACGAATGCGCCATGACCCGCCATGTAGTCGTTATTACGAAATCCTCGAACCGGTGTCCGTCGCCAGGGCGAGACGCTGCCCACGCATCAGCTCCTGAATGCCGGATTCAGCCAGGTTGAGCATGGCATCGAGCTCGGAGCGGCTGAACGGCGCCTGCTCCGCTGTCCCCTGCAATTCGAGCAGGCGGCCGTCGCCGGTGGTCACCACGTTGAGATCCACATCGGCACAGCTGTCTTCGCTGTAGTCAAAATCCAGCAGGGGCACGGCGTCGATCAGTCCTACGGAAACCGCCGCCAGTTGATGGCGGATCGGATCCTGCGACAACACGCCCTGGGCGAGGAGGCGGTCGCAGGCCCGTCGCAGGGCAATCCAGGCGCCGGTGATCGACGCGGTGCGGGTGCCGGCGTCGGCCTGGATCACATCGCAGTCGATCAGAAGGGTGCGCTCGCCCAGTGCCTCCATGTCGAGAACGGCCCGGAGACTGCGGCCGATGAGGCGTTGGATCTCCTGCGTTCTGCCGGAGAGTTTCATCAGTTCCCGGGACTGTCGTTGCGGCGTCGAACCGGGAAGCAGACGATATTCAGCCGTGAGCCAGCCGCAATGGCCGCCCCTGCGCCAGCGGGGCACGTCCTCCTCCAGGGAAACGCTGCAGAGAACAGCCGTTCGGCCCGTGCGCACGATCAGGGAACTCAGGGCGAAGGACATCGGATCCCAGTCCACGGAGAACGGGCGCAGCTCTTCTGCTCCCCGGCCGTCAGCCCGCGTGGGCGTGGATGCAGGCATCAGCGCATGTCAGCTGATCCCAAGCCTGACAGGCGATGTCGTGGCTTGATGGAACGTCACACCATGGATGGTGTCTGAACCCTTGTGGAGTGGCTTTGCACCGCTACATTCAAGGTCTGCCGGGTCTCCCGGGTGACTGCAGCCGAGATGACCGCCAGCCTCACGACAAGCCATCGCTCCTCGGATTCCCCGGATCAAGACCACAGGGCTCTCGAACGGGCTGGTCTTCGTCCGCTGGTGCCGGTCCGTCCACCCCTGCATCTGGTGGAACCGGAGGGGCAGCTGCAGGTCCACACCGCGACCTATCGGGGCAGCTTTTCCAGTGTTCTCAGCCAGGCGATGCGTGCTGCTGGGCTCGGCAGCCGTGTGCTGATTGCACAGTTCCTCAAAGGTGGCGTGCATCAGGGTCCTGAGGGTTGTGTGCGTCTCTGCGGAGGGCTGACCTGGCTTCGCCCGGATGTGCCGGCTTGTCTGTCGGAGGCCGGCCATCCCAGTGGTGCTGCGGCTGTTGATGGGGTCTGGCAGTTCTGCCGCAGCCATCTCCGCGATGGCGATATCGATCAGCTGGTCCTGGATGAAGTGGGCCTCGCCGTCGGTTTGGGCTACGTCGAGGAGGCGGAACTGCTGGAGGCCCTCGACCAGCGGCCGCCGGCGATGGATGTGGTGATCACGGGGCCCGCCATACCCCCGAGCATCGTGGCCATGGCGGATCAGGTCACCCAGTTGCGCCGAGGTTTCTGATGCTCAAGAACGATCGCTGGATCACCGAACAGGCCGCTCAGGGCATGCTGGAGCCGTTCCAGAAGGGCTTGGTCCGCCATCTGGATCCCGACCAGAAAGCACGGCCGGTGCTGAGTTTCGGCTGTTCCTCCTACGGCTACGACCTGCGCCTGTCAGCGCAGGAATTCATGATTTTTCGCCATGTGCCTGGCACGGTGATGAATCCCAAGCGTTTCAATCCAGCCAACCTCGAACCGACACCCCTGCATGAGGACGAGGACGGTCGGTATTTCATTCTTCCGGCCCACTCATATGGGCTTGGGGTCGCGATGGAGAAGATGCGTGTTCCCCCCAACATCACGGTGATCTGCCTCGGCAAGAGCACCTATGCCCGCCTCGGCATCATCGTGAACACCACGCCGGCGGAAGCGAGCTGGGAGGGTCACCTCACCCTTGAGTTCAGCAACAGCTCCGGAGCTGACTGCCGCATCTATGCCGAAGAGGGCATCTGTCAGCTGCTGTTCTTCGAGGGTGATCCCTGCGACACCACCTACAGCGATCGCCAGGGCAAATACCAGCACCAGCAGGAACGCGTCACCCTGGCCAGGATCTAAGGAGCCAGACGGGCGCGGTGCAGTCGGCTCTTTTCGTACCAGCCGGCGAATTCAGGTGCCCAGGCCACCATGTGGGGCCACATCAGATCGCAAAGCTGGCGGATTTCCAGCTGGGCATCGAGCTTGGCCCGAAGATCCATGAAATGCAGAAAGGCCCGCAGGCTGAAGCTCACCACAAAGTGCTGGCGGTAGTCGAAAGGGAGGATGCCTCGGGCATGCTCTTCAGCGAAGCCTGCCTGCAGCAGGTCGCGATAGCGGCGAGCAGCAGCTCGGCAGAGATCGAGATCCAAGGACCGCTGGCTTTCGGGGTAGGCGTACTTCTTGCCCTGGCGATCGCTGTAGTCACCGACCGGTCGCAGGTAGAAAACCTCCTCCAGATCCAGCTCCCCTTCTGCGGCGCGACAGATGCGCTCGCCGGTGTAGCGCATGGATTGCACATCGAAGCTGACCCCAACCCGGTGCGTGCGGGCCTGCTGCATCACCGAATGGGGAAACCAGCCCACATTCAGCACGATCTGGGCGTGCTCCATCGGTCCGTAATGACCGCGTTCGCCCGACAGAAGGCGTTTGACGCAGATCTCACCAGCCCGTTGTTCATCCGGCCAGTTGTCACGATCAGCCGCGACGAAACCCTCGCTGTAGTCCTGATGCATGGCCGCATACACGCAGAGCTGAGGGTTGGGTGTGGCAGCGATCAGATCAACCCGGAAGCGATCCATGGCGATGACGACGGGGCGGTGAGGTGATCATGCCGCTGATCGCAGCAGGCTGCCCGCGTGAATCCGTCGCGCCGTGATCAACCGTGGCTGCGGGGCCCCGCCGTCAGAGAGGCCTGCAGAGGCGATTCGTCGTCTCGTTCACTCACACGGCCCAGCCCTTGCAGCGACGGCAGGGGGGACCCTTGGATCAGCGCATTGGCGAGGAGGGAAAGTTCCTCCTCCCGCCTTAGACCGATCGAGCGGCCGACCGCATCACCGTTGGCGTCAAACAGATTGAGTTGGGGGATGCCGTTGACGTCGTAGCGATCCACCAGATCCTGCCAGCGGGGATTGTCAACGTTCACCATCACCACATCCAGCTGTTGTTGGGTGCTTCGTTCCAGCTTCAGCATGGCGGGGGCCATTTCACGGCAGACCTGACACCAGTCGGCGTAGAACTCCACCATCGTTGGGCGCCCATTGCTGAGGGCAACCTCCGGCTCGAGGGATTGCCTGGCCAGCTGTTCCAGCGGGGAAGCGCTCTGAAGTCCACCCCGCATCGTGCTGAGAACCACCGCCAGGACGATGGCAGCCACCACGAGCACGATCCGTTCAACAGGTCCCAGCAAGGGTTGTGGAGAACTGCCTGTCATGGGCTTGTCAGGGTGTCAGTCCACTCTGGCAGTCGTCTTTCTGACCCGTGATTAGCGTGACTTCATGGGTCGGTTTGGGCTGCTGAATCTGCCGCTGCGGGCGCCGATGATCGGTGTTCTGTTCGGCGTTGCTGTGGTGATGGGCCATCAGTGGTCCATGGCCCAGCAGCAGGTCGTTCAGTCGCGCACCGTCCCTCTGGAATTGCTGTTCGCAGCAGAAGCGATTCAGGTGCTGGTGGTTCTGGTGATCTGCACGATGCCGGAGTTGCTCATGCAGAGGATTTCCCTGGTGATGGCGTCCAGTCGGGTGATGACGCTGCTGGTCACGTTGTTGCTGGTGATCGTTCTTGGGATTTACTCGCTGCGGCTGAATTTTCTCTCCGATCTGCTGATCCTGGCGTCTGCGCTGTTGTTGGCGCGGCTTGACCTGGTTCGTCTCGGGGTTCTGACGGCCCCCCGGGGCTCACTCCTGTTGCTGGGGTTTGTTCTCTACGCCGGTATTGGACTCGGTCACTGCCTGCCGCATCCCCTGGACGGGGTCGCAAACGGGCCACTCACCGCCTGAGTAACTCAGGACGTTGTCGAGAACTTTTTTGGTGTAGTAACGCGTTTCGGCGTATGGAATGCGCTCCACCCAGAGCTCGATGGTCGGATCGCTCTTTGGCGAAGGCCAGGAGCTGACGGCGCCTGGCCCAGCGTTGTAACTGGCAATGCTGAGGAAGGCATTCCCTTCCCAGAGCTGAAGCAGCGATTTCAGGTACGCCGCTCCCAGCAGGATGTTGGTGGATGGGTTCGTCAGGTCTTGCTCCTGCAACGCTTCATCTGCGACGGAGGCGGCCGTGGAGGGCATCAGCTGCATCACGCCGACGGCGCCAGCCGTGGACCGCACGCCCGGTGAAAAGCGCGATTCCTGTTTGGCGATGGCCAGCAGCAAGGTTGGATCCACGCGGTGCCGTGATGATGCGGATTCGATGGCTTCTGGGAAGAAGACAGGGTTCTGACTCCGATGCAGCAACAGGCGCTGCTGGCAGCTCGTTGGCACCCAGCGCACGCTCAGTCGCTGGAGCTGATCCAGCCCGTTCCAGGGGTCATCCACGCTGAGCCGCAATCGTCCTTCCACCAGTTGCTCCTCCGCTGACTGCGGAGTCCGGGGATCACGCAGCGACAACCAGGCATCCCAGGCCTGTTGGGCAAGCCCCAATCTCCAGAGGGTGTTCACCTCTGGATAGCGACTGTTGAGGGGAGCCCACGTCGTGACGGGCAGGGTTGTCGAGGGTCGGTCCAGACGCAGGGGCTTGGTGTCACCCAGACGCATGTCTGCCCGCCAGCGGTAGTAGCCCGGGGGGTGGGTGTCGACGAGCTGATGCCAATGGCGTCTGGCGGCCTTGTTGTTTCCTGTGCGTTCTTCGCTCAAGCCCAGCCAGAACAGCTGACGTGCCTCCAGCGGGGGAGGCAGGGTGCCTGGTGGCAGAGCCGTCAACAGGTCTCGAGCCCGCTCCCAGCGCTCGTTCAGCAGTGCCGCCCGAGCTTCGTCCCACTGCAGTTGCCAGCTATCGCGGTCGTCAGGCCAGCGTTGGAGCACCTCAAGCGTGCCCATCCCACCGTTGAGTCGAACCCGGGCTGCAGCGACAGCCGCAGAGCGCTTCGCCACGGATGGAGGGATGGCCTCCACCAACGCCGGGTCTGGGAACAGGGGTTCCATCAGCAGGCGAACCGCCTCATCAGCGGCGGAGGTTTCCGGATGCTGCTGAATCAGATCCAGCAGCATCTGCTCTCCCTGGGTGTGCTGCTCCGCAGCACCTCGGATCAGGGCACGTCCCACGGCAAGTCCCGTCTCCGCGTCAGCGGCTCCCCCTTGGAGACAGTCCAGGGCGGATGATCCGGCCCCAAGCATGGCCAGGGCCCAGGCAAGGTTCTGGCGTTCTGATCGGCTCGGCTCTTCTGCGCTGCAGGCCGCTCGCAGCCGGTCCATCGCGCCCGGCCAGCGCCAACCCCACCGAGCCAGGTGCTGGGCTCCCTGATGGCTGCGTTCCGGGGTTGGCGCCATGGCCACTGCGGTGGCGAGGGCTGCGGGGTGGGACGGAAACCGTTCCAGCAGTTCCGGATGCAGGTCGGGCTGGTACTGCCGGGCCCTTGCACTCACCGTTTCATCCCGGAAGCGCTTCAGCAGCTGTTGCCAGAGCCGGTCGGCGGCGGCTTGATCGCCACGGTTCTGCTGACTCTCAGCGGCCAGGGCCAGTGCCACTGCGGCCAGAGGGTCATTCCCCCAACCTTGACCCGCCAGGGTCTGCCCCTTGGTGCTCATCAATAGAGCCGCTTCGCGTCGGCGCAGCGGATCGATGGACCATCGATAGGTTCGCCACAACTCCACCACTGGTGTCCTGGGATTCAGCGCCGATCGACGTTCCAGCAGCAGCTGCTGGCCTGCCACCACGGCCGTCAGGCTCAGTCCGGCCGTGGTGAGCAGCAGAAGAACGAGGCTCCGGGGTCCTGCGGGCACGCTGTCGCCGGAACTGGTCACATTCTGCGGCCCGTTGAGGGCGGCAGGCCACCTGTCACCTGGGATGCGGAGGGTTCGGGCCGCGGTTTGTAGTCTTCGATTCACGAATGAGACCCATGGTTCAAAGCGCCGTCCCGTCGATCGGGCCCTCGCTCGGGTCTTCAGCGCCAGGCTTCGGCACCGACGGCATTCGGGGCCGTGCAGGTTCGGAGCTGTCGCCGGCTCTTTGCTTACAGGTCGGGTACTGGATCGGTCGCGTGCTCAAGGCAGACGGCCCCGTACTGATCGGGATGGATTCCCGCAGCAGCGGCAGCATGCTGGTGGCGGCGTTGACGGCGGGACTGACGGCGGCGGGGCGGGATGTCTGGGACCTTGGGCTCTGTGCCACACCAGCGGTTCCCCTGTTGACCCGTGAGGTGGGTGCGGCAGGTGGCCTGATGGTGTCGGCGAGCCATAACCCTCCCGCCGACAACGGCATCAAGGTGTTCGGCGCCGATGGCACGAAGCTGAGCTCTGAGCGTCAGGCGAGGGTGGAAGCCGGTCTGCGGGGGGACGTCGAGGACGAAGGCCCAAGCCGCTGCGGTCGCTCGGTTCAGCGGCAGGATCTGTTGACGACCTATCAGGACAAGCTGCTGCGTTCGGTGGGGGGGCGGCGGCTGAACGGCGTCCCGATCGTGCTGGATCTCTGCTGGGGATCGGCCACAGCCTGCGCAGCTGAGGTGTTTCAGTCCCTCGGCGCTGACCTGACCGTGCTGCATGGCCAGCCGGATGGGGAACGGATCAATGTGGCCTGTGGGTCAACCCAACTGGACCCTCTTCGCCAGGCGGTGGTGGCCCAGGGGGCTGTCATGGGCTTCGCCTTCGACGGCGACGCGGACCGGATGCTGGCGGTGGATGCCCAGGGTCGGGTGGTGGATGGCGATCACGTGCTTTATCTCTGGGGATCGGTACTCCAGGACCAAAAGGCCTTGCCGGGCGATCGTCTGGTCGCCACCGTGATGTCCAACCTCGGATTTGAAAGGGCCTGGGAGCGTCGCGGCGGTGTGCTGGAGCGCACGCCCGTTGGCGACCAGCATGTCCATGCCGCGATGGTGTCCAGTGGCGCCGCCCTGGGTGGTGAGCAGTCCGGTCACATCCTCGCTGCCTCCCATGGGCTCTGCGGGGATGGGGTGCTGACGGCGCTGCAACTGGCGACGCTGTGTCATGCCCAGGACATCGCCTTGAGCGACTGGCTGGATCGCAGTTTCCAGCCTTACCCCCAGAAGCTGGTGAATGTGACGGTTCAGGACCGCGCCCGCCGCAAGGGATGGTCCAGCTGCATGCCGCTTCAAGAGGGGGTGCTCCAGGCGGAAGCGAGCATGGGGGACGCCGGGCGGGTGTTGGTGCGCGCCAGTGGCACCGAGCCGGTGCTGCGGGTGATGGTGGAAGCGGAGGAGCAGTCGTTGGTGGACCGCTGGACCCAGCACCTGGCGGCCTTGGCCGATGAGCACCTCAACGCGGCCTGAGCACCAGCTCTCGGGCCATGGTGAGTGCGCCCCAGCAGGCATCCGACGCAGAGGGTGCCCAGCGTGCACCGGGGATCTCAGCGACGATTCCCTCCTCAACCGCCCGTTGAACACTGCCCTGGTGCAGCAGCACGCTGCCGAGCCCCGTTACCGCCGGCTGCTGCAGGGCGAGTTCCCGAGCCACCGTGGCGGAGCAGCACACCAGAGCTGCAGCCGAATGCTGGACGATCATCTGTGCTGCCGGAAGGCCGGCGTCAGCGGCTTCCACCAGCAGCGGCGCCAGGGCGGCCAGGTCTGCGGCAGCGCGAGACGGGTGCACCACCCAGGCTTTGACATCGGCATGGCTGCGGCAATCCAGTTGCTCCCACATCCGCTGGCGCAGGGGGTGGTCCGGCAGCCTCCCATCCGCCATTTGCAGGGTCAGTTGCAAACCCTGATGACCCAGATCAAAGGCTGAACCAGCGCCATCGAGCATCCAGCCCCACCCGCCGCAGCGGTGTTCCCGCCCATGGCGGTCCCGGCCGATGCAGATCATGCCGGTGCCGCTGATCAGAATGATTCCGTCACCATCGGGAAACGCTCCCCGCAGAGCGGTGCGTTCGTCGCCGGTGGCCAGGGTTTGGCTCCGGGGGAGAGACAAGGCGTCCGCCAGTAACGCTGTGGCTCTCGGCTGCAGGGGAGTGCCCTGCTCAATGCCGCTGGCACCGATCACGGCAGCATCCAGCCTCAGGTCCGCCTGCCCTTCAAGGGCAGTCTTCAGGCTGATGAGCACGGCCTGGCGGAACCGTTCGTCACCGCCGGCGGCATCGAGGTGAGAAACGCCAGGCCCCAGTCCTTCCCCAAGGGTCTGCCAATGATCCCCCCCCCAGCGGCAGACCCGGCAGCGGGTCTTGGTCTGGCCGGCATCGAATCCTGCGAGCTGCATCACTTTCGCAGCCAGCTGACGCTGAGGCTGGCAAGAGCAAACCAGCCGATCAGCTGCACCTCCGGTCGGAAGAAGATCGTGTCGGTGATGCCCTGGGTGAGCAGTCCGGCAATGGCGGCGAGGCTGCCGATGGCGATCAACCCCTGCGGCCCGTGGATGCGGAGTCCGCGCTGGATGCTGCTCAGCAGCAGTCCCAGGCAGGCCAGCAGCCCTGGAATACCAGTCTCCACCAGGATTTCTAGCGGCACGGAGTAAGCGCTGAGGGCATTGAACTTCGGCTGCTGATAAAGTGGGTAGATGCTGTTGAAGGCGGTGTTGCCGGGCCCGATCCCCAGCCAGGGACGGTCTTGAACCATGTCGAGCGCCGCCAGCCACACATTGATGCGGAAGTTGTTGGAGCTGTCACCGCGACCGGCCAGCAGGCTCATTGCCCGGGTGCGGATCGGTTCCAGCTGAGTGATCGCCAATGCCAGAACGATGCCTCCAACCACCAGGGCGCCAAGGGGCAGCAGGCGTCGCCACAGGGGAGGCCAGTGGGCTGTGCCGCGGAGCAGCAGCAGCAGTCCCGCCAGGGCCAAGGCCACCAGGAGACCCAGCCAGCCGCCGCGGCTGTAGGTGAACAGCGTGGCGGCCCCCGCCAGCAGGGCTGTCGCCGCAGCGACCAGCCGGTAACTCAGCCGCCTCCAGCGCAACGCGGCAATGCACGCCAACGGCACCAGGGGCAGGAGGTAGCCCGCCAGGAGATTGGGATTCCCCAGCGGCCCGTAAATGCGAATCGTGCCGGCACTCACGGAGTTGGGATCGGCCCAGCCGGCGAGCTCTTCGGTGGAGGCATACAGCTGCCGCAGCGCCAGGACACTGCTCAAAAGACCCCCTCCCAACAGGGCGGCCAGCAGTCGGTCCCACCAGATGATCTGCCGTTCCAGCAGCGTGCGCATCAGGGCGAACACCCCCAGGTAACTGGCCAGCTTCAGCAGGCCCTTGGTGGCCGCGATCGGCACAGGCGAGAACCCTGTGCTGACCAAAGCGATGGCGAGGTAAAGCAGCACCCAGCGGCTGATGGCTCCGATCCCTTCAGCGGGGGTGATCAGTGACCAGAGCAGCCAAAGCAGGCCGGCGGCGGCGATTTCCAGCCCCAGGCCACTGCGGGTCACGAAGGGCAGGCTGGCCAGCAGCAGCGTCAGCACCACCCCCGAGAGCCGCTCCAACCGCTGCTGCACGGCCGCCGTCGCCGTCAGGCATCCCCGCCAGCGCAGGAGCAGTGAGCTGGACGGGTGATCAGTGGCATCGGCCATCGCTAGGCGTCAGTGAAGACCGTCTCAGCGGGATTATCGAGCTCCTGCCAGCGGTTTTCCAGTGCCTCCGCATCGGGGAGTGGATGTGCGTTGCGCTGGTAGAGCACCCGATACACGGGAAGATTTTTATCGAGGACGTACTGCTCCCGTTCCGTGGGGACGGCCAGGGGGTTGTCATCCCGCCAGGGTCTCGCATCCGATTCAGGACGGTTGAAACAACCGCTCAGTTCCGTGAGGGCCACCATCGGTTCGATCACCGCCAGCACATCGCTCTGCAGAAACAGCTCTCGCCCGGGCTGAAGGGCCGCCGCGATGGCCAGCAGCAGAGCGGGCTGCAGAACACGCCGCTTGCGATGCCGGCGTTTGAACCACGGGTCGGGAAATTGCACGGAAACCCGCTGCAACCTGTCGTCCGGCAGCGCGGCAAGCCAACTTTCCAGGCTGATGTTGGCATTGCAGAACAGCACACGCACATTGCCGTTGCCACTGGCGACGGCATCGCGGTCGGCGGAGGTCACCAGGGGGCGTCGAATCTCCACGCCCAGATGGTTCCAGGCCGGGTTCAGTTCAGCGAGTCCCAGGATGCAGCGTCCACGGGCACAACCGATATCGAGATGAATCGGTTGGTCGGGGTGGACGAACAGCTCTGCGGGAGACGGCAGCTGCAGCGGCAGCTGGAAGAAGCGGCTGAGGGGATTGACGTGCTGGCGCAACGCTCAATCGGCATTGGAGGGAGGATCCTGCCTCAGCAGCCCCCAGCAGGCGGTGTAGCCGTGAAGATGCGTGGATCCGGCGACCGGGCCGATTTCACCATTGCAGAAGGCACCGGCCATCGGCAGGTTCGGCATCACCGATCTGGCCAGGGTCACATCGCCATCCGGCTGGCCGAACAATCCCTGGCCACGCCCCAGGCAGGCCATCAGCAGACCGAACACGGGAGCGGATTCTGTGCCCTCGATCGATGAGCGCAGCAGGTGGAGCGCTTCATGGCGGGAGGCGTCAGCTTCCCGCAGCTGGAACTGAACATTCATCCCGGGACGCACCCGGTCGGCAACGGCCACGGCACCGTTGTTGGGATCCACCCCGATCAGATTGCGCACCAGGAAGGCGCCACCATCACCTTCAAGACTGTTGGGGGTGAGCTGCAGGTTTCGGCGTTCGATGCCGAGAAAGAGGGAATGACGGACTTGCTCCCGTTCCACCTCGGTCAGGTCCGCCAGGATCCGCTGCAGGCAGGCCACCGGGGTGTCGCGACGTTCCCCGTCACTCAGTTCAAGCACCACGTTGCGCTGAACCTGCTCGATTGAAAACACCGGCCCGATCGGACGGCATCCTTGAGCCACCACGCTGTCCAGGCGCCAATCGCCGCCGATGGAGCAGATCACCGCGCCGGTCACCACGCGGTCATCGAACAGCAGTGAGCCGTGGGGTGCATTGTGCGTGCAGGCAATTCCGCCGATTTTCTCAGCGGCTGGAAAGGCATAGTCCATGCCGCTGATCAGATCGTTGATGTTGCTGCTGGTGGGATCGATGAGCAGGATCTGGCTGCGGCACTGGTCTGGATTGAGGCCACTCCAGTCCTGCCATCGCTGAGCAGAACCGTCGAGATCCGGCAGCTTCGCCGTAGAGAGAGCCACGGTTTCGATGTCGGCACCGGGCAGATTCAGCAGGGTCACGCTGAGGGACGGCGCCTGCTCGATTTCGGCGGCACTGCCATCGGCGCGGGTACCAACAACACCTCCTCCGGCGGCTCCAAGCCAGTGCCTGGACCTCAACTCCCGGCGCAGGAGCGGCAACAGTCGGGGCAGGTCGCTGGCGTACCCCGTCGAGGCGAACACCAAGGCCAGATCCGCTTCCCCCCGTCGACCCAGCTGGCTGACGACGTCGCGAACCGCTTCCTCCATCGAGGGACGAGTGGAGAGGGCCGACCGACAACTGGGCGATGAGGTCGCAGAGCGAATCCAGTCGAGGGGAGAGAAAGGGGCCATGAATCGGACCTTATCAATCCCGGCAGCACTGTGCGGGACATCGATAATGGCGCCACTTCAGGTTGCCGTTGTGAACGAGCTTTCCTATCGGGTGCTGGTATGGCTCACCTATCGGCTGGCGGCCACGGTGGCTCTGGGACTGCCGTTGGTGCTGCTGGTCTGGTCGGCCTGGCGGCGTGAGCCTGTGGTGCAGCGCCTGCTTGGTCTGTACTGGAAAGTGGCCAGCCTGATGGTGATCAGCCTGCTGTTGCTCACCGACGAGCGTCCCTTGGGCTACCTCACCGCTGTCCTGGCGCCCGTTCTGATGGTGGTGAGTGTCTGGTTCTGGGTGGATCTCAACGAGGAACTGGCGGACCAGCCCACCTGGCGTGCGTTGCCGCTGACCGTACGTCTCTGGCGCTGGGCCCTCAGCGGATTTGGTGTGATCAGCCTGGTGATGACCACCACGGGGCTGCGCTGCATGGAGTCCCAGGCCAGCCCCGATTGTTCCGCCTGGCTTGAGGCCCCACAGGGCATTCATCAGGTGGTGGAAACCGTGTTTGATTTCGTCTTCGGAGGTCAGTGGAGCGAGGCTGTTGCCGCTTTCGTGGGCTACGTGGCTTTGGTGGCTTATCTCGCCGGACTGCTCCAGTGGCTGCTGGTGCGTCTGCCCCGCTACGGCCGTGTCGCTGGTGAGTTCTGATGTCCGATGTTGAACTGGTTCAGCAGCTTGAGGAGCGCAGCCGCCAGGAGCCCGAACGGGTTGTTCGGCTCATGGGCACGGTTGAAGGAGAGCCATTTGAACTGCTGATTTTTCGCGGCTTCAGCAGCAGCACCACCCATCCCACTGCCTTCGATCCGGACGCGTCGGTGCTGCCAGCGGGAACGCAGCTCGAGCAGGCGGAAGTGCTCCAGGGTCCGCTCAACCCCACTGAGAGTGTGTTGCTGATCGGACCGATGCCACCCGACGACCTGCTGGCTCAGGCCAACTGGTGAGTCCGGCGTCCCAGAACGCCAACACAGCGTCCGCAGATGTGGGGATGCTCCGGGTGCTGACCAACATCCCCCTCGTAGTGCCAGCAGCGCTCGCATTTGGTCCCCCGCGCTCGGCTCACCTCGATCGATGCCAGCTCGTCGTCGTGACTGGCGAGCACTTCCGCCCAGGGTTCACCGCCCAGCTGCAGCTGGGACACCAGAAGCCAATCCCGCAGGCCATCCACCTCAGGATCAGCGTTGTCGCTGAGCCAGGACAGGGCAGCTTGCATCTCGGGACTGCGGGCTTCGATCCGTACGGCCGCCTCCAATGAGGCGCCAAGTTCCTGCCGGCCGCGGCAATCCTCCAGCACCTTGTTCACCGCCGCCCGCAGGTCGCGGAGTTGCTGCACGGGTGCTGTGAGCGTGTCGTTGCGCCACTCGGTCGGAGCGGAGGGCCATCCGCGCTGGAACACCGAGGTTTCCTGGACTCGGTAAGGAAGGTTCTGCCAGATGTCTTCGGCCATGTGACACAGCACCGGAGCGATGAAGCCGGCCAACCGTTCGATGATCAAGGCCATCACGGTCTGACAGCTGCGCCGGCGCTTGTCCTGGGGGGCGCTCACATACAAACGGTCTTTGGCGATGTCGAGGTAGAAGTTGGAAAGGTCGGTGACGCAGAAGTTCTGCAGCAGCTGGAAGAAGCGGAAAAATTCGTAGCCCTCGAAGGCCTCTGTGATCTCATCCATCACCTCAGCGGTGCGCTGCAGCATCCAGCGGTCGAGCAGCGGCAGGTCCGCCACGGCAATCCCGTCGGTCTCTGGGTTGAAGTCGTGCAGATTGCCGAGCAGATAACGGCTGGTGTTGCGCACCTTGCGGTAGACATCGGCCAGTTGCCGCAAGATGCCGGCCCCGATCGGCACATCGGCGGAGTAGTCCACCGAGCTCACCCAGAGCCGCAGCACATCAGCGCCGTAGGGCGGTTCCTGCTTCTGGTTCTTACCGCCCTCGATGATCACCATCGGATCAACGACATTGCCGAGGGATTTGCTCATCTTTCGCCCCTTCTCGTCCAGGGCGAAGCCATGGGTGAGCACCCGCTTGTAGGGAGCGTGGCCATTCACGGCAACAGAGGTGAGCAGGGAACTCTGGAACCAGCCGCGGTGCTGGTCGGACCCTTCCAGATACAGGTCAGCGGGATAGCTGAGCGTCTCGCGTTGGCTTGAGACAGCAGCCCAGCTGGAGCCTGAGTCGAACCAAACATCCATCGTGTCGGTGCCTTTATGCCACTGGTCGGCCTGGTCGGCGTAGGCGGCAGGTAGCAGCTCGGCTTCGTCTTTCTCCCACCAGACGTCAGCGCCGTGTTCGGCGATGAGCGACTCGATGTGGCTCAGGGTGTCGGCGTTGAGCAGCACCTCGCCGTTGCTGCGGTTGTAGAAGACCGGGATCGGTACGCCCCAGGTGCGCTGACGGGAGATGCACCAGTCGCCCCGCTCCTTCACCATCGATTCGATCCGGTTGCGACCCGATGCTGGGGTCCACTGCACGGCGGCGATCGCATCCAGGGCCTTTTGGCGGAACCCTTCCACGGAGGCGAACCACTGTTCCGTGGCCCGGAAGATGGTGGGTTTCTTGGTGCGCCAGTCGTAGGGGTAGCGGTGGCCATAGGCCTCCTGCTTGAGCAGGGCCCCAGCCGACTCCAGAGCTTCGATGATCTTGGGGTTGGCGTCCTTGAGCACATTCAGGCCCGCGAACGGCCCGGCTTCATCGGTGAGGGTGCCGCCTTCGTCGACAGGGCAGAGCACCGGCAGGCCGTTCTTCTGGCCGGTGTGGAAGTCGTCGACGCCGTGACCAGGCGCGGTGTGAACGAGGCCTGTGCCCGATTCGGTGGTGATGTACTCCCCGCCGATCACCACCGGGCTGGTGCGGTCCAGCAGGGGATGCCGGTAGATGAGACCGGCAAGCAGGGCACCTTTCACCGTGGCGCGCTGCTTGAGGGGACATTCCAGGGTTTTGGAGAGCGACTCGATCAGGTCAGCTGCCACCAGCAGCAGGCGGCCTGCGCCGTCCTCGGCCAGGGCGTAATCGAGCCGTTCATTCACCGAAACCGCCAGGTTCGCAGGGAGGGTCCAGGGCGTTGTGGTCCAGATCGCGACCTGAAGACCCTCGCCCAGGGCTTTGGGGTCAGAGGGCAGGTCCAGGCCCTCCTGCTTGACTGCATCCCGCAGCGCCGCCGGCAGCTCCACCGCCGGAAAAGCCACATAGACGCTGGGACTGGTGTGACCGTCGGGATATTCCAGTTCGGCTTCTGCCAGGGCTGTGCGGGAGCTCGGGCTCCAGTGCACCGGTTTCAGGCCGCGGTAGATGTGCCCCTTGAGCACCATCTCGCCGAAGACGCGAATCTGAGCTGATTCGTATTCCTTCTGCAGGGTCAGATACGGCTGCTCCCAGTCAGCCCAGATCCCCCAGCGCTGGAAACCTTTCATCTGGCCATCCACCTGCTTGCGGGCATAGGCGGCGGCTTTTTTGCGCAGCTTGATCGGGGTCAGCGCCTGGCGCTGCTCCGGGTCCATCGACTGCAGCACCTTCAGCTCGATCGGCAGGCCATGGCAGTCCCAGCCCGGCACGTAGCGCACCTGGCGGCCCTGCATCACCTGGTACTTGTTGATGACGTCCTTGAGCACCTTGTTCAGGGCGTGACCCATGTGCAGGGCGCCATTGGCGTAAGGAGGCCCGTCGTGCAGCGTGAATGTGGGGCCACTGTTCTGCAGCCCCAGCTGCCCATCGATTCCGTTGCTGCTCCAGAAGGCCTGCAGCTCCGGCTCCCGCTTCACCGCATTGGCGCGCATGCCGAAGCCGGTCTGCAGCAGGTTGAGCGTGTCTTTGTAGGAGGGACGGCCCTCAGCGGCGGCGTCGCGCGTCTCCTTGCTCACGGGGTCCCTGCTCTGGCCAGGGGATTATCAGTCTTCGCCCTCGCTTTCGCTGGGTTCCGGGCTGGGCTCGATTGAGGGAGTCGGTTCCGTCGGCTCCTTGTCGTCTGATTCGGGGCGCACCCATTTCTTCCCGGACACGCCTGATTTCCCAGCGGGCTTCAGTTGCTTGGCCATGCCCCCGAGGCCTTCGGAAAGACCTCCGGCGGCGCTGCCGAGCTGGCGCAGACCTGTCAACCAGTGGTCCACCGACCGCAGCCGCGCCTGTTCCTCGTCACTGAGGGCTCGCCAGCGGGCCTGCCCCACTTCCGCACTGAGCCGACTGATCAGGAGTCCGCCACAGAGGACCGCCAGCATCGGAGCTCCCCGTAACCGGTCGCTGCTGGTCACCAGCACCAGACCCAGCAGCAGAACAACAGCTCCCCACACCCCGTCTCGCGGCCGGCTCAGTTCCACCGCCAGCAGGGGCAGCAAAAGCAGGGCGAGACCGAACAGCAGGCAAACGTCGCCGCTCAGGGTCGCAAGCATCGGTGACGCTGAATCATCTGCTCCATTGTGGATCGCTCCGTAAGCTCAGTGCTCAGCCCACCTGGCGGAATTGGTAGACGCGCTGGTTTTAGGTACCAGTGACTACCTTAGTAATTGCAACGTGTTTGAGGCTTTATTCGACACGGTTTGCCAAAATCTTGCCAAATAAGCTGCTTAAGTCCGGCTTGCCAAAGGTGAGATCTGGGAAAACCTAATGTTTTCTCTCTCTCTCGGAAGACCGAGAGGCTTTGAAGGACGAATTTCTGGAGGACTTCTCCATGGGCGTGCCTTTTGGAGCCCCAGACCTTCACTCACCCATCGCTGATTGAAGAATGTTCTTTGCAGCATTCACATCAGCGTTCTCGGTGTGTCCGCATTTCAGGCACTGGAGTTGAGATGATAGGAAGGTATCATGCACCTGGTTCTTTAGAGGGTTGGATAGTCTTAAAGACTGATGATCCCAAAGCAATATATCAACATGCAGCTGAATGGGGTGAATTCTTGAATTGGGAGACCACACCTGTATTTACTGATGAGGAAGCTGGTCAAATAGTCGCCAAAATCAACAATTAGAGAACGATTGACAGTCGATCTACAATAAGGGGAATTAGCTCCTTTTTATTTTTATGGGCACTGATGAAGATGAAAAAGTAATTGTGAATACCAAAGACTTACTTGAACGGGCTCGTGATGGCCTTAAGATCGCCCTTGTTTATGCGGGTGATAAAAATGAGCCCGACGCTGTAATCGAGCGACAAATCAACAGCCGAGATTGGAAAAGTTATCGAGTAGTCGCTGAAAATATCGCTGAGACGCTCGAAGCAGAGGGGTTCTCCGATGTGGTTGTATTGCCCGAGGACCGTCACCTCGGAGACGTAATAAGTAGATCCAATATCGACTTAGTCTGGCTGAATTCTGGTGGGGTCCAAGGAATTAATCCAATGGCGCATGCTCCTGCGCTGTTAGAAATGTTAGGTGTCCCTTACATTGGCCATAACCCACTAGCCGTATCAATTCTCGACAATAAGCACGTGTTTAAGAGTATGTGTATGGCTGCATCCTTGCCAACAGCTCGATCTGTGGTGATCGATCCGAGCTCTGAAGGCTGGAATTTCATTTACTCAGAACACTTCGAGTCAGTATTTTATGGGTTCCCAGGACCGTTTGTGATAAAGCCGGTAAGTGGCCGGGCTTCGAAGAACGTGTATTTCGTTGACTCAAAAAGGGAGGTAAAGCATGCGGTGGAGAAGGTTTGGAACGAAACAAACTACCTCTGCCTTGTAGAGGAATATCTCCCTGGAAGGGAATTCGCGATCTCAATTATGGGGTCGCGTGTGCGTCAAGATGGAGAATTCGTAATCCATGATGGACCCTTCGCGTTCTCCGCCGTCCAGCGCGTTTTTGAGCCTCATGAAAAGATCTTCGCTTCGATGGATGAGAAGCCGATTACCGACGACCGCATTCGGTTACTTGATCTCTCTCGCGAGTCGGGGTTAATCCGTGAGATGGAGCATCTGGCTCGCCAAGTCTTTGCATGGTTCACATTAAGTAGCCTGGTCCGACTCGACTTGCGTGAATCAGGTGATGGAGAGCTTCATCTTTTGGAAGCCAATCCAAAACCTGATTTAAAACGCCCGTCCGAGCACTCAGCCAGTATTACTTGCAGAGGATTAGCTCAGCGGAAAATGTCATACGCGGATTTGATAGTGTCAATTCTCGCTGAACGCTTGACAGTGTTAGCAAAGACCGGAAAAAAAGATTCCGCAATCCTTAAGAAACTGATGGTCACTTCGTAAAAATTTTCGAATTGTACAGAAAAGTTCTTGGCTTGGCCTGTTTCCTGCTTCTGTGTGACCGCAGACGCTGCACCGTTGGCTGGTGTACTTCGGGTCTACCCGCACAATATTCCTGCCGCGTTCTTTGCCCTTCTCTTCAAGCTCCGTATTAGCTGGCCAAGACCTGCATCAGCCATTGAGCGATTGAGCCCACCTTTTGCTGCGGCTTGATTCAGCAGGAACGTGCCAGATCCATCTTCTGCTGGTTTGGGCTTAGGACGGCGGGTCATGCTCGCTAATTTCAGGTCTTTAATCGCGAGTGTTCCGTAGGTCCGCAGCAAATAGGTGCTGGTCTTATGCGCAAACAGCTTGCGGGTGCGGCGGATCTTCTCGTGCAAATTCTGGATCTCTTGGGGATTATGCGAATAGTGCATTTATTAGGCCACTTGCAACTTTTGATGCCTATTTAATTGCCTTCTGAATTAAATTATTGGCTAAGTGTCTAAAGCTCTCGGATGACGATCACTTCATATTCCAATACTGACTATCGGTCAGTCGCCGACTACGAGAGCTACGATCTCCTTCAAGATTACTCGGGCTATGACAATGTTATTGAATATTATATTCAAGGTGTCGCAGAAAATTACTATCCTGAATACGTCAATAATATCCTTGATTTCTCCTCTGAGGAAAAGAAGTATATTCGCTTTGCGATGGGCGATTTCAGTCGATTGACTGGCGCCCAGTTTGTTGAGACAAATGATTTTGATTCAGCAGTTATCAACTTAATTAAGATCGATAGTTATAACGATGGTGATTATGTAGGTCTGAACTCACCAGAGGACGGATGGATCGACATCTCTTGGGTGAATTCTGGTGGAGATAAAATGACTGAATATGAAAAGTGGCTGATATGGCATGAAGTTGGACATTCAACAGGCATAATGCATCCCAACAATGATGACAGCCACTCGGATCAATACTTTACCAATAAGATCTCAGTGATGTCGGACAATGAGACTAATTTCTACCCAACAAGTTTAAGAGATCTTGATATTCAGGCGATGCGTAACGTCTGGGGGCAAACATCCTCTCCCGCCTTTATTCGAAGCGATGATCCGACTTTGCCAACATTGTCAACCATTGAATCTGAAGGTAATACTGAGCTTCTGAAGGACTCTTCAGGCAATGCCTATGTACGCCAAGATGGCTATGAAAATCTGCTCACTCTTAGAGACTATGATGGTGTTCAGTATAAAATTGATGGGACGACAAACCAAGCCGCTGGTGAGCGGGAAATATTAGCAGCTGAACGTATCGATGGTATAGATCAAGTTCTGTGGGGCTATTTCGGCGGTGAATCTACGCCAAGCGAATACCGTGTTTACGAAAATGATTTGTGGGGAGAGCCTGATACTGACTACTATTGGTATGAAACAGGTGAATCCGATATTTACGA
The DNA here is from genome assembly GCF_014280175.1 of Synechococcus sp. A15-28. Taxonomy (GTDB): domain Bacteria; phylum Cyanobacteriota; class Cyanobacteriia; order PCC-6307; family Cyanobiaceae; genus Parasynechococcus. The sequence goes on from NZ_CP047931.1 coordinate 316,840, forward strand.
AATTGGTACACCAGGTTTTGATCAAATAGCCACGTCATTTGGTATTGAGGCTCCTTCTGCGCCAACACCAACACCAACTCCAACTCCAACACCTGAAACTAGTTCGGATATAGATGTTCCTGTCAATAAAAAATGGTCTAAATACTTATGGAAAAAGTCTGGAAAGGATGGAATTATTGATTACTATGCTGACAAGAAAGGAAAGTTAGATAAAAAACAAAATACAAAAATTGCCAAGAAAACTCTTTCATTTGTTGATGACATGCTTGATGAAACCGAGTCAATCTTGGGACTAGAATTCAATAAAGTAAAGAAAAGTAAGCAGGCTGACATTGTCTTCCAAGCCAAGTCAAAAAGCAAAGACGCGACAACTTATAAGACTAAATATGGCATGGAAGTCTCATTTTCTAAGACTCAAAAGAAGCCTACGCAGTACGACATGCAAGACATTAATTATCTCACCGGATACGCTCTTGGCCTCAAGGATTTGAAGGGAAATTCTTACGATGCCGCCGACTCAGTCATGGCAGCTAACTATAGTGATGAATATCTAGGATGGTCCAATAATGATATAAAAGCTCTTCAGTCCATATGGTGATTGCGCTGTATTTGCTGCATATTTATAGACGTTGAACTCATTGATGCTTGCCCAAGGTGAGAGCCTAAACATGCTTTAAGGCAAGTAATATCTATTCTGAAATCTCCCAGTACGACAGCAGAAAGTCATATCTTGCGAGTATTGATATTTCCAGTTTTGGGTAAATGTGTTGGCGCCTAAGGGCGAATGCCTGGACGAGCTCCCCCCGGAGTAAGGGGGGGGGGCTAAAGGATCTTCAGCACGCCGCCACCTCCTGTTCAGAAATGATCCGACGGATCGTTGAGAGCGCCAGTCCCGTCTGCTCTCGAATGGAGCGATAGGAGCACCCCTCGTCCCTTAAGCGCAGAACCAGGCGTTCTTTTGCCTGATTGGTTTTGGGGCGACCGCCAATAGATCCGCCAGTCGCCTTTCGGTGCTGGATGCTCTCCATCACGCGATCCCTGGTCATCTCGCGTTCCACCTCATTCAGTCCAGTCAGCAGACCAATGAGGACGGGTGCCATCTTTCCCATCGCCTTGGTGTTTACCAATCCATCCAGAGTTCGGACGTGAATGCCTTCCTCCTGCAAGTCGTGAAGACGGTTGATCACCTCACGCTGTGTCCTTCCAAGGCGTGAAAGAGCGGTAATGACGAGTTCGTCTCCTTCCACGACTGCATTGAGTGCTGCCTGCAGTTGGTGGCGGTCTTTCTCTGCTGTGCGGGTGCTAACGATCTCCTGGAAGACCACAGCGCACCCTGCATCCTTCAACGCCTTGACCTGAACCTCCAGACCGGCCGCTTGCTTGGTGTCGCCACCGCCGCTGGTTCTTGCATAACCAATGCTTCGGGAGGTCACTGTTCCAAAAAGGGTTGTTCCAGAAACAATAGCAACAAAACACTGTTAATGGAACACTCATATCCCAGTGGCAGCAGTTTTTTGTGAGTGTTCTTGTTTCCGATCGGTTGTTGGAACACTCCTGAACTAGCGCCAAAGCTGATGAAGCATTCGACCACCGACAGATGGCGGAGGCATTCCGCAAACGCATCAAGGTCTTTCCTGGCGCCTACATCAACCTCAGGTGCACCACTCCGCGCCACCTCGAGCCCGATGTGTCCTGAGACGAGCAGATCAGTAACGGCACGAACAGTAACTGTGTCAATTAGCAGATTGTCACCTAGCTTTTAAAATGCTGTTCACTTCTCAAGAGCGGGCAGACGCGGGTGCTAATTGAGCCACTGCGACGGGATCTCTGGCCCAATTGAGTATGGGAAGCCGTGCCTCTTCGCCCACATCGAGAAGGTGGTGGAGCTGTTCTTGGCGATGGGTCGGTCGTTATAAAACAAGAAGCGCAGATCTAAGTCCTCGTTCTGCTCAGATGCCTTTTGATATTTGGCTCTATCTTCTGCACTCATCGAGCCACCTTTGCACTCAACATAGAAGTCTTGACCTTCAACTCTGAAGTCTGGCGTGTAGTGATGGTGGCTGACATAGTGAGTTCTTTTTGGCTCGTAATCGAAACAATGCCCATTCTCGACCAGGTTCTCTGCAACCAGATATTCGAACTTGCTTCTAAAGCCGTTCCAAGCTTGTAAAGATGACACTGTAACTGCGCTTGACTAAGTTAAATATAGCGCAAGAATGCAGTCACAGGAACGGATAAAAGGCGAGCAGGAAGTCTATCTAGACCAGTAATAAGGCAGAAAGAGCTTGTTTGTATGTATTTTTAATTGCACGTAGGCATTTGACTGCATGTAGCTTAGAGCAGAGTTAAAGCAACTCATACGAAGGAGAGACCTCAAATATCTCAATCTCAACCTCAACCTTTTTTCGTGTATGGATATTTTCATGCCTGTGGCACTGATTTAACGCTCCAATCAGGTTCTTTTCCCCCTTTCCTCTCTTTAACTTCTTTTACTTAAAAAGGTTGATCAGGTTAAGACAGATGGGCTGAAGTGCTGTCATGCCAATGGATCAAGAGCATCTCAACCTAGTGTCTCAACCTCGCCTCAACCTCAACTAAAAAGGCATCAAACGGGTCCAACGGTGGAAGGGAAGCATCTCAACCTTCAGCAATCACGCAGGTTGAGATGGAGGTTAAGCAGGAGGTTAAGAGCGGCATTCATTCTGATTGGTGCCAGTAATAACCACGAACGCCATTGATTGTCTTCTGCTGGTCATCTTTGCGGAAACCCTTTGCTTGCAACAAGGCGGCCATACGCATTTCTTCCCTTCGTCCTAGCTTCTCTTCCCAGCCGTCAAACCCGACGCCCCTCAATGCATCCAGGGTAGTGAAATATTCATGAGGTTCCTTATCAATAACACCATATTCATTCATACCTAACAACCATTTATCGAGCCATTTATCGAGCTTCGCACTCCACATATCTTCAGGCAAGTAGCCTTTGTTTTGTTGGTTAGATAGCTCTTGATTCTCTAACGAAAGCATGGGCTTTTCACCAGCACGATAGGCGAGAATTGCAGCCTTCCAGATGCGATCTCTGTCTCGAGCTACAAGTTCAACAGGGATAAATTCTTGTTTCTGGGCCTTCTGCGGAAGCGAGAGTACTTGGAAGCGTCTGTTCCCGCTTGGATCTCTTAAAAAGTCATCTCCATTGACGCTCGAAACCATAATGCTGCGGCGATTATCACGCTCAATGTTTCGTCCATAGGGTTTCTTGATCATGTCCGATGCAGTAGTGATCAGGGCTTTTAATTCGCCCACACCTTTCTTGCTGGTGATGTTTTCAAGCTCTGCAAGTTCAAAGATCCAACAGCTGTGCATATTCATGATCATCTCTTTGTTGTCCTTTGGCGTTGAATCGCAGAACCACAACGGGCTGCACAATATTTTCCAGAATGTAGATTTTCGGATGCCCTGATCACCTTTGAGAACCACAACAGTGTCAAACTGGCATCCAGGCTCAAACCGCCTTGCAACTGCACCCAGTAATGCCACCTTCATCATCTGATCACTCAGATTCGATTCAGTATTTAGGTAATTAGTCGCAATTTTATTTATATCGACAGGCTCTACATCATCTGCTTTCTCCAGATATTGCAAATAATCGAGTACTGGGTCATAGCGATGCTTCTGAGCAACTCTGAGCAGACCATCACACCATGGCTTTTGTTCGAAGTTCCAGCCTTGCTGCTGCATATCTGCATAAGAGACCAGAGTTTCATCTTCTGGAAGTGCAACGCCACCGAACTCATAAACACGCGCCAATTCATTCAGCTTGAGATGGCTGCCTACGTACTTCTCCAGCAGGGTTATGACCGCACCAGCGTTCAACCGTGGAGCAGGTCTCTGTTCACCGTTTTCATCCAGCTCCTGGGGGAACAAACCGACCGTCTTGATTAACCCAGACAGCCCACCACTTTCTGGTGCTGCTATTGCCCTGACTGGTTCGCTGTAGCCGTTTTTCTTGGCCTCCTTGATCAGAGTTCCAATTCCGACGCCTTCACCCGGCGCCTTCTCGCTGAAGCTGTCCCACTTCTGCACAAACTCCGATTCATCGAAGTTGCTCATTGGCCTGCTCCACTCAACCCAGTCATTGAGCAGACCTTCGTCAACGCTGTGCAGCGCCATCCCAACCTTGAGCCAGTTGTCGTAGTCCTCAAAGTCAGCTGGAGAGAGTTACTTCAGAGCAGCAAGCGCCTTTTGTCTGTTGTGTTCTTGTTCTGCGTCTGAAAGATCTTTCTGAGGCTTAGGGCAGTTCTTAGGCAGATAAGAGTCAGTCTCCAAGAGAGCTTCCAACAACCACTCATGAGCTTCTGCAACGTCCACCTCTTGTGGTGAGCAGCCCTTTACCCAGCGGTAGCCACCTGTTTCTGGATGCTTTCCAGCAATGACGCTTTGCAGATTTGATCCTTGAGCGGGAAAGCGGGCCTCAAAAACTATGGATCCGCCTTGCCTCCACTGCCTGTGTCTGAGCTTGTCCCGCCACGCAGATGGAACTGAGAAAGCAATCTGACGCCGGTCTGGTTTTCCGCTGGTCCAAGCGAGGGAGGAAGGTAAATCAGAGGAGGGTCGCCCGAACAGACGCAGGAATTCCTCTTCTGAACCTGGACCGTCAAAGTCAATCGCACCAACCCCTAAAGATCTTTCACCGAGGATCAATCCAACGGCTTTTGGTTGCATCTGTTGAATCTGTTCTGCCGTATATCCCTCGAATCCTTTCCACTTCAGTTCACTGTTGGTTTTGTAGTCCCATGGAACTTTGTTGTCATCGACTGGGAGATAGCGCCATTCTTTTGGACAGGCACTTAGATCTTCATACTGGTTGCTATGACAGGTTTTGTCTGCCTGTTCTGGATATAATGAGGCAGGGGAATCCGCCTGCTGATTAGCTTCAAACATTTTTAATTTAAGCAAGATTACTGGTGCAGCTGTTGACGCAGCTGTGCTTTTTTATTTGTGGAGTTGAAGGGGCAAGTGTTCAATTGCGATCTGACGAACCAGTCCGCTCAACGTTGTTTCGCGCGATTGAGCTCTGCGGTGTAGCTCATCACGAAATTGTCTTGAACAGCGGATTTTGATGTCAGATTCCTGCAAACAGGAGATGTATCCAGGTGCCATGAATAATCGTTTCATTCATATCTTCAACGTACCGCACAAATTCCCTATCTGTTTGAGTTTCTTGCTCATAATGAACCTCCACAATTCAGCTTGTACGACTCAAAATCTTTCACGGCCTTTGCCGCGTGATAGTGCCTACGCACTCCCGATTTTGTTGGTTTCTCCCTGATGGATTCTGCTTTAAAGACTCCCATCTTCGCTAGTCGGCAGATGTGATCAGGGTGTTTCCCAACCAGCTGCCCAAACTCTTTTGGAGATAGCCATTTAGTGGGAGAAGGGTATGTAATCGCCCGCCTAATCTCCTCAAGCTTTTTGGACTGTTCTTTCATATGGCTTTCTATCGAAGCCAGTGTCAAGTGAAATCCTTGACTGGATGTAGAGGGATTGTGCATCCGTCGATATTTGTACTGAACCCTTCTTATCGGATGAAATCGTCTTCTGTTTGAGTTTTTCTAGGTTTTTGTGGCTGTGATGTTCTGCTCAGCTTTAGCGGTATAGAGCAAAAGCTAAAACTATGCCAGTTTTAACCAGTTATAATTGTCAAATTCCGTATGCGGTCTAGCTTCTTTGGTCTGAGGCACTGCATAGTGTGCAGGTGATCATGAAGATATTGAAGAAACTCTGGAGAAAATATTCGTACCATGTTGTCAGGAATCTCAGATCAGTCGAGGATTATTAGCTTTGCGAGCACATCCTCTTCTTGCATCGCTGTGATCTCTTGCAAGTAAGTATTTTCGTGCGTCTGCATTGAATGTCCCATAGCTCTGGCGGCTAGATAAGTGTCGAAACGTTTTAGTGCCGCTTGTATTCCCCAGTAATGCCTGACTCCAAGCTTGTTGTACTCAGGCCAAATCTTTCTAGCTGCTTTTGCGGCTTCACTGTCCCTCAGAAATGCTCTCCACCTGTTCTCGAAGCATTTCACTCTTGAACTGCTGCGTTGTGTGTTTTTCAGAGGCTTTAGAGCTTCAGTGTATTCATCAGGAGTTGTCCAGCGAAAGTCTCCAGGTATGTACACATTCGTGAGTTCATAGCGTTCAACCCACTTCATCGAGAGTGCAATGGCGGTTCTTGTGTTTTGAGGTCCACCTTCTCTCTTATCGATCGTTAAGCAGTCCGCAAGCTTCCCTCCCAGCTTTGGAACTAGGGATGCGGTTTCATTTACTCGGCAGCCGTATATCGCATGTGCTGCAGTGCACCAGCCCCATTCAGTTCCTTGAAGTGCGTCTAGGAATGCTTGAAGCTGTTCCAAGCTTTCTGGAACGGCACGTTTTGGTGCTTTGTATTTTGCTTTGATTTCTAGAATTGCGGTTGTGTTTAAAGAGTTGGCCTTCGCGATTTGTAGAGCTGCGGATTTCTCTTTTTTTCTCCTGTTACTTCCTGCGGGCGCTCTCTCAACAAGTGCGACCAAAAGTTCGCTGGTCAAGCTGGCGTTTTCGTAACCCTTCAACAGTCCTCGAACGGTGTAGCCCTTCCGGGTGAATCCATCGTTTGTATTTGGCTTCAGATCGTGGTCGGCTCTCTCGCGCCTCTCCCACTCCGCAATGGCTTCTGAGCCGGTTAAGGGTGTGTTCTGTGCTTTGAGGGCTGTCTGACGTGCTTTAAGGGATGCTTTTGGGTCGCCTCCTGCCTTGATGACGATCCAGGCCTCTCGCGCCAGTTCCTTGGCTTCTTCGATGCCCGCGGAAGTGGCTTTGATCCCTAGCGCTATTCGTTGAGACTTTCTCTCTTGCCCAATAGAAGCCCAGGTTCCTCTTAGATAAAGAGTTCCGGTTTGTTCTGGTCGCTGGATCTTCAGTGGTATGCCGCCCATCGCCAAAAACTCATTGGCTTGCTTGATGGCTGAGTCAATGTTCGTCATCTAACTGCTCGCAGACCGTTGAAATCCTTAAGAACTTGCCTCGTGGGACTTGCCAAAAACTTGCCAAATCCGGGGGTGACATAACCCGATTTATCGGATCACTAGAGGACAGTCAACTCCACCGCCTCGCTTCGCTGAAACCCCAAACAGGCTGGCCTTTCTAAGGTTTAAGTCGTATTCGACTATCATTCAGTTCAAGCCCACCTGGCGGAATTGGTAGACGCGCTGGTTTTAGGTACCAGTGGCCTTGGTCGTGGGGGTTCAAGTCCCCCGGTGGGCATTCCTTTCTCTACCTTGGTTGCGGACTTTTCAGCTTCTGCCCTGATCGCCGGATGACACAGAGCTCTGCTCTCCATCAGCAGCCTCGTCCGGTCCCTACGGGGTATCGATCAGTGCCGCGTGAATTCGTGGATCCACCCGCTGCCTGGAATCCCACCGTTGCGCTGTTCCTCGGTGGATATGTCCTGGCGGGCTTCACGATCTGGGGCTGGTTTCTGGGTGGCCTGCCGCTGCCGTTTCTTCTTTGCACGGGCTTTCTGGCCCTGCATCTGGAAGGAACCGTGATCCATGACGCCTGCCACAACGCGGCGCATCCCAACCGCTGGATCAATCAGGCGATGGGACACGGTTCAGCCCTGCTGCTGGGTTTCAGCTTTCCGGTGTTCACCCGTGTGCACCTGGAGCATCACGCCCATGTGAACGATCCCAAGAACGATCCCGATCACATCGTCAGCACGTTCGGGCCCCTTTGGCTCATCGCGCCGCGCTTTTTCTATCACGAGTGGTTTTTCTTCCAGCGGAGGTTGTGGAAGCGCTGGGAACTCATGCAGTGGGGATTTGAGCGCAGCGTGTTTGTGGTGATTGTCCTGGCTGCCGCACGCTTTGAGTTTCTCCCCTTCATCTTCAATTGCTGGTTTGCCCCGGCTCTGATGGTGGGTGTGACCCTCGGGCTCTTCTTTGATTACCTGCCCCATCGCCCCTTCACATCCAGAAACCGCTGGACTAATGCCCGGATCTATCCGGGGCGTCTGATGAACTGGTTGATCATGGGCCAGAACTATCACCTGGTTCATCACCTGTGGCCATCGATTCCCTGGTTTGAGTACAAGCCTGCCTACGAAGCCACCAAGCCTCTCCTTGATTCGAAGGGATCACCTCAGCGTCTGGGAATCTTCGAGACGCGTCGGGATGGATACAACTTCCTCTACGACATTCTTGTGGGCGTCCGCAGCCACAAACGTCGCCGCGGAAAGATGCGTCGTGCAGCGCGATTCATGCCGATGCGATCTCTTCAACGCCACTGGCTGGGATTTGTTGATCGCATTGCCATCAAAACCGAGCCAAGGCGACCGATCAATCGCTGATTGATCAATCCGCCAGGATTTTCGGCACCCGGAAGAAATCTCCCTCCCGCAACGGCGCCTGGTTGAGAATTTCCTCGCGGACTGGCGTTGGGGTGACGCCATCTGCACGGGTCACGTTGGTCACCTCAACGGCACGGGTGGTTTCACGGACTCCCTCGGTGTCGATGCTTTCCAGCTGACCGACATATTCGAGGATCGACTCGAGCTGACCGGTGTACGTGGCGATCTTCTCTTCGGGAAGATCAAGCCTTGCCAGCTTGGCCACCTTACGCACGTCATCGCTGGAGATCCGGCTCATGCTTCGCTGAGGAAACTGCGGAGATCTTCGCTCAGCGCGGTGGCGGCTGTCTCGAGCAGCGCTGCACCGTGTTCCGCGGTGGCCAGTGACGGATGCGATCCCATGCGACCGTCCGGGTGACGCCGTCTGAAGTCATCAGGACTGTGGATGGGTCCCGCTGGTGCAGGATCCGGCAGGGGGCGCTGCTTGGTTTGAAGGCTTGGCTCCACTTTCAGGGTCACGGCGATCTCGCTCGGCGTGGCGTGGTGACCCTCTTTGTTGCCGTAAAGATCCCGGGCTTGCCGCATCACCGGTCCGGCCATGAACCAATTGGCCAGTCGGCAGCGCAGTTGCGGTGCTGCAGGCAGATCGCGGCTGGCGGCCGTGCCATAGGCCTGGGCGAAAGCGGCCTTGGTGGTGGCGATGTTGCCGCCATGGCCGTTGATCACGAACACCCGTTCAAAGCCGTGACGGGCAAGGGACAGCACCAGGTCGTGCATCACCGCCAGCAGGGTGGCCGGTTGCAGGCTCATGGTGCCGGCGAAGCCAAGGTGATGCTCGGCCATGCCGAAGGCCTGAGCAGGGGTCACCAACACCCCGGTGCGACGCCCGACCTCCAGGGCCACGGCTTCCGCGGTCAGGGCATCCGTCCCGATGGCTCCTGTGGGACCGTGCTGTTCCGTTGATCCCAAGGGAACGATCACCCCTTTGCAGTGATCGAGATAGGTCTCGACCTCTGGCCAGCTGCGCAGGGCCAGGCGGATTGCTTCGGTGCTGTCGACGGGGCCGGGGAGGCTTGCAGTCATGCTCAGTGGGCGGTGCCGTTGCCGTCGTATTTGTCAGTGTTGTAGTAGCCGCCGCGGGTCCCGAAGAACAGGCAGGCCAGGGGGAACAGAACGATGCTGCCCAGCAGCACGGTTCCCAGATTGAAGCCGGAGAGGGCCGCGTTCATGCAGTGCTTGATGGTGCACTCAGCTTGGCGGAACTGCAGCCAGCGTGCAGGGCATCAGGGGGATTCTGTTGACAGTTCCGCTCCCTCCCCGGGCACGTCCAACCAGCTGCGCAGCCAGCCTGTGAGCCAGATGAACGGCAATGTGTCGGCCAAAGCGGCCAGCAGCTTGAACAGATACCCCCCGGCGATAAAACTGCCGAGCTGCGGCAGCAGAGCTTCGTCCGGATTCACCGGCAGAACGTGGGCGGCGAAATGGCTGATCAGCACAACAGCGCTGGTGTCAACGAGCTGACTCACCAGGGTGGAGCCGTTGTTGCGCAACCAGAGCGCCTTGCCGTTGGTTCGGCGTTTCCAGAAATGAAACATCCGCACGTCCACGAACTGGGCAGTGAGATAGGCCACCATCGAGGCCCCGATCGATCCAAAGCTGAGCTGCTGGATCGTGCGGAAGGTTGTGTCATCGCTTCCCGGCATGGCTGGCAGGAGTCCGCCCAGCCAGAGGATCAGCAGCACCCAACCGTTGAGCAGAAGCCCCACCCAAACCAGTTGGTTGGCTTTCTCTTCCCCCCAGAGTTCGCTGATCAGATCCGTGCAGAGAAAGGTGACCGGATAAGGGAGGGCGCCGACGGCCACAACAATCGGCCAGCCACCAATGCTCCCCAGCTGCAGAAAGCGCGTCAGTCCGAGGATGTTGAGCATGCCCAGCGTTCCAAGGAACAAGCCGGCAAGCACGAGGAAAACGGCTTCCCGCCTGGCTTTGACTGGGCTTGTCACAGCCTGAGTGCTCTTGATGGTTCAAGGCTGATCGGGTCATGCAAGCCTGTCATCAGGATGAAACCAATTCCTGTTCCGTTTTTTGAGCGATCGGCCGAGTTGGTGGGTCCTGACTTGGTGGGCTGCCGGTTGGTGAAACGCCAAGCCGATGGCAGCTTGCTCTGGGGCGTGATTGTGGAAACGGAGGCGTATTCCCAGGACGAGCCTGCCTGTCACGGCTACAGGCGCAGGACACCGCAGAACGAAACCCTGTTCGGTGAGCCCGGCCGGTTTTATGTGTACGTCAGCTATGGCATCCACCACTGCGTGAATGTGGTCACCGAGCGCGCCGAATGGGCCAATGGGGTTCTGCTCAGGGCTGCCGTTCTTCCCGGCGAACCGGAACGGGTGGCGGCAGGCCCCGGCCTTCTGGCGCGGCGCTTCGGGCTCACGCGCAGCGATGACAGTCAGCCGGTGACGGGCGAACATGATGTGTGGCTGGCGCCACGCCCGGCCTCTCTCGACAGCCCGGAGCTTGTGACGACCACGCGCATCGGCATCTCCCAGGGACAGGACCTCCCCCTGCGCTGGTATCTCCGCCCCAGCCGCAGCGTGAGTCGCCGATCCAAAGGCGATCGCACGCCGAGCCTCACGACGGCCTGGCTGCCATCGGTGGAGGTAATGGGATGAGTGGTTGGCACCATCGCCATATTCTCGATCTGGCTGCTTTCTCCAGGGAGGATTACGCCGCGGTGCTCGACTTGGCGGAGCGATTTCGTTCCTTGCCCGTCACCGGAGCCCGCAAGCTTCCCGCGTTGCAGGGCCGCCTGGTGGCCACCCTCTTCTTCGAGCCCAGCACCCGCACCCGCAGCAGCTTTGAACTGGCGGCCAAGCGCCTTTCGGCCGATGTGCAGAGCTTTTCACCTTCATGCAGCTCCTTGAGCAAGGGTGAGAGCGTGCTGGATACCGCGCGCACCTACGTGGCCATGGGCGCTGATGTGCTGGTGGTCCGGCATCGCTCCACGGGGGTCCCCCAGCAACTGGCGGAGGATCTGGAATCCGCCGGAGAACGCACGGTTGTGCTGAATGGCGGTGATGGGTTGCACAGCCATCCCAGCCAGGGATTGCTGGATCTTCACACCCTGGCCAGGCACTTCGCGCCTCAGCACCCGATGCCGGAAGCCCTGCAGGGCAAGCGCATTGTGATTGTCGGAGACATCCTTCACTCGCGGGTGGCTCGCTCCAATCTCTGGGCCCTCACCGCCTGCGGTGCGGATGTGGTGCTGTGTGGCCCGCCGAGTCTGGTGCCGGACGCCTTCCGTGAGTTCGTGGCGGAACCACCACCGGGTCAGTCTGTGGATCCAGCACCCCAGCGGGGATCGGTGCGGGTGGAGCGGCGTCTGGAGCGTGCCTTGCCAGGCGCTGATGCGGTGATGACGCTGCGTCTCCAGAAGGAACGGATGACGCAGCAGCTCCTCACAGGGTTGGAGCGCTATCACCGCGATTACGGCCTCAGCCACGAACGGCTGACCCTGTGCGGACAGCCGGTGCCGGTGCTGCACCCTGGCCCCGTCAACCGGGGTGTTGAGATGACGGGAGCTCTCCTGGACGATCCGTCGATCTGTTTGGTGGAAGAGCAGGTGCGGAACGGCGTCCCGATCCGCATGGCGTTGCTCTATCTGATGGCTGCTGCTGAATCGGCAGCGGAACCGTCACTGGTGTCGATCAGCTCCTGAGGCTGGGGATGTCCCGTCATCTGGTGGGAGTAGTAGTCCATAGCGGCCTTGAGAGCGGCATCGGGTTCGGCGATCGACACCCCTTCGCCGGCTTTCATCGGGAAGTGTGCATCCACAGCATCCAACGCCATGTGCTGGCTCGGCATGCCGGTGAGCAGGATGGCCGCACGTTGTTGCGTCAGCAGCGCGAAGATCCACTTGATCGATAGCGAGATGCGGTTTTCCCAGTCGGGGATCAGCACCAGGTGGACAAAGGCCCAGAGGATCCAGCCAATGCCATCGGCAAAACGCAGGCCGCGCAGATCAGCGACGGCGCTGGCGCGATCGAGCACGGCCATGCTGCCGAAATCGAAGTAGCTGAACGTCGGTCTTGGCCTGTCAGCGACGATGGCGGCGATGTCTTTGCCGATGAAGGTTCCGGCCTGTTTGGCTGGGGCAGCCATGCCTGGGAGAGGTTTGCCGTTGGCCGTGTGGCTGTAGCTGCTGAGATCGCCGGCGACCCGGATTTCCGGGTGATCAGCGATCGAGAAGTCGTGCTGAACGACGACGCGACCGCCACGATCCACCTCGCAAACTGTGGCCTCGGCCAGCTTCTTGCCGAGGCTCGACGCACGCACCCCGGCGGTCCAGATCACGGTGGCCGCCTGAATGCGGACGTCGCCATCCGGTGTGCCGACGATCACCTCGCCCGGCCGCATGGTCTGGACACGACCCTGGGGCAGAAACTCGATGCCGTCAGCCTCCAGGGACTTCAGGGCTGCGGACGACAACATCTCCGGCATAGCCCTGAGCACCCGATCACCAGGGTCGACCAGGACAATCCGGGTCTTCTTGGGATCCAGCTGTTTGAAGGCGTTGTTGAGGGCCCATCGCATCAGCTCGGAGACGGCGCCGGCCATTTCACAGCCGCTGGGGCCTGCTCCCACGATCACCACGGTCTGCAGGAACTGACGCGCTTCGGGGCCGGGGGTCTGTTCCGCCTGTTCCATCGCCATCAACAGACGCCGACGGATCTCTTCTGCGTGCTCGAGAATCTTCATCGGTGGCGCAAAGGTGCGCCATTCGTCATGGCCGAAGAACGTGCTGCCGGATCCCGTGGCCAGCACCAGGTGGTCGTAGCTGTAGGCCTTGCCGTTGAAAACGATCTGCTTGCCTTCGGGATAAACGTTGGTCACCTCTCCCAGCAGCACCTGAACGTTGCTTTGCTTGCCAACCAGCTCCCGCAGGGGGGTGGCGATGTCTCCGCGGGACACCAGACCCGTGGAGACCTGATAAAGCAAAGGCTGGAACAGGTTGAAGTTGCGCTTGTCAATCAAGGTGATGCGCACATCCGCCTTGGCCAGAGCCTTGCAGGCATGCACACCGGCAAACCCCCCACCGACAATCACCACATGGGGTGCATGGCGGAGACGTTCCTCGGGGGGGTCCAGTTCAAGAAAGAAATGCTCGCCTGCCATAGCTTCGAGGAAGGACTTTCCCGAAGGGTATGGATCTGATTCAGGTTTGTCCGTGCTCTGGTTGGCCTCGTGTCACAGCAGCTTGAAGGCTTCGAGAAACAGGCCGTAAAGCAGTCCGATTCGGCTCATGCCCAGCACTTGATGGAGAAGGGCCGATGAACCGCTGTTGCGCATTCGAACGGTGAATTCAGTGCCCACAACAACGATGAAGGCTCCGATGGGATCCATCTGGCCCAGAACACCGGCCACAGAGGTGATGGCACTGCCCACGAAAAATCCAAACAGGGCCGCGATGCTGAGCACAGACAACCGACGCCAGGGATTACTCGCCCAGGCTTCAATTTGTTGAAGAGCGTTCCCGAAGCTTCGTTGCAGACGCGTCGACTGAAGCTGCACGATTGGCTTTTAAGGGAAAAGGGGCAGGGAAGAACGTTTGGTGATCCCCATCACCCGACCATAACCCTGCCAGCCATAGTGTGCACCACATCTAGTGGTTGTGCATGTATCAGGCCCTACAGATAGGGGAGAGTTCACGAAAAAGCCCGGGAATGTCCCGGGCCGGGGGATGGGGATTGGCGCAGCAAAGCCCTTCATCTGGGCTTTGGCAACCCGCTTGCCAACAACTCAGCTGGACTCAGCTTTCGCCTTTCTGGACGACTTGCCCTCCAGAAGCTCCAGAAGAGCTTCCATCTGGGCCATCACGCCGCGAACTTCTCCAGCTTCCGGCAGCAGGCCATCCTCCATGACGCCCTGATGCATCTCCCTGAGCTCCTGGCGGATGTAGCGCAGGTGACTAACGACTTGCTCGCGCTTCGACTGCGACATCGACAACAGGACATTTCACTCTTCCCTTTTACCCCATGGTGTGTCATGCCGTGGCAGGTACGGAGGTCTGACGGCTCCCAGGCCAGCCGCCAAGCTCAGCACAGAAAACGTCAACAGGGCATCTGGGCGCGCCAGCACAGCCAGCATCACGACAGCCGCGAGGGCGAAGTACCGACCCATAAGGGCCATCAATCATGTATGGAGAATAGGGGACTCGAACCCCTGACCTCTGCGGTGCGATCGCAGCGCTCTACCAGCTGAGCTAATTCCCCGCCAGGTCACGCTAGCCCTGAGTCACACTTGTTAGGTCAGGCCCGATGCAGCGATGACCACCGCTCCAGGATCCGCCACCCCGATCACTCCCGAACGCCTGGCCCAGTTCGATGAAGAGTCCATCGCTGTTCTGGCGAGACGGTTGGATGAAGACGACTACCCCACACCGTTTGAAGGACTGTCGGACTGGCACCTGCTCCGTGCCCTGGCCATCCATCGTCCGGAACTGACGGCCCCCTTCGTGCACCTGGTGGATCAGGAACCGTTCGATGAGGACTAAGGTCTCCACTCCTCTCAAGGGCCGGCGGCTTCTGGTTGCTGTCAGCGGCAGCATCGCTGCGGTGAAGACGCCGCTTCTGGTCAGTGCCCTGGTGAAGGCAGGGGCTGAAGTCCGCTGCCTGGTCACCCCCAGTGCAGCGAAGTTGGTGAGCCCGCTTGCCTTGGCGACCCTGAGTCGTCATCGCTGTTATGGGGAGGACGACGAATGGGACTCGTCCTGCAGTCGGCCGCTGCACATCGATCTGGCGGATTGGGCTGAACTCATCCTGCTGGCCCCCCTGAGTGCCACCAGCCTCAGCCGCTGGAGCCAGGGGTCTGCGGATGGTCTGCTCGCCAGCGTGCTCCTGGCTTGTGAGTGCCCTGTCCTGGCCGCTATCGCCATGAACACGGCGATGTGGAACCACCCCGCCGTTCAACGCAACTGGGAGCTGGTGCAGACCTTTCCGGGCGTGGTTCCCCTGTTGCCTCAGCCAGGCCTTCTGGCCTGCGATCGCCGCGGCGATGGGCGCATGGCGGATCCGTTGCTGATCGAGCTGGCGGCCACCAGCCTGTTCAGCCGTGGTGATGCCGGTCCCGTTGCAAAGCTCGACTGGAGCGGACGACGACTTCTGGTGACGGCGGGGCCGACCGTTGAGCCCATTGATCAGGCCCGTCTGATCACGAATCGCAGCAGTGGGGCGATGGGAGTGTTGCTGGCCCAGGCTGCTCGTTTGAGGGGAGCTGAGGTCGCGTTGGTGCACGGCCCCCTGCAGGTGCCGGAGCCCTGGTTGGAGTCCCTCCACTGTCATCCGGTCCAGAGCGCTGCGGAGATGCAGATGGTGTTGCAGCAGAAGCAGGCTGACGTCGATGCGATCGCCATGGCGGCGGCCGTCGCTGATCTGCGTCGTGTTGCCACAGGCGACGTCTCCACAGCAGGCAAAGCCGCCAAGGCGGATCTGGCGCTCAGGCTTTCCGATGGCTGGGAGCTGGTGCCCGATCTGTTGCAGGGGTTGGCTGCGCGACGTCCGGCGATGCAGTTGATTCTTGGATTTGCTGCCTTGACCGGTGAAGACGCTGAACTTCTGCGTCGCGGAGAAGAGAAGCGCCTCCGCAAGGGTTGTGATCTGCTGTTCGTCAATCCCATTGATCGTCCCGGGCAGGGATTCGGCCAGGCCCGGAACGGCGGCTGGCTCCTCGGGAACGGATGGTCCAAGGAATTGCCGGTGACTGGAAAGCTGCAGCTGGCCCATCAGCTGCTGGATGCTCTCCTGGCGCTCAGGCAGCCATCCCCAGCGAGTCCTGTCCCAGCAGATCGATGAAGGTGCGCAATTGAAGTCTGGGGATGTAGGGCCATCCGCCGCTTTTCTCCATCATCTGCAGCAGGGAAAACAGTTTCTGACGGTTTTCCGGAAGGCTCTGGCGGAAAGGACCGTCCTGTACGTCGCGATGCACAGCTTCGAGTTCCCGCAATAAAAGGAGGAGGTTGTCGGGGTTGTTCTGTTCCTGATCCGCCAGGGCACGCAATTCCTGCAGCAGTGGTGCCAGCCGATCGTGCAGTGGTTGTTGCTCTTGGCTGTTCAAAGGGCTCCTGAAAGATGTTGAGAGCTGCGAAAGGCTAGCCATGAAGCCGGTTTAACCCTTGTAGGATCCGAGACTGACGGTGATCTCCGTCTGTACAGCGTTCAGCCCTCCGGCTTCTCCCATGCGCATCCGTCCTCTGCTGGCCGTCGTGCTGGCGCTCTGTCTCGCTTTTTTCACTACTGCCTGCAGTGGCGACAGTGAAGCTGTTCAGCGTGGCGGGTCCAACGTGACCTACGACGACATTCACAACACCGGTAAAGCCAACGATTGCCCCACGATCGGCGACTCCGCCCGTGGTTCGATCGCGCTGAGTGAGGGCGGCAGCTACGAGCTGCGTGAGATCTGCATGCACCCCGTCCAGGTGTACGCCAAGGAGGAGCCCAAGAACGTGCGCCAGCAGGCCGAGTTCGTTGAGGGCAAGATCCTGACCCGTTACACCTCCAGTCTCGATGAGGTCTTCGGCGATCTGAAGGTGACCGAGGCCGGCCTCGAATTCCAAGAGAAAGGTGGCATCGACTTCCAGCCCATCACCGTTCTGGTGCCCGGTGGCGAGGAGTTCCCCTTCACCTTCTCCAGCAAGTCCCTCAAGGCCACTGCTGACGGTGCAGCGCTGACCACCAGCACCGACTTCGAAGGCACCTACCGCACCCCCAGTTACCGCACCAGCAACTTCATCGACCCCAAGGGACGGGCCCTCACCACGGGCGTGCAGTACGCCCAGGGTCTGGTGGCTCTCGGCGGCGATGACGAGCAGCTGGAAAAAGACAACAACAAGCGCTACATCGATGGCGTCGGCACGATGAGCCTCTCGATCACCAAGGTGGATCCTGAAACCGGTGAATTCGCCGGTGTGTTCAGCGCCATCCAGCCCTCCGACTCCGACATGGGTGGACGTGAAGTGGTGGACATCAAAATCACCGGTGATCTCTATGGCCGGCTTGAAGAGGCCTGATCTCGGCGATTGATCAAGTGATCGTCTTGAGGGGGCTTAGGCCCCCTTTTTTGATGCCTGGTGACAAATCGCGATGATCTGGGAGAATCGCCCGGACTTCAGGCCTTGCCATGACCGCCAGCGCACCTGCTTCTGCCCAGCGATCCGGTGTGATTGCTCCCTACGGCGGGTCCCTGGTGGATCTGATGGTGCCCCAGGCCGAGCGGGAGGCGGTCAAGGCCACGGCCTCCAAGTCGCTGGAATGCTCAGACCGCAATGCCTGCGATGTGGAACTGCTGGTTGTGGGTGGTTTCTCCCCCCTGCGGGGCTTCATGCATCAGGAGGATTATGACGCTGTCGTGAGCGGCCATCGCCTGGCGGCCGGCCAGCTGTTCGGCCTGCCGATCGTGATGGACACCGACCGCGATGACGTGGTGGTCGGTGACACGGTGCTGCTGACCTACAAGGGGCAGGACCTCGCCGTTCTGCAGGTGGAGGCCAAGTGGGAACCCAACAAGGTGGCGGAAGCCCAGGGCTGCTACGGCACCACCTCCATTGAGCACCCTGCAGTGCGGATGATCACCATGGAGCGCAAGCGCTTCTACCTGGGAGGCAGCCTCAAGGGCCTTGAACTGCCCCAGCGCGTGTTCCCCTGCAAGACGCCGGCCCAGGTGCGCGCCGGTCTCCCCGATGGACAGGACGTGGTTGCTTTCCAGTGCCGCAACCCGATTCACCGTGCCCATTACGAGCTGTTCACCCGCGCCCTTCACGCCCAGAACGTCAGCGAGAACGCCGTGGTGCTGGTGCACCCCACCTGTGGCCCCACACAGCAGGACGACATTCCTGGTGCCGTCCGCTTCCAGACCTACGAGCGCCTGGCCGCTGAGGTGAACAACGACCGGATTCGCTGGGCCTACCTGCCCTACGCCATGCACATGGCGGGTCCCCGTGAAGCCCTGCAGCACATGATCATCCGCCGCAACTACGGCTGCACGCATTTCATCATCGGCCGCGACATGGCGGGTTGTAAGTCCTCCCTGAGCGGGGACGACTTCTACGGCCCCTACGACGCCCAGAACTTCGCCAAGGAGTGCGCACCCGAGCTGACGATGGAAACCGTGCCCTCCCTGAACCTCGTTTACACCGAGGAAGAGGGCTACGTCACCGCCGAACATGCCGAAGCCCGTGGCCTGTATGTGAAGAAACTCAGCGGCACGCAGTTCCGCAAGATGCTGCGCGGTGGCGAGGAAATTCCCGAGTGGTTCGCCTTCAAGAGCGTCGTTGAAGTGCTTCGAGCCGCCTGATCCCTGAGGACCCGTTTAACATTCCTTCATCTGAGCGACGAGAGCCTTGAACAAGCGTTGGCGCAACATCGGCCTGACGGCCCTGCTAGTCCTGGCGATCGTGGTGATCGCTCCGGCTTTCCTCGGTGGTGGCAACACCCAGCAGGAAGCACGGACCATGCGCTACAGCGACTTCGTTGAAGCGGTTGAGGACAACCAGATCAGCCGTGTGCTGATCTCCCCCGACCGGGGGACTGCGCAGGTGGTTGAAAACGATGGTCGTCGCGCCCAGGTCAACCTGGCTCCCGATAAGGAACTCCTCGGTCTGCTGACACAGCACGATGTGGACATTGCCGTTCAGCCCACTCGTCAGGCTCCGGCCTGGCAGCAGGCAGCTGGAAGCCTGATCTTCCCGCTGTTGTTGCTCGGTGGTCTGTTCTTCCTCTTCCGCCGGGCCCAGGGCGGTGGCGGTGGCAATCCGGCGATGCAGTTCGGCAAGAGCAAGGCCAGGGTTCAGATGGAGCCCTCCACCCAAGTCACCTTCACCGATGTCGCTGGCATTGAAGGGGCCAAGCTCGAGCTGACGGAGGTCGTTGACTTCCTCAAAAACCCGGATCGCTTCACGGCAGTTGGCGCCAAGATTCCCAAGGGTGTGCTTTTGGTGGGTCCTCCCGGCACCGGTAAGACCCTGCTTGCCAAAGCCGTCGCCGGTGAAGCTGGCGTTCCGTTTTTCTCGATCTCCGGCTCTGAATTCGTTGAGATGTTCGTCGGAGTCGGTGCCAGCCGCGTCCGCGATCTGTTCGAGCAAGCCAAGAAAAATGCACCTTGCATCGTCTTCATCGATGAGATCGATGCGGTTGGTCGTCAGCGGGGGGCTGGCCTCGGTGGCGGTAACGATGAGCGGGAACAGACCCTCAACCAGCTCCTGACGGAGATGGATGGTTTTGAAGGCAATACCGGCATCATCATCGTGGCGGCCACCAACCGCCCGGATGTCCTGGATGCTGCGCTCATGCGTCCCGGTCGTTTTGATCGCCAGGTGACCGTCGACCGTCCCGATTACTCCGGTCGTCTCCAGATCCTCAACGTTCACGCCCGCGGCAAGACGTTGTCCAAGGACGTCGATCTGGACAAGGTGGCCCGTCGTACCCCCGGTTACACCGGTGCAGACCTCGCCAACTTGCTCAACGAGGCAGCAATCCTGGCCGCCCGTCGTGAACTGACCGAGGTCAGTAACGACGAGATCAGCGACGCCATTGAGCGCGTCATGGCTGGTCCTGAGAAGAAGGATCGGGTGATGAGTGAACGCCGGAAGCGCTTGGTCGCCTATCACGAGGCTGGTCACGCCCTGGTGGGTGCGTTGATGCCTGACTACGACCCTGTTCAGAAGATCTCGATCATCCCCCGAGGCAATGCCGGTGGTCTGACCTTCTTCACCCCCAGTGAAGAGCGAATGGAGTCGGGCCTTTATTCCCGGGCTTACCTGCAGAACCAGATGGCCGTGGCTCTTGGCGGTCGTGTCGCCGAAGAGATTGTCTACGGCGAAGATGAAGTCACCACGGGTGCCTCCAACGACCTGCAGCAGGTGGCATCCACGGCGCGCCAGATGATCACTCGCTTCGGCATGAGCGACACCCTTGGCCCGGTGGCCCTTGGCCGAGCCCAGGGAGGCATGTTCCTCGGCCGCGACATTGCTGCCGAGCGCGACTTCTCCGAGAACACCGCGGCCACCATCGACAAGGAGGTGTCCGACCTCGTTGACGTGGCCTACAAGCGCGCCACCAAGGTGCTGGTGGACAACCGGGCCGTTCTGGACGAGCTGGCCGACATGTTGGTGGAGCAGGAGACCGTCGACGCAGAAGAATTGCAGGAGCTTCTGATCACCCGCGACGTCCGCGTTGCCGAATACATTTGAACGACCGATCTGGTTGCAGCGGCAGGAGGCGTTGATCGCCTCGTTGTCGGCTCAGCCGATCCTGGTCGTGGTTCGGCCTGATCCGGCCGATCTCAATGGTGCTGATGGTCCGGGGTCACTCCTGGACCATTTGTGCTGTCTGGAGACAGTCGGTCTTCGCCACGTGGAGATCGGCTGGGGGCCTGACGGCCAATGGCGTGGCTTTGTTCAGCGCGTGCGTCAGAAGTGTCCCGCCCTGCAGTTGGGAGCTGCCTCGGTTCTCAATGCCGAGGCCCTTGCGGATCTGGAAGCCTGCGGACTTCCCTTTGCCATGTCGCCCTGTTTTGATCCGGCGTTGATTGAGCGGGCACGGCAACGGGGGATTCTGCTGGTGCCGGGGGTGTTCAGCCCCTCCGAAATTCAGCAGGCATCGGCCATGGACTGCGGTCTGGTCAAGCTGTTTCCTGCCGCCACCGTGGGTGTCGACTACCTCCAGCGTCTGCGGGCCCCGCTAGGCCCGCTGCCGAAAGTGATTGCCGCGGGGGGTCTGGCGGTGGCCGACCTGGATGCCTGGTTAGAAGCAGGGCATGCCGCCGTGGCGTTGGGTCGACGTGTCATCGACGTTCAGGGGCCAGATCCCGCCTTGTTGCGCTGGCTGCAGACGACGCCTAGTTGACATCCGTCCAGGATGCTACAGATGAGATAGCCATTCCACTGCGTTATGTCGCAGCTCACGATCAAGCTCAGCGACAAGGCGGATGCCCTGATCGCTCAGCTCCAGAAAGAGATCTTCAACCGTCGTCGCAAGAAGGTCTCGGCCGCCGGCGTGGTGGAGACCCTGGTGGAAAGCGGCGCCAAGTCCCAGTCGGACAAACGCTTCGCCACCTCCTGGACCAATCTGATCAAGGACATCGAGAAGGCGGCCAAGCTGGCCTACGCCCACGGCAGCAAGCCCTCCACCCTCAGCGATGAGGAGTGGGCCCTGGTCCTCAGCCATCGCAGCCGTTCCACCACAGCCCGTCCCCGACGGACCGTGAAGAAAAAAGTGGTGGCCACCAAGAAGTCGGCGGCCCGCCGGACGCGCACCCGCAGTTCCGCTGCGGGTGCAGAAGCGTCGACCGCCGTCAGCAGCAATGGCAAAGCGGCGGTCACCGCCGGCTGAGCTTCACCAGAGGCTGCACTGTCCCTGCTGCCGCAGCAGGTGATCCGCCAGCACCAGCGCCACCATGGCCTCCACCATCGGCACAGCCCTGGGCAACACACAGGGATCGTGTCGTCCCTTGCCGGCCAGGGTGGTGGCCTTGCCGTCGGAATCCACGGTCTGCTGTTCCTTGCGGATCGTGGCGGTGGGCTTGAAGGCCACCCGGATCACAATCGGTTCGCCGTTGCTGATGCCGCCCTGGATGCCCCCGGAGTTGTTGGTGGCTGTCTGCAGCCGTCCATCCGCGGTGGGAACAAAGGCATCGTTGTGCTCGCTGCCCTTGAGCAAGGTGCCATCGAAGCCGGAACCGATCTCGAAGCCCTTGGTGGCGGGGAGGGACATCACCGCCTTGGCCAGATCGGCCTCCAGCTTGTCGAAGACAGGCATGCCTAAACCTGGGGCGGGGTTGCGCACGACGCACTCGATCACCCCGCCACAGGAGTCGCCGTCCCGCCCGATCGCCTCGATCCGCTCCACCATCTGAGCGGCTGTGGAGGCGTCCGGGCAGCGGACGATGTTGCTCTCGATCGCCTCCAGCGTCACCGCCTGGGGATCCACGGAAGCTTCGATGGTGTGGATGCGCTTGACCCAGGCCAGCACTTCCGTGCCTGCGGCTTTGGCCAGCAGCTGCTTGGCAATCGCACCAGCCGCCACACGCCCGATGGTTTCCCGGGCTGAGGCTCGCCCGCCACCGCTGCGCGCCTGGATGCCGTATTTCACCTGGTACGTGGCATCGGCATGGGAGGGCCGAAAGGCCACGGCCATGTCCTTGTAGTCGCCCGGGCGCTGGTCTTTGTTGCGCACCAGCATGGCGATCGGTGTTCCCAGGGTGGTCTGACCATCGAGGAGACCGCTCAGCACCTCCACCTGATCCGCTTCCTTGCGTGGTGTGGTGATGTGGCTCTGGCCCGGCCGTCGCCGGTCCAGCTCCGCCTGGATCGCCTCAACATTCAAGTCCAGACGCGGAGGGCAACCCTCCACGATCACCCCCACGCCACCGCCGTGGGACTCACCGAAGGTGCTGATCCGAAACAGATCGCCGAAGCTGCTGCCCATGGAGTCTCCGCTCTACCTGGAGGCTACGAAGCCGCCGATCGCAGCAGCGCTCGTTGTCGCATGTTCTGCAGACGCTGCCAAAGCTGGGCGATTCCGAGAAAGATCCAGCTCATCCCCACCAACCAGACGGGTTGGTCACGCCGGAACACGTCAAACAGCAGCACCACCCTCGGCTGGTCCGATCGGTTGACGGCGGAATGCATGAAGGTGTCGTCCCAGAGGAAGCCATCGCCTTCCTTCAGGTAGTAAGTCTCGCCATCGATCTGCAGTTCGCAGGAGCTGCGTCCATCCCCCAGATCGGCCACATACAGAGGGAGGTGGAACCGCCAAACCCCCTTAAAAGGCCCTTTGTGGGGCCGCAGCACTTTCCCTGGCGGGAACAGGCTCACAGCGGCGGAGACCACATCGCGATGGCGGTTGAGAAAGCTCAGCAGGCTCGGGATCAAGGCCTGATTAGCGGGGTAGTCGTAGCCATAGCCCCGCAGCGGCAACATCCCCCACACCTTGCGATCGAATTCGTAGAGCGTGCGCTGCTGCTCCATGATCTCGTGGTTGGCCGGCAGGCGACCGGAGAGCGCCACCTCCAGGGTTTCCTGGCGGATGGCCTCAAAGTTGCTGTGCAGTTCGGCGCTGGCCGGGAAGTGATCCAGAGCTGGCACCACAGGCGGGTTGTGGAGCGATCGCTCGTAGCACCAGCGGGCGATCTCACGCCAGAAGCGATAGTTCCAGGGGGCCCAGCGCAGCAGTTTCTTCCGCACAGCCCTCGTTCAATCGGGCGAAAGCATCGCACGTGCGTGAGCTGTTAGGCGTCTCCAACGACGAAAGACAATCCTGCGAGACCAAAGGGGCGGTAGGGCTCAAATGCAAGATCACAACGTAATGTCTTGAACTCCAAGAAAGCGTTACGGGCTCCTGAATAATCGAAACGTGTGCCACAGTGATAATGCTCGAAAGCGAGAATTACTCCGCTTGTGAGGTGAGTTGATACGAAGAGCAGTGCTGCTCTGACTTCGGTGAAGGAGTGGAAAGTGATAAGCAAAAATGCCAACTGATGTGGAAGTGGAGGCGGATTCGTTGAAAAAGTTGGAACGAGCTTGATTACTTCCACCTGCTGGGCATCAATGCCAGCACGCCAGCACCGATTCTTGAAAGTCTTTTCAGACATCAGAGGAGTATTGGGGAGCCAACGCGGATGCAGATCTCGTTCTGTTTGAGGTTCGGGGATGCGATCAAAAGTGCTGTATGCCCAGAGTCTCCTGTCGGTTGGCTGACTTCGCACAGCCCTCCAAGCCATCTGAAATGTAATGAACCTTTGGCATCCAAACTCGACGTAATCGCCATTGATTTTGTTGAAATGAAGAAGTCTTAGGGATTTTCGAAGAAATGCCGCTGTGTCTGCGTTGTTGGCGTGTTGTTCCTGCGATCTTGAAAGAATATGGTTCATTCGCCTCATTGTTCTGAGGATGGCGTCATTGATGAGCCTCTCGCAGGCTCAATATGAAAAAGTAGTTCAAGTGCTTCCCGCAAGGTTGATGTCCAATCCATATTTCTACGTCTTACCAGCACAGTGTTGGGGTAAAAAGGGGATTTATCGACATGGTCAGGCCAAGTGGTGACACTTTTGCTGTCCAATACCACCACACAAGGAATACCAAGGGCGCCTGCCATGTGGGCTGTCGTGTTGCTGATCGTTAAGACGCGTTGGACGGATGCGACTTGAGAGGCAAATCCATCGAGGTCTTTGAACTGATCTATCCGACGAGCTGCTTTAACTGGTCGGCCACTCTTTTGAACAAGTTCTTTAAGCCCAGCCCGCCCTTCCTGATACTGCAAGGACTGCACGCGACCTCGCACATCACGAATGAGCTCTGCCCAGTTTTCTAAGGAAGGTAGACATTTGTGGATCGCTTTTGAGTACCATGAGATGCCAAGCCCTCGCGGGTTTATCGCAGATGTAGGTGGAGGACTCAGCGGTAGGAAGCTGTTGAGGATGAGCTCTTCGTTATGTGCATAGAATAATGCAAGTTGTTCATAGGTAGTCCAAGCCGTTTCGTTATCCTGAGGTAATGCGTCATTGGCGCTGATGAAACGGACATAAGGGAAACTGCGGTTGAATAGAGGAATTAAGCGCTCTTCGGTTTGAACAATGAGCTCACAGACATCTGCGGCTGCTTGGGCTACGAGATGTACCAGTCGTAGTTCATCACCAAGATCCCGCTTTCTTTCCTCAACAACGAGGGTTCTAACGCGATCGCAGGGTCCTCGCCAAAGTCGGCCATGCTTAGACTTTTCCAGCGCGGCTATTGCTTGAAAGGTTTTCCATGCCTGTTTGTAGTAGCAGCAACGCTCCATTTTGTTGGCGGCTTCAGTCATACTAATTAAGTCGCTCTCAGCTTCTGCTAGGCGAGCCTTTTCCACATGCCAGGACAAGTTGGAGTAGCGCATCATTGTGTGGAGGTGGTCACTTTGGAGAACCGTGGTAGTTGCTCATCGGCTTATAGACCGATACACAACTTTCAACCCTGGCATAGAAGGAGGGATGGCCATTTAAGCTCTCAGTCCCTCTCCACCCCATCGCCGCACTTGATCCGCTGACGGTCGAGTTTGCGTTGGAGGTGCGGTGTGATCCCCAGCTCTGCGGTGTCCCAGAGGCGGTCCATCTCACGGGTGAAGTGTTGGGCGAGTTGGGGTGAGTGAATCACCAGCAGGGTCTCGTCGTTGGTGTGGGCAGCAGAGGGGCTCCAATTGAAGCTCCCTGTGATCACCGTTTTGTTGTCGATCACGGCGAACTTGTGGTGCAATTTGTCGCCTCGAGCGAGGCGAGGGGTGCCCACGCCGCGGATGGGCTGTTGGAAGGGTTTGTTGTTGGCCTCGAGTTTGCAGTGCCGATCCGGCAGGGCCACCCCCAACAGATCGAGCACTTCTGAGAACGTTCGGCTGGCGAAGCCTGGGTCGGCCACCAGCCGAATCTTGCCCCCTTTGTTGGCGCGCTCCTCCAGCACATTCGCCAGCTGCTGAGCTGAAAACACGAACAGGGCCATGTCGATCTGTCGCTGGGCTGCCGCCAGCTTTGCTGCCAACCAGTTCAACCCGTGGGAGGCGTTGCGCTTTGGGTGAGGACTGAACAGCACCTCCACCTCCACATCGCCGACGGTGATCCTCTCCGCTTCATGGCCGCCCTTGCCCAGCCCAAAGCGGCTGTCCTTGGCGCCGCCGGGTCCATCACCCCACATCCGTTCGAACTCGCCTCGGAACACAGCCGCCAAGGCGGTGCTGTCGATTCGCAATAAATGGTTGACGTTGCCCCGGGTGCTGGCCCTGCCCGCATCACCATGCAGGCCGGAACTGGTGAAGTTGGCGCTGCCGGTGATCACGCTGCGGTCATCGACCACGACGAATTTGTGGTGCATCAGTCCACTGCCGCTGCTGCCGTCTTCGGTGTCATCCATCAATGGCACACCGGCCTCGACGAGCAACCTGACGGCATCACCGTCGCGGGCCTCCTGCGGAGTCGTGATCCGATCGCCATCGGCATCGGCCAGTTGCTGGAGTTGGTGCCAGCGATGCCGTTGGTGTTTGGGCAGGTGGCTGGGTTGCTGTTCGCTCCAGGGGGTGCTGTAGCTGTTCTCCAACACGAGTTTCACCTGCACCCCACGCCGGTGAGCGGCGATCAGTTGCTTGGCGGGGCTTGGCAGCGACAGCTCTTGAACGGCCACCAGCAGGCTGCTGTCGGCAGCCTGGATGGCCTCGACAATCAGTTGCTCCAGGTCATCACCGTTGCGCCATTCACCCGTGAGAGGGGATGGGTAGCGACCACTCTCTCGGTGGTTGAAGCCAAGAGCAAACCCGGGGGGTAAGGGGAGATCAGCTTCAACAGCCCCGACGATCTGTCCAGGTCGGCTGCAGCTGCAGCACAACAACAACGGAATCACCAGTAGCGCCGTGCGGACTCGCATCAAGGCTGAAGTCGCTTCCTCTCAGTGTTCCCCTCTTCGGCGAAGCCCTATCAGTGGGGCATCTCGGAGGTTTTGAGCATGGCCACAAACCAGAGGCCACTCAGGACAAGGGCTGCTGCAACCCCAGCGCCAATGCCAACCCTGGCCATCATGAGCGGCACCACCAAAGGAAAAGCCATCGCCCCTGCGAGAGGGGTGATGGCGACGAACCAACGCAATGCGGTTGGGGACTTGGATTCGGAAGAGTTCAGAACCACTCGGCGCGGGCTTCGCTGGCGGGGTTGCTGTTGTCTTCGGGGGTCTGACGCTCGAAGTTCAGGGTGATGTTGCGCTTCTGCTCCCCATCCGCTGCGGTGGCCTCGATGGCATACACCTGTTCGCCATCGCGGAAGGGAACCTGGATGCGGAAGGTGCCATCGGTGGACAGGGGCACCTCTTCGCCGCCGATGGTGAGGCGGGCAGAAGGATCGGTGGCGCCGTAAACGATAAGCTCAGCATCAGCCACAAGCCAGAAGGAGCGTTGGCGAGGTGCCACGCCACCAAGGCCGGACTCATTGCGGCCACTGGCCCAGAGGCCGATGCCGGAGTCGTTCAGACCGAAGCGGTCGGAGTCAGACGAGGAATCAATCGCTTCCTGGAATTCCTCGGAGCCGACGCGACGGCGGCGGAAGTGAACGGTTGCGCTCTGGTAAAGACGCTCATGCAGACCGCTGTCGCTGGATTCGGCCGGGGGGGCGACGGGTGCGGGCTCAACCACCGGAGCGGGGGAGGCGTTGTCCAGGCTGAAGGGAACGAATTGATCGAGGATCTGCTCGCTGGGGTGCAAAGCCGGGACGCGGGCCACGGACGAGAAGGCCAGGGACATCCAGGTGGTGCCGATGCGGTAGCCCAGTTCAACGCGGTAGTCGCGATCGCAAAGGGGAACAGGCAGGTACCACTCGGTGCTGTGGCTATCAACAGGGACTTCCTGAAGCGTGTGGGGATGGGCGTTGCCGTCCTGCATGCCGGTCACATCGGCAAGTCGCAGGCAGAGGCGGCTGGCGCCTTCCTTCTGAGCACGCTTGCGGTCGTTGTCGGAGATCTCCCAGAACACGTAGGCCCACTGGGGATCGCGGGGAAGGAAGACCACACGGGTTTCTGTGGTCGAAACAGCGGGGGGTGTTAGTTCGGCTTCGATGGCTTTCAGATCGCCACCGCGCTTCTCCTGACGCTGCGCCACCTCATCAACCAGAGCCTCCTTGCTCTTGCGGCTGTAGAGCGGAACACCGAGATCGCTGGCGATCTGGCGCAATTGACGCAGGGTCAGACGTGCCAATGAGGTCAGGGTCTGAGACACGTCCAAAACTCCAGGATTCGTTTGGGATCATTGTGCGATGAAAAAAACCTTTCCGAACCGTTAACGAACCCAGGGTCAGTGGATCCTGACCCTGAACGGCTTCCGCAGAGCGGGGATCACTGTCAGGCACACAAAAAAAGCGGGGCTTAAGCCCCGCTTTTTTTGTGTTTGGAGAGGTTGGATCAGCGACCGATGCTGCGGTAGGGCACGCGTGACATGTAGTCGATGTCGGTGCTGGAGGAATTGCCGCGTGGGTTGGGCATGGGGACGTCCTTGAGCCAGGCCATGTAGTCGCTGGGGGATCCACCGCGTTTGATCTTGGCCCGGGCTGGCAGCTGCTTGGCAGGCCCGCCCGTGAACATGATCTGAGGGAAGCCAAGGATTCCCCGGTAGTACTCGTCGTAACGAGGGCTGGTGATGTTGAACGGGGTATCACCGAGCTCACGGCCGGGCAGCACGCGGTTGCGCTGAGAGGGGACGGTGTCGTAGCCGAAGGCATCCAGGTATTCCTGGCTGTCGAGCAGCACATCCACAAGACCCTCAACGCCCTTGGTGCCGATCACGATGGACCATGCAATCTCTTCAGACTTGTTGGTTTTGCGACCCAGCAGCTTCTCAACAAGGTGGCGCACCACCTTGTAATTGCTGTTCATGCCGTAGAAGCTGCGCTTGAACGTGTCGGAAAGCACCAGGCCGCGCACGAAGTCGCGAACCGTGATCTGGCCATCCTTCAACTGGGACTCCAGGTTCACATCCCGATCGGACTTGAAGGCGTGAAAGAAGATCTGGCGGTAGGCGCTCTCGATCACGGTGTCGAGATTGTCCCGATCCATGGCGATCTCCATGGAATTGGCGCGGGCCGTTTCATCGGATTGAACACGCAGGGCCGCCACCCGGGAGTTCTGGGTGATTGGTGCGTACTCCAGAAGGGGAATGGCCACGCGAGCTTCAGCATCCACTGCCGGCGATCGTAGAAGTGGGCGCAAGCCCCCACTCCCTGGGGTTGAGCAGCAATTACATCCCGTAATAGTCGCCCTGAGTACTTCTGCTTACCAGCCGAAGGGGGCGAGGATCTGGGCCTGCTTGGAGCTGGTGGACGCGCTCGGAGCCGGGGTGTCCAGCATCCGCGTTTCCATGCAGAACGATGCGTTGTTGGAGAGCCCTTGAACCGTGCTGGTGCGCAGCCGCAGGTTGGGGCCGGCAAACCAAAACCGTTCGAGGGAGCTCATCATTTCGTAGTCCGTGGTGAGGATCAGGCCGTTCTCCTCGTCCATGCGGAACTCCCCGGCAACCGGCGCCTTCTCGGCGTAGCCGCGATCCCGCAGCAGCAGTCCGCTCCGGCCTGAATCGTCGCTCGGGATCAGGCCGAACATCGTCTGATCTTCATGGGATTCTCCGGCGCGATCCCAGGCCATGGAGCCACTCCAGCGCACCCAGCAGCCTCCAATGATCCGCTCAACGCTCTCATTGTTGCGTTCAGCGATCTCGGCCAGCCGCGCGTCCCCTTTGTGCAGCTCTTCCACCACGATGAAGGAGGCACCGGCTTCGGCCCGGCGATGCAACAGGTGGTGTTGGCTGCGCTGTGAAGTCCAGCGACCGCAGCTCAGGCGGAAAAAGCTGAGGGCATCAGCGATCTCAAGGGGCATCGGCGCTCTTGTTCTGAAGTTGATGATGGCAGCGGGCTTCCGCCGCGGTGATCAGGTCGTCGAGGTTGAGCTGCAGCGGAGCTTTGTTGAGGCTCTCGGCAAGGGCCTGGAGTTGTTCGGCGGCTCCATTGAGCTGAAGCATCAGGGACCGCAGAAAGGCCGGATCCTCGGCAACGACGGGCTGCTGTTCGCACCAGCGGCGACGGCTGGCGGCATCGGGGAGACGTCCTTCAGCGTCGTGGTCCATGGCCTGGAAGCTGTCCAGGCAGTGGGCCAGCAAACGCAAGTGGTGCCGGTCCATCTGCGGGAGCAGGGTGGCATCGATCCTGGCGATTGCCTCAGCATCCATGCGCTTCAGCCTTCCAGCGGTGTGATCCGGAAGCCGCAGGCGTGTCCTCCCTCGAGCCGCCAGTGCACCCGTTCCACCTGGCAGTCGGGAACCGTTCTGCGGATCAGCACCAGTTCCTGGTCACAGACAGCGGGAAATTCCTCGGCGATCCGTTGCACCGAGCAGTGCACTTCCTGCAGGCGCCAGCTCACTCCATCGTCTTCCGGGCTGCAGAGCGTGACGTAGCCCTCATCTCGCCTCAGGCTGGCCAGCTGCTCGAGTCGCTGCTGCAGCGGGCCGTTGCCGATCCGATCCCGGTAGCGGTTGGCCTTGTCCTCCGCCTGCTGGTTCAACAGGGTTCGTACGGTTTCTTCCGGCAGGCTGGCCCGCATGGAGTTCAGCAGCCCCAGGGCGAAGCGTTGGCTGCCATCGGGGAAATGATCCCGCCCTTGGTCGGTCAGGCGCCAGCGGTTGCTTGGCCGGCCTGGACCGGACACGCTGGGGCTCGCTTCGGCCAGTCCAGCTTCAGCCAGGCTTCTCAACTGTCGCCGTACCGCCTGGACCGACAGGTTCAGGGTTTCGGCCAGGTCTGCAGCATCAGCATCCCCGCGCTCCAGCAGCAGGGACAGCAAAACATCGCGGGTGCTGGCCTGAACTGGAGAGCTCATGGTGTGCAGAACCTGTTTCCACGATGCCACCGGAATGGTGACTCCGGCGTTCACAATGGTGCTTCTCCAAGGCCCGACCTGTTGCCTTAGGCTTCGAATAAGGAAACCAGGTCGTTTCGTAACTTCGCTTTTCCTCCATGTCTGACGCCGCTCCCGAGCCCACCGCCGAAAGCCTAGAGGTGATCCGCAAGTTCGCTGAGACCTACGCCCAGCGCACAGGCACCTATTTTTGCGCCGAAGCCAGCGTGACCTCCGTGGTGCTCAAGGGTCTGGCACGTCACAAGGATGAGCTCGGCGGTGCGCTCTGCCCCTGCCGCCACTACGAGGACAAGGAGGCAGAGGTGTCCCAGGCGTTCTGGAACTGCCCTTGCGTGCCGATGCGCGAGCGCAAGGAGTGTCACTGCATGCTGTTCCTCACCGAGGACAACCCCTTCGCCTGTCCGAATCAGACCCAGACGATCAGCACCGAGACGATCCACGCCACTGCCGGCTGACCTGAATGACCAGCACCTCCACACGGGACCTCGTCAGCCAGCCGTACAAGTACGGCTTCGTCACCGAGATCGAGACCGACAAGATCGCCAAAGGTCTTAGCGAGGACGTTGTTCGGCTGATCTCGGCGAAAAAAGAAGAGCCCGCGTTCCTGCTGGAGTTCCGTCTCAAAGCGTTTCGCCATTGGCTCACGCTGGAAGAGCCCGACTGGGCTGCTTTGGGATATCCCCGGATTGATTATCAGGACATCGTTTATTACGCAGCACCGAAGCAGCAGGACAAAAAGGCCAGCCTCGATGAGGTGGATCCCAAGCTCCTGGAGACCTTCGACAAGCTCGGCATTCCCTTAAGCGAGCAGAAACGATTGAGCAACGTGGCTGTGGACGCGGTGTTCGACAGCGTTTCCATCGCAACGACTTACAAGGAGAAGCTGGCGGAACACGGGGTGGTGTTCTGCTCGTTCAGTGAGGCGGTCAAAGAGCACCCGGATCTGATTGAGCGCTACCTCGGATCCGTGGTGGCCAGCAACGACAACTACTTCGCTGCACTCAATTCCGCCGTGTTCAGTGATGGCTCCTTCGTGTTCATCCCCAAAGGGGTCGAATGCCCGATGGAGCTCTCCACCTATTTCCGGATCAATTCCGGCGACACCGGACAGTTCGAGCGCACCTTGATCGTGGCCGAAGAAGGAGCCTCGGTGAGTTACCTGGAAGGCTGCACGGCACCGATGTTCGACACCAATCAGCTGCATGCCGCGGTGGTGGAACTGGTGGTGCTGGACAACGCCTCGATCAAGTACTCCACCGTCCAGAACTGGTACGCCGGTGATGAAAACGGTGTCGGTGGCATCTATAACTTCGTCACCAAGCGGGGCCAGTGCCGTGGTGCCCGCAGCCGCATCAGCTGGACCCAGGTGGAGACAGGTTCCGCCATTACTTGGAAGTACCCCAGTTGCGTGCTGCAGGGTGCCGATTCGGTCGGTGAGTTCTATTCCGTGGCCCTCACCAATAACTGTCAGCAGGCCGACACTGGCACCAAGATGGTTCACGTTGGTCCACGAACCCGCTCCACGATCGTGAGCAAAGGGATCAGTGCTGGTCGCTCCAGCAACAGCTACCGCGGTTTGGTTCAGATGGGACCAGCTGCGAAAGGGGCTCGCAATTACAGCCAGTGCGACTCGATGCTGATCGGCGATCAGGCCGCCGCCAACACCTATCCCTACATCCGTTCCCAGCAGCCCCAGGCCGCGATCGAACACGAGGCCAGCACCTGCCGCATCTCCGAAGACCAGCTCTTCTATCTCCAAAGCCGGGGTATCGGCTTTGAGGAGGCGGTGTCGATGATGGTCAGCGGCTTCTGCCGTGATGTGTTCAACCAGTTGCCGATGGAGTTCGCCGCTGAGGCGGACAAACTGCTGGCCCTCAAGCTCGAGGGATCCGTGGGCTGACCCCTGGCTCCATTCCTCTTTTGTTCTTTCTTCCTCTCCAGTGATCCGCCCCGACGCCGAGCTGCTTCTCGACATCAACGATCTGCACGCCTCTGTGGAGGATCAGCCCATCCTCAAGGGGGTGAACCTGCAGGTGCGTGCCGGCGAGATCCACGCGGTGATGGGTCGCAACGGCAGCGGCAAAAGCACCCTGTCCAAGGTGCTGGCGGGTCACCCTGCCTATCGCGTTACCGCTGGCACCGTGCGCTACCGCGGCTCCGATCTGTTTGAGCTGGAGCCGGAAGAGCGGGCCCGCCTCGGGGTGTTTCTCGGCTTTCAGTACCCCGTTGAGATCCCTGGCGTCAGCAACCTTGAGTTCCTGCGCGTGGCGGCCAATGCCCGCCGCAGTAAGCAGGGGTTGGAGGAACTCGACACCTTCGACTTCGAGGATCACGTTCAGGAGAAGCTGCAGGTGGTCCAGATGGACCCGGCCTTCCTGGAACGGAGTGTGAACGAAGGCTTCTCAGGCGGAGAGAAGAAGCGCAATGAGATTCTTCAGATGGCGCTGCTGGATCCTGTGGTGGCGATCCTCGATGAGACCGATTCCGGCCTCGACATCGACGCCCTGCGCATTGTTGCCGGCGGTGTGAACCAGCTGGCCACGCCTGAGAACGCCACGCTGTTGATCACCCACTACCAGCGTCTGCTGGATGAGATCACCCCCGATTACGTGCACGTGATGGCGGCGGGCCGCATCCTGCGCACCGGCGGCCGCGATCTGGCCCTCGAGCTGGAAAAGACGGGTTACGACTGGGTGGACAAGGAACTGGCCGCCCAGGGGGTGGCTTGACCATGACAAGCACGGTGCTCTCACCGGTTCTGGAGCGCGGCCGAGCGGCGTTGGACAAACTCGGTTTGCCCACCCGTCGTCAGGAGGCCTGGCGGCTCACCGATCTCAAGCGATTGGAAGCGTTGGCGGGGCTGCCATTGAGCTCTGCTGCGCCATCCCCTGAACTTCCTTCTGTTGCGGCGGGGGTGTCGCGGATTGTGCTTGATGGCCAAAGCGACCCCCTCAACGGTGTTGATCTGCCAGACGGTGTGAGCGTCCTCTCCCCTGCGGAACTGGAGCAGGCATTGGGACACACCCTTGACCGCTGTGGCTGTGCCGATAGCTGGCCAGTGGAACTCAACCACGCCTCAGCCCGGCAGGTGTTGGCTCTGCGGGTGCGTGGTGCTGTTCCCCCGTTGGAGCTGGTGCTTTCGGGCGCTGCCGGCCTGACGGCAACCCGGGTTGTGCTGCTGGTGGAGGAAAAAGCGACGCTTGAGTTGCTGCAAGTGCTTCACTCCGATGGCCCTTCGGCCCACAGCCACGTGCTGGAGGTCCATCTGGGCCAGGAAGCTCAGCTTCGTCACGGATTGATCGCGACGGCTGATGGTGAGGCCTCGTTGATGACCCATCTGGCTGTGGAGCAGGAGCCCCGCAGTCATTACGCCTTCACGTCGGTGGTGCAGGGGTGGAATCTGGCGCGGGTTGAGCCCAGGGTGGTGCAGGTGGATGGGCAGGCGAGCACGGTGCTTAAAGGTCTGGCGGTGAGTCAGGCGGAGCAGCAGCTGGCCACCCACACGGCGGTGCGTTTCGACGGACCGGATGGGGAGCTGGATCAGCTGCAGAAATGTCTGGCCGGCGACCGTTCCCACGCCATCTTCAACGGCGCCATTCAGGTGCCCAGGGAGGCCCAGCGCACCAACGCGGCTCAGCTGAGCCGCAATCTGCTGCTGTCCGAGCGGGCCCGGCTGGACACCAAACCCGAGCTGGAGATCGTGGCCGACGATGTGCGCTGCGCCCATGGCGCCACGGTGAGCCAGTTGCAGGAGGACGAGCTCTTCTATCTGCAGAGTCGCGGGATTGCTGCTGCCGAAGCGGCGGCCCTGTTGCTGCGGGGGGCCTGCCAGGAGGTGATTGAGCATCTGCCGGCTTCAGCGGCAGCCTGGGACCCCCTGGGGCGGGTGATGAGGGGGTTAAGCCGATGACGACAACCTCAGCCGTGAAAAATCGTGATGATATCGGTGTGATAGCTGATCGATATCGTGCCGACTTCCCGATCCTTGAGCAGGTCGCTCCCGATGGTCGGCCCTTGATCTACCTCGATCACGCCGCCACCAGCCAGAAGCCGCGCCAGGTTTTGCAAGCCCTTCAGCACTATTACGCCGCAGACAATGCCAACGTGCATCGCGGCGCCCATCAGCTGAGTGCCCGGGCAACCGAGTCGTTCGAGGCGGCCCGCTCCGTGGCGGCGGACTTCATCGGGGCAGCCAGCTCCCGTGAAATCGTGTTCACCCGCAACGCCAGCGAGGCGATCAATCTCGTGGCCCGCAGCTGGGGTGATGCCAATTTGCGCGAGGGGGACGAAATCCTCCTCACCGTGATGGAGCATCACAGCAATCTGGTGCCCTGGCAGCTCTTAGCCCAGCGCACCGGCTGCGTTCTGCGCCATGTGGGGATCACCGAGACCGGTGAGCTGGATCTGGATGATTTCCGCAGCAAGCTCGGCGACCGCACCCGCCTGGTCAGCCTGGTGCACATCAGCAATGCCCTCGGTTGCTGCAACCCCCTCGATCAGGTGATCCCCGCCGCCCATGCCTCCGGGGCCCTGGTGCTGGTGGATGCCTGCCAGAGCCTGGCCCACAAGCCGATTGATGTGGCCGGTCTTGATGCTGATTTTCTTGTCGGTTCCTCCCACAAGCTCTGCGGCCCCACCGGCATGGGCTTCCTCTGGGCACGGGAGTCCCTGCTGGAGGAGATGCCTCCTTTCCTCGGTGGTGGGGAAATGATCCAGGACGTTTTCCTGGATCACAGCACCTGGGCCGTGCTGCCTCACAAATTCGAAGCTGGCACCCCGGCCATTGGCGAAGCGGTGGGCATGGGGGCCGCGATTCGATACCTGCAGGCGATTGGGCTGGAGGCGATTCAGGCCTGGGAAGCACAGCTCACCTGCCATCTGTTCGACCGGCTGCAAGCCATTGATGGTGTGAGGGTCCTGGGACCCACACCGGATCAGCAGCCCGAGCGCGGCGCGCTGGCCACCTTCCTTGTGGACGGCGTGCATGCCAATGACATCGCTGCCTTGATGGATGCCTCCGGGATCTGCATCCGCAGCGGTCACCACTGCTGTCAGCCCCTGCACCGCCATTACGGCGTGACGGCATCAGCCCGGGCCAGCCTGAGTTTCATCAGCACCTTCGAGGAGATCGACCGGTTCAGTGAGGAGCTGGCGTCCACCATCGGCTTCCTGAGGGAGCACAGCTGAACGGTGCTTCCTTCTGCAAGGAGTGGATTGCAGCTCAAAGATTGATGTTGATTGTCAATTTTTTTACCGTTGAATTATGAGTATTGAATGAGAGATGGTGGTTCTTATTCGTTGCGGGGATGACTGCCTCGTTTAAGATCCTGCTAATAGTGTTAAATTGCCGCGAAACGGTTTTTCGGTTGTAAGCAACGTGTCTACTGCTGATTACATTCCATCAGTTTTGGTTGGTGAGGCAGTGACCTCTGAGCCTGGTCGCTCCAGGTATGAGTGGCGTAATCAGCGCTCTTTTACGGCGATCAAATCAGATGGATCAGTCGTGAGTTGGGGCAGCGTTTCAACCGATGGAGATAAGGATGTTTTTCGCTACACAAAAGAGGGGCCCTTCCAGCAGGTTTTCAGCAACAGGCACGCGTGGTCAGCCATCCGTTCTGACGGGAAGCTGATCACCTGGGGGAATGGCGGTCGTGGTGGCGAGAAGCGCGATGCAAAAGACGACCTTCAGGATGGAGTTGTCAGAGTTTTCTCGACGAGGCGGTCGTTCTCCGCATTGAAGTCGGATGGGTCGGTTGTGAGTTGGGGGCAAGATCTAGAGGGAGGGGATAACAGCCTGGTGGCGGAACAATTGACTTCCGATGTTGTGAATCTGTTCTCAACTGGAACGTCGATGGCGGCCTTGAAGTCGGATGGCTCTGTGGTGACCTGGGGTCTCTCGACAGAAGACCCAAGGTCTGAATCTCTTGGGGGTGATATTGATACTGGCTCGCCCCGTGGCGGCGATAGCTCTGAGGTGGCGGATCTGATTGATTCAGGTGTTATTGATATTTTTTCGAGCCGTTACGCCTTTGTAGCGCTGAAAAATGATGGCAGTGTTGTGGCTTGGGGTGATCCCCTGAGAGGAGGCGATACTGGAGATGCTCAAAGACTTCTAAGAAAAGGGGTTCAATCCGTTGCTTCAACGGGCACATCGTTTGCGGCGCTGAAGAAGAACGGTCGTGTGGTGACTTGGGGTGATCCCTGGCGCGGTGGAAAGCGGAATGTTGTTGATTTTCATACCTTCCATTGGACCTTGATGGAAGATGAAAGTGAGCCCCGGGTCATCGAAAGTGTCAGGAAGGATCTGCGTTCAGGGGTTACCGAAAACTTCTCCACGCGTTATGCCTATGCGGCACTGAAAGAAGACGGATCACTGATCACGTGGGGGCTTCAAAAGGCTGGTGGCTATTCTTCAGGGGTCCGTGATCGTCTGGAGGTTGGTGTAGAGACTGTTGCGTCGACACGCTATGCCTTTGCGGCCTTGTTGAAAGATGGTTCGATTGTGTCCTGGGGTGATAAGGATGCCCGTGTGATGGACAAGTCGACGAGACAAGCACTTGCCAATGGTGCGTTTGTCTCCATCACCTCCAGCCGCTATGGCTTTGCGGCTTTAGCTAATGATGGTTCAGTGGTGAGTTGGGGCTCGACGGGATCTGCGGCGAACAACAAGTACCCCATTGACACCTCTTCAGTTGAGGAACAATTGTCAGGAGGTGTTGTTGAAGTCTTTTCGACGGGCTATTCCTTTGCGGCATTAAAGGAAGATGGATCTGTCGTGGCGTGGGGTGATGCCGCAAAGGGTGGTGATACATCTGAGGTCCAACAAGAGCTTGAAGAGGGTGTAGTGGCCATTGCCAGTCCTTTTACCGATGTTTCAACGTTTCAGTTGATTGGCAATCAGGTGACCAGCATCATTGACTTTGATCTTGCTGTGAATGCAGCAGGTGCTGACCATTTAGAGCTTGGTGGTCTTGCTCGATTGGCGGGTAAAGGAAATGATCGGGACAACCGCCTTGTGGCCAACAATGCCGGTAATACATTGTTTGGGCGGCAAGGAGCTGACTCGCTGATTGGTGGTCATGGTGATGACATCCTGCGAGGCGGTGCTGGTGATGATCTGATCACAGGTGGGTTAGGTGCCGATCAATTCGAGATGTCGAAGGGGTATGACATTGTCGAGGATTTTGCTCCCATGGACGGTGATGTTATTGGTGTGGATGATTCCGATTTGATTTCGTTGAATACAACATCAACTGGGGTGCTGTTGTCTCTTCGTGGCACGGATCATGCCTTGTTGCTTCAAGGCATGGCGATGGACGATCTGTCTGGTTACGACATTTTTGTCTGATCCGGTCCCTGATCCAGCCTGAGAGAAGAGCAGAAAAAACGTTCCGTTTCTTCAAGCACTTCGATCTGTGTGGCCTGGTTGCGGAAGCCATGGCCTTCCTCCTCGAACAGCCGCACCTCCACCGGGATTCCGTTGCTGCGCAGGGCCTCGGCCATGCGTTCGGTCTGCTCCGGAGGCACCACCTTGTCCTGCAGCCCCTGGAAGAACAGCACCGGGCAACGGATGCAATCGGCATGCAGCAAGGGAGACCGTTGCTCAAAGATCTCCCGCTGCTCTGGCCAGTCGCCAACCAGGCTGTCCAGGTAGCGGGCCTCAAAGCAGTGGGTGTCCTGGGCCATGGCCGTGAGATCACATACGGCATAGCGACAGGCACCCACCCGGAACACATCGGTGAAGCAGAGGGCCGCCAGGGTGGTGAAGCCGCCGGCACTGCCGCCTTCGATGGCGATCTGTTCGGGATGGGCGCGGCCGGACGCGATCATGGCCCGCGCTGCTGCGGCGCAGTCCGCCACGTCCACGACCCCCCAGCTGCCATTCAGCCGTTCCCGGTACTCCCGGCCGAATCCTGTGGACCCGCCATAGTTCACATCCACCACGCCCCAACCGCGGCTGGTCCAGTACTGAATGGCCAGACTCAGGCCACGGCGGGCCA
This sequence comes from Synechococcus sp. A15-28, assembly GCF_014280175.1. Taxonomy (GTDB): domain Bacteria; phylum Cyanobacteriota; class Cyanobacteriia; order PCC-6307; family Cyanobiaceae; genus Parasynechococcus. Next base: position 355,669 of record NZ_CP047931.1, read on the forward strand.
TGGCGGTGGGGCCGCTGTGGCTCTTCACCAACAGCGGGGCCGGTGTCGTCGTGTTGCTCCGAGGCGGGTAGTACCAGGCGTGGGTGCGTTGTCCATCGTGGCCGTCGAACCAGATCGGTTCTGCCACGCTGATCTCGGCTTGGGCGATGGGGCTCTCCAGCGCAGGGGTGTGAACCCATGAGCTGGTCCCATCGGAAGCCAGGGAGAGTTCCAGCAGCCCCGCCATCGAGGTGCTGTTGCTGGCCACAGCCACGGCCCGGCCCTTGAGAGCCCGCAGCCCGGCCAGGTCGTCAAAGGGCTGATCGATGCGGCTGATCGTGCCCTCCAGGCTCAGCCGGTTGAGCGACCAGCAGCCATCGGCACAGGTGGCCGCCAGCAGTTGCTGACCGTCCCATGCGGTGGTGCTCATGCCGTAGATCCATTGCGGCATGGCGGTTTCGGCGGCCATCGGCCAGGGATGCTCCCAGCTGATTGCCCCTGGTCGGCGTCGCTTCAGGTTCCACCAACCGTCGCTGTCCTCCGCCACCAGCAGTGAACCGTCCGGCAGCCACTGGGGCTGGAACACCGAAACCCCCGCTCCGCCAGCGATCGTTCGGGGGTGACTCAGATCTCCCGAGCTGCTCAGATCGGCGCAGCAGAGCTGGCTGCTCTCCCAGGGCATGGCCGGTTGCTGCCATTCCACCCAGGCCAGTTGCGCCCCATCTGGGCTGAGGCAGGCATAACCGGCGAAGTCCGCCGGTTGATGCAGGAGCTCCGGCTCTTGCTCTGTTTGATCCAGCTCAGCGCATACCAGTTGATCCACACCATCGATCTCGCGGATCCCAAGCCAGCGGCGACGGCTCAGATCCAGCAGGCCATCGGCCAGATCCCAGTCCCCCGTGCGGGTCAGCTTCAGGGGCTGCATCAGCGGCTTGGGTCTGTCCGTGCTTTGCTCCGGCAGCTGCCAGTCCTGACGCCACAGGCAGCCGCCTGCAATCCATACGAGAAGCAGTGTCTCGCCATCGACTTCGCTGCACAGCACTCCGCCGCCGTAGTCATGCACCCGGCTTCGCAGGCTGATCGGGGCGGGGGTGAGTTCCGTTGGGGCCATCTCCGTGGCGCCGAAGGGGCGGATCAGAGCGGTGGTGCGTCCTTTTTCCTGAGGACGTTGTTCCAGCCAGAGCAGCCAGATTTGCTGGTTCGGTCCCTCCAGCAGCTGTGGTTCCTTCAGGCCAGGCAGCCTGCCGACAGCGATCGATGCCGGAAGAGGGGTCGGAGCCATGCCAGCTGGATCGGGCCAATTACCATGCTGTATCAACGCTGGGGTGGTCTTGGCCGGGAGTTTTGCGCAGCTGGCCCGAGCGGCTGAACAGTCGAGGGACACGATGTTGGTCCCGAAGACAGCCCTGGACACTCCTCCCCTCGAGATTCAAACCCTGGGAGCGGAGGTGTTGCGTCAGCCGGCCCGCCGCATCGGCAAGGTGACGGAGCAGACCCGAGAACTGGCCCGCGACATGCTCAGAAGCATGTACACCGCCAAAGGGATCGGTCTGGCGGCACCTCAGGTGGGCGTCCATCAGCAGTTACTGGTGATCGATCTGGACCTGGAGAACGCCACCACGCCTCCCCTCGTTCTGATCAATCCTGAGATCAGCTCCGCCAGCGCCACCATCGACACCTATGAGGAGGGCTGCCTGAGCATTCCTGGCGTGTATCTCGATGTGGTGCGTCCCACAGCCATTGAGGTGAGCTTCCGTGATGAGATGGGTCGACCGCGCAAGATGAAGGCCGATGGCCTGATGGCGCGCTGCATTCAGCATGAGATGGACCATCTCAACGGCGTGCTGTTTGTGGATCGCGTCACCGATGAAGCCGGTCTTCAGAAGGAATTGAAGGATCATGGTTTCCAGCGCCAGCACGTTCAGAGCGTTTCCTGATCCATGCCGATGAAGCCCCTGGCCGGATTGTTTCTGGCCCTCGCCTGTGTCCTCGGCATCGCCACCACCGGCTGTGTGTTTGAACTGGCCTACGGCGATCCCGATCTCGGGGTGTCCACCACCATTTGGATCCTGGCCCTGGCGGCCCCCGCCACCGTGGCGACCCTGGTGGTGGCCATTCGTCTCAACAAACCGGCCTGATTGGGGGCGACTGACGGGTCCAGCACTTTTACGATCCGTCCAGCTCAGCTCCCGGCCGTGATCTCTCGCCTTCTGCCCGCCGCCGCCGGTCTTGCCGTCGGTGTTGCCGCCGTGCCTGCAGTCCTGGCCCAGGGATCGCTGTTCACAGCTGTGCCTGTGGACACCAGCAAATTCATCCTGGTGTCGGCACCGATCGGCAGCGGCGAGCGCTCCCAGCTCAACATCTATGAGCAGCGGTCCGAGAAGCGGCCCTGTTTTGCCGTCAGCGGCAGCAATCCCGCCGTTGTCGATCCCCTGTTGTCGACCTTTGATTTCACAGGCATCTGCAACCGTTACATCGACGGCAACGGCTATTCCCTGCGCATCGGTGCTGATGATCTCGGCACCCGTTACCGCCTCACCGTGGTGAACACCGGCAGCGACATGGAGCTGCTGGCCGCACCCACTCGGGATCGCAGTCAGCCCACCTTCCTGATTGCCAGCACCGGTGCTGCCGGCAGTGGCTTCCTTCAGTTCAACCTCGAGCCGGGCTGGACCCTGATGCGCCGCGCCTACGGCAAGAAAACCCTTGGCCACATTTACGTGTACCGCGACAGCGCTCCTGCCCAGTGACATCCTTGCTTGCTTCAGCTGACGATCCAGTCGATCAGGGATGGATGAGCTAAAGCGGCTCTGGTGAGTGCATCACATCGCTGCAGCGGTAGTGGCTGGCCTCCGCCACCGCGTCGGAGCTGACCACGGCGTTTCCGTTCAGGTCGGCAACGGTCCGCGCCACCCGCAGCAGCCGAATGCCACTGCGGGTGGAGAGCCCCCGATGGGCCACCAGGCGCTCCCACAACTGCAGAGCCGCCGGTGCGAAGCCAGCGTGAAACCCCAGGGCCCTGGCCGGTAGGTCCCGGTTGCAGACCCCGCCCGGGTTGCGCTGCTGCATGCGTTGCCGGGCGGCCGCAATTGTCTGGGGTTGCAGCCAGGGGTCATCGCTTCTGTGATCCCCCTGCAGGCAGCGGCGCATCTCCTGCGCCGGGCGTCGCTCCAGCCGCAGCTGCAGATCCAGGCGGTCCAGCAGTGGGCCCGACAACCGTTGCCAATAGCGCTGGCGTTGGCTCTGACTGCAGCGACAGCCGTGCTCCCGGTCGCCGTGCCATCCACAGGAGCAGGGGTTGGTGGCGGCCACCAGGGTGATCGCTGCTGGGAATGCTGTTTTCAGGCGCGCGCGGCTCAGCCTGACCGTTCCCTCTTCCAGGGGTTGGCGCAGTTGATCGAGCATGGGTCGTGGGAACTCCGCCAACTCATCGAGAAACAGCACGCCGCCGTGGGCCAGGCTCAGTTCCCCCGGTCTTGGCTGGCTCCCGCCCCCCAGCAGTGCCGCCGCTGAGCTGCTGTGGTGTGGTGCGCGGAACGGGCGCTGCAGCTGCACATTCAGCGGCTGCTCCAGTTGGCCGGCCACGGAGTGGATGCGGGTGATGGTGAGGGCTTCGTCTGGGGTGAGCGGTGGCAGCAGCGCCGGCAATTGACGGGCTAGGTGGGTTTTGCCGCAACCGGGAGGGCCGACCATCAACAGGTGATGGCCGCCAGCGGCGGCCAGGGCCAGCCCCCGCCCCGCCAACCCATGGGCCTGGATGGGTGCGGGTTCCGGTGGCTGCAGCTCCGGTCTGGAGCGGCAGACCCGCAGGCAGGGCCGGTCCCCTTTGAGCTGCTGCACCAGTTGCTGCAGATCAGGGGCGGTGCGCACCACCAGGTCTGGAATCAGAGCTGCTTCATCGGCATTACCCGGCGGCACCACCAGGGCCTGGGCTCTATGGCGGGCGGCCAGCTCCGCGATGGCGATCACGCCGCGGCAGGGTCTGAGGCTGCCGTCGAGGCCCAGCTCACCGGCGCACCACAGCCCATTCAGGCGCGGTCGATCCAGCTGGCCACTGGCCACCAGCAGCGCCAGCGCGATCGGCAGATCAAAGGCGGGCCCCTCCTTGCGCAGATCAGCGGGGGCCAGGTTGATCACCACCCGCACCAGGGGGCCGCGGAAGCCGGAGTTGCGCAGGGCGGATCGCACCCGTTCCCAGGATTCCTGGATGGCCTTGTCTGGCAGTCCCACCAGTTGGATGCCTGGCAGCCCTGGTGCCAGGTCGACTTCCACGGTGACGGGGTGGGCCTGCAGGCCCTGCAGCGATGCACTGAGACAACGTGCCAGCATTCGGCTGTGATGTGATGCATGGGGTTGATGCCCCACCTGTCACATCGGCAGCCCCCTCCTGAGCTTTTTCGCCATGGCGGACGACACGATCTTCGGCAGGATCCTTCGCGGGGAGATCCCCTGCGATGAGGTCTACAGCGATGAGCAGTGCCTGGCCTTTCGCGATGTCGCCCCCCAGGCGCCTGTTCACGTGCTGGTGATTCCCCGCAAGCCGATCGAGAGCCTGCGGTCCTGTGCTGAAGAGGATGCGGCCCTGCTGGGCCATCTGTTGTTGGTGGCCGCCCGCGTCGCCAAACAGGAGGGTCTCGATGACTTCCGCACGGTGATCAACAGCGGCGCTGGCGCCGGCCAGACGGTGTTTCATCTGCATGTGCACGTGATCGGTGGTCGACCCCTGGATTGGCCTCCCGGTTGAGGTCAGCCTCGCCAGAATGCAGTCATGACGGTTTCTTCCATGGGGTCGCGCCAGGGCTTGCGCGGCCAGCTCAACAAGCTGCGCAACCTGGCCCAGCCTTTTTTCCTGCCCCTCGATCAGGCCACGGGCTGGCAATTCGGTGGGTTGCTGGTGGCGCTGCTGTTCTGCGTCGGCGGGTTGGTGCTTGTGGCACTCACCGGTCTGATCAACGGGGCCGAGCAGTTGTTGCCGGATCTGACGGCCAAGTATTTCGGGGGGGTCTCCGACACCATCGACACGATCTGGAGCAGTGCCTGGGGGGTGGTGTTCAGCGGCCTGTTCCTGATGGGTGGTGCGGCGTTCCTGGCGATGCGCCAGCAGCTGCGCAACCGCCGCTGGCTGCATTGGCTGATGCTCGGCGTGATCGTGCTGATGCTGCTGACGGTCAACGGCATCAATGCCGGTATCGGTTTCATCGCGCGGGATCTCACCAATGCCCTCGTGGCCAAACAGGAGGATGGTTTTTATCGGATCCTGATCATTTACGCCTGCTGCTTCGTGGTGGCGCTGCCGATCCGGGTGTCTCAGATCTTCTTCACGTTGAAGCTGGGGATCATCTGGCGCGACTGGTTATCTCGCAGCCTGATCGGGGATTACATGCGCAACCGCGCCTATTACGTTCTCAATCCGAATGATGAACAGGCCACGGATGTCGACAATCCGGACCAACGCATCACCGATGACACCCGCTCCTTCACGTCCCAGAGCCTTCAATTCACCCTCGGAGTGTTCGATGCTCTGCTGACCTTTTCCCTCAATATCCTGATCCTCTGGAGCATCAGTACGACGCTGACGTTGTCACTCTTTGGCTATGCCAGTTTTGCGACGGCAATTCTGGTGATCTCCGGGCGCAGGCTGGTGAGGATCAATTTTGATCAGCTGCGCTACGAGGCTGATTTCCGCTACGGCTTGGTTCACATCCGCAATAACGCCGAGTCGATTGCCTTCTATTCCGGGGAAGAGCCGGAGTCCGCTGAAACCGAGCGTCGTCTCGGTTCCGTTGTTCGCAACTTCAACCTCCTGATCATTTGGCGGGTTATCATCGATGTGATGCGTCGTTCGATCGGATATGCCGGAAATTTCTTCCCTTATCTGGTGATGGCCGTCCCTTATTTTGCCGGGGAGATTGATTATGGCGGCTTCATTCAAGCCAACTTCGCCTTCGGAATGGTGGAAGGATCGTTGTTCTATGTGGTGAATCAGATTGAAGAACTGGCTCAATTCACGGCCGGGATTTCCCGCCTAGAGGGTTTCCAAAGCGAGGTGGAGCAGGTGAGCAGGGAGGCCCAAGGTGCCGATCCGGTGCAGCTGGGAGCCGAATCAATCGTGGTGCGCCACGCCGACCTCACCCCACCCGGTGCCGACCAGCCGATCGTGCGGGATCTCAGCCTCAGCGTGGGTGAAACCGACAAATTGCTGGTGGTGGGTCCCTCCGGTTGCGGCAAAACCTCGCTGCTGCGGATGATCAGCGGTCTCTGGTCCCCCAGCAAGGGGAATGTGGAGCGTCCGCCCACCGGCGAACTGCTGTTCATTCCTCAGAAGCCCTACATGCTGCTGGGGTCGTTACGGGAACAGCTCTGCTATCCCACCGATGAGGGTCGCTTCAGTGACGACCAACTCCGCCATGTGCTGGATGAGGTCAATCTCGGCACACTCTCGGAGCGCTACCCCGACCTCGACGTTAAGCAGGACTGGCCCCGCATCCTTTCCCTCGGGGAGCAGCAACGTCTCGCCTTCGGCCGGTTGCTGCTGAATGCTCCACGCTTCGTGGTGCTGGATGAAGCCACCAGCGCCCTTGACGTGGCGACGGAGGATCACCTCTATGCCCTGCTGCGCCAGCGGGAGCTGGCGGTGATCAGCATCGGCCATCGGCCCACGCTTAAGCAGTTCCACGACAGTGTCCTCGAACTCAAGGGTGACGGCGGCTGGCGGCTCATGCCGGCGACCAGCTATGACTTCGGGCGTTCCTGATTCGGCCGGATGACCTCCACCAGCGAGACCCCAGACCCCACGTCCGTTCCTGAGACCTCGGCCACCACAACCGATGTTCCTGCCTTCGGCTGGAGCGGTTATGCCGAGCGGGTCAACGGCCGCTTTGCCATGGTCGGTTTCGCAGCAGTCCTGGTGATCGAGGCGATCAGCGGTGACACCTTCCTGCACTGGGCTGGGTTGCTGCCCTGATCAGGGCAGTCGGATCAAATCCACCTCCCAGCGCCCACCACGGCTCACCTGCACCACCAGCCGTCGCCCATCCCCGTTGAGGCTCACGGCCCGGGGCACCCCTGGGGGCTCCAGTGGCAGCCGTTGCACGGCCCCCACATTGCGGCGGTAGAGCACCAGCTCGGTGCGCTCGTCTCGCTGCTGCACCACCGCTAGTCGCGCGCCATCCGCACTGACGCTGACGCTGATCGGCTGGGCATCAGCGCGATTCAGTCCTGGTAGTGGCACCGGTTGCCGAGCCCCCAGATCAATCAGTTCCACCCGTTCACGTCCACCCCGCAGGGTCAGGCTCGCCAGCCAGCGCTGCGCCAGGGCCGGGTCCCTCCGGCTGCCGGCGCTCTGTCGCAGCAGACCATTGAGATCGGGCAGCGGTTTCGGCCGTGGCCCACTGCAGCCCAGCAGCAGCACAGAGAGCAGCAGCAGCCAGGGAAATGGCGTCATTGGGTGCCCTCCAATGGCGCGGTGGTGAGCGCCTGGCCGGCGGCACGATCGGGCTCCAGCAGGTCACTGAGGTCGAGGACTTCCACCCGCCACTGACCCTGGTCGGCCACTTGCAGGGCAAGGCGCCGGGCATCCGGCGCCAGGCTCAGACGCACCGGATCCCGTCCGCCGGGAAGGGGCAGTGGATGCAGACGTCCATTGAGACGGTCCAGAATCACCGCCAGCCGGCGTTGTCCGCGTTGGGTGATCAGGGCCAGATAACGACCGTTCCAGCTCAGGGAGGGTGAGCTGTGGGGCTGATGGCGTCGGAGTTGTGGCACAGGCTTGTCGCTGCCGTCCACCCCGCGTAGTCGAACCGTCGGTCGGCCCTGGAGCTGCGTGATCACCGCCAACAGGCGCCCGTCGCCGCTGAGGGCGGGATCCTCCTGGCTGCGGCTCATCCAGGCGTTGCCAGTTCTCTCAACCCGGGCACTGCAACCCAGCAGGCTGACGGCCAGCAGGAGCAGCAGTAGCGGCGATTGGACCGACTTCAGTCGTCGAAGCGGGAGCTGTTGTCCCGGGGACGCGATGAAGGGCCGCTGTTGCGGGAACTTTTGGGGGCTGGTCGACTTGGAGCCGGGCGGCTTCCCGTGGGTCGCTTCGCGCTGAAGGCGGCATCTTCAGCGGCGGGGCGGTTGGGTTGAGCGGCCGTGCTGGTGCGGGGTTCCGGAGCTGAGTCGACCGCCGTGCGACCGACGGGGCGACTGCCGCGGCGCTGGTCCTGGCGTTGGGTGCGGCGATCACCGAAGTCGGTACGCTTGTCCTGAGACTCTTCGCCAGCGCGGAAACGGGCCATGCGGCGGGAGCGCTCATCGTCCTGTCGAGGCCAGCGCTCTTCAGGGCGCTCGTCATTGCGGCTGCGGCGACTTTCCGCCTGTTCAGGGATGGCGGCGCGGGAGGGGGAGGTGCGGCGCGGGCTGTAGCTCTCCTCCAGGGGTTCGTCGTCGAAGCGGTCGTCCCGTCCGCTGAACCGTCTGCGTAAGGGCTGAGGCTCATCGAAGCGGTCGTAGCCCTCATCCCAGCCATCTTTCAAGCCGCCGGGGCCATCTCGGGATGGTGCCGGCTCGTCATCGAAGTAGGCAGACCGCCGTGCTTGCTCCGTGGCCACACCCCGCAAACGCACACTTTCGTAGGCGAAAAACACCGTGGTGCCCGCCAGAAGGAATTGACCGAACTGGAGAATTGGATCCAGGCGCCAGCCCTGGAAGAAGAGAATGCCTCCGCAGAGCAGACCGATGGCGGCAAAGAAAACGTCGTAATCCCGAGCTAAAGCGGGCTTGAACGAGCGCATGAAGTAAAGCAGCGCTCCGCCGACGGCCAGCACGATGCCGACGATGCTGGCCCAATTAAGACTGGCGTTAACCAAGGAAGCGCCTCTCGCTAGACCACCAGTCTACGAGCGGCGCCAGAGGGATCAGAGCTTGCGATCGAGGCGGTCGGTTTGGCTGATCAGGATCAGGCCGATGGTGGCGGGGACCACAACGATCAAACCTCCCCAAACGAGGCTGCTCAGGAAATTGGAGAGGGAGGGGGTCATGGCGTCGGTGCCGTCGGAATCAAAGCCGCAGCGATCCTAGGGATCGGGACCCGCTTTCTACGATGCCGGTCCCAATGCTTTGAGCTTTGTGACGCCATTGCTGCTTCAGGTGCTTCCTGCGATCCACCTGATTCTGGGGTTGCTGCTGGCGGCACTGACCCTGGCGTTCCTGCTGCGAATCGTGCTCACCTGGTATCCCCAGGTGGATCTCACGGCGGGTGCCTGGCCCCTGATCGCCTGGCCCACAGAGCCTGTGCTCGCGCTGACCCGCAAGGTTGTGGCTCCGATCGGGGGCGTGGACGTGACGCCGGTGATCTGGGTCGGGCTGCTCAGCCTGCTGCGCGAACTTCTCGTCGGCCAGCAGGGATTGCTGTCTCAGGTGTTGATGCGCTCCCAGGCGATCAGTTGAGCATGTCCTGCTCGACGAACTTGGTGTGCACGTCGCCGTTGATGAACTCCGGCCGGTCCAGCAGCGCCAGATGGAATTCCACGGTGGTTGGGATCCCAGTAACGGCACATTCATTCAGGGCTCGTTTCATCCGCGACAACGCCATCTCGCGGTTGCGGCCCCAGACGATCAGCTTGCCGATCAGCGAGTCGTAGAAGGGGGGGATGTCGTAGCCGGTGTACACGTGGCTGTCGACCCGTACGCCCGGCCCCCCCGGTGGCAGCCAGCCGGTGATGCGCCCTGGAGCTGGCCGGAAATTGTGGGTGGCGTCTTCGGCGTTGATCCGGCATTCGATCGCATGGCCGGAGAGGTTGATCTCTTCCTGTTGAACGCTGATGGGCTCGCCCCCGGCGATGCGCAGCTGTTCAGCGATCAGGTCGATGCCCGTCACCATCTCCGTCACGGGATGCTCAACCTGGATGCGGGTGTTCATCTCCATGAAATAAAAGCCCCCGTTGCGATCCAGGAGGAACTCAACGGTGCCGGCGCCCTCATAGTTGATGCTGCGGGCGGCGGCCACCGCGGCTTCCCCCATGCGCCGGCGCAGATCGGGATCCAGGGCCGGGCTGGGGGCTTCCTCCAGCAATTTCTGATGACGCCGTTGAATCGAGCAGTCCCGTTCGCCGAGGTGGACGACATTGCCGTGGCGATCCGCCAGCACCTGCACTTCCACGTGTCGGGGGCGATCGATGAACTTCTCCAAGTAGAGCCCGGGATTGCCGAAGGCGGCCTCCGCTTCGCCCTGGGCGGCTTTGAACAGGTTGTTCAGCTGGTCCGGGCTCTGGACCAGACGCATGCCGCGACCACCGCCGCCGGCGGTGGCCTTGATCATCACGGGATAGCCCATCTGTTCCGCCAGCACGGTGGCATCCTCAGTGCCGGACAGCAAACCTTCGCTGCCGGGCACTGTCGGTACGCCGACCGCTTGCATGGTGGCCTTGGCGGTGGATTTGTCCCCCATGGAACGGATCGCGTGGGGGGAGGGACCGATGAAGGTCAGGCCGTGGTCGCCGCACATTTCGGCGAATTTGTCGTTTTCAGCCAGAAAGCCGTATCCGGGGTGGATCGCGTCCACACCGCGGGAGGTGGCGGCGGCGAGAATGTTGGGAACGTTGAGATAGCTCTTGCTGCTCAGGGCGTCACCCACACAGACCGCTTCATCGGCCAGCTGGACATGGAGTGCGTCCTTATCCACCGTGCTGTAAACGGCGACGGTCGCGATGCCGAGTTCCCGGCAGCTGCGCAGGATCCGTAGGGCAATTTCGCCGCGGTTGGCGATCAGCACTTTGCCGATGGGCATCCCGCAGCAGTTCAGGCCTGATGGCGGATCGTATCAGCGACGACCGGGACGTTCTAGGCCCTGACCCCCAGTCGGTATGATCGCTTCTCGACAAAGCCCGAGCGGCTGAGTCGACCACGCGGATGTGGTGGAATTGGTAGACACGCACGTTTGAGGGGCGTGTGGCTTCGGCCTTGCGAGTTCAAGTCTCGCCATCCGCACTCCATTTCCTTGGACAGACCTGCGACCGACGATCCCGGGCCTGCCGTTGTTCTTGTCTCCAACGGACCCGGTGAACTGAGCACCTGGGTTCGTCCGCTGGCGGAACGTCTGCATGCGACCGTTCCGCTGAGACCGAGAACGCCGGGAACGGCTGCAAGCTTGCAGTTGGTGCTGGTGCCCTGTCCGAACGCCACGGGTCAGGAACGGGCAGCCGCTGGACCCTGGGGCCTGTTTGAGCGCATCACCCCGGCGGGGCGGTTCTGGGACCTGCTCCTGCGCCCTGGGCGCTATGGCCCCTGGCCTCGGCGTGGGGTCGTGGTGTTCCTCGGGGGGGATCAGTTCTGGACGGTGTTGCTGTCGGCCCGTCTGGGGTACCGGCACATCACCTATGCGGAGTGGGTGGCCCGCTGGCCCGGTTGGAATGATCGCGTCGCCGCCATGTCGGAGGCGGTGCTTCAGCAGCTGCCCCGGCGCTATCAGCCCCGCTGCCGGGTGGTGGGGGATCTGATGGCGGATCTTTCCACTTTTGCCCGCCAGGCCTCTCCGTTGCCCGAGGGGGAATGGATCGGTTTGCTGCCGGGCTCCAAGCCGGCGAAGTTGAGCATCGGCATGCCGTTTCTGCTGGAGACGGCGGATCGCCTGGCGCAGCTGCGCCCCGGTTGCCGCTTCCTGCTGCCGGTAGCGCCCACCACCAGCGTCGAGGAGTTGCTGCGTTTCGCCGGACCGGCCAATCCGATTGCCCGCGCCTACAGCAGTGCCGTGGCGGATGTTGGCGATGGCGTGCTGCGCACCCGGGCCGGGACGCCCATTCACCTGGTGGTGGAGCACCCTGCCCATGGTCTCCTCAGCCAGTGCCAGTTGGCCCTGACCACCGTTGGAGCCAACACTGCGGAACTGGGTGCCCTGGGGGTGCCGATGATCGTGATCGTGCCGACCCAGCACCTGGAGGTGATGCAGGCCTGGGATGGTGGCCTGGGTTTGTTGGCACGGTTGCCAGGACTGCGGCGGATCATCGGCGTGCTGCTCTCCCTGTGGAGGCTGCGCAACAACGGGTTGATGGCCTGGCCCAACATCAGTGCCGGTCGTGCGGTGGTCCCCGAGCGGGTCGGTGCCATCACACCGCAGCAGATCGCAGCGGAGGCGGCGGAATGGCTGGCAGCACCGACGCGGCTGCAGGGCCAGCGGGCTGATCTCCAGGCTCTGCGAGGACAACCCGGCGCTGTTTCGGCGCTGGCGGAGGAGGTGCGTCAGTTGCTGCCTCGTCAGCTGGACTCTGCCTAGGGTTCTGCTGCTTTTCGACTGAGATGTCCGATGTCCGAGCGGATCGAGCGCTCCCCTGAGGAGTGGAAGCAGACACTCTCGCCGGAGCAGTTTCAGGTGGCCCGCTGCGGTGGCACCGAACGGGCCTTTACGGGGGCGTACTGGAACAAGAAGGACAGCGGGACGTATCACTGCATCTGTTGCGATGCACCGCTGTTCAGCTCGACCACCAAGTTTGAGTCGGGCACCGGCTGGCCCAGCTTCTGGGATGGGATCTCGTCAGAGGCCATCACCACCAAGCAGGACCTGAGCCACGGCATGGTGCGCGTGGAGATCAACTGTGCCCGCTGCGATGCGCATCTTGGCCATGTGTTTCCCGATGGCCCCGCCCCCACCGGTCAGCGCTACTGCGTCAACAGTGCCTCGCTAAACTTCAAGGCCGGTTGATCCTCAGGGCTGCCAGTGCAGCTGGCCGGTGCCGCCGTTGCAGTAATTGGTGGCCTTGTTGCGCTCACTGACGCTGACGTCATCACGGATCTGGCCATCGCTGAGTCGATGGCCATGCAGCACCTGGCGGTAGCGCTGGTCAACGCAGCGTTCAAGAGCATCGGGCTGAGACACGTTGTAGGCCACGAGACTGAGCAGAATCAGGACTCCAGCGCGATACAGCGAGGACCAGACAGGTCGATCATCCTGGGTTGGAGCAGGAACCGCCCGTAAATGCCGCACAGGTCGTCGGACTGGCGGAGACGTCACGCGGGAATCGAGTGATGACCCGTGAATTACACCGCCCTCACCAGGGGTCGTCGAGGTCGTCTTCAGCGGCTGCCGGTCGGCTGTTGCGTGGCGGTTGTTCGCGCTCCATCGGTTCCACGTCCATGGGTTCGACATCCATCGGTTCAACATCCATCGGTTCAACATCCATGGGTTCCCGTTGGGGTGGCATGGCCCGGCGCGACACCGGCATCGAGCGGCGTGGCAGGGGATACGGATCCTCCGGTTCCTCATCGAGATACCGGCGCTGAGGGATCGCGTCGCGGCGTCGCTCCTCGAGCTCGACATATTCCATGTCCTCCTCCGGCTCGAAGCGGGCGCTGTCGGCGGCGGTCAGCCGCCGTTGTTCCTCTTCCATGGGTTGGCCGGAGCTCAACTGGTTCTCCACCGGCACAAGATTGACGCGGTAGCGCTCCCGCTCCTGCTCCTCCCAGCTCGGTCCGCCGACCCCCAGCTTCTCCAGCACGCCGCTGTTGAGCTGCTTGAGCTTGTCTTCAGCGCCCTCGTAAACAATGATTCGATCCGGGCCGCTGCTGACGATCTCCTCCACCGGCATCTCCCAGGTGCTGAGCACGCCCTCCCCCAGCAGGGGGACGCCAAGGGCACCCATCACCAGGGTGGTGAGTTCACCGGTTTCGATGTCGAAGGCAAAACCGAGCACCCGACCGAGCTGCCGGCCGGATTCGGTGATCACCTGGCAGTTGATCACCCGGCTGTAGCGCTCAGGGTTGAAGCCGTCGCTGAGGGAATCGGCCGAATCCACCAGGATCACATCACCCACCTGGCGGATCCGGTCCAGCGGCATCCAGCGGGGCAGGCCCGGCAGGAAGCGGGTCAAGGGGTTGTCGCGCAGTCCGACGGCCACCACTTCGCGGCGGTCGATATCAACGATCACCTCGCCGACGACCCCCAGTCGCCGGCCCGTGTCGCGGGTGATCACCTGGGTTCCCATCAGCTCCGAGCGCAACCAGATGCGGTCGCTAGGCACCCCGGTCTGGGCGTCGTTCGCGGGAGGGGTCAGACTCATCGCGCCATTGTGACGTAGGGCTTCTGCTCTGCCAGTTCAGGCGGCATCGGGAAGTCCCACCACCTGGGTGTGGGCGCCGCGGGCCTGGGTCACCCCAATGGTGCGCTCCGCTGCAGCGATCATCGGCCGGCGGTGGCTCACCACCATGAACTGGGCCTGTTCGGCCTGGGTGGCGATCAGGGCGGCCAGGCGTTCCACGTTGACGCCGTCCAGAAAGCTGTCCACCTCATCCAGGGCGTAGAAGGGTGAGGGGCGGAAACGCTGCAGCGCGAACAGGAAACTGAGGGCGGTGAGGGATTTCTCGCCGCCGGACATCGCCGCGAGCCGACGCACCGCCTTGCCCTTGGGATGGGCCACCAGGGTCAGACCTCCCTCCAGGGGCTCTTCCTGGTTCTCCAGTTGCAGGTGGCCATCACCGTCGGAGAGCGAGGCGAAGATCTCGCGGAAATGGCCGTCCACGGCGATGAAGGCCTCCATGAAGGCTTCCTGGCGCAGGGTGGCCACGGTTTCGATCCGCAACAACAGCTCCTCCCGTTCGCTGTTGAGCACCTCCAGCCGCTCGTTGAGCTCCGCCAACCGCTGCTCGAGGGCCTCCAGTTCCTCCAGCGCCAGCATGTTCACCGGTTCCAGCGCTTCCATGCGTTGCTGAATCGCCTGCAGGTCTGCCTGAAGGGCCTCCAGGCCCGCCAATCGCAGTTCTTCGGGAATCTCGGGGCGGGGATCCGGCAGGGCCTGTTCCATCTCCTGCAGCCGGATGGCGCCGCTGCGCTGCTCCTCGATCAGCCCCTCCCGCTCTTCCTTCAGACGCTCCAGGTTCCATTCGGCCTGCTGCAGCTCCTGCCGTTGGCGGCCCACCTCCGCTTCGGCGGCATCCCGGGCCCGGCGCTGCTCGCCGAACCGCTCCTGCAGGTCGGATTGCTGTTGCTGCAGGGAGCTGCGCTGTTGCTGCAGCTCCTGTTGTTGCTCGCGCCAGCTCGTGTGGGTGGTGGCCAGGGCCTGCACCGCCTCCTGCAGCCTCTGCTCCTCCTCCTCGAGGGTCTGACGCTGGTCCCCCAGACGTTCGATCGCCAGCTGCCGTTCGCGTTGGGCCTGCAGCAATGCATCCCGTTCCCTGCGGGCGGCGTCCAGACGGCCATCCGCCGCCTCCAGATCCTGTTGAAGTTGCTGCCAGGCGGCGGCATCGTCATGGCCGTCGCTGGTCCGTTCAGCGGCTTCCAGCTGGAGCAGTTCCTCCTGAAGTGGCGTCAGCTGCTGAGCGATCACCGCCAGTCGTTGCTGCTGGTCGCATTGATCCTGTTGCAGCCGGCTCAAGCGTTCTCCCCGCTGCTTGCTCCGTTCCAGCAGGGGTCCATGGTTACGCCGGGCGGCGTTGCGCTCAGCGACGAGGGCTGCCTGGCGTTGCTCCAGCTCCCGCAGCTGGGGCTTCTGCTGCTCCAGCGTCTGGGCCAGTTTTGATTCCTCGCGGCGACAGGCCGCCAGGGTTTCCCCCAGTTCCAGCAGACGCCTGCGCAGCGGTTCCGCTTCATCCTGATCGCTGCTGCGGCCGAAACTCAAGCCACCGCTGCGCTGGGACAGGCTGCCGCCGGTCATGGCGCCGCTCTTTTCCAGCAACTCTCCGTCGATGGTGACGGCCCGGCTGCGGCCGAGCTGCTGACGGGCACTGCTGAGATCGCTGAACACCAGCGTGTCGCCGAAGACGTAGGCGAACACCTGGTCGTAGACGGGCTCGAAACGCACCAGGTCCACGGCGCGGCCCACAAGGCCGCCGCTGGTTTCTCCGCCTCCGGCGCGGGGCCCGCGGGCGAAGGCGGCACCGCTGCCGCCACCGCCGGGGGCGCGGATTTTGTTGAGTGGCAGGAAGGTGAGGCGGCCGGCGCGGCGGCTCTTGAGCAGCTCGATGGCCCGGGCGGCGATGCGGTCGTCATCCACCACCACCTGGCCCAGCCGGGCACCGGCGGCCACTTCCAGGGCGAGGCGGTGACGATCGTCCACTTCCCCCAACTGGGCCACCGGCCCGTGGATGCCATCGAGACCGGCCTCCAGCAGCAGCCGCAGGGCACCGGTGCCGCGGCTCTCCTGCAGCGCATCGCGGCGGCTTTCCAGGCGGGCGATCTCCCGCTCCAGCCTGGTCTGCTCCTGTTCCAGCCGCGATCGGGTGCGCTGTTGAATCGCCAGGGAGTCCGCTGTCTGCTGCAGCGCCTGTTTCCCGGATGACAGGGTCTGCAGCAGGCCCTGCCAGTCCTGTTCCAGCTGTTCCAGGCGCTGCTGCACCGCCTGCTCGTCGTCGCCGTCCTGCTGTTGCTCCTGCTGAAGCTCCGCCAGCCGTTCCGCCTCCTGGCGCAGTCGCTCCTGCAGCTGTTGCTGCTCCTCCAGGAGCGGCGCCAGGGCGACCTGCAGCTCCTGGCGCCGTCCACTGCGCCGTTTCTGCTCCTCCAGCCAGGCGCCGGAGCGGCCGGCCACGTCACCGAGGCGTCGCCTGGACACCTCCACCGCCGCTTCCGCCCCTCGACAGGTGGCTTCGGCCGCGGCCAGGGCGTCCTGATGGGGATCCTGCTCGAGTTCCCGGGACTGCTGCAGCCATTGCTGGCGGCGGTTGGCCAGGTCGTGGCGCAGCCCCTGCAGTCGCTGGCCCTCCTCCTGATGACGGCCGGCCTGCCGTTCCAGTTCCCGGGCGCTGGTCTCCAGACCCTTCAGCTCGGCCTGCACCGCCAGCAACTGATCTTCCCCGAGGGCCTTCACCTGCTCCTGCAGGGTCTGCAGTTCCGCGCTGGCTTTGCTGAGGGTCTCCTTGCCGCTGGCAATGGCCGCGGCGTCTCTCTGTTCCTGGGCTTCCAGGGCCTGCTGGCGATTGGCCAGATCCTTCAGGGCCTGTCCTGCGGCTTCGAAGGCCAGCACCATCTCCTGGCGACGGCCCAGCTGCAGCCGTTCCCGCAGCTGTTGGTACTGGCGGGCCTTGGCACAGTCTTTTTCCAGGCGCTCGCGACTGGCCAGCAGTTCCTGCTCAATGATCCGGCAGCGGTCCTGCCGCTCCTGCACGTCGTCGAGCTTGCGGCGGGTCTGCTCGATGCGGCTGTCAAACAGGGCGACCCCAGCCAGTTCATCGATCAGGCCGCGGCGGTCGCGGTTGCTCATCGAGACGATGCGGGTCACATCGCCCTGCATCACCACGTTGCTGCCTTCGGGGTCGATGCGCAGCCGCCGCAACTGGGTCTGCAGCTGCTGCAGATTGCAGGCCACCCCATCGGCGCTGTAGCTGGAGCTGTAGGAGCCCCCCGGCATCACCCGCAGCTTGCGGCTGACGGTCCATTCAGTCTGCCCCGGTTTGATCCAGGGCCCCTCCTCCGGCGCCTCGAGACCGTCTTCGGCGGCGTCCGGCTGCCAGTCGCTGAGGTCGAAGCGGACGCTCACGGTGGTCTCGGCGGCCTTACCCGCCTTGAGCACGGCGCTGTTGATCAGGTCCGGCAGGCGATCAGCCCGCATCCCCCGGCTGGTGGCCAGGCCGAGGCAGAACAGAACGCCGTCAAGAATGTTGCTTTTGCCCGAGCCGTTCGGCCCCGTCACCACGGTGAACCCCTGCTCGAGGGGGATCGTCATCGCCCCACCGAACGACTTGAACTGCGTCAGCCCGACCTGATTGATGTGAACCAACAGGAGCGGGGGCTGTCAGCGGACCGAAAGTAGCGGAGCTCACGAAAAGCTCAAGTCCGCCTTAACGAGCAGAGGCCTTGCTTGATCCTCAACTGACCCCGCAGGTCGCCATCCAGCAGCGACAGGTCCACTGGATCTGTGGGGTTGTGCGGGAGCTGGCCCTGGAAGTGCCCTGCCATGACGCGCTCCGCCCAGCCGCGGCCGCCGGAGACGGCGGCACTGCGGGGCTCAAGCCACACCAGCCGATGTCGTGTCAGGGGAACAGCCGCCTGAGGGCGTCCACCGAGTGATGGAACCGTCTGCAGGCGCCATGTGCGGCAGGCATCGCCGT
Organism: Synechococcus sp. A15-28; assembly: GCF_014280175.1. Classification (GTDB taxonomy): domain Bacteria; phylum Cyanobacteriota; class Cyanobacteriia; order PCC-6307; family Cyanobiaceae; genus Parasynechococcus. The sequence goes on from NZ_CP047931.1 coordinate 373,657, forward strand.
CCTCCAGCAGCAGATCGAAATGACAGCCGCTGGGGTCGTCCGGGGCGTCGGTGTGGCGCAGCAGGGAATAACGGGCCATGGTCACGTCAGCGGTGGATCCGGTGACTGGCATCCCGTTGGCTCCTGGGCCCTGATTGTTGCAATGGATCACGCTCACTAGCCTGTAAGGAGACTCCCTCAGCCGCCATGGACGCGCAGCCCAACGGCAGCTCCGACCACCATTTCCGCGAGCGCTTCGACAGCCTCCTGCCGAGCATTCGTCGCCGCTGGCCGGATCTGGCTCAGCACACTCTGGAAGCCACCCGGGGCAGCATGGACGAGGTGGTGCGGCTGATTGAGCAGAACACAGGGTTGACCCCCCAGGGGGTGCGTGAGCAGCTCGAGGAGTTGATGCATTCGGCTGGAGAGAGCGGCCGTCATCTGGCCGACAGCCTTGATCCGTTGGAACAGCAGCTGGAGCAGCTGCTGGATGAGCTGAACTCAACCCTGCGACCACGGATTGAACGCCCGGTCCGTCAGCGGCCACTGCTGGCTGTGGGAGTGGCCCTCGGGGTGGGTGTGCTGATCGGCTCGTTGCTCAGCGGCGGGCGGCGCTCCTGATGACGGATTCCCAACGACCCCGCGGACTCGGAGCGGCTGCACGGGTGACCACGTTGGCGGCATCCGTGATGGACCTGCATGTGCGCATGGCGCTGCAGGAGGTGGATCGGGAGAAGCGCCGCTTGATCAGTGGTGGGCTGTTCATGGCCATCGGTGGCACGTCGATGCTGTTGGCGCTGCTGGCCGGTGAGGTGGCTCTCGTGCTGTGGATTCAGCAGACCTGGAGCCTGAGCCTCAGTCAGGCCTTGCTCGCTCTGGCCAGCGCCAATCTGGTGCTGGCGGGCATCAGCCTGCGCATTGGCGGCCAGGTGCTCAAAGCTCCGTACCTGCCCCAGACCCTGGAGGGTCTGAGCCGAACCGTGAGGGCTGTTCTCGGTCGCGAGTGATTCAGCGGATCGCGTAGTTCAGCCAGCGGCAATCGATGCCGCCGTTGCTGATGGGGATTCTCCGACTGGCCTTGAGTCGCAGGGCACCGGTGAGGGAAGGGTTACCGCTCAGTAACCACAGCTGCCAGCCCGAGGCCTGCTCTTTCAGGAAGGATCCAAGCGACCGGTAGAGCTGTTCGAGGTCGTCATCGGCACCGATGCGCTGGCCATAGGGCGGATTGCACACCAACAGGCCGGGGCCCGGCGGCAGGGTCTGCTGTTCAAAGCTGCCGGAATGAATGGAGATCAGTCCTTCGAGGCCGGCGGCTCGGATGTTGTCGCGGGCCTGATCAGCAACGTGTGGATCCTTCTCGTAGCCCAGGACGGGAGCCAGATCTAGATCGGAGCGGCGGCGTTGGCGAGCCCTGTCCTGCTCGCGTTCCCAGAGGTCCATCTCGAAGTCAGCCCAACCCTCCAGGCCAAACGTTCGATTCAGACCTGGGGCCTGTTGCAGGGCCATCGTCACAGCCTCGATCAGCAGAATGCCGCTGCCGCAGCAGGGGTCCACCAGGGGAGTGCGGCCATCCCAGCCGGTGAGTTGAATCAGCCCAGCGGCCAGGTTCTCCTTCAAAGGAGCGGTGCCCATGGCGGCGCGGTAACCCCGCCGGTGCAGGCTGCCGCCGCTGCCATCCAGGCTCAGTACAGCGCCACCGCGGTTGAGGTGGAGATGCAGAGCCAGATCGGGATTGTCCAAGTCGATCGACGAGCGTTCTCCCCATCGCTCCCGTTGCAGGTCCACCAGGGCGTTCTTCACCTGCAGAGCTGAGTAGTGGCTGTGGTTCAACCCCGGGGCTGTGCCAGTCACGTCCACCCGGAAGCTCATCGAGGGATGCAGCCAGCGCTCCCAATTCAGGGCGTTGCGGATGCCGTCATAGAGATCATCCCTGCCCTGACAGGGAAAGTCCGCCATCTCCCGCAGCAGACGGAAGGGCAAGCGTGATTGCAGATGCAGCCGATAGAGGCAGGCCATATCGGCCTGAAAGGCGGCGGCTCGGCGCAGGGGCTGAACCCCATGGGCCCCTAGAGCCACAAGTTCTTCGCATCCCAGTGCTTCCAACCCCTGAGGCAGCACAGCCACGCCGTCAAGACGGTGTCCTCGTCCCACGTGGTTGTGCTCCAGGTCACCACTGCTGTCAGAATGACAGGGTTCGGTTCTCCGGACTAGGTGATCCACACCAGTGTTTCGGACAGCGGTTCGATTCCGCTCAGCTCCATTCTCCCTTTCACGAGGGGCTGCAATGGTTTCGACGGGGCATGAGGAGGGTGACTGAAGCCTGCTCGGTGAGAGCAAACCCGTAACTGCGAACAACATCGTTCGTTTCTCCCGTCAAGCAGCCCCTGTTGCTGCCTGACCCTTAGGGGAGATGGGGTGAAGTCAGCCTTATCACCCAATTGACTCATGGGGGCTGTAAGGCCCCTTCAACTCATCCCAAGGGAACGGATCTGGCAATTACGCCAGAGCCCGAAAAATCCCTTTCCGACAAATCTTCCGACAAGCTCCCGCCCGTCTTTGCCGGGCTAGATAAGGCGGAGGCTTTGGCCTACGTCAGCCGCTTGTTTGATGCGGCAGCCGCCGGCGCCGTGCTCTGGGGGGACAAGCTCCTCCTGAAGCGATTCCTTGAGCAGTGCTCGCGCACCGGCTCCCAGGAGACCAAGGACGGCTATCGGCGAGAGCTGCAGCACTTCACTCGCTGGCGTGACCAGAACCACCCACACATGCACCTGAGGGAACTCGATCCCGCGCTGGTGGATGACTGGGTCTCTTCCTTGCGTGAGCAGGTGGAGGCAGGGGAGCTAAAACCGCGTTCCTTCAACCGCCGCATCAGTGCGGTGAGCGCCCTTTACCGGTGGGCCGCGGAACCTACCCGATCAACTGTGTCAGGAGTGCCGCGGAACCCAGTCCCCCGAAGAACAGGAATGTCGGCACCAAAGTTGGCCAAGCCGTTGGCTGAGTCTGATCTGACATCAGTCCTGGGAGTCATCAGTGCCGCGAAGGTAAAAGGCTCCGCCATTGCTGCGCGTGACTATGTGATGGTCCGCGGTTCGTATCTGATTGGTTGTCGCGTGTCTGAACTGTGCCGGCTCCGCTGGCAGGACATTGAGCGATTGGATAACGGCGGTCAGGTTTCCCTTTTGGGCAAGGGGAACAAGCCCCGCACGATTCGTGTCAGCGTCGCAACCTTGGAGCTGTTTGAGTCGTTGGGCCGCGGCGAGCCTGAAGACTGGTTGTTTCCGAGCGACCGGCGTGAGGGCCCAATGACTCGTCAGGCAGTCGCAGCTCGCATGGCGAGGTGGGGAAAGGAGGCTGGGGTGAGGCTCTATCCGCATCGTTGTCGTCACACGCATGCCACGAATGCTGTTCGCGCTGGGACAAGCCTTTTTGTTTTGCAGGCAACTCTTGGCCACAGCTCATCTGCAACGACTGGTCATTACGTTGCCGCCAACCCTGAAGACAGTTCTTCTCTACGACTTGGGTGACGTAAGCAGAATTGTGTAAAGTCGTTTTTAATTGCAATTAGGCATAAAGAAGGGGACAGTTTTCACATGCCCCCTTCCCTGCCTGAAGTTTGCAAGGAGCACCCCTGCACATTCAATTTAGCGCCATTGCTCCGCTTGTAGGAGCTTTTTTAATGGCAAAACTGCCCTAAAGCTCTGCATTTGAGCTTATTTTGTTCAAATGATGGCTAGAATATGATTGTCACTCTGGAGGCTTAAATGACTGTCAGAGATCCATTGACTGTCAAAGAGGTGCGAAAACTTTGTGAGTCGCGCTTACGCATCTAGCGGGATCAATCTACTCCTGATGATGATCTGCCGAATGTTCCTGAGTGTCCACTGACTAATCCGTCAATCCATCGACTTATTGACAATGTTTGATCTCGATCAGGAAGTGGCTAAAGCCCACCAGTCTGTAACCGAAATAGAGAGCCAGGCCAGGGCGATTGAGGCACGAATCAAGAAGATTGATGGGGCTGACAACCTGCTGCCCAAGAGGGCCTATGGCAAATCCATTGATACCGCTGCAATCGCCAGATCTTTAACCCTGCGTTCTTTGCTGGCAAAGAACGATCCCCAGCTCGCCAGTTACTTAGGTGTGGGCACCGATGCCCACATCAGAGCAGAAGAGGAAAAGGAAGCTCGCCGTCTGCGCGCACAGGCCCTGGGGATGAAGACTGAAAAGATTCGCGCTCAAAATCAGGCTGCTGCCCTTCATCGAGAGCGTGCTTCCCTTGCTGGGGTTAGTCCATTGACAGGCCGGAGGCTTGGACAATGAGAACTGCTAAGTGCCATCCTCAGCTCGGCTGGCTTCGGCTTGAGCCTTACGACTATTCACGCTCACTGGATCACCTTTTGGCGTGTAGGGACAGAGATTCTGATCTGACTCGTAGCGGGCCTAGCCCGGAGTACATCAGTTGGATGTGGTCGACGGAGCTGCCTGGGCTGATGCGGAAGGAGAAATACAGAGATCAAGTTCGTCAGCACTGTTCTGACCTTGCTCGTAAGTCCGAGGAGTTGGACATCGACATCCGTTCGATTGTCGGGTCGAAATTGGAGCAGCAGGCAAAAGCCGACGAGTTAAGAGCACAACTGACTGCGCTGTTGGATGAATGATCACTTCCGATGTTCAGCATGTCGCAACAGTTCTTGCGTCTACCCATCGCCAACATCCAGAGACCTTGCATTCTTTGGTGCCGATGTTCGGCGGACTGATCGTGATCACCAACCGCCAGCTCCTTTTGCACCTGCTGGATACGGAGACTGATTGGCCATGGCAAGAGCCACCGCAGCAGAGACCGCCGAACGGGTTGGTCAGCTCCAAAAACTGATCCTTGAAGGTCAAAACAGCGCGTCTTGTCTTGCCTTTGCGAGACAAACGTGGGGGCTCAGCCGAGCGCAGGGTTACAAGCTGATCAAGAGAGCGTGGGCTCAGATCAAAGACGACATCGAAGAGGCCGGCATAGATCGGCACGAAATGCTGGCTTGGTCAATCCAGAACTTGATGGCGGCGGCAGGCCAGGCAAAGCAGCAGAAGAACCCCGGCGCTTTGGTGAGCGCCATTCGCCAGCTTGATTGGATGTGCGGTCTTGGCGTCAACTCACATGCCGGGCATCGAGTCCACAGGCATTGAGTGTCGTAATAGATATTGCGCCTCTGGCAGACGAGATCGACATTTGATTAGTAATTAGGTTTTGACTGCTTTCGTCGATCGAATTGATAACTGAGTCGTCTCAGTTGGAGATGAAACAGTTGTCTGGTGTGTAGCCAAGGAGCAACATCGTTGAGATTCCCAATAGCCACCCAACGAATACCGCTCCCCAAATTAATTGGTCTGTGCTGAGATTTACGTTCCTCATAAGTGTTCCTCGATACATAGATTGTTGCATCTTGCACTTGCAATCATTGCTTGCTTCGTTTGGCGATGCTGTATCGATTGTATGTTTAATCAAAAATGGTTTAACCATCCAAAACTTTTCGTCATAGGCAGTCAGAACAAGGATTGCAGAAGCTGCGGCTGGTGGGACCCACAAGGTTGACCGACGTCTGAATCAGAATGACTCAATCAACCAAGTCACTATGGATAAGGCAATAGCAACTATCAAGAGCGTTGCTTTCTTCGGCTTCCGCTTCAAAGCCATTAGGTCAACCAGCTGTGAACAAGGTAAACAGCAGCAAAGAGGCCCACACAGCAATCAGCAGGGTCTTTCGATTGAGCTTCTGATCAGTATTGTCAGCTGGCATTGGAGGTGTTTGTAGAGCCTTCGTTAGGAATCCTGTGTATCACCAGTTGCTGCTGCAGAAGGTTCAGGAGCAGCACTTTCAACAATATGGAAGCGGTTAAGACCTCTAGAGGGATGTGAGTCAGGAGTTCAGAGCTGGCTCATGTGATTACGCCGGTTTTAGCACAATCGGTTTTGTCGGATCCTCGCTGAGTTTTGCGGTATCTGATTACACATCTATTAAGGTGTAAGGCCATAAGCCCTGTTTTTACGTTGTTGTCGAGGCTATATGTTGTGTGAGTTTGTGAGGGGGAGAACAGGTTCAGGACTTTCCCTTTGCTTTCTCCAACTGGCCGATGATGAAATGCCGGTACTGTGCGGCTAGATCTTGAAATCCCTGTTCAACCAAACCGGCAATCACGTCAACCGCATCGTCTTCATGCTCGGGAATCAGCATTACCCCACGTTTGCGGCCAAGGATCATCTCCTGAATGATCGTTTGCGTCTTGCGTGGTGTGCCTGAGGGCTCCTCAAGTACTTCCTGGGCAGGAATGAATCGCGCACGGTGCTGATCATCGGAATTGATCTGTGCAATGAAGCAATACTGAGCACCATTAATCTCGACCAATCCCCTGAATTCGGAGAGGTCTTCTGTGGCATCAACACAACAGAAGTTGTTGCTCTGGGATGGTGCTTTTCCATCAAAGCCACGAATTCTGGTGATAGTCGCTTTGGCACTGAAAGACTCCTGAGTCAGCCGGGTTACCAACGACTCACATATGGTTCGCTTATTCAAGACAAATTAGAGTCAAGCCATATTTGAGCTGCTTCAAGCGCTACTATTTGTAGCTGCTGATACTTTTTGAGTCCGTCTACTGACTTGACGCAATTTTGATTACGAAGAAAGGGCCAGGAGTATCAGTGCTATCCTGGCCTGAGGAGTTTTATGAACTGGCTGTAAGCGTCCAGATTTTTTTGTCAGTTATCCAATCTATTTGGTGAATAGCATTACCGAATGTCCAATGATACGACTCATAAAATCCTTCCCAGGATTGGCAATGAGGCTGAAAAATTTCTACTTTGTATATCCAAATTTCATACTCACAATCCCACGCACCGCAGATGTTTGCGTTTTTGTACTTCCAGCACCCTGCGCCAGAATAGTCCAACGCTATGTTTTGAGGTTTGCTTTCTGATTTAAAGCGTTTAAGTAATCCCCCGAGTAATTCATTGATCTTGTTTTGGATTAAATCTGTGTGTTCGGGGCTGTCTTTGTATAATTCATCTAAGTACGACGAAATTTCTTGGATAGTGCAATGGTGAAAAGACATAGTGTGATTGTTGGAAGGGTTTAGACGTTTTTACTGTCCCTACTGTCCCTACCTCTTTTCAATAAATAGAGAAGAGATAGGGAGTATGTAAGAGAGTGAACAAGTGGTGTTAGCGGGTCTGGACGGGATGGCCACTTGTCAATGGCGGGAAAAATGCGTTGACCCGTTGCCCGTCGATGCGTCTTCGCGCCTTGTGCCATCCCAGGTCTGCCATCAGCTCAGTAATGCGCTTCGCGTTTTGGCCGTTCTGGCGTTCAGCGCCAATGTCCAATTCGCGATAAACGTCCTGGAGCTCGATGTATGCAGCACCAGATCGCCTGAGCACGATGTCTCGGATCAACTCTTCCCAAGGGTCTGGCATGTCGTAACCCGCATTACGGGAAACGATTTCATCCAGCTCTGATTCAGTACTGAACCACTGGAAGCCATCTCGATAGGCAGCCAAGGCCCGGGCCCAGAACGCATCACGGCCAAGCCGAACACGTTCGTAGGGGAGCATCTCTTCACCGAGCGGAATCAAGCAGAAGCGTGTGCTGCCAGTTCGATCAACCAATGGCGATCGATTTGCTGTTCCCCAGAACACTGAGCGCCGTGGGATTCGTTCCGTGCCCTTGCCGTACTTTCGCCGACATAAGTCGGTTGTTCGGCTGATGAAGGCCTTGAGCCTTTCTGCACTGGTTTTGCGAGTGAAGCCATCAAATTCGGCAAACTCGACCCCCCAGCAGAGCGCCATCAGGGTTACATCGTCGACATCCATGCGAAAGCTAATTCCGTCGCCATACCACTGATCACTGAACAAGGCCCGTCCAAGTTGTGTCTTGCCGATGCCCTGGGCTCCCAGGAGAACTGGCACCTGCCGGACTAAGCAGCCTGGCTGAAACACCCTGGCAATCGCTGCCACAGCGAAACGCTGCATGAAGCGAGCGGTGATGGCGTCGTCGATGTTGAACAGCCACTGGTCCAAGCGTTCCCATTGCTCGTTTGGCAACGGTTTTGCTTTCAGGTTTCCGATGTAGATCTGCACCGGATCAAACGGAGTATCAGCGCCCAGGGTGATGAAGGTGTCTGCTGTAAGCCGCTTCGGCCAGTTCAACTCGCCACGACTTAGGTACAGATAAAGGTTTTCGACTTCGTCTGCAGTGAACTCTCGTCCTTTGCAGTGAATCCCCTGGCTCCTCACGTTGAGCATTGGGGTTTCCCCCAGCTCATCAGTCATCCGAGCCAATGCTTCGCCGGCCTTGACCGTTTTCTGTTTCCGCAACTCGTGTTGCGACACATCCAGTCGGAACAAGGCCGCTTCACCAACGGCAGTGGTTTTGTCGCCGGAGTAAATCCAGCTGTTCCCATTCCGTTCAATCTTTTCGCGTAGCTCCAGTTTTGGTGGAGCCCACCGCTTGCCTATGTGGCAAAGGATCGCCTGGCCATCGCTGCTGATACGACAGTCCGGTTCCTTCCGCCCGCAGATGGGACATGGGATGCAGTCTTCCCAACCATCGGCTCGTAGGCCATGAGTCTTTCTTGAGTTGGTAGGGGCCGGGGAGCTGCACTCGCTGATGGCCGTCTGGTACATCGCCCAAACTTCATCCGGCACTGGCTGGATGGTGTCGGGATTGCCCGTCAACCAGGAGTAATGACCTCCAGATTTGACGTGTTCGCCTGCCACAAGGACCTGGCCGCTGCCGAAGAAAAACTCCAGTTGCTCGCCGTCGGCAGTCTTTAAGACGGTTTTGCCAGTGCACTGACTCCACCGTTCTTGAGGCACGCGATAGACGGCCTTGAAGCGGCTTTGATTGTTATCACGGCCAATCGTCCAGGTCTTGCTGTTGTTGGCAAGGTGCCCGAAACGCTCTGCCGCAACGTGAATTGCGGAAGGGCCGTCAAAGTCCAGAACCAGTAGCCCCCCGGCGTCTGGCCCACACCTCATTCCGATGCAGCGAAGTCCGTCGAAGTTGAGAACCTGCTGAAGGCTGAACCATTGGTTCGGCCAATCGGTCACCATCGGTGCTTTGCAATCAGCCCCCCAGCCACAGGGGAGCAACGGCAACTCATCAAGCAGCCTGAATTCTTCCCGCCACCAAGCGGGGGTTTGTTGTGTCGCTGTCATAGGGGTGCTCCGATTCAGCGACGTGGCGAGCAGTCACGCGAGAAGGTTTCAACCTCTTCGCTCGGCTGGTGTTTGTAGTTCCACAGGCTCTGGATTGCCTGCTCTTTGTTCCATCGGATCTTGCGTGTGCCAAGTCCGACGTACTGCCAGTCCCGATGCTGTTTGAACGGGCCGTTCGGGTCCCGTCGCATCCGAAGAATGGTTTCTGGGCAAAGATCAGTCGCTTCAGCGAACTGTCTTGTTGACGCAATCGACATTGCGATAACTCGCACCCTTAGGTGCGGGGGGTGCCATCCCAGTTCTCGTGATGCAGAAGTTCGCGCTGGAGGGCTGCGTAAAAGTTCCGCAGCTTGTCCCGTCGCTTCTGATCGGGGTTGCCCTGCTCAAGGGTGCCGATGCGGAAGTCGGGGTCGTCCATACGGGCGCGCTTCTTGGTGAAGTAGCGGACTTGCCGCTCGGCGTACCGACGATCGACTCCCTTGGGAGTCAACATCTCGACGCGAGTGGGGATGGGCCGATCAGGACCTTGCATCCAACTTGGATGACGTTTTCGGTTCGATCCCTCGGCGCAGACGTGATGCTGCGTTCCCGACTTCACCTAGTTAACTTAACACCACTGATCGCGATCGTCAGGCAATCTCCCTACCGATGACACCAAATGTGGTGTCAGGGCAACGGGATCGTCTCCGCGTCTGACTCAAAGGCCCGAGCTTTGATCGCCTCTGTGATCTGCCGATAGCTGCGCTCATGCACCGCGAGTGAGTGCCCCATCGCATCCGCGATCACCGTCTTCTCCAGCCCCTCCCGATAGCAGCGAACTCCGAAGCCATCTCTCAGCGAATACACCCGAACCCAGTCCTTCGTCGGGAGCGCGGCGTATTTATCGATCAGCTCCTTCCACCGCTGCTGAACCGGCCCGGCTGGCTTCCCGTTGCGCTTCCTGTGGAGGTAGCGATTGCAGGCGTGACCGGTGAACTCCTTCAGGTCCGGCAGCTTCAACGTCCCCGCCTCCCACGCTTCCACCAGCGGCCACTGCACCGGCTTGTCGTGCTCCGATCGCCGGAAGTGCATTGGGCGGAGATACCGCGGCTCGGTGTCCTCCTGGCCGCCGACCTTCTCGTAGGAGCAATAGAAGACCCTCTCGCCGGTCTTGCTCGTCGGGTCCGGCTCCACTGTTAGGTGCTGGATCTCGACTGGACGTAATCCGTATTGCGCCAGCAGTCGGAACAGGTTTGCCCAGGCCGGGTTCTCCTGTTGCACCAGATCGATGAAGTCCAGGATCTCGGCGTCCTCCAGCACGGCCTTCTTCCGTTTCCTTGTCCGCTTGGGGCACAGCTCGTCACGGTCGGCCTGGGTGATGAGCCAGGAGCGCGGGACCTTGTATCGGCGGACCGCGAACTCCATGAACCGGGCCAGATACCGGCCACATTCCTTCTGGACTGTTGGGGCATGGGCCCAGTTCTTCAGCACGGCCTTGAGCAGCTCGTAGCCATCGGCAGGTTTATTGCGCCGGCCCAGCACCCTCACCGCTTCATTGAGGATCGGCTCCCAGTTGGTTTTCCAGGTCTGCGGCTTGATCTGCTTGCCGAACTCAATTTTCGATTCCTTCATGGCCGCGGCAATGCCGGCCCAGGTGACCTCATCCCCCCTTTCGGGGGGAACGTCGCTGCTGCCCTTCACCTCCGCCAGGCATTCCTTCAGCGTCCGCTGCCCTTCGGCTGCGCTCCAGACCTTGTAGAGCCGGCGTGACCAGTTGATCGCCGCCTCCTCGTCCTCCTCCCGATAACGGAGCTTGGGGAGGTTCACCTGCTCCCGCGCTTGGCCGGCTACCCGGTATCGGATGCAGACGTATCCCTTGTCGTTGGTGATGCTCCAGCCGGGCCACTTGCTGCTGATCGACACCAGCCGCATCTCCCACACGGGCATCTCGCTGAGATTGCGACGCGGCACGCTCTTCCGACAAATTTCCGACAAACAAGTCTTGTTTGGTTGTCGACGGTCGTCAAGGGTTGCCTACGGGATTAGGCTGTGACTGGCTTTTCTCCGAGAAGCCCTGAAACCAATGTTGTCGTAATCAGGCGAGTCATGCCTATCACCCAAATGACTCATGGGGCCTGGAAGGGCCCTTAACCATTTCACTGCAGGCGATCTCGGCAAACCTGGTTTTCGGGATAAATCAGCTTCGGGATAAATCTCGGGATAAATCGCTCGGAGCGGCTCTGTGCAGTCGACAGGCGCTGATGAGACCCCTAAGTTCTTAGTGCGAGGTCGGAGCCGTCCGATCTTGAAAGCAGCGCAGACCAGGTCCCAACGACCCTGCGTTAGTCAAATGAGAGGTAGCCCTGTCAGCGGTTCTCTCGGCTTGGTTGGGCAAGTGTTTCTGACAGGTCGCAATCGGTGGAGTAAAGCAGCAAGCCGCAAGCGGAAACAGCTACAGGACGGCGAAGACGAAGGGATGGCTTAGCGGACGGCCTGACCTGAAGCTCGCTCAGCACAGAGATGCTGTGACCGCAACCAACGCTGCCGTGACCCAATGGGTCTCCACCCAGGAGTGCGCTGACGCTCTTGGCATTCATCCACAAACGCTGCGAAAGCTCCGGCGTCATCGGATCCCGCTTTTCAAGGAAGGCCGCGACTACCGATGGGTTGGCCTCAGTACCAGCAGCACCCTTCAGTGGCATGTCCACAGTGCGAGCCAGGCGTTCACCGATTTCCGTTTGATGCCTGCTGAGGCGGTTGAGACCTACAGCCGTGGGAGCAGAGCCCATGCCTGAACAACTCATGTCCGAGCTTGATGTGATCGAGTTGCCGGATGGCACCAGTCACAAGGTCAAAGGTGATGTCATCTCCGTTTTGATTCCGAGGAAGGATCGGAAGTGCTGGGTGGTACTTCATCTCCAAATCAGCAGAGACAACACGCTTCACTGCCACCTGCGTGGCGGCCACTGGGACTCAATGGCTCACAACTGCGATCCAGACAGAACATTCGATCTGGATTTTTACAACGCACTTGAATCTGAAATCAGAGAAGACATGGAGGCCAGTGATGTCCGCTGATCTCTACACCCGCCCGCTTCGTGCTTCGGTGCGTGAGCTTCTACAGGAAGACAACATCGACATCGCTGAAGCTCTTTATTCCGACTGCGATTATCCAACAGCACTCAGCAATCTTGCTGAAGTTCGTGTAGCTGCGCAGAAGGTGGTATTTGAAGCTGATGCGTTGATGTGCGCAGTGCTTGTTAAGGCGATAGGAGAAGACGATTGAATCATCATATGGGCGGGTAATTCTCGCCCATTGTTGACACTTTTAGTTCATCTCTCAAAATGGACTCATAAGATAAATTGGATCTTATGAAATTCAAGCCGCGTTGCAAGTATCCGCACATTGCTGCGACATACCTAAGCGATGAACTGCTCAATGAAGTCAACAAATTTTGCGTCGACAACGAATGCAGCAAATCAGAAGGAATTCGCCTCCTGATGCAGAACGGCCTTGCCGCAATGCTTCTGGACGAGGCATAAAAAAACCACCGTGCCAGCGGTGGCTCAAAAATCAGGTTCCCATGAAGTCTACTTTGAAAAGACCATCATTCCCAGATGACTGGGAACAGGAGCCAGCGTCTCCGTTGGTCCTTGATCAGGTACTGAGTCCCGAGTGGCAAGACCTTGCTTTGCTAATGGCCTGCAGGGAAATTGCCAAGATGAATCGGCTGACATTGGAAGAACAGCTTCATTGCTGGAGGCCTTTTGATGTCTAAACCGGATGAGAACAAGGATGCCTGGGAACGACTAGTTGTTCTTAAGGAGTTGGATCGCGATTCAAGCTTTAAGCCAGGCTATGACTACAAGACAGATCTCAAGCTCGCACTCAGAAAGCGTGATGAGCCCGTTACTACGGTCACGAATAGATCCGCAAAAAATACCAAGCCGCTGGTTCTTAGCACTGCAGAATATATTGAGGAATTAAGTAAGAAGGCCGACATAATCGTTGCCGACACCAGCATCCCAACGACACACCGGCTCATCCATCTCCGCAACGTAGCGACCGGCTTCCCAACGAGCTTTAAGGATGCGGAGTTACAGAGATTGCTTTGGGATGCAAGGCGTAGACTGGCTCCAGGTGCAAAGCCAATAGGCCAAGGCGGGAAATTATCAAGACGTCAAGCTCCCTGGTTGTGGGATGGCATCCTTATCAAATCAACGACCAACTTGGTTGTTGCATTACCAAAGGTCGGCAAAAGCCGTCTGATAAGCCAGGTTATTGGCAGGCTTGCCAAAGGTGAAGATGAGTTTCTTGGTCGCAAGCTCTTTGGTCCCTGCCCACCAGTCTTGATAGTTGGGACTGATCAACCAGAGCCAGATTGGGCAGAGTGTCTGGGTTTAGCCGGTCTTTTAGATGCCGATGGCGCAATGCACTCTTGCATCAAAGAGCTGTATCACACCGGTTGTCCTCTTCATTTAGATGAGGATGGTATTGACCGGATAACTGAGCTATGTCGGCAGTATCCAGGAATGCTTATCCTGGTTGATAGCTATGCAAAATGTACGAATAATTTGGGAATTGTGGAGTCAGATTCGCAATACGCTGGCCCGCTTATGGATTTGCAGGAAGCGACTGCGCCATATGGTGCGACCTTGGTCGTGATTCATCACAGCAACCGAAATTCAGCAGGCGGTCGTGCTTCGATGTCCTCTCGTGGAACAACTGCATTACCTGCAGCAGTTTCACAAACGATCAGCTTGACCTGGGCCAACGCAGATGATGCAAACCCGTTAGCTAAGCGTGATGGCCGCGTCAAACTCAACACCGAAGGACGTGGTGGCAAACCACAGGATCTTCTAATTGAGCAGATTGAGGACGGTCACGACTGGCTCCTCCACGGAACTGGTGAGGAAATTGCAGTACAGAGTGCGCTTGAGAAGCTGATAGAGGCTTTGACAGATCGCCAATATGCTGCGCTTAGAGATATGGCTCATCACTACAACGCCACTGGTTGTGGAATGGATGCTCGGCATCTTGCAGATGCCCTTGATCTGTCACCACACGGCAGAGTAAAGGCGCAAGAAGTACTGGATTCGCTCAACAGGAAGAAGTTAATTGAGCCTGCCGGCAACCGGCCTGCGTTGGGATCTGACGGTGGCAAACCTGCAAATCTCTATCGGCCAGTTGACGCAGTCCTTCCCTTGTTTGCATTATCAGCTTCTATACCTTTCAAACCTTCTATTGATAACGTAACGGTTACGAAAACAAAAGAAGGTATAGAGGATATGAAAGGTGATTCTTTATACAAGGAAATGATGCTCACTTGTGAATGCTGTGGCAAGGAGTTTGCTGCCAACAAAAAAGGAACGGCCAAGAAATACTGTTCGGAGACCTGCAGGGTTCGTGCGTATCGCGATCGCAAATCTCGCAATGCTGCTTAGACCTGTGCAGCAAGCACCAGCGTCTTCGGGATGCGCCTCAGCCCACCGGCAACGTATGCCTCCCAGCAAGTGGCCGTGGCAGATCCGGTGCGCTGAAAGTTTTCTCAGCGAAAACTTCCACAAAGTCAACTTTACGAGAGATACCTCCTAGAGGGCAGGCCAAAGCACGAAACGGCCTGTGTGTACCTTCAACGATGAGATTTCCAAGCGATTGGGCATTGGTGATGTGGATCGTCATGGGTAAAACCTTATTTCCTTTGGTCTAAGCCTGCTCATTCGGAGGATGTCGTACCACATCTCACCAAACAAAAGTTTTCAGCCACATCAACGTAACGTGTAATTTTCCTCTAACGGCTTAGGTGATGTAAAACAGTCACGCCAAACAGCAATGTACGCTTTCCATTGCTACTAATCTACGGATATCCCGCGCCAGACTGACGTCATGAAATTTCTCGTCTTGCCCTTCTCAATGCTGTTCATGGCAGAACCTGCGCTCTCTTCCAGCGACAAGCAAGTCTTCCTGTCAATGCAGAAGTTTGAGCAGGTGGCTGACAGGGCACATGCCTTCTGCGCGAGCGTTGACCTTGAGTTCTCTCAAAAGTTCTATGACTGCATGGACAAGAAGATGCATGGAATTTATATCGACAGCAGCACGGTTAGATCACGTAATTAAGACGAATACGGGTCCTTCTTGTGTAGTACAGCGTAGGTTTCTTCAGATCGCCTTCATTATTTAGCGCCAGATAAGTTGGGCCTAAATTGCTTAGCACTATCTATTAGCGAAACTAATCAAATTAGTGGTCATTAGAAGGCGATAGCACGGTGGACTGGTCTGCACACTGTTCTCCCGTACGGCTTTCCAGTACTGCCTTACCTACGCACTGCTCAGGACATCTTCGCGAAAAGCTTTTTGTCGTTCGACCACATCCTGACACCGGATTACAGGAGTGAAGTCCATCTCAATGCCGAATTGAGGACGCCATGGCGCGAAGGCTTCAAAGATCTGAGCATCACTCTCTGCCTTAAACAAAATTGTTACTCGGCCTGCGCAAGGTGCGTGGACGCGGAACAACATTTCAAAGCCATCAAAGTTGTCTAGCTTCGCTATTTCTCCTGAATCCCACAGCTCACAGAAGCATTTGTAAGCAGCCAGTTGACCTTCAATCTCAGGAAAAACGCAATCCGCGAGATACATCTGCATGGGAAGTACGAAGAAGGAGTCAGCCATTTGATAGGCATCCCAAGGTTTTGCCACTGTTCAGTTGATTAGATCGTGACAATGGAATGTCAGCGCCGGAACGGCTTATGCGAGTGGCTCCCACGGAAGTGAGCTTCAAATTGCCTGTGCAGCTGCGGCTACAACGACATCATGTGCCGACTATTGATGCGGGCTTACTCACATTGATGGAACAAACAGACCTGCTGAGCCATGACAGGGGGGTTAAGCATTAAAACCATGGCTCGCTTACTTCAATTTGTTCAGAAGTCGAAGAAAGCTGATTTGGCAGCTTCAACTGCTGTCGTCTTTGCTTGCATCACAGCTCTCGCCCTATGGGGTGTTTCGAATGCTTATCCAGCACTTTGAATGACAAGCTGATCGAGGCTCACCTAAGGGTCTGAACGAAAGCTAGGACCATCGCTGCGGTGACTACAGTTTACTGTAAAACTGGCTGTTTTATAATACTCTTAAAAGCCAAGCTGTATGTATCCCAAATACGCGTTTTAGTGCCCAAACGTCAGCTTCCTATTCAGGCTGACCTGATCGTGAATCGCCTTCCACAAGATCTTATTATTTAGAATGTGCAGAAGGGACTAGTCTGCATATCCCACAATGCATCAAGCCCGCAATCAAAGCTATTCTCGGGATCAAACAATCTAGAATAACTTTGCCCGCGATATCCATAGTTATAATCGCCATAGCTGGTACTAGAAGAATCAGATGACGTAGATTCATCTGAACCTTGATATGATTCTCCTAAATCTCTATCACTGGAATTAGAAAATAGGAAGTCACTTGAATCAATATTTGACAAATTGCTAAGACGAGCAATTACGCCACCTTTCTTTCCAAACCCTTTGCCAGCTCCATTGCGATTCCTATAGAGAAAACCCTTCTTTTGATCAAAAATTAAATCAACATCATGTGTTGAATGAACCTTTCTTGCGTCTTTTCTGTTTTTAGCAAAGTGAATTGTTGTATCACCATCAAAGCTATAACTGATTAATTCAATTTTATTCGTACCCTTCGAAAAGAGTGACAGATTATATTCTAAATATTTAGCTTTTTTGTTGCGACCTTGAAGAAAGATCTGGAAATTGTCGTCATTGTTGAGTGAAGGTTCTTTCATGAGAATGCAATACCTAACATTATAATGGCTAAGTACCGTCAAAAATGTGGATCTAGAACGCAAGTCGTTCAGAGACGCGCCCGATACCGATACCGATGCCGAACATCCTTGATCACGTCTCACTAGCACCAGTCCTTGAAGTAGACGCCTGGCCACGCTCAGCATCACGCAAGGAATGGTTCGCCATCACAAGGGGCATCATTCAAGACACCATCGCTGACATGAACCTCGATGCTGCTGCGGAAGCAGAAGTGATCGAAGCCTTCACTGGTGCAGAGCTGTTGTGAATGATCAGGAGCTGACTAACTAATGGTCGTGCAGCAGCAGCTCAAGCTCTCCATAGAAGAGAGCCATAGCGCCAACGATGGCAACGCACAGGGTGGTGGTGAGAAGCAGTTCGTTGAGCATCTTTTCCTCCTTGTCGCTGTCCTTGGTCTAAGACAAATAGTCAGCAATTGTAGCTATTGTTACAAGTCAGAATGGAGTGAAAACCGGCCAGCAAGACCGATAGGCTCAAATCCGTCGCAGCGCAGTCAACCTCAGCGATTTGCACCCCTACAAGCGCCGGGTAACATCAGCCACCTGACCAGACAAATGCTTCAAGCCGCACCAAAATCAACTGCGATCCTCCACCAATCTTTTACGTGATCTGAATAAACCGTCACGCCAAACAGCAAGGGCACTCAGAGGCTTGAGTAGTTTCGTCAGCACGATTGTGGATACAGGAATCATTGATCGTCGCTCCACAACCTGGACGCGGCAAAACGCCAAGCGACGATTGAACTTGCAGAGGCACCGAAAGCAAGAAATGCGATCAGCATCTGGGAAGTATTCATGGGTAATCTGAAGATGAAGCTTTTTTAGCTACTCACTAACGACTGGCGCTGTTGTTACAAACTAGGAGCAGCAACCACTGGTTACGAAACTCCCGTGTCATCACCACTAAGTAGCTGACCCAATAAATCTCTTCTTAACACCATGGCAATCACTACACGCCAACAACGCCAGCAACGTCGTAACGAGGCTCTACAGCTGATCAGCAGTGGTGTTCCACCAACTGATGCTGCGTCTCAGCTGACTGTGAAGTGGGGGTGCAGCAGGCGAACGAGTCTGCGTGACATAGAAATTGCGCAGAGTGACCTAGCGAACGCCTTGGACTCGGTTGAGCTTCAGCAGATGGTGGGTTGGCTAGCGACGAAATATCAACGGCTAGCCGCGAAAGCCGAACGCGATGGTCAGCAAGCCTCAGCTGTTGGTGCGCTGAACGCGTTGCGAGCAATGGTTGTGCAACCGCAACTGGATGCGCAGTTTGCATCTCACTTCCGTGGCCGGTTTACGCACCATTCCTACCGGCGGTGACATGGCAATGTTCGGGGCTTGCTCAATGCCCCATGGATCACAAGGATTTTTGCCTCACCTGTCTGGTTACGTTGGCGGCCATCAACACGTTGCTGAATGTGCGCGCTCTTCGAAGACGCTGAGCAGCGGCAAAGGAGCAAAGGCCCGTGTGCCAGTCCCACTCCGATCTCATTAGCTGGCTGAGTCTCAAGATTGCAGGACTCCATTTGGACGCGGCGAAGGCTGTCTCGTCGCGACCCATTCCCATCTCAGCAGTGGGGATAACAAGCCGCACGGCCCGAGTCTCACCGGATCAGTTGAACTGTCCTGCGTCACTGTGTTTGTGGCCGTTACGCAGCACTGTCTCCCATCAGTTCTGAGACGCTGGGCATCGGGTCTGGCTTGCCATCGGCAATGGCTCGAGCGCGGAGGTAGAACCAACTTTCCGTGTCGCCCTTGGCTTCCATGCTTTCGGCGATGGTCTGCCAGTTGTTGATTTCGGCTTGGTCCATAGGGGGTGTGTCTTTGAAAAGATCCCCGGGCTCTTACCCCCGGGACTGTTGTCCGTCTTCTCGCAGCTCCGTAAGAGACGGCAGAAAACTAAAAACCTTGATCTGGACCTGTCGGTTCGGATGACCGACGCCAAGCCTTGTCGTTGCATTTCCTGCTACAGAAAATCTTTGGCCGCCCAAGCTTTTTGGCCTCACTTAGCACGCCGCACTCATCGCACAGCTTCATGCCATTCACCAATTGCCGAGGCTATCGACACAAATGGCACCAATACCGACGTTGAGGCAACTTAAGACCCTTGCATGGAACGCCCAAAGTGGTCGACGCCTAGCCCTTAGGAGTGACCTGCTTCTAGGACCAACACTTGAGCCATTCTCTTTTCCTCAGCAGTGAGAAAATCGGCCCACATGCCAATGAGGAAGCTGAGAGTCGCTAAGGCCTGTATCTGCTCTTTCGAGCCAGGGTGGGTGTATTTGAAGTCCATAAACATGCGGTCAGCGGCTGATCGCTGTTCTTGGCATCGGGCATCAATAGACATGGGCAGGCCTTGACTCATGCCATTACTTTACAAGTATTCGTTACATTACGTAATGGACTTGGGGTAGGTGAGGAATTCCTGGCAAAAGTTGCAGCCCAAGCCGTTGCGGAGGCAACATACTTATGTAGCTACCGCTACCAAGCGTTCACCTCACTTATTCGAGGCGCAGCTCGATCCAAGCCATGGAACGGGGGCTTGGGCTCTGCAGAAGCTGTGTGATGACTTCTTTGTATTGGAACGGTTTAGCATTCGCACCAATTAACAAGACCGCTGCAAAAAAAGAGGCAGTTGTTCTGCGTCTTGAGACTGCCCTCATGGCGCCTGACGCCACCCCTTCTCCGAAATACCGCGGCATCAGCTATCTGCGGCAAAACGGGTTCGCTACAAAGCTCTGATCGTTTCAACGATCCATGGGGAAACGGCCCCGCGTTGGACTCCTAAAAATCTTTTGCGAATCAAGTGCTTCTTCCCCCGAGTTCAAGGCCTCAGGAGTCAAGCCAGTCCTGACTCGATCATTGCTAGGACTTCTTAACAAGACCTACGAACTTAAGAGAGGTGAGCACCAACAAAAAACGTTTGCCTGGGTTGCTCATTGCTCCTTTGCTGATAGCGGTCTCCTTGCCTATGGCCAGCTCTACAGCAGATGCAGCAAGAGGCGGCCGAATTGGAGGAAGCAGTTTTAGAAAATTCTCTAGGCCAAATTATGGAGGAGGGCTACGGCGTGGAGGTGGTTATACAAGAAGCTACAGGAGAGGAAGATTTGGCTTTCCATTTATAATTCCAATTCTTGGATTCGGAGGCGGAGGTAGTTTATTTAGCCTGCTTATCTTGATTGCATTTCTAGGAGTTTTTTTAAATGCAAGAAGATATTAAGTACTACATTAGCACGCTCACGCAGTATCCACAGCTCGTAAAGCTCGGTGTATTAACAGCTTTTGCGCTGCTGGGTCGTTGGTTGTTCTTCACTGGAAGCCAGCTAGCAATTGTGCTTGGCTGCTTGATCTACGTTGGCGTAGCTGTCTACTTGGCATTGTGTGTGGTGAGATATTTTGCAAAGCGCCGATAGTGGACTTGTACGGTACTCAGATGAGGCAGTAAGCCTTCAACACCTGAACACGGATACCTCCAAGCTTTTGCCATGATTCCAGTGCTTCCTTTTTTGACTGAAAAGGCAGCCAGTCGTCTTCTTCTATGCGGCGTTTGATGTGAGCCGCGACTCTTTTGGCTACTACCGCGTCGCTTTTAAAGCGTACGCTTATTGTGCTGCCGTTAATTGTCAACTTCATCAGTGAATCAAGAGTGTCGTCTGTTAGGCGCTGACAGCTGTTGTTGCTGCATCTGTCCTACCAGAAGTTGGATAAATTCAAGAGTTAGGTTGGGATTGAGTGGCTAGAGCTCTCGAGCCTGGCGAAAGGCCGTTGAGTAAGGGAAGAGAAATCCCGTCTCAAAGGCGTCTAACTCTTGCTCTGCAGAATAAAGGCTCCTTGTGAAGCGGCAATGGTTTTCACAGTCGCATACCAAGAAATGGCCGTCATCTGTCCTTTGGATGGTGGCACCATGAGGAGTCTCAACTATGAAGTCAGATTTCGCCATGCTGATGTATCGCGACAACCTTGTAATGGCCCTGGTCGTACTTAGGTTGGCGTAGCTGACAACACCGATCTAGAAATCAGCTCGCTCCCATACCCGCCTTAGGTGCATACGGTGCTGCTGTTGCTGGCATGAACCAGATTTACCAAGCGGTGCTGTCACGCGAGCTGGACAGTATTCACAGCAATCGGCATCGGGGATACGGCAGCGCCACGGCAACATCCTGCGCTGAGGCGGTAGGGCGAGAGCCTTAGAAGCAGCCCTCTGTCTTCAAATCAGCGGTCACCTTCAACAGATCCTGTGAAGGAGCAGGATCAGAGACGGCATCTCTGAGGCGCTCCTCTACACGAGCCTTAGCGCGGAACATGGCATCGCATCTCAGGTAATCAACCGGAGTGGTGCAGGCGCTGAGCAGAAGCGGCAGGATCAGGACAAGTCGTTTCATGCCATCAGTGTCGCGTCAACCGCGTTGATCGCACCAGTGGCAGCTCTTACTCCATTGCCAGCTCTTGCGGGGCTCTCTGACCCAGGTGTGGTTTTCCGCAGTGCTTGCAGCCATGGCTCCTATCTCTTCGAAGTCAGAATTAATGGTGTGAAAAACAAGAATCCCCAAACCTACAGACCACGTGGCCACAGATGGCTGGTGAATGTTGACCAGCACAAGGTCGTTGAGTTCAAGCCTGAAGAGCCAACAGCAGATGGTCAGTGGGTGACACTGCGCACCTTTTACTGGCGCCCGCCTGATTCCCCGATTCCTGCGACGCGTCGACGGATGGCTAGACACAAGGCCATTGAGGCTTGGGAGATAATGGTCAAAACCGGATGGCGGCGATGTTCACCGCCTGTCAGATAAGCAGACACCTGCCTAAATCCATGGAAGACTCAGGCACCGCCTGAGAGCCAATGGCCAGTTTCGACAAGTCCACACCCTTCATGTTGCTGGCGCGAATGCACGTCAAGCCAGATTGTGTTGACCAATATCTGGAGCTTGCCCGCATCACCGACGCAGCTGTTCAGGCGACTGAGCCGGGCATGATTCACCACACCTTTGATCAGGACCCAGACGATCCCTTGGCTTTTGTGTGGTCTGAGGTTTACGCCAACGATGAGGCGTTTAGCGCCCACGTCTCTAACCCACCTGTTCAGGAGTACATGCAGAAACATGCTGAGCTTGGAGATGGCTTCAGCGTTGAGGTCTACGGCACTGTTGGTGATGAGTGTCGGCAACTGATGGAGTCGTTCGGCCTCCCGCTCAAGTTCTTTCAAACCAAGCTTGGTTACAGCAGGGTTTAGGGGGGCTGGAGACGCTGCCTGATGAAATCGACTTACAGCACTGCAAGGAAATGCAGCAGAGGTGCGTACTGCGGGACTGCCCTGACGGCGTGCTGGGAAGGCTTTGGCGCTGGGTTAGTCGTTAGGTCTGCAGCGGGGAACACTTCAGGCAGTCACGTCTGACCAATGACCCAAGACACTCGCATTGCCCTGTTCCTACTGGCTGAACCTATTGCAGAACTGCAAGCCAACAACCCTGACACCTTCAAGCGGTGACTGTATCGCGGCATTCAAGACCTAGGAGAAGCTGCCGTGACTTAGATGCTGCTGGATTGGATTGACCTGTTCATCACACGAGTCGAGAGGGACAGGATGGTGGCTTGGCACCTGTGAGTGAGCCTTTGAATTTTCTTGGGAGACCAGCGCAGTTCTTTTTGACAGTCAGGTTCCATGTTTAATTGCACACAACTTGCTGTTCTCAAGTTCAGCTATGGCTACCTTAGGAAAAATTTTTCTACAGACCTTTGCAGCACTACCTCATCGTTTGGAACTTCCCTACCGTTGAAGGATCCTGGGAGTCATGCCCAGGTTTTGCCGATTACATCAATGCAGGAGCACCTGGCGACAACTTCGACGGATTTGAATTGAAGTACCGAGTATGTGAACCAGTCAGCGGCAGCGGTGTGGCAATCGCTGAAGCAAGCGATATCGGTAAAGTGTGGGCTCATCTTGGCCCTTGGATTAAGGGCTACGGAATAGAGTTTGACGTAAAAGCTGTCGTTTCTGATTCTCAGTTTGCTGCCATGTGGCCTGGCGTAGAAGCCGCTGCGGCTGTGGAATAAAGAGCCTCAGTCTCCAATCCATCTTCCGAGAAAACACTCACCAGCCCCGTCAGCATTGGCGTGTTTTTTTGCCTCCTGCGCTTAGCATGCCTGCCCATTGCATTCGCCCTGACGGTGTGCTGGGAAGGTTCTGGCGGTGGTTGCGTGAGTGAGCTGATATTTCTGCGGCAGAATCAGTTCGACTGCTGTCGAGCGCATGAAACGTCTGCTCTGCTACTACCAGTTTTGTTGAGCTCAGTCGCCTGTCTATCCGCGAAAGCTCAGTTAAGTTCATATCATTTTTATTTATCTCATAATGCGATCCATTACTGCCTTTACCAAGAAGGTTATTACTCCGTTGATGAGTACATCTCCGAGGTGACGTCATTTGTAGAAAAGACTGATATATCTCACAGGCAGGCTGCTAACTTTATCGAAAGGCCTTCTTTTAAGTCAGATCGAAAACATCTTATTAAACAAATGGGTGGCTGCAAATTTGTTGCAAGATCATGGAACAAAACATCATTGCAGCAAGGACGTTGAGCACAAGTGCAATATTTAGGGAAGTGGCTATAGCTACGTAGTCGCAAGGGACAGGTCAGTGGTGATTTCACAGCACATAATTTTTGCCGAGCTAATGTATGTCAGCATCCTTGTCTAGTTATCTAGCGTAATGAAGCACCCTTCTAGCCAAGCTGCTCTCTGTGAATATTTTGTCGAACGCGGTGAAAACTATTGGACTAATATTCCAGATGCAGCCTTTGCGACTTATATCACATTTACTTTATTAGCCAATCACCTTTACGTTGATGATGAAGTTGAGGTCGTTTCTGAACATGGCGAGGAGCGAACTCTGCCTTGGCATGAAGTGCAGAAAGCTATTTGTGATAAACTTCAAACTCCAGATGGTTTGGTAAGGACAATAATTGATCTGATTTCTGATGTTGAGGAAGACGATGTGCTTGGTATTGGAGATGACGACCACCCTTATAAAACAAGGGATGAATTTTTTGGTGATATTAACTGGGAAAAGCTAGCTGACAGTTCAAAAATGTGTTGGCTGTTAGTTTGTATGAACTCAAAGTAAATATGGATAAGGACAATCGTAATGTATTGATTTTTTGGGCTGCAGTTGTAATTGCGCCATCACTCTTAGTTTCGTGCTCAACGAAGTACGGCAGCAAGCTTGAGGCTTCCCGTGCTGCCTAATGATGGTCTCTTCTTCACCTGTTGCGACCTCTGAATTATTGGTTATAGAAAGTTGTGCGGATAGCCAACCGTCTTCGGGCTTACGCATGGCAAGCAATTTACATAAATCGTAAAATTTTTACATCGTATCGATGGCAACAATCGAGTGGACGGCCATCAGGTTAATGTGAAAAAAATTTATTTAAAATGCTAAATTTCATTGTCACAACGCTCTTTTCCCTAATTGTTTTTGTGCTTCCAGCTGTTGCCAGCGCTGAACCAATTACAGTTACTGATATGTTCAGTTCATCCACAACTATTGAGGGAGATACGTTTAACTATCCCTCCGGTCAAGCCGAAATGCGTCTGGTGCGCGCTGAATTTGAGGAAGGTGCAACTTTTCCCCTTCACACTCATGCAACGCCATTGCTTGGCTACATCGAACAGGGGGAATTGACCTTAACTAAGGAGGATGGAACGAGTCAATCGTGGGGAACGGATGAGTCCTTTGTTCTTGGTCCCAAAACTCCTCCTCACACAATGGGAAACACTGGCAAAGGCACTGCAGTGATGTGGGTGACTTTCGCGGCTACCAAAGACCTGCCCAATCTTGATCTGGCATCTTGATAGACTGCTTTGTAATTGTTGGCTCGCAAAAATTTTTCCTACAGAATTGACAGGATGAGATGTTTGCTATTAATTCTGAAGATCTAATTGAAGTCACTTGATGTGATTGTCACTTGGTCTGCATAACTAGGGGACTAGCGGCTACACTTGCTGTCAAAGTATTAAGACACGCATCGCAATGTTCTTGATTGCGGAGCCTCTTGCAGCCCCGCAGCCAATGACTCTTAGACATTTATGGCTTGGCTATCCGGTAGACTTCATTCGCCTTGCAAACGATATATTCCAAAATATATCGTCAATATTCTTCACTCCGTTTTTTCACAAAGTTTAGCCTAATTTTGGCACATTTTGAATATGTTATTAGAATGAACCCAACCATTGTAGAGTACGATTCAGCCCGCTATGACTTCAGGAAGTGGGCTTGCGAGGTTTTGGGAGTCCAGGAACTTGAGATAATTCATCGTTTGAATAAAGTCAAGACTTGCAATATCAGTCCAACCGCCAATCAGTTGGCTAAGTCGTTCTCGTCCATTCTGGAAATCTATAAGTCGTTTGTGCTGAATGTGCTAGACAAGGAAATTGGTGGTGTTGCTAATTTCCAGAGCCCGCCTTCGTTTCGCTTTCATTACAGCGGACTAGGAAGCAGCGTTTTTCATCGCGATCGGGATTTTGGGGTTGAGCAGGGTAAGATTAATGTTTGGGTACCATTGACTGATGTGTGGGGAGATAATTCTCTTTGGATTGAAGGGACAGAAGGTGCTGAAGATCACGAGCCCATTACGATGAAATTTGGTCAGATGCTTCTTTTTGACGGTGTAAATATCAGCCATGGAACTAAAATCAATACGACATCATCAACTCGTGTTAGTTTTGATCTCCGCGTTCTTCTTGGCGAAGGGCCTCCTCGGCCAGCTTCATACTGAGACTTTCAACGAATAGGATATTTATTAAAAATTAGTTTTAGTTGGGAAATTTTCAGATAATGAGACATGAGGAATAACCGCTTGGCCGGATTTTTGAGTGCCTGATTGATTATCCTCCCGAAATTTTACGACAAAACCTCTCACGTATATATGCAACCCTGTTTGCAATGGCGGGAGTTTTTACATGGACCACCAAGGAAGCTGGCGAAAGTCACTGACTTGATGAAGCGAATCCAAGCTTTTACTTCTGGCCCCAGTTGAATCCGAACCGCTGCTGAGCAGAAGCTTCCATCTCCCTGCGGATCTGCTGCATCGCTTCGCGAGCAAATGCCTTTTCATTCTCCTGTGCAGTAATGATCTGCTTCGTAAGAGCACGGAGCTTTTCAATGTCCTCGCAGCCATCGATCTCTCTGAAGGCTGCTTCCAAATGAAACCTTTGCTCAACTGACAAGAAATGATTGGTCATTAGAGATACGTAAAGGAGTACAGCCCTGCTGATATGGCAAGGCTGCTAATCAATCGGTGATGACTCAGGCTGCAGAAATGCTGTATGGAGCTTCAGGGGCGCTGGTGGGCATGGGGTCGAGCTTGCCTTGTGCCAATGCTTTGGCGCGGACATACATCTGACTTGATGTGGCACCAGCTGCTTCCATTGCCTTGGCGACGATGGCCCAGTTACGAACTTCGGTAGACATTTGAGGCTGAATTGAAGACGAAATAACTATCGCCAGCCAACAGACCTGGCCGTGACGGTGAAAACCGCCAAGGGACCGAACACGCGAAACGAGAAGTTCGCTGCTATGTACCTGGTTTCTCCGAGTGTTCGTCTGGCTTTGGGCGGTAACGAGACATGGCACATAACAGGCCAAAACGCCTGTTTTGCGTTGCCACTGCATCACCAGCGCAACAGCGGGGAACACTTCTGGCAGTCACGTCTGACCCATGCCTCAAAATACCGCATTGTACTGTTCCTCTAGGAGGGGTAATATCAAGAAATAGTGACATTGATTGACTCGGCGTAAGTCAATTCTAATATTTTGTATGTTGCAAATTATCAATGAAACAGATTGAGCCAATTGAGCTAATTATGTCTCAAGGCGAAATTGACGACATGAAGTCTGTTGTCGACAGCGACTTAATCCTGAACATATATATATCACCAGGAGGAGAGCCTCACACAGCATGGGATGATAGAGCGCAAGAGGACGTGAAAACTATAACTAAAAAGCCGGCTGAATGGCAATATAAAGTAATGCGTGAAGCCATGGAGAGAGTCAACAGGGAATTTGATATTACCCTTAACGAGGTGGAATATGAACAGCTTTCAGACACACAAATAAAGCTAACGACCGTTCCTAATGCGGATGCCGTTAATGGCTGGTGGATTCGTCCCTGGGACGGCATTACTGATATTTATTTATCAATGACATATCAAAGCGGTCTTGATGGAAGCAAGTATCCTGATGCCCATGACAATCCCGATAATTACACGCATGACGAATGGGAAAAATCCGAATGGTCAAAAATTTTTATTCATGAATTAGGTCATCTACTCGGTCTTGAACATCCTTGGGACAAGGATGATGGAGATTGGGCAGTTGACGGACCAAACGATATGACTGAGTACACGATAATGGGATATGAGAGTAGGGATGCCAGCGGTAAAGTAATGGATTGGTTCCAGGATGTAGATCAGCGCGCTTTGAGACAAATTTGGGATGCATCAACATCTACCCCAGAGCCTGAGGGCGGCATCATTGAATCGGTTCGCGGCAAGGGCAAACTAAAAGGAACTAGCGTCGCAGATGCTTTTACTTTTGACAGCCTTGAAGCCTACACCAGGAAGACTGCTGACAAGATCATCGGTTTTGATGCATCAGAAGGTGACACAATTGCCGTCAGCGCTGTCGCGTTCCCTGGGTTGGAGAATGTCTCCGATATCAGCTTTGCATCGACTAAGCGCAAGAAGAAATTAAAGCAATTATCTAAGAATGATTACGACTTTGTCTACTTTGAGAAGAAGGGTCGGCTCTACTTTGATGGAAACGGTTCTGACAAGAATTGGGGAAATAGTGATGAAGGAGGTCTTGTGGCAATCTTGAAAGGAAAGCCTGAGCTAACTGTTGAAGACATAACACTTCTTGCTTGATAAACACTCAATACCGAACGCATGGCCCCGTCAGCAATGGCGGGTTTTTTATTGCCTCCTGCGCTTAGCCGGCTTGTGGGTAGTGCCTTGCCTGAGGCACTGCTCATGGCATCATCAGCAGCGTTGGGCCGAATTGGACGTCATCTAGATGTACTCTGAAGCCCACATGCTTTATGAACTACCTGTTCCTATGAGGATGATATCGCTGTTAATGGTTCTATTAGGCGTCCCTGCGATGGCACAAGGCTTCCAAAAGCTTGATAGTGTTCACGGGTGGTTAATTGAGAGAAAACTATCGGATCAGCAGGAACCTATTTGCCGTGCATCGGTTAGTGGTGGCGGGACTTGGTTCTCAGCAAGAGTGCACTTAAACCCCAAAAATGATCTGGTGATCCCTGAAGGTCTAACTGCGCCAACGAAGAAATCAGTTGATGCAGCAATAGAAGCGCTTCGATTATGTCGCTCAAGCATTCTGTATTTCTAGGAATCAATCCTAACCGGTATTACGCAAGGCTGGATTTGCAAAAGTATCAAAGGAAGAACAAGGGTATCTAAAAATTCACAGATTTCCTCATAAAATAATCAATTGCAAAGTCTGGCAAGATTCGCGCCATTAAAGAACCAACGCGCGCAGGGTAGGTTACTAGATATCTTCGTTTTGGATGGTCACTTGTTAGCGCGTGAGTTACTTTCTCTGCAACATGCTTAGGATCCAGGGTAAACTTTGTATTTCTCTGAGAACTACCTAATTTGCGCCTCAAAGTCTTTTTGTAGTCATTGTAAAAATGGTCTTCTATGCATATTTTTTTGTGCAAGCTTTCATAAGCATTCTTCCGAAAACTTGAGAGGATAGGGCCAGGCTCTACAAGGCTCAATGCAACGCCACTATTGCCAAGCTCCATCCTCTGGGCATTAGAGAGGGCTTCAAGTGCATACTTGGAGGCACAATAACCACCCACCATTGGCGCTGTGAGAACGCCGTAAATTGAACTAATATTAACTATTCGGCCCCACCCCTGGGCGCGAAATGTGGGCATAAGCTTGTTTGTCAACTCCTGTAATCCAAAAACATTTACCTCAAACTGAGTCCGCAAATCATCGCGAGATAAATCTTCAACGGCTCCAGGAATTGCAATTCCAGCGTTATTTACTATTGCTCCAATCCCTGAAGGCGTTTTTCGCATCAAACTTGATACGCAATCATCAATAGATATTGAATCTGTCAGATCCATGTACAAGGCATCAAAGCCCTTGGAATGCAGCCTTTGGAGATCCGACCCCGATCTAGCAGTTGGGAACACATCCCAACCACTATCACGCAGACAATTGGCGATGCTTTCTCCAATACCTGAAGAACATCCTGTAACTAATACAGTTTTTGAATGAATCTTGGATGCGCGCATTGAATGCAATTTACGTTATTTATCGAAAATAGTATTGCTCCAAAATAACGCATCAAAAACCCGACGTTGTTAATGGTGCGGCCATTAATTTTCAGCTCTATCAGCTCGCCTCCGCAAAGGCTTTTCGAACGCTTCTCCATTCAGAGGTTCGGTAGCTGCGGTGATGCACCTCCACCGTGTGCCCCATGGCCGCGGCGATCAGAGTCGTCTTGCACGATCCCGTGCGCCCGAACGCTGAAAGTGTCTCTGAATGAGTAGGGCCGGAGCCATTCACCCTTGGCTTTGTATTGAGCCACCAGTTGCTGCCAGTAGGGCAGGCGTCGCAGGACATTACCCAGTGTTTTGCCGCTGACAGTGGGCGGCAGCTTGAGCTGGTCCCAGTTCTCCACCAGATCGAAACTGGTGCCGTCGACTGCAACTGCTTCCAGCCAGCGTGGATCGGTTTCTTCCTTGACGCCTCCGCGGGTGTTGTACGTCTTGCCCTTGGTGACACGAAGCTGGGGCTCGCCATCGTCGTTGCTTACTCGGGCGATAAACGCGACCTCCCAGGAGCGGACACCAAACACCCGGCAGATCTTGATGACGTTTCCCCAGGCCTCCGGCAGCAGCCGGATCAGCTCCAGCACCTCTGCGTCAGTAAGAACGGCCTTTTTCCTGCTTTTGGAATCTGCGCCACGGACCTCCAGATAGTCCTTTTCAGAGATGAGGAACGCTCGCGGCTGTCGATGCTCGGCTACCGCGTATTCCAGGAACTTCTTCAGTGCCAGGCAGCACTCCAGCCGGCTTTTCGGCATCTCGATCCAAGGCTTGAGTTCCTCGCCGTGCTTCTTGCCTGGCTTCTGGTTGAGCCTCGGATGGGTCAGAACCTTCTCCATTAGCTCTTTGCCTGTCTGGGCTGCTTTGCGGCCTTGTAGGCGCAGCAGGGCCACGTTCAGGTAACGCCCGTAGCTGGCCTCAAAGGTCTTCGGTGCGATGCGGTTGCCGAGGGTGAGCTTGTAGTGGCGAAAGGCCTTGAGGATGCCGGGCCATGGGGTCACGACCTCTTCGGCTTTGTGATCGCTGATCGCGAGCACGTCGGCGATGGCTGCCATGAGAGTCACTCCGCCTTCCATGACCGGCCCGTAGATGCGGCTCAGTAGGCCTTGAACTGGGCCAATGGATGTCTCGTCCCAGGGATAGGGAAGCGTTGCTGAAGCGTTTGCGATACCAGCGCCTGGTGGGAACTGCAGCTTGAGACGCACCTTCCCGTAGTGCTCAGACAGGCCCCATCCACGCCAATGCGCCGTGGCGTGCAGCGCTCTCTCCCAAGGCTGCTTCTTGGACTGCCGAGGCACGCTTCGGGATAAATCTCGGGATAAAACTACTCTCCTCGACTCTCCAACGCAACTGACGACTCTTGAAAACTACAGTGCTGGAGAGGGTTTGCTTTGATACCCGTTGCGGTGACTGGGCCAGATTCAGTGCTATCACCCAAATGACTCATGGGTCCTGGAAGGGCCCTTCCAATCCTGTTGAAGTCGCTGGTCAACAGAACCAACAGACCGGCAAGCGTCCCCGCTGATCAAGGGACATGTCTGGAACCTGGGACCTACGGCGGTATGGTGAATTGATTATGAAATCGACGGATCGACGCGATGGCCGCTGAGCACGAACTGCTGAAAGAAGTTGCACTGGAACTCTGGACCACAACCAAGAAACTTCGTCCAGGATTGCCGAAGGCTCCGCGGGCTCAACTGGTGTTGAAAGCATTGCTGATTCTTGGTGATATGCAAGATCAGCTCGAAGCTTCGATGGTTTTGGGTCTTATTGCAGAACAGGAGCCTGATGATGAGCCTGAGGTTGTTGATAATGGAACTGATAAAACAGTTGAGGAAACTTATGAAAGCCGATCAACGCCAAGGGTCGTACGGAAGCGTTCAAGTAATCGCTAATCAAGCAGACGTGGAGCAAGTCTGCATTAACTGTTGTTTGAGCTGAATCAGCAAAGGTTGTAGCTGCAGCGTCTCACTAAGAGCAGACAATTGCTCTAGTGCGACATTGGAACCCTGGTCGATCCTAATTTTCATGATCTGATTCCAAGTATCCAAAGCTTCAATCTGGCAATCGCGCAAAGACGATCGATGGTCGTATAACTCATAGATCAACGTCTCTTCTTTCTTGCCTTTCACAGTGATTTTGCCGATCATTTTGAAGGCAAATTTGTGGGTCGCATTTTCCTGTGCAAGCTGTATAAGAATTGCTTCGCTTACGATAATATTCGTCTTGAACTCCTTGTTGGCACCTTCAAGGCGACTAGCCAAATTGACTGTGTCACCAACGATTGTGTAGTTAAATCGATTTTCAGATCCAACATTGCCAACAATAGCTTCCCCAAAATGGACGCCAATACGTGTGTCAAACTTAAGAGGTGACTTTCGAACAGACCACTCATCACGAAGTCTATTGCTCGCGTTGCGAACGGCAATCGCCGTATCACACGCGAGTTCGCATGGGTTCGGCAGCGGTGTTGGCATCCCCCACATCACCATCAGAGAGTCTCCGATGTATTTGTCGACCGTTCCGCGGCTGGCTAGAACTTGCTCGGTAAGTTCTGTGAAATATTCATTCAGATAACTGAACAGTTCTTGGGTCTCTATTGATTCTGTATAGGACGTAAAGTTTTCAATATCAGTAAACATCACAGCAATATTTTCTGAATTGCCACCTAGCTCCGCAGTACGATCATCCAGAAGCAGCAACCTCACGACTTCGCGTGGTAGGTAACGAGAGAAAGATTCAATTGCTCGTGTAAGCCGGTTGGTGGCTTGAGAAACATTATTGATTTCGCTGATCCAAGCCTTGTTAATTGCATAGCGTTTGCTCAGCTCTAAATCCAAACTGCTGAGCGCTTGAATGCGGGCAACGATTTGATTCAATGGCCGTGTCAACTGACGGCAAACAAAATAAATTGCAATACTTGTGATCAATAAAGTTGATAGTTGAAGTAATAATAATGATTTTAATGATCGATTGAGTGGAGCAAAAACTGTCTCTTTGTCGATGGCATTCACTGCAATCCAGTCGGAATTCCCTGCAGATGAAGACATGGCAAATGTGAGAAGAGGAATGCCATCAAGATTGATTTCTTGAAATGTGTTGAAGTTGCCTCTTCTTGTGATCAGCTTATTGAGACGCCCCCATGCCGTTGTCGATAATCGATTCGGCGAAAGGATTGAAATCCTGACAAATCGAGAATCTGTTGCGGTTGGGAAGACAATATTACCACTCTCAAAAATTAGGTACGTAACACGACCATTGTAGTCTCCACGATGAAACTCTAAATAATCCTGAGACGCTTTCGGTTCAGACTGATCATTCGATCTGGTGCTTAACTTGAGGTTTTCATCATTCCTAAACTGATCACTACCAGCAACTCCAATGGCAGAACCAAGCTTCTCCAAAGGCAGGCAAAAGCTAAGGATGCCAATAACCTCTGATGATTTTTCCGGATTTGGACTGAAGATGGGTTGATCGGCACTTAAGCATCCTTCTGTTTTAAAACCAGCCTGCTGATATGCCACACTCCAGGTGAAATTACCCTGACTTGCCTTCTTAAAACCATCGTATGCCGTATGCCTGAGCTCAAGCAACCGTTTCTGATGAGAGGACTTTTCACGTTTGAAGCTGGTATAGAGAAGTTTGCCATTAATATCAAAGACACGCCACACTCGATCAGGGGTAAGTTGTGTTATTTCATTGAGGGATGCTGAGATTTGTTTGTCATCAAGTTGAACAATTCCAGGGAGTTTGCTGAGACCATTCATCAACAAAATAGTTGACTCTTTCCATTGATTGATATTTCCCACCAAGCCCATAACTTGATCTCGATTTCTGAGGTGCGTATTGCGGATCAGGCGTTCCGAAGTGGCACGAAAAATAATGATATTACCTGCAGAAAATAGCAATATGATCACTAAAGTAATCTGAGTTGTGAATGTGAATTGAAGTGACTTGACGAATTTAAGCTTTTGCTTGATGCTCGAGCTTGTAAATAGTTTTTGTCCGAGGTTAACTTTCATTGTCAATCAACTGCTTTGTGTTTTGGTAGGATTTAAACCACTTCAAAGATGCGAAGGCGATCAAAGATGCTAGGCCTCCAAATAACAAGATAGAAACTAGACGTTGACGAGCCTTTTTGAACAGAATGGCTTGTTCTCTTTCAACGAGAAGTGCCATATTCGCTGCTGGAATATATTGATATGCGCCAACGACCGGCTTCTGCTCATGATTCAGGTACAAATAGGTGCCTTTGCGATTACTAAGGGCATTGGTAATCCCTTCACTTTTAAGCGCAGGATATTCAGTGGCATTAT
This sequence comes from Synechococcus sp. A15-28, assembly GCF_014280175.1. Lineage (GTDB taxonomy): Bacteria > Cyanobacteriota > Cyanobacteriia > PCC-6307 > Cyanobiaceae > Parasynechococcus. The sequence goes on from NZ_CP047931.1 coordinate 407,318, forward strand.
TAGGGTTATAAATTTCTGTTGTGCGACTTAAGGATGTATACGCAATCGCCAATGTCCTTTCAGGAGGGTCTAGCTCGCGAACGTCTCCAGGAGTGAACATAGACTCATAAAGTGTTTTTGGATTGACGTCAACTGCGTAATAGCCTCGACGCTTATTTGTGTTATCGCGAATCGGAAATGCCAGTGTGGTTGTGGGGCGCCCTGAAAGTGGATCTTTGAAGAATCTCAGACTGCTATTAACTGACTTTTGGGGATCAATGTACGTCGTTGTATTTTGAACAGGTTGATAGCGTCCGACTTTTTTAATATCTGTAGAAAGGGAAAAAATGGCACCAGGAGTTAGTATGGAAATACTTTCCGCAGCAATATTTTGCTGGAATATTTTGCTGGTGTCTATGTTGCCTGTGAGTTTGGTTTGAGTATTGTTCGTACCTGGACGGAAGCGACGTTTGGATGATAGAACTTTGATAGTTTGATCTTGAAATTCTGGATCTCCAAGGTGATTGATGATCGTTGATATTAAACTCTCTTTGGCGTTCTTAAATAAATCGGCACGAGACGTCAGCACATTTTTTTGAGCTTGATAAGCCTCACGACCCAAGTTTTGAGTCTCACCATAGTATGTGATGAGTCCGATGGACCCCGTTATAGAAAGAGAAACGATGAGAATTTCCGTGCATGAATAATTTCGCATTTTCATGACCGCTCCCACTTTTTGAAGATTGATTCAATGGAATCTATGGCGTTATCTACAGCGCGCTCAACTGGGATACCATTCTCGCAAACCTGTTGGATTGCCTGGGCCCAAATATTTTGTCGCCTCACTTCCGTGTATGCGGGATTATATATTTGATAGGCAAGCTTGTAGTTATTGACCGTTTCTCTTGAAGCCTGTATGTGGGTGTTTCGTAGTTCGTTCCAGAAAGGATTCTCGAGAATACTGATGGAAACTGGTAAGTACCTTCCCTGGGATCCTTCCACGTAACGAGAAAGATTTTCTGGCTTGATCAGGTGTCGTGCAAAAGACTTAGCTTCATTTATCTTTGCTCCATCAAAAATAAACATTTGTTTGACAGAAATATCTGTACGGACAGGTTCGCCGTCGAGTCCCTTCGGCCATCCAACAGAGGCTATTCTTTCATAATAAGCGACTTCGTCGGCTGTTTGAGACCCTGGAATTGAAAGTGTTGGATTAGCTGTCATTAACGATAGGCTGCTGAGAAAGTCGATATTGTTGTCTACATCTCCCCATTCAGTCGCTTTTTTCGAGACCCATCCCTTCTTATAAAAGCTTATATAATCTTTCATTGCAGCAATAATTTTACTTCTTTCATCTGCATCGCTCAACATGAGCTTGCCATCATCGCTAAGGATTTTCGCACCGTGTGCCTCAAGGAAAAAGTCAAATAGAATGTGGGTATCTGATGTTGAACTGGCCATGGGTAGGCCGATCCCCTTGATATCTACAAACCCAGCATCAATAGCTCTTTGCTGGTTATCCCCCCAGAATGTCCAGAACTCATTCCAAGTGTCGGGAATACTGATGTCTAATTCGGTATTATTCGCTTCCTGGAGAAGGTCTTTCCAGTAGTGAATGTATGCAGAGCTAACGGATAGTGGTACAGAGTAAGGGGAGCGAAGTCCAGAAGATTTATTGAGGAACGTAATGTTTTCAATGATGCCCGGGGAGTAATCGTCAATAAATTTGTTGATAACATCATCGGTTGGCACCACAAATCCCTTGTAGGCAAAAGTTGGACCATGACTGTCTCCCACGCTGTAGCCATACATCAAGTCTGGCTTAGGACCTCCATTCAAAATTTGTGTTGCTCGCTGTGAAATCTCTCCATCATTGAAAAAGACAAGGTCGACTTTTTTACCGCTTTCTTTCTCCCATTTCCTTGTAATGGCCTCGATGGCATCTGTTTCTTCAGGGTAATACCCCTCAGACCACCAAACCAGCAGATCTCGCTCAGTGGAATTGTCAGTTGCCACCGGATTTAGGCCTGTCATGCCACAACCACCCAGCATCAGGCTGAAGAGTAGTGAAGTAAGGGGAAGATGAAGTTTCACGCCTGATAGGCCTAGTTTAATTATCCTAGCAATCTTTTTTGGCTTTGCAGCACGATGAGAACGTTAAAAACCTTTGAAACGTTACCAAGAGGTTAAGGCGATTACCCAGATCGGAAGAGTGAAGATCAAAATGATATTGCTGATGATCAGGGATTGCACAATCAGGGCTCGATCTAGGTTGAAGTTTTCAGCCAAGACAAGCGTCGCAAAGGCGCAGGGCATTCCTGACTGAAGAACGAGAATCAACCTTTCTGGGCCCGCAAATCCAGTTGCAGTAAGTAATGCCCCTACCAGGATTGGCACGGCAATCATCTTGATCAAGACAGCTTTCAAAGGCAGTTGGAATGAGCCGGAACCGCTGAGCTGTTCGATTCGCATTCCCATGGTGAGGAGTGCGAGCATGATTGAAGTCCAAGCGATAACGCTGAGGATGTTGCTCAGAAGATCTGGGATTTCAACCAGCTTCAGAAGAAGGCCTACGCCAAAAGCGATGAGCGATGGATTTTTATAGAGGAGTTTGCTTGTCCTGACGAGTGCGCTAAGAAAGCCATTGCTGTTATCACCACCATCCCCTCGAGTCGCAATCCAGGAGCCCAGTCCATAGCCACCTAAAATCGTCCCAAAAATATCGTATAAAACTGCGATGCCAAAGTAATTTGGGCCAAGCTGAGGTAGTAATAAGACGACTGGAAATCCAATATAACTTGTATTACCGATATAACTGCTGAGCTGGAAGCTTCGTCGGGTATTCAATGAAATCGATTTTCTTGATCCCAGAACGTATGACGAAAAAAGCAGACCGAGGCCGATGACCAAGCAAGCAGTGACTGGAGCTATCCAGGCATTTGCGCTTAATTCGGCGTTGCGAACGAAATTGGCAATTCCGATCGGGATGCCAACACGCAGTAGAAATTGTGCAAGGAAAGAAGGGATGCTGCGGCTGTACCGCTCTCCGGTGGCTCCTCCATAGGACACCAAGAGTTTGCTGATCAGAATTCCGCTGCCCACAGCTGCCACGATGGGCAGGTAGACAGAGGTGACAATGGAAGAGAGGTTGGTCAAACGTCTTCGATCCTGATGTCCAGGATTAACTGATTAAACGTTGGCACGCGAGTGGGCGATGGTCAATCTTTTGTTGGTTTGATGTGACGCTCAAGGGCGGACAAGCTGATCGATTGAAATTTCACCATAAAAAACCTTCAAGTCTTGTTCGTATCGCTGCAAGACAAGATTCTTCAGCCCTGAATCATGGAAGTATTGGCTGACATCTGTTCGGTCTTCTGCACGTCTACGGTTTTTTTGTGGAAGGTCCCCCAGCGAAGGCAGGCCTTCGCGCTGCAGTTGTTGTTGAAGGGCTTTCCAATCTTGATTCATGTGTTCAATTCTTCCGATGAATCCTGGGATAATTTGTTCGTCAAGGCAGAGGATTGATGTCTGAGGAAGTAAATGGATGTCGATCTCTTGATCAGGCGTGCTATTGACCCGCTCAAGAAACTGGGCAAATGGCATGTCGCGCCAGAGTCCCATCGCTTGCATGGGAGCGGGCACCTCGTCGAGTTCAAGGATTTTGTTGTTGTAAGCGGAAACCAGCCGGTCGAACGGATTTCGGACAAAGCTGAAGCAGAAGTGCGTGCCACGACACATCCTTGCTGTGTGGTTGTTCACCATGCAGGTTTCCCCTTTGGTGGCTTTGCTCCAAAACGCATCCGAGGTGGTCCGCAATCCTTGCTCCGGGTTCTGCGTCAGTAGTCGGCTGAGACTGGCTTTGATCGAACTGTTGGCCACCTTCGGGACGCGTCCGTAAAGGAGAGGCAGGTCTCGGAACTGAATGAAGTGACGCTCGTTCACAGCTCCCAGTAGTCGATGGGTTTACCCATGTAGGCCAGCATCTGCTCGCTGTCTGGCCGAATGCGACGCAGAACACGGCGCTTCAACCCGTCTCTCCACTGTGGCTTTTCGACGTGACCGCGACCTTTCTCGCCGGCTTGATTTTCCCTGGGCAGCTGTCCATTGCTATCCAGAAGCCTTTTAACCCTCGGCTTGACGCCAAGAAACCGCATCATCTGGCGTAAGGAACGCCGGGGTGAGCTCAGCAGATCTTCAAATGTCATGCAGTGAATCTGCTCATCTGGATAGAAACGACGGAATGCCGATAGACGTTGGTAGTACATCGAACAACCCACGATGAGTCGACGCAGGTGACGGTCGCGCATGAGTTCGCTGAAATCAGCGCACTCCGGATTTCGCCCGCGGTAGTGACGCCACTGGGACACGATCCGATCCAAAGGATGGCGAACGATGTAAATCAGTTTGAGATCCGGAAGGTAGCGATGCATCAATTCCGGCGTGCTGCTGAAGGAATGCAAGCCACTGGCATACATCGTGCTGCCTTCCCCCCTGAGAAGGTGATTCTTGCCTTTGTTGAATCTTGATGCATACCAATCCCAACCCTTTTTGTAGTAACGGCCGAAGAACTTTGGCTCTTTGGGTTTACTGATGAAAACGTCTGGATGCTGCGGAAGGATGGTGGTCAGGGTTGTTGTGGCGGATTTAGCGGCGCCAATGATGATGAAGTTGGGCAAGGAGTCGCGATATTGATCAACGATCTCAGCATGTTGGCCGCGAATGCCCTTGCGGATCAATTTCGTTGAACACAGATCGGATGGCATGACGAGGATGTTGGTCAAGCGTTGACTTGGGCTCTCTGGCGTTTCTTGGCTTTGGCCACACCCCGTTGCAAAGGGGGCAATTTGTTTAATGGCTGGCCATCGAGAAGCGTGTCAATGCTGTAGTCGCCATAGAAGCGATTGAGATCCTGCTGGTATCGCTCGATCACCATGTCAATCAGGGCTATGGAATGGAAGAGAACACGAATGTCGCTGCGCCCTTCACGACGCACATTCTTCTGCGGTATCGCACCCAGCGTTGGCAGGCCTTCCAGCTTCATTCGGCATCGTAACCGACGCCAATGGTCGGTCATGTGCTCCATTCGGCCGACGAATTTTGGCACAAGCTTGTTGCCCGCAAGCAGCATATCGGCTTGCGGACGCACATGATTATCGATTAGTTCTGGATCTGCCTTGCAGACAATTTCGATGAATTGGTCAAAGGCCATGCCGTGATGCAGTCCCATTTTTTTCATGGGCAATGGCACATCGTCGATTTCCAGAATCTTGTTGTTGTAAGCGGCAACGATTCGGTCGAAAGGATTGCGGACGAAGCTGAAACTGAAGTGGCTTCCGCGAAGACGTCTGGCTTGTTGAGGTGTGACGAGCTGAGTTTCACCATTGGTGTTTTCGCGCCAAAAACGGTCGGATGTGGTCTTGATTCCGCCGGTGGGCTTTTGATTCAGAAGTTTGCATAGCGTGGCCTTGATGGAGGAGTTGGCCACCTTGGGAACACGCCCGTACAGAAGCGGGATGTCACGGAACAGGATGAAGTGTCGAGGTGATTTGCTCATGCCCTCGCTGCAGCTTCCAGGCGTTCCAACGCCAGCCATGCCGCTTCGCCGCCATTTTTGTGCCCTTGCCAGATCTCGGGGATAAACGATGCCTTTGGGCAGTGTTGGTCGATCTGTTCGAACAACTGCACCCAATCAATGTCTCCATCCAAAATCTGCAGGCCCTCGCCATCCACATCCTTGGCATCCGCCAGATGCAGGTGAGCTGTGAAGGGGAGGATCTGATCGAGGAACTGACGAAACGGAATGTGGAGATGGTTGCAAGCCAGTTTTGAGTGGGAGACATCCAGGCAGACCCGCATGTCCTGCTCTTCACAGAACTGCCGGATGAAATCCGTGTCCACAAACAGGTTGTGGAAGCGTTGCCCGCCGAAGTGCCAGGGGAAGGGGGGCATCGTCTGGGGAATGATCTCCACCTCGCCTGCGGTGTTGATCTTCTTCAGGCTTGTAATCAGTCGCTCCCGCAGCGGTTTCCGTTCGCTGCGGTTGAGGTGATGGTGTTCGGAAAAACCGCCGACGTTGGTCACCAGCAACACCGGGTCTGAGCACTGGAAGCGATTTCTCAGGTCCCGCGAAATGTCGATCACCCGCTGCAGTTCTGCAATGGAGTGATTGCGATAGCTGGAATCCTCCGTGCAGAGGTCCAGAGTGTGGTCTCCCGCGAACAATTCGGGGGCATGAATCACCAGCCCAATGTTCTGCCGAACCGGTAGGACTTGATTGAGGTCAACCTCCAGATCCTTGTAACTGAGGTGAATCTCCACCAGATCCAGATTACTCACCTCGGAAAACACCTTGATGTCGTGGTACCGGACAGGTAAACCAAACGGCTGGTTGAACTGATACCTGCGCGGGGTGGCCGCAGGTGTTTCCAGATCGGATGGGAAGAACACCTCCCCTTGGCTCTTGGCCACCGGCAGGCGACGACCGATCAGATCCTTGAGCCGGTTGGGTTGCAGACCCTGGCCTGGGCTCTGGATGCGCACCATCGCTTCGGTGATCTCTGTTCCGGCTGGTACATCGCAGGCCGCCACAAGGCTCTTGGCCAACACCTCACGGTTCATCATTTCGCCCTGGCTGATGCTGCGCTCTCCGCCCTGGCCCATGGACTCCTCCACGCGGCGGATGCCCTGCATCATCTGAGCGAATTCATCCGGCAGCAGGCTCACCTTGTGATCGTTGCCTTCCATGCCGCGATCCACGGTGATGTGTTTCTCGATCACCGCCGCCCCCATGGCGACCGCCGCAATCGGCACCTCAATTCCTCGTTCGTGACCGGAATAGCCCACGGGAGCATCGGCCAGTTCCCGCAGCCGCTCCAGATAGCGCAGGTTCACGTCCTTGAACGGCGTGGGATAAGTGGAGTTGCAGTGCAGCAGAACGTAGTTCGCCCCTTCCTGCTGTAGGTGGCGAATGCCAGAGCGGATTTCCAGTTCGCTGGCCATGCCGGTGGAGCAGATCAGCGGTTTCCCCGTCGCGGCCAATTGGCTGATCAGGGCGTGGTTGGTGAAATCGGCGGAGGCCACCTTGAAGCCCTCCATGCCCCAGCCATTCAATTTCTCCAGACTGGTTTCATCCCAGGGGGTGCAGAGCGGCACCAGACCCTTGGACGCTGCGTAGTCAAAACAGCGGAATAACTCCTCGTCGCTCAGCTGGAAGCGCTCCAGCAGATCCAGGGTGTACTGGGTCCCCAGATCGGAGGCCATGTCATTGCTGTCGCCAGCATTGCTGTACAGATTGGACATGTCCCGCATCTGGAACTTGGCGCAGTCAGCGCCGGCGGCATGGGCGGCATCGATCAGCTCAAGGGCGATGTTGATGTCGCCGTTGTGGTTGTTGCCAATTTCGGCGATCACGAAGCTCGGTTCGCCGTCTCCGATGCGACGGCTGCCCAGTTGCAGGCCATCGGTGGCGGGCAGGGCCACCGCCACGATGCGGCCGTGGCTGTCCAGCAGCGGCAGGGCGATGATGCGCGAGGTCAGCAGACCAGCCAATTCCGCGGGAGCTGTTCCCTCCGCAGCACTGCGGCAATCGGGGTTCATCGCCGCCGTCACAGGACGGTTCAGATCGATGTCACCGCAACTGGCGATCCAGCGCCGGAAATCGCCATCGGTGAGAACACCCTGCAGGATCCCGGATTCCGAGACCACAAAAATCAACCGCGATTGGTTGGCGGTGATTTTGCTCAGGGCAGAAAGAATCGTGTCCTCGGCAAAAACAACGAACTGGGTGAAGTTCCTCTCGATCTGGATGCCCTTCACAGTTCGCCTCGCAGGTGCCTAAGCAGAACCTGGAGACACTACCCCACGTTCCTGTAGGTGATGCTCAGAAAAAGGCGCCTGATGATCCGGTTGCGTGTCTGAACAGCGCCCAATCTGCGGGCCACATTGCGATGGCTGGGTCGCATCAGGGTCCCAAGTTGCAACAGGCTTTCTGCTTCTTTCCAGTTCCTCTCTTGAATAGCACGTTCTGCATCGCGACGTAGCTGGGTGAAGCTGAGATTGGCGTTACTCAGATAGCCGGATTTTGCTTGGAGGCGATCCGGAGGGCAGGCACGCAGTTGCAGCAGAGCCTCGATCAATCGATCCGGCTCAAGCTTGGTGCCGTAGCCCATCCATGCCAGCCAGTCGGGATCCGGTTGTGGAAGCTCCTCGTCCAGAACGTCGAGATCCTCCATGGCATCCAGAGGTCTCCAGACCCCCGATCCGGCGAACACATGGCTGCCGTTGCTGGGATTGATCCCGAAGTCGGCCATCGCCAGGGGCCGGCAGCCGAAATCGAGAGCATCGAAGAAGGCGGTGGAGGAGATGGTGGCCATCAACCGGGCCTGACGCAGCAGGACCGGTAAGGGGCGGTAATCCAGCTTCAGGTTCACCGGGGCATGGCCAAGGGTCTGTTTCAGGGTGGTACTGATGTGGTCATCGATGCTGTGAAAGGTTTCCTCTCCCGGGGCGATTCGCGGCTTGATCAACACCTCCCAGTTCGGAGAGCGTCGGGCCAGATCCGCCAGGATCCGAACCATCTCGGCGCGATCGACCGCTGTTGAGGGCATCACCACCTGTTCAGCGAAGATCAGCTGCTTGCGGCGCTGGTCACGTCCCTTGGGGTGCTGATCAGGGGCTGTGTTGCGGTGCAAACCGGTCAGAACCGCGCGCTGATCAGCAAATGGCGTGCCTTCCAGCATGCGTTCCAGGGCGTCACGGTCCCGTGGACCACTGAGGCCGATCAGGTCGTACCCCAGGCGCCAGCTGACGCCCTCGACGAACTTTTCCAGCACAACACCGTTGAATCCGCAGAAGAGCAAGGGCCTCTCGTTGCTGGGGAGCAATCCCAAGGCCAGGCGGAAATCGCTGATCTTGCTGCCGGTGAGGTAAACCCCGATGGCATCGAATTGGCGCAGCTTGTGGTGAGTCAGCAACTGCCCCATGTCCAGTCGCCAAAGCTCACCGAGGGCAGCGGCGCGCGTCAGAATTGCCTCAGGCGTTCCCTCCCTTGGGATGGCATTGATTGTGACCTGAACGTTGCGTTCTGAAGGGAAGCGGCACAACGCTTCACAGGCCAACAGTTGGCTGTCGCTGTCGCCGATCAGCAGCAGTTTGAACGGTTGATTCATCGGATCAGCGCCTCCAGGCGGCGGATCAGGCGCTTCGCCCCGTCATGCACCCCCCAGCCCGTGGACTGAAGCCAGAATGCGTTCACCGGGGGCAACTCCAGCAGCTGATCCAGCCGGTCGATGGCCTGCAATCGATGCATGCAGCCGCTGCCGAAGAACGCGGTGGTGCCTTGGTCGGTGTGAATGCCGTAGTCACCGATCAACAGGGTAGGTCGCCCCCAGGCCATGGCGGCCAGGGTCCAGGGTGAGCTGACGCTGAGGCAGGCGCTGCAGCTGGCCAGTTGGCTTAACAGCTGACCTGGCGCACCGAACACCAGGTTGTCGGGGAAGGACCAGTCGTCGGGTTCGAATTTGGCGATCCAGGGCTGGCCACGCTCCCAGGACTGGTCGCGTTGGATGACGATGGACCAGTCCGGCGAGGTTTCGGCCCAACGGATCAGTTGCCTGAGGAGCTGTGCCTTGGCTCCAACCTGGATGGGAATGCTCTCCTGCGCCAAAGCGAGCAGCGTGTAAGGCGGTTTTGGTGTGCCGCCGCTCAGGGCCCCGAGAGGGGGACGTTCTGGAAGGAACCACAGCCCCATGGACTCGATCTCTGGAGTCCCAGAGGTTGTTGGCCAAAACTGCGTGATCGCTTCGAGCTCCCGTCGTTGACGATCCCCTGGCACCACCAGGAGGTCACAGCAGTGGCGATCACTGAGCTCTTGCACCAGCTGGTCGCCAAGGGACGCTTGCAGGGGCCCGCTGAACACCACTGCCGGGGGTTCCCCACGTTGGCGGGCGAGCTCGCGGTGGGCATGGGTGAAGCGCTGCAAGTAGTCGCTGCGATGGATGAATACCCCCACGGCGCTGGCGGAGTTCAGCAGTTCATGCCCCAGCAGATCCATTAGGGCTAAAGGGATCTGGGGGGTCACGGCTGGCAGCGGACTGTCTCGAAGTGAGGACAGCGCTGGACCAACGGTCAGACAGGCATGACCGCCCTGCCGTAGCTGCTGCGCCAACAGCTGGCAGGCGAAAGCGCTGCGGTCGTCATCACTGACCAAAAGGATCGTCATCGCTCCCGCAACCACCTGGACAACCAACCGAAGCCCACCAGCCCGTCGCGGAGGCGGCGTAGAGCGGTACGGGTTTTGTGCCGTTTGCGCTGACTGGAGCGCGCCCCGGCGCTGCTCAGCATGCGTCGGCCACCATGGCGAAGGGCGTAGGTCTGCCACTGGCGACTACCCCAGCTGCCTGGACCCAGGCCCTCGGTGGGCAACGGGGAACGCTCCTGATGGAGTCGCTCCAACAGGGCGGTGAGGAAGGTTTCGCGGCCCTGGGGCTGGAGGCCACTGCGTTGAAGCCATTCCACCCTGTGGCTTGGGGTGAACGGATCACGGGTGATAGAGGCAAAGTCCGCCACGGCACCCGAATCGGCGAAAAAGTGATTACCAAGGGTCTCGGTGACGCCGAGATCGCCAACGATGCGGGTACTGATGCCCAGGGCCATGGCTTCAAGGGCTGCGGTGGAGGACACGGTGATGGCGCAGCCGCACTGCCGTAGCAGGCGGGTGGCTGGTTTGAAGCTGAGCTGCAAGTTGGGCACCGTTTCGCTCATGCGTTCGATCACGCCGGCCATCTCACCGTGGCGCCGGTGCAAGGTGCTTTCGATGCTGGAGGTGCGCGGCTTGAAAATCACCGGATGATCAGGCCAGGCTTCCGCCAGGGCCTTGAGCTGCTTGCAGATGTAGCGCCGTTGCAGCGGGTGGGCAGGTATCGAGGGCTGCTCGAAGAACACGATCGACGGTTGGTCCGGTGCGGCTCGATGGGGGTCGGCATTCCAGAGCAAAGGCAGGCCCGTCACCACAGCGTTGTCGCTGGACAGCCCCAAGGCATGCCGGCCGAGCTGATAGGTGCTGAGGTCCTGTTCACTGTTGAGGCAAAGAAGATCGGCGCCGGAACGGTCCAGCATTCCCTCGAGGGCAAAGCGAAACAGGATCCCCGGATAGGCGCTGACCAGAACAGGCCGATCCGTGCGGCCACTCCATTCCTTGGCGAGCATCAAAAGTGCATCACGGCTGCGCAGGCCGTCCAACCCCAGAATCAGCACATCCACATCGCCGGCCATGGCGGCCGTCAGGCTTCGGAAGTCACCCCAAGCACCCTTTTTCACCGCGGTGCGGCGGTCGGTGCGGTGGATTTCCAGCCTCTGGCGGCGAGACAGGGCCCGGTTCGAAACCTGCAACAGATGCAATGTGGTTTCGGCGCCCTCTTTGCGGCAGGCGGCAAGCAGGGTCATAGCCACCTTGCCGAAGGAATCGAAGCAGGCGACGGCTGCCACTTTTCGGCCAGAAAGGCGCTTGTCGGCAGCGGGCGCCATCGTCGGGCTCCGGGATTCCGGCAAAACTAACCGGGGGTGAGAGCTGCAAGGCTGCGACACAGGGCCAGATCAGCCGGTGTGTCGATCTCCGGCCCCGAGTCCTCTATCACCACCGGTTGCCAGGGGGCACAGAAGCGGCTGCCTTCGGCGCGGAAACAGTCAATGCTCATGGCGTAGATCGCACCGGTTTCAAGAAAGGCTGGCTCCAGGTCCTGCCGGCGCTGGCGCGGTTGCTGGGGGTCGTGGTTGATCCCGCAGCCGTCATGGCGCCAGAGGAAGCCATGCCAAGGGGCCACCGCAAAGCTGCTGTTGATGCCCGGGGTCGCCAGAGCCGCCAACACCTTGTCGATCTGTGCCCCGGTGGTGAAGGGGGAGGTGCACTGCAGGAACACCAGCTGCTGGGGGAGTGCTCCCTGCTGTTCCAGAGTCTCCAGGGCATGGAGAAGGGCTGATTCGGAGCTGGCGGTGTCTTCAGCGATGGCTGCCGGACGGCGTACCACCTCGGCCCCATGGGTCCGGGCCTCCTCGGCGATGGCGTCAGCATCGGTGCTGACCACCACCCGCTCCACCCTGCGGCTGGCCAGGGCCGCCTGCACGCAGCGCGCTACCAGGGAGAAACCACCAACCATCTGCAGGTTCTTGCCAGGAATGCCCTTGGAGCCGCCCCGCGCTGGAATCAAAGCCAGGGCTCCAGGGGACGCGGTCATCGGAGAGGATTTAGTTCGTTCCCTCCTACCCGATGATTCAGCGCTTCGGGGTGCCGGAGACCGGTCTGCTGGCTCACCGGACCGTGCCGGCGTTGCTGGCTCCGGCCCAGTTGCTGCGCGGACGTCGCAGGGATGTGGAGGCGTTGCTGGCCTGGGGGCGTCGACCCAGTGCCCAGCGGGTGGAGCGACTGGGGCGTCGTTGGCAGCTGCCGGTGTGGCATCTGGAGGATGGTCTGTTGCGATCATTGGCCAAGGGCCGCCAGCATCCGCCGCTGGCGCTGTTGGTGGATGACCTGGGGGTCCACTTCGATGCCAGCCAGCCCAGCCGGATGGAGCAGCGGATCCAGCGACCGCTGACCCCTGCACAACACAGCCGTGCCTGTGAACTTCAGCAGCGGTGGTGCGCTCAGCGGTTGAGCAAGCTCAACCCAGCCCGAGAATCACCGGCTCCAGCCGAGCCGTTTGTGCTGGTGGTGGACCAGTCCGCCGGAGACCTGTCCATCGGCCTTGGGCAGGCCGGGCCGGAGAGCTTCCGGCGCATGTTGCAGGAGGCGCTGCGGGATCAGACGGACTGTCTGGTGGTGGTGAAGGTGCACCCGGATGTGATCCGGGGCCGCGCCCGGGGCCATTTCCGCCGTCAGGATCTGCAGCACCCGCGCATCCGCCTCTGCGCTGACGGATTGCACCCTGCCGCCCTGTTAGAGCAGGCCCAGGCGGTGTATGTGGTGACCTCCCAGATGGGGTTTGAGGCGCTGTTGTGGGGACGGACCGTCCACTGCTTCGGCATGCCTTTTTATGCCGGGTGGGGACTCACCGTGGATCGTTTGCCGGCTCCGGCCCGTCGGGGAGCGTCGGTGCCGTTGGCGGCGGTGGTGCATGCGGCGCTGGTGGAGGGCACCCGCTGCGTGGACCCCCATCGGCATCAACCCTGTCAGATCGAGACGCTGATGGACGCCATCGGCCTGCAACGTCGGCAGCAGGGGGCGGATCCCCTGCGGGTGCAGGCCTTTGGCTTCACTCCATGGAAGCAACGCAGCCTCAAGCGCTTTCTGGCCGGCAGTGAGCTGCGCTTTCGCCTGCCGCGGGCGCTGCCGGGGCCGCGGGCGGAGGCCGTGGCGGTGTGGGGCCGGCGGGCTCGACCGCGTCTGCTGGCGACGGCGCGCCGTCGGGGGCTGCCGCTGCTGCATGTGGAGGACGGTTTCCTGCGCTCGGTGGGCCTGGGGGCCGATCTGATCGACCCCATCTCCTGGGTGGTGGACCGCCGCGGCATGTATTACGACGCCACGGAGGCCAGCGATCTGGAGCAGCGGCTGGCCACAGGAATCTGGAGTGAGCCGCAGTTGCAGCGGGCCGAGGCCTTGCGCCAGCAGCTGGTGGCGCAGGCCATCACCAAATACAACCTCCCAGGGGGCGGATGGCAGCGCCCCGACGCTGCCAGGCGGGTGGTGCTGGTGGTGGGGCAGGTGGAAAGCGACGCTTCCATCCGCTATGGCGCTCCGGGGCACTCCAGCAACCTGGCACTGCTGCAGGCGGTGCGTGCGGCGGAACCGGAAGCGTTCCTGGTGTACAAACCCCATCCCGACGTGGTGGCGGGTCTCTGCCGCTCCGGTGATGGGGAGCAGCGGGCGGCCCAGGTATGCGACTGCTTGCTGCGCGATGGCTCGATCCATGCCCTGTTTGAGCAGGTGGATGCCCTGCATGTGCTCACCTCCCTGGCAGGGTTTGAGGCGCTGTTGCGGGGAGTGGAGGTGCATTGCTGGGGACTGCCCTTTTATGCGGGTTGGGGGCTGACCCAGGATCGGTTGTCCTCGCCCCGGCGGGGCCGGTCGCTGCCTTTGGCGGCGTTGGTGCATGCCGCCTTGATTGATTACCCCCGCTACGTCAGCCGCCGCAGCGGTTGGTTCATCACTCCAGAGCAAGCCATTGAGGAGCTAGTGGCATGGCGGGATGCACCTCCAGCCCGCCGCACCCTGGTGCAGGCCCTGTTCCGACACTGGGGGCGTCTGTTCAATCGTTAGATGTTGTACTTAGTGCGACTATTTATAACGAATTTTTATAGGGTCTATTAGTTAGTTGATCGTCGACAAGGTTTTCTTCTTCTGCTTGTGGTGCTCTTTTGTTGTGAATTGTTGGCGTCGGGGTGTCTCGCGTCATTCAGATTTGCGGAAATGTCTGTCAATGTTGCTGCTTTAGGCGTGGCGAATGGCTAGAGGGGATATGCATCGAGATTGTTTAGTTGGTGCCAGAGAAATTTCTTTCAAGGAATCTGCGGAATAATTTCCACTCTTCTTCTGTGAAAAAGGTGTGGCATTTGATGGCAAGATCAAGGCCACGTTCATTTAGTCTGGGGTTTGGGTTTTTGTTGCTGATTTTGAGTCTTGGGTCAGTGGATAGATTTTTGGCTTGTTCTGGTAACATTGCATTAAGTAAGTTCCTAAAATACTGTTGTGGCTGTTGGTTATTGCTTACAAGCTCGTATTCGAGTTGAATGATTTCTATCGATCTATGCGAAATAGTTTTCTCGGACAACCTATCGTTGATTTTGCTCAAGGATGACATTAGTGTGATCTTTTCTGCAAAGGAAAAGTCTCTCGTTTCGAGGAAGCTGTTCAGGCTTGCCGATGAGGGAAGATGATTGCCTTCCTTGACGTATTGATTGTGGCATGATCGAATAAATTCATCCTCGTTGCGTGTGATAAATATTATTTGCCACTGGATTGAAGCACTTTTGAGGGAGTTTTCCAGTACTTGCATGAGCCGCCTGGTTCTAGTTTCTGCGTACCGATAGAGTCCCTTTGTGTCCTCTCCATTTTCCTTGGAAGGAAGACTGATGTCAGGGTTGTGGAAAAGCCCGAAATGAAGTGTTCCAAAAATAGCTTCGCATGATATTAAAATGGTATCTATCATTTCTTCATTGCCTTCGCATAGCTTATTGAGAATTTTCCGTGTGTTTTTTTGTAATTCTCGCGGTACCCTGTCACTTCCAGTATCTATGTGTTGCCATAGCTCGACCAAGTCGAATTTAAGGGTTCTTGGACCTATGTAAAGGACTCTATTTTCTTGTAAAATATTGCGGTTTTTTCTGCAGTTCAGTTGAAAGTAACTGGTGCCGGTTTTGTGTAAACCGCAATGGAGTACAATTCGACTGGGCTTGAGTTTGCTCAAGGGAATGATTGACTTTCAGGGTGTGATTTTGGCTCGGTGAGAGCTGAGGCTTTTATTGGTAGTGAGTTTGATGAAGGGGCGTTCCGGGAGAGTTTGGATTGCCGCGTATTGGCAGTGAAATAAAAGTCAATATTGTAGTTAATAGATTCAAAATATATATTTTGTGTTTTGAATGTGTCAAGATTGAAATAGTTTCAAGTAACGGCTTGGCCACGAGACGGGCACCGGCGCTGGTGCAGGTGCGCATCGAAGGACCGGTTCTGCTGCTGATGGGCCCGATCGGGCTGTTCTTTGCCCGTTTTAGCCGCTACCTGCGGGGCTGCGGCATCCCGGTCACCAAGGTGCGTTTCCCGCTGCGGGAATTTGGCTTTCCGGCTGATGTTTGTGTGCCGTTCCGGGAGCCGATGGAGGCCTGGCGGCCCTTTCTGCGCCAGCTGCTGCAGGAGCGGGGCATCCGCCACATCTTTATGTATGGGGACTTCATCATTCCCCACCGGATTGCGATTGAAGAGGCCCAGGCCCTTGGGATTGAGGCCTGGGTGTTCGAGCTGGGTTACCTGCGGCCCAATTACGTGACCCTGGAGCGGGACCGGGTCAATGCTCGTTCCAACCTCAACCAACCCGCGGTCTTCTATCGCCAGCTGCCGCCGGTGGATCAGTTGCCGCGAGACATCGTGCTGGACTCGGGTTGGCGTTGGCGCAAGGCCTGGAAGGCCCCCACCTTTATCCAGCACGCCTTCACCCGTTACCCGATCATCGAGGGGGAGCACAAACTGCAACCCACCCCTGGTTTTCTCTGGTGCCAGCTGCGCGGCAGCTGGCGCTACTGGCTGTACCGCTGGCAGGAGCGGAATCTGAAGCGGCGGCTGCTGGAGCACCTCTCGTTTTTCTTGGCGGTGCTGCAGGTCTCCAGTGATTCGCAGATCCAGCTGGGCTCGCCCTACCGCGGTATGCACGACTTCATTGAGGACGTGATCCGGTCTTTTGCGGCCCATGCCCACAGCTCCGATCATCTGGCCTTCAAACACCATCCGCGGGACCGGGGCTACAACCACTACGGAAGCCTGATCGCTGTGCTGGCAGGGCGTTACGGCGTCAGTGGCCGGGTGCACTACTTCCACGACGGCCCCCTCAGCCGCTACCTGCGCACCTGCCGCGGGGTGATCACGGTGAACAGCACGGTGGGCCTTCAAGCCCTGTTCCATGCAGTGCCCACCAAAACCATGGGCAACACCTTCTACAACCTGGACGGACTGACGGACCAGAAGCCTCTGGATGATTTCTGGCGGGACCCCCAGCCCAGTGATCGGCCGCTGTTCTGGCGCTTCTATCACCACCTGGTGATGACCACTCAGGTGAATGGCAATTTCGACGGGGACTTCCCCTTCCGCATCACCTTCCCGATTGGCCAAGGGGCTCGCCAGCTGGATCCGCAGCCGCAGCTGCCGCCGCTTCGGCCACGGCCACGGATGAACTCCCTGCTGGTGCCGGCCCGGGTGCTAGCCCGCCTGGGTTGGGCCGCCGTGGGGTTTGTCTTGTACGGCCTGCAGTTGCCTGCGGTGCTGTTGCGGCGTGCGGACTTGGCGGCGCAACTGATGACCTGGGCCTCAGCTGTGGCCTTGCGGGCGCTTGGGGTGCAGGTGGTGGTGGATGACAGTCAGCCCAGCGAGCCGGCCGGGATGCCCCTGGTGCACATCTTCAACCACCGCAGCCCCTGTGATGGCCTGGTGATTCAAGGGGTGCTGCGCCTGCCGGGCATGACCACGGCTCAGTTGCATCTGAAATGGGTGTTGCCCGGATACGCGGCCGCAGCCCGCAACGCCGGGTCGGCCGTGTTGGATCACCGTCAGCCCAGTTCGCGCCTGGAAGGGATGATGCGGGCCTCCGCGTTGTTGCGCGACCACGGTCAGATCATGCTGGCCCCCAACGGCTCATTGGTGACGCCGATCGAAGAGCGGGTGTCCCCCAGCGCCTGGATGCTGGCTCAGCACTACGACGGTTGTGTGGTGCCCTGGCTGTTTCGCTATGACGGACTGGATGAGGCTGTGGGTGCCCGATACCGCCCCCTGGCGCTGCTGTTGAGCCGGTTGACGGCGCCGTTGGGAACGATTCACTGCCGCCGGGGCCGGTCCCAGGATCTGGTTCTGCCAAAGGATCCCCGTGATCGGGAGGGGTTCAGCCGTGCTGTGCGGGCGTATTACCAGCAAGCACAAGACTGATGTTGTGACCGCCGAATCCGAAGGCATTCTTGAGCAGCAGACGTTGGCCTTGATCTGAAGAAAGCTGCACAGGGCCCTGTTTGGTGACGGCCAGCTCCACCTCAGGATCCAGGGGGTCGGCATTTAGGCTGCCGGGCAATACGCCATGGCGCAGGGCCTGCAGGGCCAGGATGGTTTCCACCGCACCGGCGCCCCCCAGTAGGTGGCCCAGCTGGCCCTTGGGGGCGTAAACCGGCAGATGATCGGCAGCACTGCCAAGGCTGCGCCGCAATGCTCTGGCCTCCGCCAGGTCACCGAGGCTGGTGCCGGTGGCATGGGCCTGAACACCGCAGAGGTCTGAGGGGTTCACCTTCGCCCGACGCAAGGCCTCGTCGATGGCACGGCTGGCCTGCAGCCCCTGGGGCTCGGGGGCGACGATGTGGTGGGCATCGCTGCTGCTGCCACTGGCCAGCAACCAGCCCAGGTCGGCCCCTGGAGGCGTGTCCTGTTGCCGCATCAAGGCCAGGACGCCGGCGCCTTCGGAGAGCACGAAGCCATCTCGACCGAGGCCGTAGGGCCGGGAGGCTTGATCAGGAGCGTCGTTGCGGCTGGACAGGGCGCGCATGGCTGCAAAGCCCACCAGCCCAAGTCGGTTCACCGGAGCTTCGCTGCCCCCGGCCAGCACCAGATCGGCGCGGTCGTCGTTGAGCAGCATCTGGCCCAGCATCAATGCTTCGGCGCCGGAGGCGCAGGCGGACACCGGGGTGTGGGCACCGCCGAGCAGACCGAGCTCAATGGCCACCTGGCCAGCGGCGGCATCGGGGATCAGCATCGGCACGGTGAGGGGGTTCACCCGGCTTGGTCCCCCCGTGCTGAGTTGCGTGTGTTGCTCGTGCATGGTGGCGAGGCCGCCGATGCCCGTGCCGATCACCACGGCGATGCGGCTTGGATCCAGGCCGGTGGTGATGGAGCTGGCCATGGTCCAGGCCTCCCGTGCGGCCACCAGGGCGAGCTGGGCGCAGCGATCGGAGCGGCGGCGGAGCAGGGGCGGCAGGCTGTTGAGGGCCCCCGTTGGGACGCAACCGGCCAGACGCACGGGCAGATCCTCGGTCCAGGGCGTCTGAAGGGTTTGAATGCCACTGCGGCCGGCGATCACCGCGTCCCAGGTGCTGTTGGCATCGGCCCCCAGCGGGTTGAGGGAACCCCACCCCACCACTGCTGTTGGTTCAGCTTTGAGAGCCATCGCTCTGGCGGAGACTGGGGGATTCCAGGTGCTGCTGGATGTCCGCAACCGTGCGGAACCGGAGTAGTTCCTCTTCCTTGATCCGGATGCCGAAGTTGGTGTCTGCCTCGATCAGGATTTCGTAGAACCCAAGGGAGTCAATCCCCACGTCCTCCATCAGCCGGGCATCAGGGGTGATCACGGCTGGATCGGCGCCGGAGATGCGGTGCAGCATCTCGATCAGCCGTCCCTGCAGCTCTTGCTTGTCAGGGCAGCTCTCACCCAACGCATGACCTCTCGGTGAGTAGTAAAGGTACCAGTGATGGTGGGATTACTCGTCACCTCGGTACCAGCTGAAGCGTTGGTAGACGGGCTGGTGGGGCAGGTCGATGAACAGGGCGAGCCGTTCTGGCGGCAACCGCCGCAGGTCGGCGGCCATCAGGATTTCAGTGATCTGGTTGAAGTCCAGGGCAAGGGACAGATCACAGACTTCCGAGTGCATCAAGTTGAAGTACTGACGCAGCAGCACCGGTAATCGGAAATCGTCGGAGAGGGTCTGGCGGATCTCCTGCTCGAGGGCCTGGATGTGGCCGCTGGGATGGGGGGTGTCATCGGCGTGAATGCCTGGGAAGGGATGGCGTGGGGCCGGTAAGGGGGTGTTAAGGCGCCGGTAGGGCGGACGCAGCAGGGCGCTGAGGAAGGCGGCGTTCACCGCATCGCTGTAGGCGAAGTGGTTGTAGGAGACCAACCCGTGCAGCAGCTGGTAGCCGCTGCGGGCAGCGATCAACAGACCGCCGCGGAACAGGGCCATCAACGAATGGGGCTGCCGTTGGAAGCGTTCCGCCAGGGCGACCCTGCCGATCTCGAGATGGTTGGTGCGACTGGCCAGGTCCGCCTTGATGCCGGGGTAGACGTGTTCGAGGTAGGAGCCATCGCTGCCAGGCAAGGAGCTGGCACCGGCGGGGATGAATTGCAACCGGGCCGATCCGGCGAGGTCTCCACTGCTGCGTTCCACCAACAGAAGATGGTCGTAATGGGGATCGCGTCCGTCGAGGTCGCGCTCGTCACCGGACCCGCTCAGTTGCTTGCGATAAGTCGATTCTCGCAACCGTCCCACCGCGTCTGCCACCGGATCAAAGGCGGCCCCTGCGATCAGATGCAGGTCCAGGTCATCGATCGCCAGAAGTCGCGTGTCCGACGCCTCGGCCACAGCAGAGGGAATGGACGGACCAGACAGCGTCATTCGTGTTCCAATCTGTCTCAGCCAGCCGGCAGATTAGACCGACTCGTTCGAGCTTTCGTCGCTTCTCACTGCCTTGATGCCTTTCCCTTCACGCCCTGCTGCTCTGGTCTGCACCCGGCTGATCGCGGGTCTGGCTGCCGCAGCAACCCTGGCGGTTGTCCCGATCGCGGCATCGGCGGACTTACTGACTCGGGCCAGCGGGACCTCCAGCCTGAATCGGGAGGCCTTTCGCTATCGACTGGGTCCCGGGGACAGCCTGGCGATGTCGGTGTTCAAGATGGATGGCTACGAGGCCAAGGTGGAGGTGCTCAGTGACGGCACCATCAACCTGCCTCGCATCGGCACGATCGAGGTTTGGGGGCTCACGCTCGAGGAGGCACGCCAGCGCATTACCGCGGCCTATGAGGTGTTCCTACGCCGGCCGATTGTTTATCTCGACTTGGTTAGTTCACGGCCGGTGAAGGTGACGGTCACCGGAGAGGTGGAGCGCCCCGGCGTGTTCAGCCTGCCGACCCAGGCAGAGGGGGGCTGGCCGACGCTGGTGGATGTGGTGCAGAAGGCCGGCGGCGTCAGCGCCAGCGGTGATCTCTCCAGAATTGAGGTCTTGCGTCCCTCGGCCCGCCCCGAAGGCTCGATGCGTCGCTATCAGTTTGATTACCTCACCGTGTTGCGTGAGGGGGGGCATGCCCCCAATCCGCTGATCTACGACGGCGACAGCATTCGCTTGTACCAGAGCGAAAGCGCTGACAATGCTGATCTGATCACCACAGCGGCCTCCAACTTCGCCCCCGACACGATTCGTGTGAATGTGATCGGTGAGGTGGCCAAACCGGGCATTCAGCAGGTGCCCTCCAATGCCCCGCTGTCCCAGGCGATCTTTGCGTCGGGTGGAATCACCCGCCGCGGCAGCATCAGCACCGTGGAACTCGTCCGGGTGGATGGCGACGGGGAACCGACGGTGAGGGTGATGAGCTTTGACCCCAGCGCTGTGTTGAGCAGCTCCACCAATCCCCCATTACGTCAGAACGATGTGATTGTTGTGAACCGCTCCGCTCTGGCCAAGGTGACCGATGGGTTGACCGACGCCTTCTCACCGTTGACGCCGATTGTGAACGCCGCCTCGATCTTCCGGATCCTCGGTTTGCCCACGGGATTGGGCAACTGAGGATCGAAAGGTGCTGGTCGGGTGTTAAATCCCCAGACGCTCCCAGATCACTCCGAGGTTGGCCTGGTGCAGTTCGGTGCTGAAGCACTCTGCCAACTGCTCAGCTGAAAGCTTGCTGGTGACGTCCGCATCAGCCTCAAGATTGGCGCGGAAGTTGCCGCCGTCAGTGTTCCAGGCAGTGTGAGCTTTGCGCTGCACGATCCGGTAGGCCTCCTCTCGGCTCATGCCAGTGTCCACTAGCGCCAGCAGCACCCGCTGGCTGAACACCACGCCGCCATACACGTTCATGTTGCGGCGCATGTTGTCGGGGTAAACCCCCAGACCCTTCACCACGCTTGTCATCTCCCGCAGCATGAAGTGAAGGGCCACTGAGCAATCGGGCAGCATCATCCGTTCGGTGGAACTGTGGCTGATGTCGCGCTCATGCCAGAGGGCAACGTTTTCCAGTGCTGCCACCACGTAGCTGCGCAGCACCCGGGCCAGGCCGCTGATCCGTTCGCTGCGAATCGGGTTGCGCTTGTGGGGCATGGCCGAGCTGCCCTTCTGGCCCTTGGCGAAGTTCTCTTCCACCTCGAGCACATCGGTGCGCTGCAGGTTGCGGATCTCCGTGGCGAATCGGTCGAGGGAGGCGCCCACCAGGGCCAGGGTCTGCACGTAATCGGCGTGGCGATCGCGGGAGATCACCTGGGTGCTGGCGGTGTCAGGCGTGAGGCCAAGGATTTCGCAGGTGATGGTTTCCACCTGGGGGTCGGTGTTGGCGTAGGTGCCCATGGCCCCACTGATCTGACCGACGGCCACGTCCTGCTCCAGTCGCGCCAGGCGGCTGCGGTTGCGTTCGGTTTCCGCCAGCCAGCCGGCGATCTTGAAGCCGAAGGTGATCGGCTCGCCATGGATGGCATGGGAGCGGCCGATCATTTCCGTGCTCTTGTGCTCACGGGCGAGGCTGCGCAGGGCATCGGCCAGGGCATCCAGCTCTTGGCGCAGCAGGACCACGGAGCGCTTCAGTTGCAACGCCAGGCCGGTATCCAGCACATCGCTGCTGGTCATGCCCACATGGATGTGACGGCCGGCATCGCCAACGTGTTCGTTGACGTTGGTTAGAAAGGCGATCACGTCGTGACGCACCTCGGCTTCGATTTCGAGGATGCGTTCCACCTCGAAGCTGGCTTTGGCCTTGATCGTGTCCAGGCTCTCCTGGGGCACGCGGCCGAGGCGGCAGTTGGCTTCTGTGGCGGCGATTTCCACATCCAGCCAACTCTGAAACTTCGCCTGCTCACTCCAGACGGCACCCATTACGGGCAGGGTGTAACGCTCGATCACCGGCGCGCTCGGTTGGAACAACCGCTCAACTCTATGAATCCGTTGGTCCCTATAAGCACCTCTGGGGCGGGTGACTAAGGAGTATCAGTGAAGCTGTCGGACAGAAGGCTAAGAATCTGTTGTTTGACGAAGCAAAGCGCTTAGCACCAATGAGTAGTGTCATCAATAATGTTGTCAAAGGCAAGCTTTTCGACTTTGTTGAATGGCACATATCTAGTTCAGAGGCATTCATTAGCGGTTTGACTTGTCAATCTTGAATGAGTTGGCATTGATTTGTTTTCGAGTGTGGATGTAATGGATCATGGTTTCAATTACTGCCGAGACGGTGTGGCTCTTCGTCTTCTTGGTGAATAGTGATTCCTGTTGATATTCCCTAAGATTTGAGACAGTGTGGGCACACGCTGCAGCTACATTTTGCGAGCCAATTGACGCAAGATGTTGCTTTTTGTATTTGTGCTCACGTGAAAATTCTCTGCCCGATGCGAAAGAGCTGTCTTGTTTGTTTGGTGGGGATCGGGCTTCTTCCTGAAATTATTTTGCTGTAGGAGTCAGTTCCAACTTTTCCGCATATGCAATCCTGCCTCAGAGTGCCAATCTTTTAATAGGAGGGGCGCTTGAGGTGTCTGTAATTAATTTTTGCTCTTAAGCACAGAGTGATTAATGTGAAGACAAGGCAATGAAGTGGTTGTCATTGATAGGCAGTATTCAGGCATACTGCTTGATTTTTCAGGTGCTTCTGATGTCGGCAGACATAAATTGCCTGGGAATCAGATTGGCGATGGACCCTTGGATCGCAAAATATAAATGAGATTGTCGACGGACTTTGTTCAACGGGCCCATCCAAGATTTGAAGGTCTGCTGCTGAGCAAATCAGAGTGCCGCGCTGTCGCGGTCGCCGGTGCGGATGCGCACCACCGATTCCACGGGGCTGATGAAGATCTTGCCGTCGCCGATTTCACCGGTGCGTGCGGCATCAGCGATTGAGCTCACCACGTCGTCCACTCGGTTGTCTTCTACCACCACTTCGATCTTCAGCTTCTGCAGGAATTCCACGGTGAATTCCGAGCCGCGGTAACGCTCCACCTGCCCTTTCTGCCGCCCGAAGCCCCGTACCTCGCTAACGGTCATGCCGATGATCCCGGCCTCCACCAGCGCCACCTTCACATCTTCCAGCTTGAAAGGACGAATGATTGCTTCGACCTTTTTCATAGGGGAATTCAGTTCTTCTCCAAGAATGCCGCGCTTCCTGGAGTCCTGTGTAACTCCTGTTACAGAACGCTGCTGAAGCTTGACTCCTTAAGGTCTGTCTTGAGCGAGGACCTGTTCAACCTTTGACCCAGACGCCACAGTACGGCGAACGTGCGATCGCCGAAGCCGAGCTGATCTGCTTCGATAATCCCAGGCCTGGCCGGCCCTACGAGGTGTCGATCGAGCTGCCGGAGTTCACCTGCAAGTGCCCCTTCTCGGGCTACCCCGATTTCGCGGTGCTGCGCTTGATCTATCAGCCTGGTCCCCGGGTGGTGGAGCTCAAGGCCATCAAGCTCTACATCAACAGCTTCCGCGATCAGTCGATCTCCCATGAGGAGGTGACCAACCGGATCCTGGATGACCTGGTGGCGGCCACCGATCCGGTGTGGATGCAGCTGGAGGCTGATTTCAACCCCCGCGGCAATGTCCACACGGTGGTGCGGGTCAGTCATGGGGCGCGTCAGGCCTGTTGAGGGCCAGGGCTCTGTCAACCTCGATGTCCTCTCCCGATTGAAAAAATCAAGTTCTTCAATCAATGACTGGACGGGACGAATTTGCTTGTGATTCCGTGGCCTGCAGCAGCAGCGGCAATTCCTGCGCGAAGGCCGCCAGGTTGCGGTTACACAGGCCGCCCACGTGCAGCTGACCATCGCTGGCCACGGCCCACAGCTGCCGCGTCGAAAGCAGGCTGAGGCCACCCCCCAGCAGCAGAACAGCAAAGCCCAAGTACACCAGCGGCACGCCGGGGTCGCGTTTGAGCAGCAGGCCGCTGGCCGGGAGCACCGAGGCCACCCGCAGCGGCAGCCCTTTCACCTCTTCTGCAGGGCCACCGGGTCGCAGCAGCGTCAGCGATGAGCCGTCGCTGTCGTACACCGACACCGGCCCCTGTTCACTTTCCAGACTCATAAACACTGGCTCGCTGCCGTCGGGGCGGGTGGGCAGCACCAGCCCCCACACCTGTTCTCCCAGCTCCGGATACGTCTGCAGAGGCAATTGCAGTTCCGGGCTGCGGCCGATCTGCACGCCGATCGCCGCGAGGGCCCAGTCCGCCTGATAAATCGTGATGCCGCGGTGCCGCAGCGGATGGTTGACGCTGATCTCCTCGGGGGTCTCGCTGTCACTGAGGCTCAGCAGCGAGCGAAACTGTTCCGGCCTGCCGGCGGGGTCGCGCTCGATCTGGAAGTCCTGGAGAGTGATTGACAGCTGGCTGTCGCCGCTGGGGCTGAGCAAATCCAGCGTCCTCTCAGGAGCGAGGAACCGTTCCAGCCGGTTCCCCGCCAGCGCGCCCCAGACCGCCCCCAGCATCAGCAGCACCATCCCTGTGTGCACCAGCAATGGCCCCACCCGGCCGACTACCCCTTTGCGGGCCGCCAGGCGACCAGGCCCGGGTTTCAGCTCCCACCCCTGTCGTTGCAGCACCGCCGTGAGTTGAGTCAGCCCGGCCTGTGCATCGGGACAGCCGATCGTTTCGGCCACTGCGAGTTTGCTCAGTTGCCGCGGGGTGCGGTAATCGACCCAGCGCTGAGCGGCCTTCAGGGCCGGCCATTGCCGCCGCCAGCTGCAGAGGATCAGAGCCAGCCCCAGCCAGGCCAGCAATCCCAGAAACCAACTGCTGGAATACACATGGTCCAGCTGCAGTCGCAGCACCTGTTCGCCGTGGAGCAGCCCCAGCCAGGGGGTGTCGGCATAGGCCTCGAGGTAGCTGGCTGAGGGGTCGCCCTGGGGAATCGCCGTGCCCACCGCACTGGCCAGGGCGATCAGCAGCAGCAGCACGATGGCGACTCGCAGGTCGGACAGCAAGGCCAGCAGGCGATTCATCGGTTCAAGCCCAGCGCGCTAGCAGCGTCAGTACTCCTGTGGTGAGCAGCACCACGCCACTAATCGGTGGTACCCAGCGGCCGATGGAGCGCAGCGCCAGCAGTTTGGGAACACTGGCGGCAAAGGTGCCCGCCAGCAGTAGGGGCAGCACCTGGCCGATCCCGAAGCAGCTCAGCAGCACCACGCCTACTAGGGGGCGTCCGCTTTGGGCGATCCAGCCCAGCAATACCGCCAGCACCGGCGTGGTGCAGGGGGAGGCGGCCACCCCGAAGGCCAGGCCCGCGGCCACCGGCGCCAGGGGGGGCGGCACCTTGCTGCGCCAGCAGTCGGGGTCAGGCCCTGCCGGTAAGGGGATGCGCAGGATGCCAAGCAGATTGAGCCCCATCACCACCGCCAGCACCGCTACCAGGCTGGGGATCAACGCGGGCACCTGGCCGTAGATCCGCCCCAGCAGGCCACTGACGCTGCCCAGCAGCACCAGGGCGCCGACGATGCCACCGCAGAAGGCCAGGCTGCGTTGCCAGGCGGATTGACCGTCTTCAAACCCTGCCAGATAGGCCAGGGTCACCGGCAGCAACGACAGCGAACAGGGTCCGAGGCTGGTGAGTGCACCGCCGGCGAACACCAGCGCCAGCGTCAGCGGCCCCGGTTGGGCCAACGCCTGCTCGAGAAGCGCCTCGCTGGATTGGGCCAGATCCGACAGCAGCAGCAGGGGGTCCAGTGGTGGCCATGTGTGAGTTGGAGCAGCCTATCGAGACTTCCGCGCCCGCCCGCCGATCAGACCGGTGGATTCCAGCGAGCAGCGCACCAGCAGCCCCAGGATCACCAGGCTGGACATCAACGAGTTGCCGCCGTAGCTCACCAGCGGCAGCGGCAGGCCAGTGGTGGGCATGGCGCCGGAGGCGACGGCGATGTTGAGGATCGACTGGCCCACCAGGATCGTGCAGCAGCCGATCGCCACCAGCTTGGTCTGGTTGCAGCGGCAGCGCAGAGCCACCCGCAGGCCCACCCAGGCCACCAGCATCAGGAACAGCAGCAGCAGCAGCGAGCCCACAAATCCGAATTCCTCGGCGAACACCGCATAGATGAAGTCCGTGCTCTGAATCGGCAGGTATTGCAGCTTCTGGGTGGAGAGGCCATAGCCCTGGCCGGTCAGGCCACCGGAGCCGATGGCCAGCAGGCTCTGCACCAGCTGGTAGCCGTCTCCCATCGGATCAGCCCAGGGGTCGAGGAAGGACACCACCCGCAGCCGCTGGTACTCGTTGATCAGGATGCTGGCGGTGCCCAGGGCTCCACCGGCGATGGCTGTGCCCAGCAGGCTGCGCCAGCGGATCCCTGAAGCAAGTGCCACCATCCACAAGGTCAGGCCGATCAGGGCGGCGGTGGAGAGGTTGGGCTGTTTGAGGATCAGCAGCAGCAACCCGCCGAAGCTGCCCAGCCACAGCAGCTTCTGATCCAGTCGCATGCGGCACCAGGGGGCGAACAGGTTGGCGGCCTGCAGCACTACAAACGGTTTCACCAGCTCGGACGGCTGGATCTGCAGCGGCCCCAGCACCAGCCAGCGACTGGCCCCGTTCACCGTGGTGCCCATCACCAGGGTGGCGGCAATCAGCAGGCAGCCCCCCCACAGGGCCGGGCCCGCCCAGCGCAGGCAGCGCCTGAGGTTGGCCGTCACCGCCAAGCTGAACAGGCTCCAGCTCGCGATCATCCACACCGCCTGACGCTTCACATAAAAGGCCCCATCACCGATCTCGCGGGCGGCCACCCACCAACTGGCCGAAGCCAGCACCAGCAATCCCGCCAAGCTCCAGAAGGCAGCCAGGCCCACCAGTAACCGGGCTTCCGCCGGCCAAAGGGGCCAGGGCAGAGGCATCAGCCGCTGCAGCAGCCCGGGCCGTTGCCGAACCCGTTCACGGGCGGTGCGGCGACGGGGGACAGTGGCGGTGACCAACGAGGGCTGTTGCAACATTCGATGCCCCATTGAGCCGCGTTATTGACGTTTTGCCAAGCCGTTGGTTGTCAACAAATCAAGCCTTGAAGCCCTTGGCATCAGGCGGCCCGCAGCCGTTCGTGCTCCACTTCCCATTGCACAAATTGCCCCCAGGCCTGCTGACGCACCCAGCAGCGACCGCCGCGACATTGAATCAATTGAAATGGCGGCAAGTCGGCGGGTTGGTTGTCCAGGGTCACGAAGGTTCCCGGCCGCAGCAGCGGCACCACCTTGGCGGGTTTTGGGTGGTGATCAGACACGTCCAGGCGGTGGCTTGCAGCGATCCTCCCGGCGGATCAAGGGGCACCGGATGGATCCCCGGTTTTCTTCGGGATCGGGGCGGTTTATGTGACGGAATGGCACAAATGCGCCCCGGCGGTGCGGAGCTGCTGACGTCATCGCGCCGGGTTTGCACACTTGGTGGCGAGCCAGACCCTCCGTTGTGGCGGCCACGATCTATCTGCACTGGACCGCCACTGGCTACGACTGGATCCGCCCCGGTCACTACCACCGGATCATCGGCGGCGATGGCCGCGTGCATCGGCTGCATGCCCTCACGGCGGATTTGCTGGCCCACACCTGGCGGCGCAACAGCAACAGCGTTGCCCTGGCCTGCGCCTGCATGGGCGGTCAGCCCGACCCCTGGACCCAGCCGCCTACAGCGCCTCAGCTCCACAGCCTCTGCCTGGAGGTGGCGGCCATCGCCCGCAGCTGGGGCTGGAACGCTGATGACATCACGATCCAGTCAGTGATGACCCATGCGGAAGCCGCCTCCAACCGCGACGGCCGCTGGATGCATGACAACTACGGACCGGTGATCTGGGGCGGCACCGGCGAGCGCTGGGATCTGCTGCAGCTGGAGCCCCATGGGCCCAGTGATGGCGGTGCGCAGTTGCGGCAACGCATTGCAGCCTTGCTGTCTGCAGATGAGCCGGAGTCCTTTAAGAACGATCCGCTGGCCTTCCGTGGCATCACCAGCATCGAAGTCCGCGGTCAGGAGCTATCGGTGCAGATCGATGCCGATGGCCGCTCCTGGGGGCTGATGGCGGATCTGTTGCAGCGCTACGACCTTTCAGCCCACTGGGATGCCGATCAACGCCGTGTCTTGATCGCCGCTGCCGATGTGGCCCCCACCTACCGCGACGATGCCGTGCAGGCTGCTGTGGGCTGGCCCTTGGTGGAGATGGCTCTGCAGGGCGGTCAGTCCCCGGTGATCCTCACCGGCATCCTGCGCCCTTCTCTGGAGGGGGATCGCGCCTGGTGCCGCGTGCTGGAGTTCGCCGAGGAGTTTGGCATCAGCGTCAGCTTCGATCCGCTGGTCCTGGGGGAACGGCGCGGGGGCTGAGTCCTGGGATTGCCCCGTAGTGTGATGAATCGGGTCGTTGTTCCACACGGGATGGCCGCGAAACAGCGTCTTGATTTGGAGCTGGTGAGCCGCGGGCTGGTGGCCTCGCGGCAGCAGGCGCAGCAACTGATCCGCGCCGGCAAGGTGCGCGACGGCGCCGGCACCCTTTTGGACAAGCCCGGCACTGAGGTGGCGGCGGCTCTGGAGTTGCGGGTGGAGCAGCCCCCCCGCTTCGTGTCGCGCGGCGGCGAGAAATTGCTGGCGGGCCTTCAGGCGTTTCCGATCGCCACTGAGGCACGCGTCTGCCTCGATGGCGGCATCTCCACCGGTGGCTTCACCGATTGCCTGCTCCAGCACGGCGCCGCCAGGGTCTATGGCGTGGATGTGGGTTACGGCCAGACCGCCTGGAGCCTGCGCACCGACGACCGGGTGGTGCTGCGGGAGCGCACCAACCTGCGCCACCTGCAGCCAGAACAGCTCTATGGAACGGGCGATCCCTGGCCCAGCCTGGCGGTGACGGATGTGTCGTTCATCTCGCTGCGGCTAGTGCTGCCGGCGTTGCGACGCCTGCTGCAGCCTGCGGATGGCTTTTGCCCAGAGGCTCTGGTGTTGGTGAAACCCCAGTTTGAGGTGGGAAAAGACCGTGTCGGCAAGGGGGGTGTGGTGCGCGATCCGGCGGCCCACCGCGATGCCATTGACACGGTTGTGGCCTCTGCAGCGGAGCTGGGCTGGCACGCCCAGGGGATCGTCGCCTCACCGATCACCGGCCCAGCCGGCAACCACGAGTACGTGCTCTGGTTGTCGGAACAGGAGCCGTCTGAACTGCCGGATCTGGATCGATTTGTGGCGACCACCTTGGCCAGTTGATGGACAACAAAAAAGCCCGGCCGCTGGGACCGAGCTTCTTCGTTGATCGAGAGAATTGATCAGTTGCCGACGTTGACCTGGCGGCCGCCGGTGCAGAGTTCCACCTTGATGATGCGGCCCCCTTGCTTCTGAATCCGCTGTTGCTCAGCGAACCAGCTGTCGTAGGGGACCCACTTGGTGAAAAAGGTGTTTTGCAATTCGCGCTGCGTCCGCACCTTTTCAGGACTGGGGATGCAAGCGGTGACTTTGAACAATCGCATGGGCCTCAGTTGCCCAGGCCGGAGCAGATGTAGTCGAAGTACACGCCCATTTCCTTGCCGGCATCAGGGCCGACCAGACCAGCGGTGACTTCCTTCATGGCCTGGATGGCCTGCACGGTGGCGCCGATGGGCACACCCAGGGAGTTGTAGGTCTCCTTGAGGCCGTTGAGGACACGCTCATCGAGGATGGAGGTGTCGCCGGCGAGCATGGCGTAGGTGGAATACCGCAGGTAGTAGTCCAGGTCGCGAATGCAGGCGGCGTAACGGCGGGTGGTGTACATGTTGCCGCCGGGACGGGTGATGTCCGAGTACAGCAGAGCCTTGGCCACGGCATCACGAATGATGGCGGAGGCGTTGGCACTGATGGTGGCGGCGGCGCGCACCCGCAGCTCACCGCTGGCGAAGTACGACTCGAGGTTGCTCATCGAAGCCGTGTCCAGGTACAGACCCTGAACGTCGGACATGTTGATGACGTTGGTGATGGCGTCTTGCATGGATCCTTGGGAAGGCGTGAGGGGATGTCAGCGGGGTCAGGCGAGGGCGCCCACCACGTAGTCGAAGTATGTGCCGGCTTCAGCGGCGTCATCGCCGGTCAGCAGACCCATGGCGACGGTCTTCATCTCACGCACAGCCTCAGCCATGGCCTCGAGGGGGGTGCCCAGGGAGCGATAGAGCTCCTTGGCGCCGATCACGCCGATCTCTTCGATCGGGGTCACATCACCCGCGACGATGCCGTAAGTCACGAGGCGCAGGTAGTAATCCATGTCGCGCAGGCAGGTGGCGGTCATCTCTTCGCCGTAGGCGTTGCCGCCGGGAGAGATGACGTCAGGGCGCTTCTGAAACAGCTGGCCGCCGGCCTGCTTCACAATCCTCTCGCGGCTCTCGCACAGAACCTGGGCCACGCGTAGACGGCGTTGTCCGCCGGTCACGAAGGCTTTGATCTGGTCGAGTTCGCCAGGGCTGAGATAGCGGGCTTCGGCGTCCGCGTTGATGATCGAGTTGGAGACGATGCTCATGCAGTTCTGCCTCGAAACAAGCGGCCGCCCGTAGGAGACCGGTATCCGGTGAATAAGGGGTGATCCCGGGGGATCGCGTCTCAGACTAAAGGCTGGGACAGGGGGTCGAGCGTCGGGAGCGAAGCTTGTTCACAACGGTCAACACTGGTCGTTGTGGCGGCGTTCCCTTGCGTTCGGCTGACGCATCCTGCACCGGCATCGCCCCGAGGTTTTTGCCCGGGTAACAGTTCTTCACGGCCCTGGTGTCTTGGTCAGACCCATTGGTGCAGCTGCGATCTTCGGGAATAACCTGCTGCCGTTTCCATGCATCAAAAAAGCCCGGATGAAGGGACACTTCACCCGAGCAAATTGATAACAATCACCACCGGATTGGTGTTGCTGACTGTCAGAGAGCGCCGTCGATGGGTGGGGTCAGGCCGGCATTGCCGCGGTAGAGGGCAGCCGTGCGCTGGATCGTGGCCTGGGCTTGGCCCTGGGGGCTGTCCATCCCCCCGATACGGGGAACGTCGTCACTGGATTCCGCCAGTTTCAGCAGCTCTTCCACGGCCTTGGGTTGGCCGGATTCCGCCCGCACGATCAGGAACCGACTCACCTCAGCGGGACTGGCCGCACGACCGAGCAGAGCGAGGGCTGCTGCGGAGGCTGCCCGCAGCGGAGCCAGGGATGCGATCCGGTTCTGGAAGGCCTCGCCCATGGCGACGGCGGCCACAAAACCCGGCAATTCGATGTCCTGATTGCGCAGCCGTGATTCAGCACTCAGCAGGCGTTCGTTCTCCAGCGGAACCCGGTTGAGCAGCTGTCGGTAGGTCGCATCCATCACCACCCGCAGCTCGCTTTCATCGCAGGGACGGTTCAGGGTGAGCTTTGCGGGCAAGCCGGCACGCAGCTTGAAGCCGTCGCTGCCCTGCAGGGTCAAAGCACCCGACATCGGCGTCAGGGCCGGGGGAACGGTGCTGCGGCTGCGGGAGGCCTTGCCTTGGATGGATTCGCCCAGGCGGATCTGCCGCAGGCTCTTGCCGAGGTCGGTGCCGCGGCTGAAGCTGCTGGCCATGGAGGTCCACCCTTCCGGGGCGCCCTGGGAGCGACCGGTGAGGTTGCGCCTGGTGACGCTTCCGCTGCTGCGGAATTCCTTCGACCCTTTCGGTTCGGGGCGACTGCCCAGCACGAAACCGGAGTTGTCGTAACCGAAGGTCGTGACCTCTTGTTTGAAAGTGGGGGTTCGGCGCACCGCCAGATCGCCAGGGGTGATGAACCGTTCGAAGGGAACGGTGTCCTCGCCGAAGCTCTCGTTGTATTCGCGGCTGTTGATCAGGGCATCCACCACTCCGTAGAAACCCTTGCGGGCGGCGGTGTCGAACAGCGCATCGATCTCCCAGCGGCCGAAGGTGGGTCGTCCGAGCAGGCGACGGTGGATCACCTCGATGGCTTTGGTGATATAGAGGCCACTCCAGTAACGGCGGCGGAAGGCGTCGGAACGGGCAACGGCGCGCACGAACTCCCGCAGGGAGATGTCGCCGTTTTCCAGCCGGGCTTCATCGGAGCCCATCCGTTCACCGGCGTAACCGGCATTGCCCAGCACCTGGACGTAAACGGCGTTGATCACCGCCTGAGTGCTGGATTCGGTGTTGCGCACGCTGGGCTGACCGCCTCGCCGTGGGTTGACGTTGCCGCCGGTGGCGATCTGCTGCAGCCGCACGACCCGAGGTCCCACCTTGCGGGGACGGCTGCTGCGGAAGCTGGCGCTGTCCAGTTGTCCGGGGCTGTTGAGCCCGTTGCTCACCAGCAGGCGGCGGCTGTCGTAGCCGTAGGGAGCCGGGCGGGTCGCCACTGAGGCCGTTCCGCTGGGGAAGATGGCGCCGTACTGGTTGGCCACCGGATCGTTGCCACCGCCGTAGACGTGCTGATCGGCGAAGGGCTGGCGGTAGGAGGCGTAAAGGGTGACGTACTGGGGAGCGCCATCGAAGGGGGCGCTGAAGTTGAACAGCTTGCGGTTGGATCCCCAGCCGGCGCTTTCCTGCGCTTCGGTGCCGAGGTCCCGCAGGAACGGAACCGTTTCCTCGCCGAAGGTCTGGGCGTATTCGGCAGAGTTCACCAGCACATCCACCAGGCCGTTCAGGCCCTGGTCGCTGAGGATGGCGAAGGACTTGCGGAATTCCTCCAGGGAGCTGATGCCGCGACCGAGGAAATGGCGGTACGCCAGTTCCACCACGCGGCTATTGACGAAACCATCGTGGAACTGCTGGCGGTATTCCTTGCTGCGGCCCAGGGCGCGGATGAATTCGCGCATGGAGATCTGGCCCTGCACCACCTGGCTGGCTTCCACCTGGCAAGGGGTCTGGGAGTAGCCCTTGGCGATGTCGCGTTCAAACACCTGGCGGTAGGCGCCGCGGATGATTTCCGCTTTTTCGGCCCCGGAGAGGCCAGGGCGCATCTCGAGCAACTGGCGACCTTCGGCGGCCAGCGCGTAGATCGCCGGCAGCTGCAGGCCCTGCTGCACGCTGCTGCCCTGGCGTTGCTTGGTGCTGGGGGTGGGAATGGCCAGCTCCTGGAGCAGCACGTTGAAGCAGTCGATCGTCAGCTGGCGGGCTTCCGGGCGATCCCGCAGCAGCTGGGCTGAAGCGGCACGCATCTCCTGCAACGCCACGTTGGTGGCCGTCAGAGAGCAGTTCTCAAGGAGGATGTCGCGAAGGCCGCGGGTGTTCACCGCCAGGATGCTGGGGTCACCGGCCACCAGGGCGTAGCCCACGTAGCGCAGGAACCAGCCCATGTCCCGCACGGACTTG
The DNA here is from genome assembly GCF_014280175.1 of Synechococcus sp. A15-28. Taxonomy (GTDB): domain Bacteria; phylum Cyanobacteriota; class Cyanobacteriia; order PCC-6307; family Cyanobiaceae; genus Parasynechococcus. Next base: position 441,167 of record NZ_CP047931.1, read on the forward strand.
CGCATGAAGGCGGGCCCGTATTTGGCCACGCTGATGGCGTTGAAGCCGGTGGGCAGCACCACCCGCACATCGGCATCACCGCCAGCGCCTTCCAGCAGCCGGGTGAGGAAATTGCCGCGTTTGGTGTCGCCACTGCTGCCGGTGAACGTGCGTACCGATTGCTCGAACGCCACCTGGTCGGCGGCCAGGGGGGTGCCTTCCTGGCCGGTGGGACGGCCGGTCTCACCGGTGGTCAGCGGTGCTTCCAGGAACGACAGCGGAGTGCCGCCCACGAAAATGCGGTTGGCAGCGCGAGCCACGATGGCTTCGGCATTGGCCGCGATGATCCGCGAGGCCTCGATGCGGTCCTGACCGCTGCGGAAGAAATTGACCAGGTTCTCGAGCTCAACCCGCTCGGGAAAACGGTCCTGCTGCTCCGCCTGACGAACGCTGGAGAGCGGCAGCGTGTCGAAGAGCTGGGGAGACACGCGCGGGCTGCCGCTGCTGGCGGTCACTGTCATCGACGGATGCAAGCCGGATCGCGCCACGTTACGGCTGCCGGGATGAAGCCCAGCCGACCTATGAACAAAAGTTGTGAAAAGCTCGGCTTCACTCGATTTCTCCTGCATGGCAGACCCTGGGATCAGGGACGCCGCCACTCCGGTGGTCAGCGCCTTCTACGACCGTTTTCCCTTTCCTGGCGATCCGTTGCAGGACGGCCCACCGCCTGGATACAACTGGCGTTGGTGCCACCAGAGCGTCCTCGCCGCCGTCCATGGGGTGCTGCCGGCGGGGTCGGAGCGGCCTCGCATCCTGGACGCTGGCTGCGGCACCGGGGTCAGCACCGATTACCTCTGCCATCTCAACCCGGGTGCCGACGTTCTGGGGATCGACATCAGCGCAGGGGCCCTGGCGGTGGCCCGGGAGCGTCTGCAGCGCTCCGGAGCAGCCGCCCAGGTGAGATCGCTGCGTCAGGAGCAGCGCAGCCTGCTGGATCTGGAAAGCGAAGGCCCGTTCGACTACATCAACTCTGTTGGCGTGCTGCACCATCTGGATCAGCCGGAGTCGGGGCTGCGTTCCCTGGCTGGGTGTCTTGCTCCCGATGGCCTTCTCCATCTCTTCTTTTATGCCGATGCCGGCCGCTGGGAGATTCATCGCACCCAGCAGGCCCTGACCCTGCTTGAGGTCGGTACCGGAAGCGACGGCCTGCGCCTCGGCCGGGAGCTGCTGGAGTCGCTGCCGGAGGGCAACCGTCTGGCGCGCCACCATCGCGAGCGCTGGGCGGTGGACTGCGCCGCTGATGCCAATTTCGCCGACATGTACCTGCATCCGCAGGAGACCAGCTACAACCTGGACCGCCTGTTCGGCTTCATCGAGACGGCGGACCTGCACTTCGCCGGCTTCTCCAATCCGGAGATCTGGGATCCGGCTCGCCTGCTGCAGGGAGAGCTGCTGGAACGGGCCCGGGCCCTGCCGCAGCGGCAGCAATGGTTGCTGGTGGAACAGCTCGATCCAGACATCAGCCACTTCGAATTCTTCCTTTCGGCTGCCCCTGTTGCGGCTATGCCGCTCACTGATGAGGCTTTGAGGGCTGCCCATGGACTGCGCCAACCCTGTCTCTGGGGGGAGCCGGATCCGATCCTGGATCGCAACATGCAGCCGCTGCAGCTGAGCGATGCGGAGCGACAGCTGCTGCGCAGCGTCCACGATCAATCGGACACTCCGCTGGGGGGGCTAGCGGAGCCAGCGGTGATCCGAGATCTCGCAGCCCGTCAACTGCTGCTGCTGAAGGCTTAGCGCACGAAAACGCGTGATAGATTTCGCGCGCCATTTCAGGCAGCGCTTGGAGGATTTCTACCGTCTTCAGCGTCGTCTGCTGCTGGCCACCGTCCTGGTGTCCCTGGTCACGGTTCCGATCGTGGCTTTCACCATGAATCTCTCGGTGGCCGGCAGTGTGCTCGTGGGTGCGTGCGCCGGACTTCTGTACGTGCGTCTGCTTGCCCGCAGCGTGGCTCGGCTCAGTGACCAGTCCCGTGGACTGGGGCGTTTTCAGCTCATCGTTCCGACCTTGCTTGTGGTTGGTTCGGCCAAGCTGCCCCAGCTCGATCTGCTGCCGGCTTTCCTGGGATTCCTTCTTTACAAGCCCGCCCTGATTCTTCAGCACGTCTTCGACGACCGCTGAAGCTGAGCACTCCTCTCTGCACCCATGGCTTTGCTGCCCTTTCCACTCCCGTTCGCTGAACTGGAAGTGGGCCACCACCTGTACTGGCAGATCGGCGATCTGTACCTCCATGGCCAGGTCTTCCTGAGCTCCTGGATCCTGATCGGAATCCTGCTGGCGCTTGTTCTGGCTGGCACCCGCAACATGCAGCGCGACCCCCTGGGTCTGCAGAACCTGCTGGAGTTCCTCTGGAACTTCATTCGCGACATCGCCCGCGACAACATCGGCGAGAAGTACTACCGCGACTGGCTGCCGTTCATCGGCACCCTGTTCCTGTTCATCTTCGTCAGCAACTGGGGTGGCGCGCTGATCCCTTGGAAGATCATCGAGCTGCCCGAAGGTGAGCTCGGCGCTCCCACCGCCGACATCAACACCACCGTGGCCATGGCCCTGCTGGTGTCACTGGCTTATTTCTATGCCGGTCTGAGCCGAAAGGGCCTCCGCTTTTTCGAGCTGTACGTGGAGCCGACCCCGATCATGCTCCCGTTCAAGATCATCGAGGAATTCACAAAGCCTCTCTCCCTGTCTTTCCGTCTGTTCGGAAACATCCTTGCCGACGAATTGGCCGTGGGAGTTCTGGTGTACCTCGTTCCTCTGCTGGTGCCCCTGCCGGTGATGCTTCTCGGCTTGTTCACCAGTGCGATTCAGGCTCTGATCTTCGCGACTCTCACCGCCTTCTACATCGGTGAAGGTCTGCACGAGGCGCACTAATTGCTCCGAATGCCTTTCGCCATTTGATGGCGATCTGCTAAACACATCCGCGCAGGTCCGGCGATCACCCGGGCCCGCTCCTTCAAGGAGTGTCCCTGCGCGGGGGGAACCGATCCCCAAGTCCATTCCGTTCAGCGCATCCCCGCGCTTCCCCTTACCCCACCCAACATGGATTCCATCACCTCCGCCGCTTCCGTTGTGGCTGCTGGCCTGGCAGTCGGTCTGGCCGCCATCGGTCCTGGTATCGGTCAGGGCACCGCGTCCGGCGGCGCTGTTGAGGGCATTGCCCGTCAGCCCGAAGCCGAAGGCAAGATCCGCGGCACCCTGCTGCTGTCCCTGGCGTTCATGGAATCGCTGACCATCTACGGCCTGGTGGTGGCTCTGGTGCTCCTGTTCGCCAACCCCTTCGCCGGCTGATCAGGGCGGGGGAGTCTTCACTCCCCCCTCTGAACCTCTTGTTTCGATCCCTTTCCAGCGCACCCTTCCATGACCTGGCTTCTGCTCGCTGAAGCAGGTGTTCCGGAGGGAGGTCTCTTCGACCTCGATGCCACCCTTCCGCTGATGGCGGTTCAGGTGGTTCTCCTCACCTTCCTGCTCAATGTCCTCTTCTTCCGTCCGGTCGGCAAGGTCGTGGAAGACCGTGAGGGCTACATCTCCACCAGTCGCGCCGATGCCAAGCAGAAGCTTGCCCAGGTGGAGCAGCTTGAAGCCGATCTGGCTGAACAGCTGAAAGGTGCTCGTCAGGCCGCTCAGGCCGTAATTAGCGAGGCCGAACAAGAGGATGATCGTCTGTACCGCGAAGCCTTGGCCGCGGCGGAAGCCGAAGCCAACCGCAGCAAAGACGAGAGCCGTCGCGCCATCGAAGCCGAGCGTGAATCCGCCCGCACCCAACTTCAGGGTCAGGTGGATCAGCTCAGCACCACCATCATCAACCGACTGCTGGCTGCGTGATGACTCTGAATTTCAATCCCCTGGAGACCAATCTGGTCAACCTGGCCATCGTCATCGGCGTTCTGGTCTGGTTCCTGCGTGGTTTCCTCGGCGGCATCCTTGACCGTCGCCGCCAGGCCATCCTTCAGGAGCTTCAGGACGCCGAAGCGCGCCTGAAGACCGCCACCGAAGAGCTCAGCAAGGCCCAGTCGGATCTGGCTGCTGCCCAGCAGAAAGCCGACAAGATCCGTGTGGATGGAGAGGCCCGCGCGGCTGCCATCCGCAGTGATGGCGAACAGCGCACCATCGCTGCCATGGCTGCTGTCAAGCAGGGTGCAGCTGCTGATGCTGATGCCGAAGCAGCTCGTATTAAAGACACCCTTCGTCGTGAAGCTGCCCTGGCAGCCATCGACAAGGTGCTCAACGATCTGCCCTCCCGACTCGACGACCAAGCCCAGTCGAATCTGATCGACTCCACCATCAAAAATCTGGAGAACGCCTGATGCCTCTCCTGAATTCCCTCGCCACCCCCTACGCCGAAGCGCTGCTTCAGGTCACCGAGGCCCGTGGTGAATCCCAGGCGGTCGCCGACCAGTGCAAGCAACTGCTTGAAATCTGGGAGAGCTCCGCTGATTTCCGCGACGCCATGGTGTCTCCGGTCCTGGAGCCGGATGCCAAGAAAAAAGCTCTTCAGAGCCTGGTTGGCGAACAGGTAACTGAGTCACTGCTCAATCTGCTGAAGGTTCTTGCTGATCGCCAGCGCCTGTTGGCCTTTGATGCGGTGCTGCTCCGTTATCTGGAGCTCTACCGCGAGCAGCAGGGCATCACCCTGGCTGAAGTCCGCTCTGCCCAGACCCTCACCGAGGATCAGCAGGCGGCTCTCTCCAAGAAGGTGCAGGCGATGGCCGGCACCAACAAGGTCGACATTGACCTCAGTGTTGATCCCTCACTCATCGGCGGTTTCGTCGTGAGTCTCGGATCCCAGGTGATCGACGCCAGCCTGGCTGGCCAGGTTCGTCGCCTCGGTCTGGCGCTCGCCAAAGCGAGCTGACCCCACTCTCTCCTTCACCGCCCCTTCCTCCCCAACTCCCCGCTGGGATCACACGCCATGGTTTCCATCCGTCCCGACGAGATCAGCGCCATCCTCAAACAACAGATTGAGGACTACGACAAGTCGGTTTCCGTCAGCAACGTCGGCACCGTCCTGACGGTGGGCGACGGCATCGCCCGCGTCTACGGCCTGCAGCAGGCCATGGCCGGTGAGCTCCTCGAGTTCGAGGACGGCACCGAAGGCATCGCCCTGAACCTCGAAGACGACAACGTCGGCGCGGTGCTGATGGGTGAGGGTTACGGCATTCAGGAAGGCAGCACGGTGAAGGCCACCGGCAAGATCGCCTCCGTGCCGGTGGGCGAGGCCATGCTGGGTCGCGTCGTGAACTCCCTGGGCCGCGCCATCGACGGCAAGGGTGAAATCGCCACAAGCGAGACGCGCCTGATCGAATCCATGGCGCCTGGAATCATCCAGCGCAAATCGGTGCACGAGCCGATGCAGACCGGCATCACCGCCATCGACGCGATGATCCCCGTTGGCCGTGGCCAGCGCGAGCTGATCATCGGTGACCGCCAGACCGGTAAGACCGCCATCGCGATCGACACGATCCTGAACCAGGCGGATCAGGACATGATCTGCGTCTACGTGGCCGTGGGTCAGAAGGCCGCCTCCGTGGCCAACGTTGTTGAAGTGCTGCGCGAACGCGGTGCCCTCGATTACTCCGTGATCGTGGCCGCCAACGCCTCCGAGCCCGCTGCACTGCAGTACCTGGCTCCTTACACCGGCGCCTCCATTGCCGAGTACTTCATGTACAAGGGCAAGGCCACCCTGGTGATCTACGACGACCTCTCCAAGCAGGCCGCCGCTTACCGCCAGATGTCCCTGCTGCTCCGTCGTCAGCCCGGTCGTGAGGCTTACCCCGGCGACGTCTTCTACTGCCACAGCCGCCTGCTGGAGCGTGCCGCCAAGCTGTCCGATGCCATGGGCAAGGGCTCGATGACCGCTCTGCCGATCATCGAAACCCAGGCTGGTGACGTTTCGGCTTACATCCCCACCAACGTGATTTCGATCACGGATGGTCAGATCTTCCTGAGCTCCGACCTGTTCAACTCCGGTCTGCGCCCCGCCATCAACGTGGGTATCTCCGTGAGCCGGGTGGGTGGTGCTGCCCAGACCAAGGCCATCAAGAAGATCGCCGGCACCCTCAAGCTGGAACTGGCTCAGTTCGCCGAACTGGCCGCCTTCTCCCAGTTCGCCTCCGACCTCGACGCCTCCACCCAGCAGCAGCTGGAGCGTGGCAAGCGTCTGCGGGAACTGCTGAAGCAGCCCCAGTTCAGCCCCCTGATCCTGGCTGAGCAGGTCGCCATCGTTTATGCCGGCGTCAAGGGCCTGATCGATGCCGTCCCCGTCGACAAGGTGGTCGACTTCTCCCGTGAACTGCGTGAGTATCTCAAGTCCAACAAGCCTGAGTTCATAACCGAAATCCAGGAGAAGAAGGTGATGAGCCCTGAAGCTGAGGCGATCCTCAAGGACGCCATCAGCGAAGTCGTGTCCACCCTCGTCGCTTCGGCGGCCTGAGGGAGGAGCCGACATGGCGAATCTCAAGGAAATCCGAGACCGAATTAAGTCGGTCAAGAACACCCGCAAGATCACCGAGGCCATGCGTCTCGTGGCTGCAGCCAAAGTGCGTCGCGCCCAGGAGCAGGTGCTCCGCAGCCGTCCCTTCGCGGACCGGTTGGCGCGGATCCTGGAAAACCTCCAGTCCCGCATGCGCTTTGAAGATGCCTCCTCACCGCTGATGGAACAGCGCGATGTGGAGACCATGACCCTGGTGTCCGTCACCGGTGATCGCGGGTTGTGTGGTGGCTACAACGCCAACATCATCAAGCGCACGGAACAGCGTTTCGCTGAGCTCACCGGCAAGGGCTTCAAGGTGAAGCTCGTGCTGATCGGCAACAAGGCCATCGGCTACTTCACCAAGCGTGATTACCCGGTGCAGGCCACCTTCTCCGGTCTGGAGCAGGTCCCCACCGCCGATGAAGCCAACACCATCTCCACCGATGTACTGGCCGAGTTCATGGGCGCCGGCACCGATCGCGTCGAGCTGATCTTCACCAAGTTCATCAACCTGGTGAGCTGCAAGCCGGTCGTGCAGACCCTGCTGCCCCTGGACCCCCAGGACATTGCCGATCCCGAAGATGAGATCTTCCGACTCACCACCAAGGACGGTCGTGTGACCGTGGAACCCGGTGCCGGCGCTGCCAACACCGAACCCAAGATCGCTTCGGACATCGTGTTCGAGCAGACCCCGGACCAGCTGCTGAATGCTCTGCTTCCGCTCTATCTGCAGAACCAGATGCTGCGTTCATTGCAGGAATCTGCGGCCTCTGAACTGGCCAGCCGGATGACCGCCATGAACAACGCAAGCGACAACGCCAAGGAGTTGGCCAAAACCCTGACCCTTGACTACAACAAGGCCCGCCAGGCCGCCATTACCCAGGAAATCCTGGAAGTGGCTGGTGGTGCAGCCGCTGTGGGTTGATCGTCGGTTCAAGTCAATCCAAGCCGGCCCTCATGGGTCGGCTTTTTTAATGGAGCGATGGCCCTCCAGCTCAATTCGCTCTTCCCGACCGTTGTCGCCACGGCCCAGCTGACACTGGATCCGCTGGAGCTGGCAGCACAGCTGCAGACCCTGCTGGCGCTGAGGGGGGCAGCCACGGGTAACCCAAGCCCCGGTTGTGCCTGGACCGGTGACCTCAATGGTGTGTGGCAGTTGCATCGTCATCCCGATTTCCTGCGTTCGACTGATCTTGTGGTGGAGCAGGCCTGGGACTATCTGGCTGCGGTGGGTTTTGACCGTTCCCAGGTGGCCTTGCACCTGCAACGTTGCTGGCCTGTCCTCAGCGACTGGGATCAAGCAGTCGGACGCCATCACCACCCCAATGCCCATCTCAGTGCCGTGCTGTATCTGACTGGGTCTGGTTCCTGTGAGGAGGGCGTGCTGCGTCTTCATGCCCCTGTCCAACCGAATGAGTTGGTGCCTGGTCTTGCGGCCGGCCACGGCGGTCCGATCGCGGCTGAGCATCCTTTCAACCTGTCCCACTGGGATATTGCACCCCATCCGGGGCTGCTGGTGTTATTCCCCTCTCGCTTGGACCACAGCGTGCTGGTCAATGGCGATCCGGAGCTTCTCCGCTGCTCGATCAGTTTCGACTTTGCCCTGACGGCCCCTGCCGATGGCCAGCCTCCGGAGTACTTAGCGCCCCACCCCACAGTCTGGACGCCCCAGTCAGCGAGGGTCAACTGAGAGAATGCCAGCCCAATCCAGCTGAGTCCCGGAATGTCCGAGGTGGCCACCTACACCGTCCACGCTGAGTTCGAGGGCACCACGCACAGTTTCAGCTGCCGTGAGGATCAAACCGTCCTGAATGCCGCAGAAGCAGCCGGCATCCCCCTGCCCAGCTCCTGCTGCTCCGGTGTCTGCACAACGTGTGCCGCTGTGGTCACGGAGGGACGTGTCGAGCAACCCGATGCAATGGGAGTGAAGGGGGAACTGCAGGAGCAGGGTTACAGCCTGCTGTGTGTGGCTTTTCCCCGGGCTGATTTGACCTTGAAGGCCGGCCAGGAAGACGCTCTCTATGAAGCCCAGTTCGGCCAATATCAGAAATGAGGCTGCGGCGTCTGGAACAGCAGTTGCCCTGGCCACAGACCATCCCCCCGCAGCAGTTGCGCCGTTGGGTGATGCAACAGTTGGCTCCGCAAGCTCCTCTTTTGCGTTGGGCCATTACAGCGGTGACAGTCGACTCCAGCGGTGATCGCTGTTTGCAGGTGGAAGCGGTCGTTGAAGGATGAACACCTCTCCGCTGCCCGTGCTGATGGTGGTGCCGACCGGGATCGGTTGCTCGATCGGAGGGTTTGCCGGTGATGCGCTTCCCAGCGCCCGCTTGCTGGCGGCCGCCAGTGGTTGTCTGATCACCCACCCCAATGTGATGAACGGGGCGGCGCTGTACTGGCGCGACCCCCGCATCCACTACGTGGAGGGATACGGGCTCGATCGCTTTGCTGTTGGCGACTGGGACCTCCGGCCGGTGCGGCGCCAGCGGATCGGCCTGCTGCTGGATGCCGGCATCGAAGCGGAATTGGCACAGCGACAGATTCAGGTGGCCGAAGCCTGCCGAGCCAGCCTTGGTCTGGAGATCGGTCCGGTGGTGACGACGGATCAACCCCTGGAGGTGCAGCTGGAGCAGGGCAGCAGTGGTTCTAGCTGGGGGCATCTGGGCCGTCCCGATGCCCTGCTCAGGGCTGGCGAGCGGCTCAGAACTGCTGGGGCCTCGGCCATCGCCGTGGTGGCCCGCTTCCCTGAAGACCCAGCCAGTGAAGAGCTGGCGGCCTACCGCGCCGGGAGCGGCGTTGATGCTTTGGCGGGCGCAGAGGCGGTGATCAGCCATCTGCTGGTGCGGCACCTGCAGATCCCCTGTGCCCACGCTCCCGCCCTGGCTCCACTGCCCTTGGACCCACAGCTGGATCCCCGGGCGGCCGGCGAGGAGTTGGGGTACACCTTCCTGGCCTGTGTGCTGGTGGGCCTCAGCCAGGCGCCGGATCTGCTGCCGGCCGGACAAGGTCCACTTCAGGCCGCTCAGTTGGGGGCAGTGGTGGCGCCGGAGGGCGCCCTCGGCGGAGAAGCCGTTCTGTCCTGCCTCGAGCGTGAGGTGCCGTTGATCACCGTGGCCAACCCCTCGGTTCTGGATGTGTCGGCTGAGGCCCTCGGTCTTGACCACGGCGTGCGGCAGGCGACCAGTTACGCCGAGGCCGCCGGCTGGCTGCTGGCGCTGCGGGAGGGAGTCGCGGCTGGTTCCTTGCAGCGGCCCCTGCCCCCGCTGGAGCGATTGACCTGATGCCCGGAGGCTTCGCCCTGGATCCAGGCCCCTGCCCCTGTGGAGGTGGTGAGTACAGCCGCTGTTGCGGGCCGTTCCACCGTGGGGAGCGGCGGGCGGAGACCGCCGAACAGTTGATGCGTTCCCGTTATTCCGCCTTCGCCAAAAGGGAGGTGGACTACCTGCGTCGCACCCATGGCCAGCCGGCGCCGCGCCGCGCCCTGCTCCAGGCCTGCCGTCAGACGACGTGGCTGGGCCTGACGATCCATGCCGTCGATGGGGGTGGTGGGGATGATCTGGAGGGAACCGTTCGCTTTGAGGCCCGGCACCAGCAGGGGGTGCTGGTGGAGACGTCGCTGTTTCAGCGCCGTGGTGGCTCTCTCGCTGGGGAGTGGCTTTACATCCGCGCCCTTGAGCTGAACGACTAACGCAGGCAGGCCATCGGATGCCGAGGCGGAACCCCAAGGGCCTTGGCGACCCCTGGATGGCAGACGGATCCCTGCACGGTGTTCAGGCCGGAGAGCAGTTCCGGCCGTTCAGTGACGGCTTCCTCGAGGCCTCTGCCCGCAATACCAAGGATGTACGGAAGCGTCACGCTCACCAGGGCCTCGGTGGAGGTGAAGGGCACGGCCCCGGGCATGTTGCCCACGGCGTAGTGCTGCACCCCATGGATGCAGACGGTGGGGTCGGTGTGGGTGGTTTCGCGGCTGGTGGCGATACAGCCCCCCTGGTCAATGGCCACATCGACGATCACCGAACCGGCTCGCATCTGCTGCACCATCCCCTCATCCACCAGGGTTGGAGCCCGGCCTCCCGGCGTGAGCACCGCGCCGATCACCAGATCCGCCGTGGGTACAAGCCGCTCCAGCAGGCCGCGGCTGCTCACCACGCTCATTAATCTCCCGCGCCGGTCGGCCTCCAGGCTGCGCAGGCGTTGGGGAGAGCGATCCAGCAGCAGCACTTCGGCATCCATGGCAGCCGCCGTGCGGGCGGCATTCCAGCCCACGGTGCCGGCCCCCAACACGACCACTCGTGCCGGTTGCACCCCGGTGCAGCCCCCCATCAACACCCCACGACCTCCGTGGGGTTTCTCCAGCAGGTGTGCCCCCACCTGGGCTGCCAGCCGCCCGGCGATTTCGCTCATCGGCGCCAGCAGAGGCAGGCTGCCGTTCTCGAGTTGCACGGTCTCGTAGGCGATGGATGCGGTGCCGGCGTTCAGCAGGGCCTCCCCCACCTCGGGATAAGCGGCCAGGTGCAGATAGGTGAACAGCACCATGTCGTTGCGCAGGAAGCCGAATTCCTCCGCCTGCGGCTCCTTCACCTTCACCACCAGATGGGCGCCCCAGGCCTCCTCACGGCTCACCAGCTGGGCCCCAGCTGTGGCGAAGGCTTCATCGCCGATGCCCGCTCCCGCCCCGGCCCCGGCTTCCACACGGACCTCCAGGCCCTGGCTCACCAGTTCCCGCACCGCATCCGGGGTGAGGGCCACCCGCTGCTCGTCGACCTTGATCTCCTTGGGCACGCCGATGCTGGCCATCGGGGCCGTCAGGACGGAGGCTGCCATGGGGGCGACTGGAGATCCCTTCAATCTGGCCCGATCCGCGCCGCTCCGCCAGCCGGCGTCAGCTGGCCGCGATCGGCAACCGCCAGCCGCTGCCGAAGGCCTGGGAACTGATCTTCAGCAGCGGTGCTGCCTGGCGGCGTTTGAATTCCGCCCGGCGCAGCAGTTGCTGCACCCGAGCCACCAGAGCGCTGTCATGGCCGGCGGCCACCAGGGTCTCCGCGGGGGTTCGCTCCTGGATCAGAGCCCGCAGCAATGGATCCAACTGTCCGTAGTCCGGCAGCGAATCGCTGTCCTTCTGATCCGGCCGCAGTTCGGCACTGGGCGGTTTGGTGCGAATCGCCGCTCCCACCACCTCACCCTCAGCCGGCAGCCCCAGGTCGCGTCGGCAGGAGGCTGCTTCTGGGCTGTCGATCCAGTCGCACAACCGGAAGACCGTCGTTTTGTAGAGGTCGCCGATAACGGCCAGTCCGCCGTTCATGTCTCCATAGAGGGTGCAGTACCCCACCGCCAGTTCGGATTTGTTGCCGGTGGTCAGCAGCAGCTGCCCCTGCTGGTTGGCCACAGCCATCAGCAAGGTGCCGCGGATGCGCGATTGTAGGTTTTCGGCGGTGACACCCTCGGGTCCCTGCGTCAGGGCCGGCCGCAGACCGGCATCGAATCCCTCCATCAGGTCGCCGATCGGCAGGGTGTGGTGGGTGAGCTTCAGGCGCTGGGCCAGGGCCGTGGCGTCATCGATCGAGCCGGCGGAACTCCAGGGGGATGGCATCAACAGGGTGGAGATGTTCTCCGGCCCCAGCGCCGCCGCAGCGATCACGGCCACCAGGGCGGAATCGATGCCACCGCTCAAGCCCAAAAGCGCTTTCCCAAAGCCGCACTTGCGGGCGTAGTCCCGCACCCCCAGCACCAGGGTCCGCAGCAGCAGTTCCTCATCCACCGGGGCTGTACCGGCTGAGATGGCTGGCGTTGCGCTGTCCCACATCTGCACAGCCTCCTGGCAGGGAGGCAGCTCCAGCAGGGCGTCGCCGTTGGAAGCGACCACGAAGCTGCTGCCATCGAACACCAGCTCGTCGTTGCCGCCGACCTGGTTGAGATACACCACCGGGCAGTTCAGGCGCCGGGCTGCCTGAGTCGCCAGCCGCCGGCGCAGCCCTGGTTTGCCGATCTCACAGGGGGAGGCCGCCAGGTTGATCAGCACATCGGGCTTCGCCTCCACCAGGGCCGCGATCGGGTCCGGTCCCGCCAGCCGCTCCCGTTGCAGCGCGTCCTCCACCCAGAGGTCTTCGCAGACGGTGAGCCCCAGCCGTTCACCCCCCGCCAGGGTCAGCAGGCAGGGGCCTTCGCCGGGGCGGAAGTAACGCCGTTCATCGAAGACGTCGTAACTGGGCAGCAGCTGCTTTCGGGCCACACCGCGCCATCCCCGCTGGTCCACCAGGGCGATGCCGTTGTGAAGGCACGGGGCACGACCGTCCTCGCAGGGGAGGGCCACCCCCACCAGCAGGGGGCAACGTCCATCGAGCTGGCTGACCAGCCAATCGAGCACGGTGTTCTGCAAGTCCAGCCGCGCTGGTTGCAGCAACAGATCACGGGGGGGATAGCCCCAGAGAGAAAGTTCCGGGGTCAGCAGCAGCGTTGCCCCCTCCGCGCTCGCGGTATGGGCGGCCGCCAGGATCCTCTCGGCGTTGCCCCGCAGGTCGCCCACCACAGGATTCAGCTGGGCCAGGGCCAGGCGCATCAGCGGAGGCTGGGGGACAGTCCGTACAGATTGTGCTGCAGCAGCAGCATCCACACCGGCGCGGGGATCTGCTGTTGCTGCGGCGACCGTCGCAGGGCGGAGCTGGCGCTGGCGGGCACCTGTAGCTCGAGCAGGTCGATGCGGGCACCCAACTGCTTCAGATCCTCCAGGGCCTGCTCGCTGAGAGGCCAGCCCTGGCGCGGAGCGATCGCCAGCCGGCAGCGCTTCAACCACTGGGCGGACGACTTCCAGGTCGGGATCAGTGCCGCCAGGTCGCTGCCCACCACAAACACCAGCTCCGCCTCGGGCCAACGGTTGCTGGCCTGCTCGATCGTGCGGATGGTGAAGGGATGGCTGAGGGTCTGGTCCTGCTGCAGCCGCGGATCATTGATCTCTTCCACCAGGGCCTGCAGCAGCTGGGCTCGGAGTGCCAGGGGGGCACCGTGCTGTTTCTGGGGGTTGTCGCTGGCCCAGGTGGCCACGTGGGGATAGAGCCCGAGCAGGCCTTCCAGCAGGGCCTGGTGGCCGCAGGTGGGGGGGTCGGCGCTGGTGCCCAGCAAGGCGATCTGCTGCATGACGATCAGGGCAGCAGCGGTTGCCAGTCGGGTTGGCGCCGCCCCTGCCAGCGCTGCATCCAATGGCGGACCACCGGATCCCGCTGTTCCAGCCGCTGCATCAGGGCGCCGGGCTGGCCCCCGCGTACCTGGAGAAGCTGGCGGGCCACCAGGGCCCCGGTGCGGCGGCTGGCGTGTACCGCCAGAGCGGCCTGGGCCACAGCGACGGGCGCGGCCGGCGCCAGGCTGGCCCCGCCACTCACCGGCACCAGCAGCAGCAACAGTTGCTTCAGCAGCCCCAGCCCCAGCTGCACGCCCCCCAGCAGGGCGTTCTGGCCGGAAAGTTGTTGGAGAAGTTGCCGCGTGGCGGATGGCGTGAGCGGCATGCCGTAGAGCTGGCAGAGCTGCAGCACCAAGCCGGTGTCGCAGGCCAGACCACCCGCCAGATCGAGGGCCATCAGCGGGTTCATCGCCACGGCGGTGGCTTTGGTGGCGGCATAGCGTCCGATCAGGCCCTGGGCGCTGCGGCGGTGCTGCTGCAGCCGCAGCTGCTGACGTTGCTGCTGGAAGCGATCGGCCTGGCGCAGGCTCTGCAGGGCCAGCACCAGTTCACCCTCCCGATCGAGCTGGTCGGTCAGCTGGTGTTTCAGGGGGCTGACCTGGACGGGGGCAGGGGCGCTCCGCACCCTGCCGTCGGCATCGAGCACCGGCCGGCGGGGGGCGGCCGCCACGGCGGTGAGGGGAAGATCCCTGGGCAGGCGTGAGCGGATGCTGGACAACAGTTGCGGCAGCTCGTGTTCGGGCCAGCGGTCGCTGCGGTTGAGCACCAGCCGCACGGGTTTGCCGCTGGCCTGGAGGGTCTCCAGGGCATCACGGTCGCAACGGGTCAGGTCGCTGTCGATCACCAGCAGCACGAGATCCACCCCCATGGCCACCCGGGTCGCCAGGCGGGTGCGGCCGGCGGCATCGATCTCATCGATGCCGGGGGTGTCGATCAGCTCCACCCGCTGCAGACCGTTCAGCCGCAAGGGCCAGGCCACGGCCTGCTGGCGGCGGGTACTGCCGTGGGCCACATCGGTCTCCAGCAGGCGCTGGCCCACCAGGGCATTGATCAGGCTCGACTTGCCGACCCCCACCCGACCGAAGACGGCAATCCGGATCACCTTCTGGTCGAGCCGCTGCAGCTGACGGTCCAGCAGGGTCAGTTCCCCGCGCAGCAAGCCCTGTTCCCGGCGGTTGAGCTGCAGCTCCCGCCGCCAGCTCTGCAGCAGCTGCCGGCAGCGTTCGGTGGTGGCAGGGGGTGACGGAGCCATGGCCTTCATGCTGCCGGCTTGCGCCACCAGCCCGCTAGCACCGCCAGCACGGCTTCCGCGCCGATCACGCCGACGAAGCCGCCGAATTCGTCCACCACCACCCGCACGCCGCTGCTGTCGCGCCGGAAGCCTGTGAGCAGGCGATCGGCCCGGATCATTTCCGGCACGTAGTCCACTGGCTCGCACAGATCCACCGGTGTCAGCAGCCCCCGGTTCTCCAGCAGCGCCGTCAGCAGCCGTTCGCGGTTGGCCACCCCCAGCACCTTGTCCACCTGGTCCCCCAGCACCACCCACCAGGGGGCGTTGTTGCCGAGCAGCAGCGACCGCTGGGCCTCGAGGCTGAGGCTTCCATCCAGGGTTGGGGCGGACACCCGCGGTGTCATCAGATCCCTGGCGGTGAGGTCGTTCAGCTGGAACACCTTGCCGATCATCGCGGCCTCATCCGCTTCGATTTCCCCTTTCTGGGACCCCAGCCGAGCCAGCAGTCGGATCTCCTCTTCGTTGGTGGTGATCTCCGATTCGGCTGTGATCGCTGGCAGCAGCCGTTCCAGCAGCAACACCAATGGACTGAGCAGCAGTCCCAGCCAATGCAGCAGCGGTGCAGCGGCCAGGGAGACGGGCAGGGCCAGGCGGCTGCCGAGGGCTTTGGGCAGGATCTCCCCCAGCAACATCACCAGCACGGTGAGCCCGATGGAAAACAGCGGCAGGGCTACTCCACCGATGCCCCGCTGCTCGAACAACCAGGCGGCGTAGCCCCCCAGCATCAGGCTGCCGAAGATGTTGAAGCCGTTGTTGGCGATCACCAGCACCGACAGAGTGCGGCCCAGCCGCTGGCGCAGTTTCGCCAGCCGGCGGGAGCCGGCCACCGGACGGCTGCGGGCCGCCAGTTCATGCACCCGGATCGGGTTCACTGTGAGCAGGGCCGCTTCCACTCCGGAGCACAGGGCCGACCCCAGCAGCACCACCAGCACCAACAGCAGCAGCACCAGCAGGTCGGATCGCATCTGAGTCCGGCGTGAACGCCATCGTATCGACGCTTCCCGGTTGTACCAGCCGAGCTGCCATCCTGATCAGCTGAGCCTCACTCCGGCGTGCACGACTTCGACCCCAGCATCCACGCCAGCCGGCGGCAGCGCTTCCTCGATCAGCTCGGTGCGGCCGCTGCCGTGATCCCGGCGGCGCCACTGGCCACCCACCACGCGGACTGCGAGTGGCCGTTCCGCCAGGACAGCGATTTCTTCTACCTCACCGGTTTCGATGAACCGGATGCGGTGGCCCTGCTGCTGCCCCATCGACCGGAAGGCGAGCGCTTTGTTTTGTTCGTCCACCCCAAGGATCCGGCGGCGGAGGTGTGGACAGGCTTCCGCTGGGGGACCGAAGGGGCTGTCGAGCGCTACGGGGCCGACATCGCTCTGCCACTGGATCAGCTCAGTGCCCGGTTGCCGGAGTTTCTCGATGGGGCTGAAGCCATTGCCTTTCGGGTGGGCCGTCATCCGGCGGTGGAGCCTCTGGTGCTCTCGGCCTGGGGCAGACAGCTGGACAGTTATGCCCGCTCCGGTATTGCAGCCCTCGGTCTGGTGGCGCCGACGCCGATCCTGCATCGCCTGCGACTGCGCAAGGAGCCCCATGAACTGGAGCGGATGCGGGAGGCCTGCCGCATCTCCGCTGAAGCCCACGAACGGGCCCGCGCGATGACCCGACCGGGGATGCATGAAGCGGAGGTGCAGGCTGCGATTGAGGCCCATTTCCGTGCCGCCGGCGCCCGCGGACCTGCCTACGGTTCGATCGTGGCCGGTGGGGACAATGCCTGCGTTCTCCACTACACCGCCAACACCGCGGTTTTGCAGGACGGTGATCTGCTGCTGATCGATGCCGGATGCTCGATCGCCGACTACTACAACGGCGACATCACCCGTACCTTCCCGATCAATGGGCGCTTCAGCGCCGAGCAGCGCGACCTCTACAGCCTGGTGCTGAAGTCTCAGGAGGCGGCCATCGCCGTTGTTGAGCCGGGCGGAACTGCGGAACACGTCCATGCCACGGCCTTGCGGGTGCTGGTGGAAGGTCTGGTGGAGCTGGGCCTGCTGATCGGAGATGTGGACGGAATCATTCAGCGGGGTGATTACCGCCATCTCTACATGCACCGCACCGGCCACTGGCTGGGGCTGGATGTGCACGATGTGGGGGCCTATCGCCTCGGGGAACAGCCCGCTGAGCTGGAGGCCGGCATGGTGCTCACCGTGGAGCCTGGTCTTTATGTCAGTGACCGCCTGACCGTTCCGGAAGGCCAGCCGGAGATCGAGGAGCGCTGGAAGGGCATCGGCATCCGGATCGAGGACGACGTAGCCGTCACCGGCGCTGGCCATGAGGTGCTCACGGCCGCGGCGCAGAAGAGCCTTGCTGCCATGGAGCGGGCCTAGGCCACCTGCAGCAGGATCCAGAACAGAAAGATCACCAGCTTCATCAGGCCTTCGATGCCGGTGAGGCGGGCGTGGGGATAGCTGAGGATCAAGGTGAGGGCCAGCAGCACCATCTCGAAGGGTTCCAGCCCCAGGATCACGTCCGTGTTGGTGATCACCCCCAGCACCAGCACCGCCGGCACCGTGAGGCTCACCGTGGCCACCACGGAGCCGTAGAGGGTGTTGATCGAGCGCTGCACTTCCCCCTGGGAGGCGGCCTGTACGGCATTGAGTGCCTCTGGCGCCAGGATCAGGATCGCCACCAGCACACCGGCCAGGGAACTGGGCAGTCCCAGATCGGTGATGCCGGTTTCAATCAGCTGGCCCATCGATTCGGCGATCAGGCACACCACCAGCAGACCCACCACGAGAAGCGTGGCTGCCTTCCACAACGTCAGACCCTGCTCATCGGCCTCCTGGTCCCCATCGTCGTGGATCACGAGGCTTTCGCGCTCGGTGTAAAGGTTGCTGTAGCGCCCCATCTGGGCCGTGAGGAACACGGCGTAGACCCCCAGGGCCACCACCGACAACACCACATTCACCGGTGTGCTGAAGTTCGCTTCGGTGGTGGTGCGGCTGAAATTGGGAATCACCAGGGCCAGCACGCACATCGTGCTGATCAGATCGAAATAGGTGAGGGCGCCCAGCAGGTTGGGACCCACCATCAAGCTGGTGTCGACTTTGCCGTTGTCGCAGAGGGCCCCGCGGCGGACGGCGGCCACCACGTTGCAAAGACCCGTGACTCCGGTGAGGGCGATCATCACCACGGAGAACATGGAATCCCGGGCCAGGGTCGGGTTGCTTTCGCCGGTGAGCATCGTGCTGGCGACCAACGCCAGTTCGATGGTCATCACAGCCGCCGTCAGCACCAGAGTTCCGTAAGGCTGTCCGATCAGTTCGGCCACCCGATCGGCCTGATTCGCCACGCTGCGGGACAGCAGCAGCACCACGCTGCTGAGCATGATCAGCCCGCTGATCACGATCGCCGTGGGTTGCAGGATCAACCAGCCCATGACGTCGCTGAACTCGATCGAGGCCAGGGCGGCAAGGCCCACCAGGATCGGCAGCAGCAGCGAGATCAAGCCCCCGGTGCGTTGCGCGGCTGCATCGGTCATGGCGTTGGTTCGTCCAGAAGCATCGGGAGCATGTCCCAGGTTGCTCCCACAATGCGATCAGCCCCGGCGTCCTGCAGCTGCCGGTGATACGCCGATACATCGGTGATGTGCGGCGGGGCCACGGCAAAGCTGCGCCAGGGGAGCTCCGGTCGCCGCTCGCGGGCCTTGAGCACCGTGTGCACGTCGGCCACCGTGTCGCCGATGTAGGCGATCCAGCGGGGAACCTCGCCCGCACTCAATTGTTCAGCCAAGCGAATCAGGCCGGTGGGATCCGGCTTGTCCGGTGCATCGCCCATGGCGATCAGGGGGGGATCCTTCAGGCCAAGCCGTTGCTGCAGCACGTAGCGGGCGGAGGGGGGTTCGGCCCCGCTCACAAAGCCCCAACGAATCTGGTGCCGGGTGAGCTGCTCGAAGAAGGCTCGGTCTACCAGCAGCGGTTCGTCGCCGATGAAGCCTTGCCACTCAGCGGCATCGCCCTCGGGATCACCGCCGAAGTAGAAGCCGCTGAACACGTCGATCAGGGCATTCCGGCTTGGAACGTCGGTTCCATGGCGACGAAGCAGTTCCAGGCTGGCGTCCCAGTCGTTGTTCCAGGTGCCTTCAGCTTTGAGGGCATCGATGTCCGTCGCCGATGGGCGCCAGCCGCTGTAGTGCTCCACCGTGACCTGAAGGGCGCGTCGGTAGCTGCCGGCCACATCACGGATGACACCGTCGATGTCGAACAGCAGGATCGCGGGAGAACTCAGGGGTTTGGTTTTGAGCGGCTGGTAGGTTAGTCGTTTGAAATTCTGTCTTGAGCGCTGACACCATGACGGTCACCGAAGGCGCTGCCACCACCGACCAGGAGGTCGCGACTCCGGCCGCCGACGCGGTTGAAGGCGCCACCCAGGCTGCGGCAGCTGAATCCACCGAATCTCCTGAATCCACTGAAAAGCCTGCTGCCACAGAGGGCGAAGGCCGTCCCGTCCTTCGCGGCGCTGCAGCCGCCCTGGCTTCCGCCACTATCGATGCCGATGGTGTTCCCTCCGGCTACACCCCCAAGGCCGATGAAGGCCGCTTCCTGCTGAAGATTCTCTGGCTGCCGGACAACGTGGCCCTGGCGGTGGACCAGATCGTGGGTGGCGGCCCCAGCCCCCTCACCTCCTATTTCTTCTGGCCCCGGGAAGATGCCTGGGAAACACTGAAGACCGAACTGGAAGGCAAGAGCTGGATCACCGACAACGAGCGGGTTGATGTGCTCAACCAGGCCACCGAGGTCATCAACTACTGGCAGGAAGAGGGCAAAGGCAAGAGCCTCGATGAAGCGAAGGCCAAGTTCCCCGAGGTCACCTTCTGCGGTACCGCCTGATTCAAACGGTTTGTTTTTGAGTGATGAAGAACCCCGCCGCAAGGTGGGGCTTTTTTATCTCATAAAAAAGCCGGGACTCATCCCGGCTGATTGATCAGATTGTTTGGCGGATGTGCTCAATCTGCAGACTTGCTGGCCTGCATGCGAGCGCGCGCTTCATTCAGCTGTTGCTGAGCTTTGACCTTTTCAGGGGAAGCCGGCTGACCTTCCATGCCATCCACCACGGTGGACGCTTTCTGGAAGTCGGCTTCAGCTGCACTGCCGTCGATGGTGCTGCCCAGTTCGGCTTTGTTCACCAACACGGTGACTTCATCAGCATCCACTTCCGCAAAGCCTCCCATGAGCGCGATGGAGTTCCAGCCGCCGTTGGAGCGAACACGGAGAACCCCAACGTCAATGGCGGTGAGGAGGGAAATATGGCCAGGCAGGATGCCGAGCTGACCGGTGGTGCTGGGCAGGATCACCTCATCGGCGCTGCCATCAAAGACGTTCTGGTCAGGTGCCAGCACGCGGAGGGTGAGGGACATGAACCTTGGTTCGGAGGGAGAAAGGGACGTCGGACAACAAGTGAATGGGGGTGTGCATCACACCCCCATCAGGATCACTTGGTTTCAGCAGCGATCTTCTCAGCCTTGGCCTTGGCTTCCTCAATGCTGCCCACCAGGTAGAAGGCAGCCTCAGGCAGGTGGTCCAGCTCACCGGCGAGGATCTGGTTGAAACCGGCGATGGTCTCTTCCAGCTTCACGTACTTGCCAGGCATGCCGGTGAAGATTTCAGCCACGAAGAAGGGCTGGGAGAGGAACTTCTCCACCTTGCGGGCACGGTCCACGGTCTGACGGTCGTCTTCGGAGAGTTCGTCGAGACCCAGAATCGCGATGATGTCCTGCAGTTCCTTGTAGCGCTGCAGGGTGGACTGCACGGTACGGGCGGTGCGGTAGTGCTCATCGCCCACAACGGCGGGCTGAAGCATGGTGCTGGTGGAGTCCAGGGGATCCACAGCCGGATAGATGCCCTTGGAGGCCAGGGCACGGTTCAGCACCGTGGTGGCATCCAGGTGAGCAAACGTGGTGGCGGGTGCGGGGTCGGTCAGGTCGTCCGCAGGCACGTAAACGGCTTGGATCGAGGTGATCGAACCTTCCACGGTGGAAGCAACACGCTCCTGCAGGGCGCCCACGTCGGTACCCAGGGTGGGCTGGTAGCCCACAGCGGAAGGCATGCGGCCCAGCAGTGCGGACACCTCGGAACCGGCCTGCACGAAGCGGAAAATGTTGTCCACGAACAGCAGCACGTCCTGCTTGTTCACGTCGCGGAAGTGCTCGGCCATGGTCAGAGCGGAGAGACCCACGCGCATGCGGGCGCCTGGGGGCTCGTTCATCTGGCCGTAGCAGAGAGCCACCTTCGACTTGGAGAGGTCGTCGGCGTTGATCACGCCGGACTCCTTGAATTCCTCGTAAAGGTCGTTGCCCTCACGGGTGCGCTCACCCACACCACCGAACACGGAGACGCCGCCGTGCTCCTTAGCGATGTTGTTGATCAGCTCCTGAATCAGCACGGTCTTGCCAACGCCGGCGCCGCCGAACAGGCCGACCTTGCCGCCCTGACGGTAGGGAGCAAGGAGGTCGATCACCTTGATGCCGGTCTCGAACACCTTCGGCTTGGTCTCAAGCTCGGTGAGGTTGGGGGCTTCGCGGTGGATGGGAGCAGTGGCCGAAGCATTCACAGGACCCTGCTCGTCAACGGGCTCGCCGAGCACGTTGAAGATGCGGCCGAGGGTGGCTTCACCGACGGGGACGGAGATTGGAGCGCCGGTATCGACGATTTCCATGCCACGCACCAGGCCATCGGTGCCGCTCATGGCGACGGCGCGGACACGGTGGTCGCCCAGCAGCTGCTGCACCTCGGCCGTCAGAGCGACGTCCTGGCCAGCGGTGTTCTTCGTCTCGACGCGAAGGGCGTTGTAGATCTTGGGCAGTTTCCCTGCGGGAAATTCCACGTCCACAACCGGGCCGATCACCTGGCGGATCACGCCCTTGGTGCCAGCGGATGCAGGAGCAGAAGCGACCATAAGAAGGAGAGATGCGGGAACAGGCGCAGCGCGCTCGGGCCCATTCAGAGCGGCGCAACCTTACCACTGCTGAGCCTGCACTCCTCCGGTTCGGTCAACCGCACAGGTCGGCGCTGGTGAGAGGGGTGCTCGCTTGCATACGTTGGCAGTCATCGACTCCGAGTGCCAGCTCGCGTCGAATCGGCGTTTCGGCGCCCTGTCCTTGCTTCTGCATTACCCATGGCAGCTGTTTCTCTCAGCGTCTCCACCGTCAAGCCCCTGGGCGACCGCGTTTTCGTCAAAGTCTCCGAATCCGAGGAGAAGACTGCGGGCGGCATCCTTCTGCCCGATACCGCCAAGGAAAAGCCCCAGGTGGGTGAAGTGGTCCAGATCGGCCCCGGCAAGCGCAACGACGACGGCAGCCGTCAGGCTCCCGAAGTCGGCGTCGGCGACAAGGTGCTCTACAGCAAGTACGCCGGCACCGACGTCAAGCTGGGTAGCGACGAGTACGTCCTGCTCACCGAAAAGGACATCCTGGCCATCGTCAACTGAGACGGGACCCGGACCTCAGCGTTTTTGAACACCTCCATTTATTAGGACACGCCTTCCATGGCTAAGCGCATCATTTACAACGAGAACGCCCGCCGCGCTCTCGAGAAAGGGATCGACATCCTGGCCGAGTCCGTCGCTGTGACCCTTGGACCCAAGGGCCGCAACGTGGTGCTGGAGAAGAAGTTCGGTGCTCCCCAGATCATCAATGACGGCGTCACCATCGCCAAGGAGATCGAGCTCGAAGACCACATCGAGAACACCGGTGTTGCTCTGATCCGTCAGGCCGCTTCCAAGACCAACGACGCCGCCGGAGACGGCACCACCACCGCCACCGTCCTGGCCCACGCCATGGTCAAGGCCGGTCTGCGCAACGTGGCCGCCGGGGCCAACGCCATCACCCTGAAGAAGGGCATCGACAAGGCCTCCGACTTCCTGGTCAGCAAGATCAAGGAGCACTCCAAGCCCATCGCTGACAGCAACGCCATTGCCCAGGTGGGCACCATCTCCGCCGGTAACGACGAAGAAGTCGGCAAGATGATCGCCGATGCCATGGACAAGGTTGGCAAGGAAGGCGTGATCTCCCTCGAAGAGGGCAAGTCCATGGAGACCGAACTGGAGGTCACAGAGGGCATGCGCTTCGACAAGGGCTACATCTCCCCTTACTTCGCCACCGACACCGAGCGGATGGAGGCGGTGCTCGACGAGCCTTACATCCTGCTCACCGACAAGAAGATCGGTCTGGTGCAGGACCTGGTGCCCGTGCTCGAGCAGATCGCCCGCACCGGCAAGCCTCTGATGATCATCGCGGAGGACATCGAGAAGGAAGCCCTGGCCACCCTGGTGGTGAACCGTCTGCGCGGTGTTCTTAATGTGGCCGCCGTCAAGGCCCCTGGCTTCGGTGACCGCCGCAAGGCCATGCTCGAAGACATGGCTGTGCTGACCAACGGTCAGTTGATCACCGAGGACGCCGGTCTCAAGCTGGAGAACGCCAAGCTGGAGATGCTTGGCACCGCCCGTCGCGTCACCATCAACAAGGACACCACCACCATCGTTGCCGAGGGCAATGAGGTGGCTGTCGGCGCCCGCTGCGAGCAGATCAAGAAGCAGATGGACGAAACCGACTCCACCTACGACAAGGAGAAGCTGCAGGAGCGTCTGGCCAAGCTGGCCGGTGGCGTGGCTGTGGTGAAGGTGGGTGCGGCCACCGAAACCGAGATGAAGGACAAGAAGCTTCGTCTCGAGGACGCCATCAACGCCACCAAGGCTGCGGTGGAAGAGGGCATCGTCCCTGGCGGCGGCACCACCCTCGCCCACCTGGCACCTCCCCTCGAAGAGTGGGCCAAGGGCAACCTGGCCGGCGAAGAGCTGATCGGCGCCAACATCGTGGCCTCGGCTCTCACCGCTCCGCTGATGCGCATTGCCGAGAACGCTGGTGCCAACGGCGCTGTTGTGGCGGAGAACGTCAAGTCCCGCGCCATCAGCGAGGGTTACAACGCAGCCAACGGTGACTACGTCGACATGCTGGCTGCCGGCATCGTCGATCCCGCCAAGGTGACCCGCTCCGGTCTGCAGAATGCCGCCTCCATCGCTGGCATGGTGCTGACCACCGAGTGCATCGTGGCTGACCTGCCCGAGAAGAAGGACGCAGCACCTGCCGGCGGCGGCATGGGCGGTGGCGACTTCGACTACTGAAGCAATCAGAGAGGCTCTAGGGGCTACCCAACCCTTTGCCTTTGGTCTTCAAAAACATTTGGGATGCTCCGGCATCCCTTTTTTATTGCCTGCTCTTGGGGGGGGGATGCGTGAAAAGCATCTAAATAATGCGAAGCAGACTAAATTATGCTGCTGATATTACAATCTACCACCCTTGAAAATCTTCTACGTCTCAACACGCATGAAGTTGCAATCGCAGTGATCCTATTTCACCCCAAAGCAAATTGCTTTAGGGTGAAATATGTTGTTT
This sequence comes from Synechococcus sp. A15-28, assembly GCF_014280175.1. Taxonomy (GTDB): domain Bacteria; phylum Cyanobacteriota; class Cyanobacteriia; order PCC-6307; family Cyanobiaceae; genus Parasynechococcus. Next base: position 465,577 of record NZ_CP047931.1, read on the forward strand.
GATTTATGTGGTATTCATATATAGTAATGATATGGCTTCAACTGCGTCACCTATTCGCGTTTTTTAGTGGCTTGTATGCATTTTGAGGTTAGCTCTACGATTATTGCGATGCCGTGGTTTTGGTGTATCGCTATTGCTCCACTGAAGCAACAACAAATTTTTTCGAGATGACGTCCCTAAGTTTATATAAGCTCATGTACTACAAAAGGTCATTAGGATCGTTGGCTTTGTAACTATTGGTTGTTTAGCGCGACACGTATGCAAACGAATTCTTTAAATTACAATTACCATAGCATCTTTTGGCGATTGAGAAAAATTAATTGTTACTTTTACTTCCCTTCGAAACTGGTACGTAAATAATTGAATCTATTGCAGCCCGGAACTAATGATGCTTGCAAGAGTTCATAATGATTTCCTTGGACGCATTTGCTAATTAAGTAACATCTTTCACGACAATGCAGGAGTGCTTGATAAAGCTTATCATTGCTATTGATTGCAGATAGTCTTCTTCACTTTGCAACAAACTTTTCAACGATTTGACGTCTGCAATAGTCAAACCAAGATTTTCCAAAAAGTTTTCGTCACTCGGATGTTCCCGGCGATCACCTGTTAGACGGCTTGCAAGGTATTGAAAAAAGCTGAAGGCGTCTAGTTTTTCTTTTCGTGCAAGTCCATGCCCTTGTCGAAATGAACCAAATGATGTATGAATGTCCTCAATGATATAGATACCGCCTTTATTTACTGTTTTAAATAATCTTTCGAAGCACTTGATTTGATGGTCCCAGTGATGAGAGGCGTCATCGATCACGATGTCATATGAATGGTCTTGAAGGGTATATAAAAATTTCTCATTGCCTAGGTCTCCGACAAAAGTTTTTACGTTTGGTATTAAATCCAGTTGTGTTGCAGATGATTTTATGTCGGCAATAAAAATCTCTGAGTTGTCTCCAAAATATCTTGACCATATTTTTGCAGATGCGCCAATGTTCCATTCCGGTCCTGCTCCAAGCTCGAGCAATGAGATGTCCTTTTTCCCACGAAATTGCTTGAAAAAAATTTCATATTTCCTGAGATAATCATGCCCTTCCCCGCGAGATGAAAATCGTATATCTTTGCTTTGACTCCGATCTTTTGATGCTTTGTCACAGTTGTGCTCTAGGCCAAGTTGATCAAGTTCACTTTGGGAAGTTGGTATAATTAACAACTGCCAAGTGCTCAAATTACAGTGCTCAATTTTATGTGAAAAAGTAGTGCACCTGGATGCCGGCCATGATATTGTATTAAAGCATCACATAATCAGTATTTGAATCCTCGTAACGCCGGGGCGTTGGATGTATGCAGTCGTGATTTAATTGCGGGTTGGTTTTCTGTCGAGACTGGCACAGTGAGTCTCTCAATTGAAGGAATCTTATTTTCTCTTCAGGCTTCAATAAATCGACCTGATGTAGCTGCACATGGATTTCCCCTAAAGTCTGGCTTTCGTCTTAAAAGACAAAAGCACACAAAAATCTTTCGGTGGCTCGACCATTGCTTGCAGAATCATCATGCAAGTATTCAATTAAGATGTTCTGCTAATAGTCCGTTGTGTTTGGCTGAGCGTCAGGTAACTCATAAATCTGACATTTATCGGAGAGTAAAAACAACAAAATTTGGTGATGAATTGTTTCATTTGTTGGAAGGATCTAAAGTATTAAATTACGACGGTCAAGCGCAGCAGGACGACCCCTATACAGCCCTACATCTTGGTTTAAGTGAAAAATTAACGGCTTCATGCTGTATTGACGCCTATGTCACCTCCACTTATGGAGTATTTGATCGTCTTGGCTATCCCTTTCAGGCTGGATTTCTTTGGCGCGGTTGTCGGAATGATGGAATTGAGGATTATCCCTTTGGTAAACCAAGAAAAGTACTAGTTTTCAAGCAAAGAAGAGTTCGCGCATTTGATCGAGGACTATACATAAGTGCTCTTATACTTAATCACTTTGGACACACATTGACGGAAGGGCTGTCGAGCTTATATCCGCTATTGTTGTGGAAAAATCAAGGCTTCGACCTTTCAAAAATAACAATTGTCATACCATTTGCATTTAGAAATGAAATTCGCAAATTGGCTGAGTTGTTAGCAATCCCTGAGGAGTCTTTTGTTTTCCCTGAAGATGAAAGCCAGTTTCTTTATTTTAAAGCTTTGTATATCCCTGACCCGACGATGGTTAATCGACGTTTTGTATCGCCTATGCATAGCAGTATTGTTAATGCTTATTTCACTTTGTTGAATGCTAATGAAGACTCCAGACCTGTTGGAATTCGAAGTTTTACGGGATCTACTAAAGTTTATATTTCGCGGTCCGCTTTGGTTTCACCAAGTAGTCGAAATTACTCTGAGGAAAAGCAGCTAGAGCAACTACTGCAAGCTCGTGGATGGGCTATTTTTCATCCTCAGGATTATTCTCTTAAGGAACAGTTGGCTGTTTATCGAGGTTCTCAATTTCTTTGTGGTATTGACGGTAGTGCATTTCATGCACTATTTGGCTTGAAGAGGATTACCGCAAAAATAATATTACTTACAGAGTCTGAATTTTTGGATAAAGTTTCACCATCATGGAATTATATTTTGCAATTTAACTCGCAGGGTGTTGACTGGCTGTCGCTGTGCTGCTTTGTCCGTAAAGGACTAAGTCTTCTACTTGATCAAAGCTCATATCAATCGAATCTAATTCTTGCTGAACGAATAGATGAGCTCGCAGAGTTTAATTGTGCTGAGCCCAAGAATTGAATCATCTCATAATCTTTTGCGAAAAATTCATTGAATTTGGCTCGAAGTTTTGGCATTCTTTTGATGAATTCTTTGGCAGCCGTTGATGTAGGTAGCTCTTTTCTCTGGATGAGTGAATATGAGTTGATTTTTGCAAGTCTAGGATTATCTGATTTAACCCAGCCTGAATCGGGCAATGTTGTGACGTTGATTTTTGGAGGCATGTAGCTGAGATCTAGATGTGAATTCACGAGTTTAAGATCGTCTTGAAAGTTTTCAATTCGAAGCTGAAGTAATTGAACATTTAACTCTTTAGCGCTTAATATTGTGTGTAATGACTTGGTGTCGGTTATTTGCGGTCTGAAATGTGAATTAAGTGCCTGGGGATTGTCTTTATTGGAGGAGATATACCGCAAAAAATTCCTAAATGATAATCCAAAATGACCTTCGCTATTGATGAACGTTTCCTTCTTATTTCCGCTCTTTGCCTTTCTGATTTCGTGCGTCTTCTCTTCGATGATCTTTTCTAGAAATTGTCTTGAAAAACCTTCGAGGCTGTTGTATTTGTCAATGGCCTTTCCTGTGTAGACCACAAATTTATTTATATAGCTACTCAGCATCCGGCTAACTGGGTCTCGTGTTGTCACGATGAGCGTCTTTACACTGCCGGCCTCAATGAGTCCAGGAAGTTGGGATAGATGAAAGTTGTAGCCTTCGCGCTGTAGAAAGAGCCTTTTGTCGCCTGGAATATTTTTGCGATCCAAAGCATTGGTGCACCAGTGGCCTAATGATGTGCATGCGCACTTCTCGCTCCAGGTAATTGCTGCTCTCTTGCCCGGAATGAAGTAAAAATTCATGAATTAAATCAGCGTTTTGTGTGGTCGTTCGGGTCTCCAGGTCTTATCCCAGCCATCCAGCGCTCAAAATGACAGCCAAGCTCAGAAAGATGGCCAGGCAGGTCCAGGTGACGCGGTTCAGGGTGGCTTCGGCGCTGCTGGCGCTGCTGAACATCGAGCTGCCGCTGGCTGCCAGGCCGCCCATGCCGTCCCCTTTGGGGCTGTGGAGGAGCACAAGAACGATCAGCAGAAGACCGCTGCCGATCCAGGTCCAGGACAGGATGGACGTGAGCATCAGACGGGAAGAGGTAAACGGGCCGACAGTGGCGACGGGTCGACGTTGGTCACTGGTTCAATCAGGCTACGGCCTGTCATTGCTTCCGGTTGAGGCAGGTTGAGGATCTGCAGCAGGGTGGGAGCAATATCGGCGAGTCCGCCATCGCTGCGCAGTGTTATGGCGTTGCCGTAGCCGGGAAGCTTGCGCTGTTCACCCTCCACAAGAATGCAGGGAACCGGGTTGGTGGTGTGGGCCGTCCAGGCCTGACCGTCGGGACCTTGCATCAACTCGGCGTTGCCATGGTCCGCCGTGATCAACATCGTGCCGCCACGGCGGCCGACGGAATCCAGCAGGCGACCGACGCAGCGATCGACTGTGGCGATGGCCTCGGTGGCCGCATCCATCACCCCGGTGTGTCCCACCATGTCCGGGTTTGCGTAGTTAATCACGATCAGGCTGTAGGTGCCCTGGTTGATCGCGGCAATACAGCTGTCCGTGAGCTGGTCGGCAGACATGGCCGGTGAGAGGTCATAGGTGGCCACCCGCGGTGAGGGCACCAGATGCCGCTCTTCCCCCGGCAGCGGTTGCTCGATGCCACCGTTCATGAAGTAGGTGACGTGGGGATACTTTTCGGTTTCTGCCGTGCGGTACTGACGCAACCCGGCACCGGCCACCACCTGACCCAGCAGATCGTCCAGGGGTTCAGGGGGGAAGGCCACGTCCACCGGTAAGTCCTGCTCCACCTGGGTGAAGGTGACCACCTCCAGCTTTGGTGCATGCCGGCGCTCAAAGCCGTCGAAGTCCGGCAGGCAGAGCGTCTGGACAATCTGGCGCGCTCGGTCCGGGCGGAAGTTGAACATCAGAACGCTGTCGCCGTCCTGCATCACGTCGCTGCTCAGGCGCACCGGCTCGAGGAACTCATCGGTGATGCCAGCGGCGTAGCTCTCGGCCAGCAGCTGCTGCGGGCTCAGGTCGCTGACAGGACGAGTGGGATCGGTATACAGGTCGTAGGCCTTCTCCGTGCGATCCCAGCGCTTGTCTCGATCCATGGCCCAGTAACGGCCGCAGATGCTGGCCAGATGACCGACCCCAGCTTCCTCAATCGCCTTTTGCATCAGGGTGATTGAACCCATCGCGCTCTGGGTGGGCGTGTCGCGGCCATCGGTGATGGCATGGATGGCCACCTTCTGGATGCCGGCCGCAGCGGCCCAGTGGATCAGTCCGCAGAGATGGTTGACGTGGCTGTGAACGCCACCATCGGAGCAGAGCCCCAGCAGGTGAAGGGTTCCATGGCCGTTGCGCACGCGCTCCGCCAGCTTGGCCAGCGCGGGGGTGTCCTTCAACTGGTCGTCGCGCACGGTGTCGCTGATCCGCACCAGCTCCTGGCGGATGATCCGTCCCGCACCGATGGTGAGGTGCCCGACCTCGGAATTTCCCATCTGCTGATCCGGCAGTCCCACATGGGATCCGCTGGCCTGGATCAGGGTGTGCGGATAGGCATGCCACAGCGCTTCCATCACCGGCGTGTCGCTCTGGCGAATGGCGTTGTGTTCGCTGTCGTTGCGGTGTCCCCAGCCATCCAAAATGGTGAGAACGACCGGGGCCACTCCCAAGTCGCGTCCTGAACCGTTGGAACTGCTCTGGTCCACGTACCCCCCGCTCTCGTCGGTTCTTAAGGACTTTTGCAGATTCAACTTAACGCTCCATGGGCCGCCAGGCTCGTCTTTCCAGAGATCACCACACCGTCACCGCTCCATGACAGAACCGCTGGACACCGATCGGGTCGAAATTCTCTCGGATCGGGAGCTCGGCAGGACCCTGGCCCGCCTGGCCACTCAGGTGCTGGAGAGCGTGGACGACAGCCGCACGCTCATGCTTCTGGGCATCCCCACCCGGGGGGTTCAGCTGTCCAAGGTGCTGGCACGGGAGCTGGAGCGGCTCAGCGGCCACGCCATTGCCCAAGGATCGATCGATCCCACCTTTCACCGGGATGATCTGGAACGGATCGGCACCCGTCTCCCCCAACTCACCACCCTGCCCAACAGCGTCGAAGGCCGGCAGGTGGTGTTGGTGGATGACGTGATCTTCACCGGGCGGACGGTGCGGGCCGCCCTGGAAGCGCTGCAGAGCTGGGGGCGTGCCCAGCGGGTGATGCTTCTGGCCATGGTGGATCGCGGCCACCGGGAACTGCCGATCCAGCCTGATTTCTGTGGCCGTGTGGTGCCAACCCGTCGCAGCGAAACCATCGAGCTGCGGTTGCGGGATGTGGACGGGGAGGAAGGGGTGTTCCTGCGGCGAATCAGCCGGCCGGCGTGAGTTCGTCGGCGCGGAAGTGGGCCTTGTAGCGACCGAAGGCCACGATCACCGGCAGGGTGGGGCTGATCACGCGACCCTTCCAATCGTTCAAAACGGACACCACTTCACCGCTCTGACCCTTCATGTCGAAGGCTTCTCCACGGTGTTGGGGATGGTTGAAGACCACAACGGAGGCCTCGACCGTCACCTTGTCTCCCGCCTGCATGGTCTATGACTCCATCGTGGGGGCATTTTGTCACGCTCCTGTCGGCCCCCGTCGTCGGCAGAAACTCTCCGGACCGTCCTCCTCCACCTGGCCACCCAAGGCACGGCAGCCGGCTTCGAATGCCTGCCATGGCTCCAATCCCCGATCGAGCTGCTGTTGAACGGCCCGATCCAGTTTCGTTCCGCTGATCACATCCGAGCGGCCGTCGCTGTGCTGCTGATGCTCCTGGCTGTCTCCGATCCGGGCAATGGCCACGTCAACTTTCTGGCGCTGGGGCTGGGTCTGGGCTCGCCACCAGGGGTGGTCGAGGCGGTTGTGGCTGTCGAGCGCTTCCCACCAGCGTTGCTGGTCCACCAGTTGAGTCAGCCGTTCAGCCTCCAGGCGATTGCGGTTCCAGGTCTCCCGCAGGCTGTCGCTGGAGGGGTTACCACCATTGGTGGCGGCGCGATCCAGCGGCTCCAGCATTGCGATCGATCCCTCCAGATCACCGGCCCGAAAGCGCTGCATGGCCCCTTCCCTCAGGTCCCGCCGCCAAACCTGGATCTGCTCCACATCCGTGGCGCTGGCCTGGTCGGATTGCACCAGCTGACGCTGCACCTGCAGGGCAGCAGCCTGATCGCCGCTGTTCCAGAGCTGGGCCGCCCGTTGGCGGCGGCAACGGGCCTGCTGTTGTGGTGCCCCCTCCCCCAGCCAGCGCAGGGCGGCCAGCTGTTCGGTGAGCTCAAGGCAGCGGCTCCAGTCCCCGCTGTCGAGCGCTTGCCGTAATCGCCCTGGAAGCTGCCGTTCCCACCAGAGGGCACCGCTCGCGAGGCTCAGCACCAGCGCGAGCGTCCCCACGACCCAGAGCTGAAGCGGCAGCGGGCGACGTGGCGCCACGGTCAGGAGTTGTCACTTTTTGAGTTGTATGGAGTTCGCCCCCGGGGGGAAGCCTGGTGTGGACGGCCTGGTCAGCGGACGTGGCCGAGATGCAGATCCGGCAGGCGGCGACCGCTGCGCAGATCGGTGACCTCGGCCTGCAGCCGGGCCTCCGCGTCCAGCTGCAGGCGTAGTCGCAGGCAGTCCTCGCCAGCCCGACCTGGAGGATCCAGGGGCAAGGGCGCGCTGGCCTCAGGCCAGGGCTGATGGCGGAGGTCGTCCTCCTCTTCCCGTTGAATGATTGGCAGGCCATTCACCTCAATCACGCGGAAGCGACGCTCGGATGAGGGTTCCCCGAACACCAGTTCCAGCTCAGTCTGTCCATTCCGACTGGCGGCCAGCACCAGTTCGAACGGCTGCGGACTGGGCCAGGGCTGTCCAGCCACGAACAGGGGATGCCAGCGATGCTGCTGACTGCGTTGGTCCCAGATGCGCAGGGACACACCGTGTTGCAGCACATCCCGGATCGACACCCCAGGGGTGAGGCTCAGGGCTCCCAGGGCGACCGCTTCGACAGGGGGTGGGGTCAGCAGTGGTGCCGGTGCCGTGTTCTTCTCCAGCCAGCGTCGCAACCAGGGCAGTTGGGCGCCGCCGCCCACCGCCACCACGGCGTCGAGTTCGGTCAGATCGCAGCCGTGCCGTCGTCCCCCGGTGAGGGTGGCCTCCAGCAGCTGCCGCAGGGCTTCCGCCAGCCCGCGTTCCTCCAGCAGAGCCTCCAGCTGGCGGCGCGACATCCGCAAGGGTTGGTCCGCTGCGCCGTTCCAGGTTTCTTCGAGGACGGTCTGCTCCGCCAGCTCCGGATCGCTGAGTCGACGTTTGAGTCGTTCCGCCGCGTTCAGCAAAGCGGGCTGCAGTGGCGCCTCCGGGCAGCAGGCATTGGCGATCCAGCGATCGATATCACGTCCCCCCAGCCGTAATCCCGCCTTGCCCAGCACCTCGGCATTGCGCAACCGCTGGCGGCTGCTCTCCCCCAGCTGACGTCCACCCAGTCGCAGCAACTGGGCGATCGGCGCCGCCTTGCCTTCTCCCCCCTGCAAGGCCACCAGCGCCAGGTCGAGGGTGCTGCCGCCGAGATCGACCACGAGCAGTCGCGCCCCTGGGGGAAGGCTGGCCCCCAGGGCTGCCGCGGTGGGCTCATCCACCAGGGCGATCTCCTCCACCGGCAGCGCACTGCAGGCCTCCAACAGCCAGCTGCGGTAGTCGCGATAGGTCTCAACTGGCGCTGTCAGCACCAGGCGTTCCACCCGCAGCGTCTGGGGTAGGTGCCTCCAGATTGCTTCGAGCAGCAGGGCTCCGGCCTTGGCCGCCCGATCGCTCAGGTCCCGGCTGCCGGCCTCGGCGCTGCCGATGTGGCGCTTGAAATCCCTGGCCAGGTGGGGATCGTCCAGGTCGGCACGTCCCGCCTCAATCACCTGTTGCCCGATCAGAGGGGATTCGTCGCCCAGCCACAGCAGGCTGGGGACTTCACCCCTCAGTTGGCTGATGGGGGGCAGGTCCAGCAGGCGTGGGCTGCTTCCGTCAGTTGCAGCGAAGGCCACCACCGATGTGGTGCTGCCCAGGTCGATGGCCAGCGTGCCTGGTTGAGATGAATTCTGAAGCTTTTCTTCTCCCACGCCGGTCCAGACCGTGATGAGGGCACGGTGAATGAAGATTGAGATTAGTGGGACCCGCCTGGATGGATCGCCTGCAGCAGCTGATTTTTTCCTTCTATCGGGAAGATCCCCTGATGGAAGAGCTGCTGGAACCCTTGCGGGATTGCCGTATGCGTCGCAGTTGGGGCAGCATCCGGATCGAGTGCCTCGATGCCGCCCATCTCGAGCAGATCAGTGGGTTGCTGGTCCACCTGAGGCTTCCACTGGCAGCCCTGGGGCTCGGACGTCAGATCGTGCTGCGGGTGCCCGGCTCCCTGCAGCGCAGCTATCCGATGCATGTGCCGTTCCACAGCGACCAGCTGGCTTGAGGTGGCCCATTAAGGTGAAGTCTTGTGTGGGACCTGCACGTGATTTCTGCCGGGGTGGATTCCAGTGACCTCGCCAAACGCGGCGAAAGCCTGATTCGGCAATCCAGCAACCGTTACCTCACCACGGTGCGCATTGCCTTCCGGGCCAAGCAACGCCGCTTTGATGACTTCGACGGACTGTTGGAGGAATCCAGCGTGAAGCCCGTGCAGCGGGCCATCGTGGAACTGAGCGACGAGCAGGATCAGCCTGATCTGCTGCCCGGCTGATGGCGGCAGGGTCGTGATTCAGCAGGAGGGTCCCGGTTGGCGATTGGCCCGGGATCCCATGCGTGGCCAACACCCCGTCCTGATCGGAGGCGAGGGATGGGCTTTTGAACTCACCGAGGACGAGTGGGCAGCCCTGGCAGACCTGGTGCTGACCCTTGAACGCCAGCATCGAGCGCTGGTGGATCAGCTGATGGCTGAGGAAGCGATTGAGTTGGAGCTGGATCGCGGGCTCTGGTGGGGATGTCTGCAGGGGGATCGGGCCAGCTGGAGTGTGTCGGTGGTGCTCACTCCGGCGGCGGGCCGAGGGGTGGAGGGCCACTGGCCCTCCACGGCGAGTGCGGCGATGGTCGCGGCGATGAGAACGCTGTGGGACAACCGCAATGATCAGTGCAACTGATCGTTTGGCACTGACTGATTTCTTCCACGGGGCGCCGCTAGCTTGTGCACAGCTTTTCCACAGGGGTTTGCCGTTGATGCGCTAGGGCGCTTGCCGCTGTGGAAAAGGCGGTTGGCGGCGTCGGCTTGGTTGACGAGAAGTGGCCTCGGCCCGGTTGGCGATCGACTGGGGCGATCCGTGGCCAGGACTGCAGTCATGGCTTTGATCTCAGGCGGAGACCGATGCGAACGGCGGGATTGGCGTCGCCCTTGACGCGGTCATGCCCGTGTGGAGAAGTGGTGAGCAATCGGGAGCGACGAGATGCCTCAGCAGCAGGAGTCCATGGCCATCGATGACGACAGCGTCGTCAGTTTTCAGACCGAGATGCCGTTGCCGCTGCAGCAGGCCATGACCCGTTTCATCGAGGGGCATCCCAACTGGGATCAGTACCGCCTTGTCCAGGCGGCCCTGGCGGGGTTCCTGGTGCAGAACGGGATTGAGTCCCGGGAGATCACCCGGGTTTATGTGGGCAATATGTTTCGCCGGGAAACGCTGCTGCACGGCGTCTGAGTTCGGCAGCAGGCCATCAGGACCAGTGCGCTGAAGGGCAGGCTCAGCAGCAGACCCAGGGAGGCGCCGATCAGTCCGAGCAGATTGATCCCACTGAGCAATCCCAGCAACGCCAGCATCTTGAGGCCGTTGTGGCGCACCAGCTGTCGGCTGTGGTCCATTGCCTGAAGGGCGCGGAGGCGATGGTGCACCAGCAGCGGCAGTGCCAGCACCTGGCTGAACATCCAGCACAGCATCAGCAGTCCTCCACTCACCACCACAACTCCGGCCAGGGTGGTGCTCAGCCGGCCAGCGGCCCAGCTCAGGGTCTGGATCAGGGCCAGGCCCCCCAGCACGAGCAGCAGCTCGAACAGCACCAGTCCTGTGGCCTGTCGCAGCAGCCAGCTCCAGCGGATCGGTGGCTCAGGTCTCGACTCCGGTGGCAGCAGCTGGTCCGCCAGCTTCAACAGTGCCAGGAGTGGCAGCAGGGGGAGCACCAGGCTGGCAACCACCGCAAGATCCCCTAACCAGGTCAAGCCGAGCCGGCGCAGATCCTCGCCAAGGAGGGCCGGACCGATGGCGCTGAGCAGCAGGACGTTCGCCAGCCCCACGCAGCGCCAGGGTGCCTTCCCGAAGCCGATCCAGGCCCGCGGGAGCAGCGTGACCAGAGGCAGCTCAGTGGAGGGGGCCAAGGCGTTCCAGCAGGTCGGCGGCTGTGGCAGCCGGTACCGGCAGGATCGAGAGGCGGTTGCCGCGTTTGATCACGGGCAGTTGCTTCTCGCTGTAAAGCTCCCGCAGTTGATTGAGGCTCAACAACTCTCGGAACTCCCCCATAAAGCGCAGCCTGGCGCAGTCCCAGCGCGGTTGTTCGCGCTTGGATTTCGGGTCGAAATACTTGGCGTCCGGATCGAATTGGGTGGGATCCACCAGGCCGATCTCCTCCACCTCCATCAGACCGATGATTCCGGGAGGCTTGCAATTCGAGTGGTAGAAAAAGGCCTGGTCGCCGATGGCCATGGAACGCATGAAGTTGCGGGCCTGGTAATTGCGGATGCCATCCCAGAGCGTGCTGCCTTCACGACGAAGATCGTCGATCCCATAGGCCTCGGGCTCGCTTTTCATCAGCCAGAAGGCCACGTGCAGATTTCCTCGCAAGTGTTTTCATCATCCGCTCTTCTGCTGGGAGCAGTGGATTAATCGATTCGATTTGTCTCAGTTGCTTCCGCTTTGCACCTGGTGAATCAGCTGTTTGAAGTGATCGCCCCGCGCTTCGAAATCGCGGTACTGATCAAAGCTGGCGCAGGCCGGTGAGAGCAGCAGGTTGGAGGCTCCCAGCGCCTCTGCACGCTGAACGGCCTGGTCCACAGCAGCGGACAGGTCGTTGCAGAGGCTCAGCGGACCAGGGAAGCCTGACGTGGTGATTAGCCCCTGCAGTTCCTCGGCGCCAGCCCCGAAAAGCACCACGGCACAGGCCCTGCGGTTCAGTTCCGCAAGCCAGTCGCTGGCATCCCCCTGCTTGGTGGTTCCCCCCGCCAGGACCACCACCGGACCCCGCATGGCCCGCAGCCCCACTGCAGCAGCGTCGTAATTGGTGGCTTTGCTGTCGTTGAAGACCTGCGCGTTTCTGATGCGCCCGAGCGGTTCGAGGCGATGAGGGACTCCCGGGAAGGAACGCAGCCCCGCTTCGATTGATGCAGGGCTGAGGCCGATCTGCAGCGCCGCGGCGGTTACCAGCAGTAGGTTCTGGTGGTTGTGGGACCCCGGCATGGCCAGTGCTTCAGCGGGGAACAACCGCTGGGTTGGCTCGTGGACCCAGCCTTCGTCGTCGATCCAGAGGTCGGCGGGGAGACCATCGGGTTGGGCCGACTCCGCACTGACCCAGATGCCGCCGTTCCAGCTCCGGCGCTGCTGGCGCAGGTCGGGATCATCGGCGTTGAAGATGGCCTGGTCGGAGCGTTCGAGCAGGCCGCGCTTGATCGCCCGATAGGCCTCGACGGTGCCGTGGCGTTCCAGATGATCCGGGGTGAGCGTGGTCCAGATGCCGATTCGGGGGCGGATGCGGTCGGCGGCTTCGATCTGGTAGCTGCTCAGTTCCATCACCAGCCAGTCGGGTGGTGCGGCTGACTGTTGCTGCAGGCTCAGGGCCATGTCGGCGGCGGACACGCCCATGTTTCCGCCCATGGGAGCGGCCAGGCCGGCTTTGCCCAGCACATGGCTGAGTAGATGGGTGACGGTGGTCTTTCCGTTGGTGCCGGTGATGCCCACCCAGGGGATGTGCTGCAGCGCGTCCCAGGCCACAGCCATCTCTCCATCCACGGCGATGCCGTGCTGGCGCAATTGCTCGATCGTTGGGTGGTCCCAGGGGATCCCTGGGCTGATCACCACCCGTTGCACGTCATCCAGCCAGGGGCGAAAGCTGTCGATGGCGAAAGGGGACTGCAGTCGCACCTCAATCCCCTGTTCTCGCAGTGATTCAGCTTTGGCCTCCAGCAGTTCACCCTGGCCGGAGTCGATCACGGAGACGGAGTGACCGGAGGCCTGCAGCAGGCGCGCAGCTCCCAGGCCCGAGCGCCCAAGTCCGATGACGACGGTTTGAGCCATCGAGTTCAACTGCGCCAATCGCTTGGCAGCCTACGGGGATGAGCAGAAATACTGGAAAGTAATTTGGAGGTGAAATTTTGGCTTTGTACTAAATCTTGAGCGGCAATCTCTCCGCTTCGTTTAATGAAATGGGCGATACTGGATTTGAACCAGTGACTCCTACAATGTCAATGTAGTGCTCTACCCCTGAGCTAATCGCCCGAAATGAAGGCAACCAACGTGCACTGTCGGTTGATTTCGGTATTAGAGATTAGCAGCAGGCCTGCCCGCACTTCAGCGGCGCATCAGTTCAATCCGCCAGCGCTCCCGCTTGGTCAGGGTGCATGACAACAGCTCGAGGCTGCCGCGATCCTGCAGCTGCAGGCGATCACCCACCTTCAGTTCGCGACTCCCCTGGCGGACCGGTTCCCAGTTCAACCGCAAGCGTCCAGCCTTGATCTGACTGACCACCTTGGATCGAGACATCCCGAATCCGGCTGAGGCGATGGCATCGACTCGGCAGGAGGCTTCCACTGTGGTGAGCCGTTTCGGATTGCGTTGGGCCGGCAGTTGCAGCTGCGTGATCTCGAGAACGTCGCAGTGAATCTCCACATCCCGGAGCTGTCCGCGGCGCCCCTGCAGATGTTCGGCTGCGCTTGGGCTGATCAACCCCTGGCCGCCCCGATCGCCGCGCACCCAGAGATCACCGAGATCATGGGGTTCGGCTCCCATGCTGTGCAGGGCCGATCGCAGGTCATCAGGACTGATGGGGTCAAACAGAAAATTGCCTTCGATCAGCAGTCCCTGGATCGGCGGGGGCAGCTCCACCGGCTGATCACGGCGATGGCAGAGCATTCGGCAGCGTTCGGCCCCCGGATGACCGCCGTCGCGCTGCCAGGCCAGTTCGCTGAGGCTGCTCAGTCGCTCCAGCGCTTCCTCCTGCAGAGGGGCATCGACAAAGGCACTCCAGGTCGGTTGCCAGGTGCGCAGCACCACCTCGGCCAGATCCAACAACGCCGCCAGACCCACGGGGTGGCGGGCTTTGGTCAGCAGTTCGTCCCGCGGCAGCCTCACAGGTCGTTCAGCCGCACCACCTGCTGCGGTCGGTTGCGTTGCACCACTTGCCAGGGCGCTTCGATGCCGTTGGGGGTCTCCACCAGCACCAACCAGGAGCCCTCATCCCGTCTGTTGCGCAGGATGCGCACGCCGGCTTCGTTGTCGGAATCCACGCTGGCCGCCGCGGCATAACTGCCCATCAGACCGGACCCCATCCCCATCAGTCCACCGATCAGCGTTTCCCCCCAGGGCCCGAAGGCCGCGAAGGTGGTGAGGTTGGTGATCTTGGTGAAGGTCACGCCCGCCAGAAAACCGAAGGGCATCAGCCAGCGGGCCATCGCCTTCTGCCGCCGTTGGCGGGTGAGATTGGGACTGAGCAGGGGCACGCTGTCGATGGCGTCCCCCTCCGGCGGAATCGCCTGGCACGTCAGCAGGGGTACGTCTGTGCCCCGCAGCTGCTCGGTCAGTCCTTCGGCTGCGGTCTGATCGGCCAGAACCACGACGCAAACGGGCATTCGCACACATCCTGAGGGCTCAATTCTGAACCCTGTCCTGCGAAGTTCAGGGGCAGTGAATGCCGATCACTACAGTTCGGCGCGGCAGTACCGCGCCCAGCGATGTCCAAAGTTCTGGTTTCCGACCCGATTGATCAGGCCGGGGTCGACATTCTCAGCCAGGTGGCTCAGGTGGACCAGCGTCCTGGTCTCTCCCCCGAGGAACTGGTCAGCGTGATCGGTGATTACGACGGATTGATGATCCGTTCCGGCACGCAGGTGACCGCTGAGGTGATCGCGGCTGCATCCAAGCTCAAGATCATCGGCCGCGCCGGCGTCGGTGTGGACAACGTCGATGTGCCGGCCGCCACCCAGCGGGGGGTGCTGGTGGTGAATTCCCCGGAGGGCAACACGATCGCGGCGGCGGAGCATGCCCTGGCGATGATGCTCACCCTGTCGCGGCATGTTCCCCAGGCCCATGCAGGCATGCGGGCCGGCAAATGGGACCGCAAGAAGTACGTCGGCAACGAGCTCTACAAGAAGACGCTCGGCGTGGTCGGGCTGGGCAAGATCGGCTCCCACGTCGCCCGCGTCGCCCGGGCCATGGGGATGGAGGTGATCGCCTACGACCCTTTCATCGCCGCTGACCGCGCCCAGCAGATGCAGGTGCGGCTCACCGAGCTGGATGAGTTGTTCCGCACTGCGGATTACGTGACGCTGCACATCCCCCGCACCAAGGACACCGAGAACCTGGTGAATGCGGAGCTGCTGCGCACAATGAAACCCACCGCACGGATCGTGAACTGTGCCCGTGGTGGTGTGGTGGATGAAGCGGCCATCGCTGAGGCCATCAACAACGGCGTCATCGCCGGTGCCGGCCTGGATGTGTATGCCAGCGAACCTCTGGCGGAGGACTCGCCCCTGCGGGCGGTGGAGCGCGGCCTGGTGCTGACCCCCCACCTCGGTGCGTCCACGGAGGAGGCTCAGGAGAACGTGGCCACTGATGTGGCGGAGCAGATCCGCGACGTGCTGCTGGGGCTGCCGGCACGCAGCGCCGTCAATATCCCTGGCCTGAGTGCCGAGATCATGGAGCGGCTGAAGCCGCATCTGCAGCTGGCGGAAACCGTCGGTCGCCTGGTGAGCCAGCTCTCCGGCGGCCAGGTTCAGGAACTGGAACTGCGTTTGCAGGGGGATTTCGCCAACCATCCCTCCCAGCCGCTGGTGATCGCCTCGCTGAAGGGTCTGCTGGGGGCGGTGCTGGGGGACAGTATCAACTTCGTCAACGCTTCTTTGGAAGCCAAGGCCCGCGGTATCCGCGTGCTGGAGGTGAAGGATGAAGCCAGTCGCGATTACGCCGGCGGTTCACTTCAGCTGATCAGTCGCGGTGATCAGGGCAGCCGCAGCGTCACCGGCGCGGTGTTTGCCGATGGAGATCTGCGGATCACCAGCATCGATGAGTTCCCTGTGAACGTGACCCCCAGCAGCCACATGCTGTTTACTCGCCACCGGGACATGCCCGGCATCATCGGCCAGCTGGGATCCATGCTCGGTGAGCACAACGTGAACATCGCAGCGATGCAGGTGGGACGGAAGATCGTTCGCGGTGATGCGGTGATGGTGCTGAGCATCGACGACCCGATCCCCGCAGCGTTGCTGCAGACCGTCACCGCGATTGAGGGCATCCAGGAAGCCCATCCGGTGAGCCTCTGATGTGGTGGCGTCTTACGATGGCGTGTCCTCCTGAATTGGAGGAATCGCTGGTTTGGAAACTGACGGACCTCGGTCTGCACCGCCATGCGGTGCAGCATGCTCCGGAGACGCCGGATCAGAAGCAGCTGCTGCTGTGGCTGCCGCAGCCGGAATGGCCCGAGGCGGAACGCCAGCAGCTCCTGGCCAGCCTGGCGCCTTTGGCGGAGCCCTTCGGCCTGGAGCTGCCCCAGGGGCATTGGGATGATGTGGCGGACGAGGACTGGAGCCTGAGCTGGAAGCAGCACTGGCAGCCGGATCCGGTGGGGACTGGGTTATTGATCCTTCCTGCCTGGCTGGAGGTGCCGCCCGAGCACGGCGATCGGTTGGTGATCCGCATGGATCCGGGTAGTGCCTTCGGCACCGGCAGCCACCCCACGACGCGGCTTTGCCTGGAGGCACTGGAGCATGCTCCCCCCGTTGACGCCCTGGTGGCGGACCTGGGTTGCGGAAGCGGGGTGCTGGGGCTGGCGGCCCTGGGGCTGGGGGCGACGGCCGTGGTGGCGGCGGACACCGATTCCCTGGCGGTGCGGGCCACCGGTGACAACCGCGAGCTCAACGGCCGCTCAGAGGATCAGTTGAGGGTGAGCCTGGGATCGGTGGACGCTCTGCAAGAGCTGCTGCAGGGCCGTCTGGCCGATCTGCTGCTGTGCAACATCCTGGCGCCGGTGATCGAGGCCCTGGCTCCGGGGTTCGACTCCCTTGTGGCCCCTGAGGGGCGTGCCCTCCTCAGTGGCCTGCTGGTGGATCAGGCCCCCAGGCTGGAACAGGTGCTGGGGGATCTGGGCTGGGGCGTGAAGGCGAGGGGCTCCCAGGGCCGCTGGGGCCTGCTCGAGATCCGGCGCCGCTGAGCCCCGATTGGCAATAAGCCAGGCTTATCAGTGGGTGGTCTCCGATTGGACCTGATCGGTTGCAGGCCCAGAACCCGCGGGATCACCCCTTGTCTGCAGTAGATAAGTGCGGTCCTGCAGGACCGGCCATCCGGGACCCTGTACGCATTCACCAAGTCATGGCTTCCTACAAGGTCACCCTGGTCAGCGAGAGCGAAGGTCTCAACAAGACCATCGAAGTGCCCGACGACCAGTACATCCTCGACGCTGCTGAAGAGCAGGGCATCGATCTGCCCTACTCCTGCCGCGCTGGCGCTTGCTCCACCTGCGCCGGCAAGATCACCGCTGGCACCGTCGATCAGTCCGACCAGAGCTTCCTGGACGACGACCAGATCGAAGCCGGTTTCGTGCTGACCTGCGTCGCATACCCCACCTCCGACTGCACCATCAAGACCCACGCTGAAGAAGAGCTCTACTGAGTCCTTCGCCCAGTTTTGGGTTGTCGCTTCAACCACCCCTGCGGGGGTGGTTTTTTGTTGCTCAGCACCCTTGCATGACCCTGAACGCACCGCTGTTGCCGTGAGCCGTCCCGATGTTGAGGAGCTGCTGGCGCCCGGCAGCATTCACACCAGCCCCGGCGGGCAGTACAGCTTCCGTGTCATCGGCCCCTGCTGCCGGTTGTTCGATCGTGAAGAGCTGCCATGGCCCTGCTGCCGTCTGGCCTGGCGCAGCAAGGAGCCCAGCTGGCGCCGGGTGGGGCGTCGCTTCGTTCCCGACCTGGCGGCGCGGCGATGCCCCTCGTACGCCGTGGAGCTGCTTCAGCCGGGCTCCAGGCCTACAGGCACAGTGCTGACGCTCTTTTCGGTGCGGTTCAGCCGTGGGCTGCAGGAGTGGTGGTACAGCCGCCATCCCCGCTCGATGGAGCCAGGCAACCTGGCACCTCCGCCAGCCGAAGCACCAAAAAACCCCAGAAGCCCTGAAGCCACTGGGGTGAGTGAACCGGGTTGAGGAGCTCGATCAGAAGTAGATCTTTCCGCCGCCCCAGGCCGTGCCCTGCACCTTGGGGGCCACCAGGATGTAACCGGCCATCAGGCGCAGCTCTTCGTCGGTGAGATCGCGCATGGCGGGGTAGAGCTCGGCATCGCGCATGCTCGGATGCAGGTCAGCAATGCTGTATTCGCCGTCGTAGGAGGTGGGGTCCTTCATGTAGTCCACCAGGGCGTCGACGTTGTCACGTGCTGGTGTGGCCAGGGCCAGGGTCTCGGGATCGAGCCCCACGTTCTGGTTGGTCTTGGTGATGCCACCGGCGTGGCAGGTGCCGCAGCTGGTGTTGAACACCTTGCGGCCGGTGTTGATCTCCTGCTCGCTGAAGGTCACCTGGGTGCCCTCAGGGTTGCCTGGAACGGTGAGGGTCTCGGCATCCCAGCGGACCGCCTCTGCAGGGGACGCCAACACCAGCCCGATCAGCACGGGAACCAGGATGAGAAGTCCCTTCAGGGATTGCTGCAATGTGGAGAAAAGAGAGGCCATGAAGGACGCCGGGGATTGACGGACAAACCGCACCAAGCCCTTGTATCACGGCAAGTTGGCCGTCTGTGGCCGAATCACGAACTGTTGCAGTGGGGTGTCACATCCAGGCTGAGGAAGTCCTTGGCCAGAACCGTGTTGGGGAAGATCGCCTGGGCTTCCTTCAGCAGGTCATCGGGGCTCACCGGGTTGCCCGGCACGTAGCGGGGACTCAGGTGTGTGATCGCCAGTTGGCCGACACCGGCTTCGGCGGCGGTCTGGGCCGCCATGGTGCTGGTGGAGTGCTGTTTCTGAAAGGCCATCTCCGCCTCGGCATGGGCGAAGGTCGATTCATGGATCAGCAGATCCACGCCCCGGGCCAGCTCAACAGCGGCATCGCAGAAGACGGTATCGGTGCAGATCATCACGCTCACCCCCGGTCGCTCCGGGCCGCAGAGCGTGGTGCCGTCGATGACGCGGCCATCCTCCAGGGTCACGCTCTCACCGCGCTTCAGCCGGGCGTACACCGGCCCTGGCGGTATGCCGAGGGACCGGGCCTTATCGATGTCGAACCGTCCCGCCAGGGGCTTCTGGTCCACCCGGTAGGCGTAGGCCGGCACCCGGTGGGTCAGGGGGGTGCAGCGCACGGTGAGCTCGTCGTCTTCGAACAGCACGGTTCCCTGTTCAGCCGCCGGCCGTGAGCGGTGCACCTGGAGCGGATAGCCGATGCGGGTTGAGCTGGTGTGCAGCGCACCCTTGAGGAAGGATTCGAGCGGATCGGGGCCGTAGAGATCCACCCCGTCCTGGCAGGAGCCGGACAACCCCAGGCTGGCCAGCAGCCCTGGCAGCCCGAAGACATGATCACCGTGCATATGGGTGACAAACACCCGCCGCAGTTGTGACAGGCGCAGATCGCTGCGCAGAAACTGATGCTGCGTGCCCTCGCCGCAGTCGAACAGCCACATCTCCGACCGCTGCGGCAGACGCAGGGCCACGGCGGAGACGTTGCGCGCCCGGGTGGGCACACCGGAACTGGTACCGAGAAAGGTGACCTGCACGGCCGCTGGTACTCAGTGGTCATGCTGCCATCTGGTTGGCCCTGGACAGGCGGGGCACACTGGGACGCGTTCTGGTGTCGCGTGCGTTTCGCTCCGATCGTCGCTCTGATGGGCTGTGCTGTCGTCAGCGCTGTCGCTCCGCCACCTGCTGTGCCCCTGGGCCGTGAACCGCAGATGCGCGTGCTGGTGCAGGAGGGGCCGCGCCTGGCCCTGCGGGCCGATGGCAACCAGCTGTTTCAGGTGCGGGGTCTGCCGGGGGGCACCCGCACGTTGCGTCGCCTGGTGCTGAGCCTGCGCGGTGGGGCGCTGTTGGCGGAACTGGATGGCGAGCAGCAACGACTCCCGGCCAGCAGTCTTCTTCAGGTGCGATCCAGTGACCCTCGGGGCATCTGGCTGGCACAGCGCCGTTACCGAGGTGAGCTGCGCCTCAGTGGCCGCGGCGGCCAGCTCCGGGCCGTGAACGCCCTCGGCATCGAGTCCTACCTGATGAGCGTGGTGGGCAGTGAGATGCCCCATAAGTGGCCACTGGCTGCTCTGCAGGCGCAGGCCGTGGCCGCACGCACCTATGCCCTTCAGCAACGCAGTCGAGGCGGTGGCTGGGATCTGAAGGCCACCGTCGCCAGCCAGGTGTACCTGGGTGTTGAGTCCGAAACCCCGCGCACCCGTCAGGCCGTGGCCAGCACCCGCTCCCTGGTGTTGGTGCACGGCGGCAAGTTGATCAATGCGGTCTTCCACAGCAGCTCCGGTGGTGTCACCGAGGCCAGCGGCATGGTCTGGCGCAACCAGCTCCCCTATCTGGTGAGCGTGCCGGATCACGACCAGCACAGTCCGATGCATCGCTGGCAGGAGCGGTTCGACCTGGAGGGTCTGCGCCAGCGGCTGCCGGAAACCGGTGGTGTGAATGCGGTTGATGTCCTGAGCCGCAGTGCCAGTGGACGGGTGCGGCAGGCGCGGCTGCGGGGGCCGCGGGGGTCGCTGCTGCTGAGCGGCGCCGATCTTCGCCGCCGTCTGGGCCTCAAGAGCACCTTGGTGAACTTTCAGATGGTTCCGGCCATGGCACCGCCGGAACCGGTTCCGGCCCTCAGGGCAACGCCGGTCCAGGGCGCCTCCAGGATTGCCCAGATCACGGCGTCGGTGTCACGCCCAAGCCCGGCTCTGCTGGGGGGGCTGGGCCGCGAGCGCCGGCAAGCGCTGCCGGGGTGGCAACTGCTGGTGACGGGGCAAGGCCATGGCCATGGCGTGGGCATGAGCCAGTGGGGGGCCAATGGCCTGGCCAGGCAGGGCGCTGATTTCCGCACGATCCTTCGCCATTACTACCGGGGGGCTGAGGTGATGCCCTACCAACCCCATCACGACGGTTCAGTGGCGCAGACCTGGCCATCGGCGCCAGCTTGGAGGGGTTGATCCGGCGCTGCCGTTGCCCTCTTTCTCCATCGTTGACGATCCGCCGCGTTCGGCTGAGGTGTTGTGCACCAGGCTGGTGGACCAGCTGGAGCGATCCCTCCGTCAGATCCTTCAGAACCCGGCGGCCAGCCGCCCCCTGGGTCTGGCCACCGGGCGCACGATGGAGCCGCTTTACGCCGCCCTGGTGGAGCGCCTGCTGCGCTGGCCATCGCCCGATCTCGCGGCGCTTCGGCGCAGCTGGTGCAGCTTCAACCTGGACGAGTACCTGGGGCTGCCAGCCGGCGATCCGCGCAGTTACCGGACCTTCATGGACGATCGGCTGGGGCGGCCCCTGGCGTTGCCGGCGGGGGCCTTGCAGCTGCCCGATGGGCAGGCGGCCGATGGGGATGCTGCCGCTGTGGCGTTCCGCGCTGCCCTGCAGGCCAAGGGAGGAATCGGTGTGCAGCTGCTGGGTCTGGGCAGCAACGGCCATTTGGGCTTCAACGAGCCCCCCTGCGGTCGTGAGCAGGCCTGCCGGGTGGTGGAGCTCTCAGAGGCGACGCGACGCCAGAACGCCGGCTTGTTCGGAGGTGACCCCGCGGCGGTGCCGCCCTGGGCCATCACCCTGGGGCTGAAGGAGATCCTGGCGGCTGAGCAGATCCACCTGGTGGTGACCGGTCGCGGCAAAGCCCCCATCCTTGGCCGCCTGTTGGCCATGGATCAGCCCGATCCCGCCGTGCCGGCCAGCTGGTTGCTGGAGCACCCCCAGGTCAGTCTCTGGGCCGATGCGGACGCCCTGTCGCTCTCCTTAGCTTGAACGGGTGAACGCGTCGCTTCGATGAGCATCGACCCCGTGGAACGCCGCCTGGAACAGAGCTTCGAAGCGGAGCGCTGGACGCGTTTCATCCAGGACTGTCAGGACATCGAGCAGCTGCGGGAGACGGCTCTGGCGTTGGTGCAGCAGCTCGCGCAGCAGAAGGCTGCCAGCGCCTGGATGGCCAGCCGCGCCTCGGAATCGGAGAACGCCAAGTTGCAGATGCTGGCCCAGATGATCCGCCAGACGGACGACAGTGGCGAGACATCCTCTGATCGGGGGATGTGATCCCGCAGCGAAAGCCGGTCAGTCGTGGTCCTTCTGCCAGCGGCTGAGGCTGGCGGGGGAGAACTTGTGGCCGTGGCGGGCGGCCACTTTCACCACACAGGAGTTGTCCTTGCCGCAACGCTGCACCTCAGCTCGGATGTTGTCGTTGCTCTGGACGCGGGACATGAACGTTTCCAGCTGCTTCATCGACATGGATTCGAGTCTCCAGAAGGGATGACTCCGGCCTAGCTGCTGCGTCTGTGTGCTCCCCAACACGAAAGGATTGATCCGGATTTCCACACAGCGTGTTGCAGTTGCTTGCGCTCTATGAAGCTTCCAGGTCCAGATTCTGGTCGAAGTCGAGGTTGGCGCTGACGCTGCGGACGTCGTCCAGGCCATCGAGGGCATCCAGCAATTTGAGGCACTGGCGTGCGGTGTCGATGTCGCTGATCTCCACGCTGCTCAGGGCTGACCAGCTGTGGCCCCACTCCCGCACGGTCCAGCCCTGTTGATGCAGGCCGTCCTGCAGGGCCTCCAGGCTGGTGAAGGGGCCATGCACCAGCGCCGAGCCGTCCTGCAGCAGTTCATAGCCATCGGCGTCGAGCTCCAGCAGGCTTTCCAGCAGCCGTTCCTCATCGGCAGCCGTGGCCTGGATGCTCACTTCGCTGCGGTGGGTGAACAGATAAGCGACGCAGCCGCTTTCCCCGAGGTTGCCGCCGTTCTTGCTGAAGGCCAGTCGCAGATCAGCAGCCGTTCGATTGCGGTTGTCCGTGAGGGCCTCCACCAGCACGGCCATGCCGGCCGGGCCATAGCCCTCGTAACGCACCTCCTCCAGTTGGGTGCCATCACCCCCCTGGCCGGAGCCCTTGGCGATGGCTCGCTCGATGTTGGCGGCTGGAACCCCGGCAGCCTTGGCCTTGCTGATCGCCGTGCGCAGCTGAAAGTTGCCGGATGGGTCCGCCCCATCCCTTGCCGCCACCATGATCTCGCGGCCGAGGCGGGTGAACACAGCCCCGCGCTTCGCGTCAACGACGGCCTTGGTGCGTTTGATCTGGGACCATTTGCTGTGGCCGGCCATCGCTCCTGAGCGCCCTGCACCGATGCTGGCGCACGGACCTCAGCCGCTCGCATCAAACACCACCTTCGGTTGGAGTTGATCGTGCTCCTGGCGCAGCCCGATGCCCGCCATGCTGCCGTCGGCGTTGCAGACCACCACGGCGTTGCCTGGACCCGGCTCCAGGCTCAGTCGACGGCCGCAGCGCCAGTCGGCCTCCTCGCTGCCGTTGAGCTGGCGGCGGGGCAGATGCTCCAGGGCGAGCAGAGGGGAGAGAGGTGGCGGAGGTGTGGTGTCCGCCTTCGGCAGCGCTTGGGCCTGGGACTCGAGGAAGCCGAGGGCCTGGGTGCGGCGCAGCTGGGCCAGGCAGCCGCCGCAGCCCAGCTGCTCGCCAAGATCGCGAGCGAGGGCACGGATGTAGGTGCCAGTGGAGCAGTGCACCTCCAGGGTCAGCTGTCCCTGGCGGGTGTCCCAGTGCAGCAGCTCCAGGCGGTGGATGGTCACCGGCCGTGGAGGCAGGTCCATCTGCTCTCCTCTTCGGGCGCGGGCGTGGGCCCGTTCGCCGTCCACATGCACGGCGGACACCTGGGGCGGGCGTTGCTGGATCGGGCCACGGAACCGGTTCAAGGCGCTCTCCAGCTCCTCGAGCTGAAGGTCAGGCCAGGGGGCCTGGCGCAGCAGCTCCCCCTCCAGGTCGTCGCTGCTGGTGACGCGCCCCAGCTGGATCACCCCCCGGTAGGTCTTCTCACCGGGGAGGTAGGGCAGCAGGCGTGTGGCGGGGCCCAGGGCGATCGGCAGAACCCCCGTCACCGCAGGGTCCAGGGTGCCGCCGTGGCCCACCCGTTTGAGGCCATAGCAGCGCCGTAGACGGCTGACGCAGCTGTGGGAGGTGAGCCCGGCGGGTTTGTCGATCACCACGAAGCCGAAGGGGCCGTCCAAGGGGGGTGGTCGTCGTGACCCCAGACTGTTGCATCCCAACGGTCCATCGACGCCATGCCCCAGCTCCGCAGCAGCCGTGAGGTGGATGTGTCCTCGTTCCTGGAGGACGGCCTGGCCGTGAAGCAGCACCTGCAGCGCTACCTGGATCTCTCGTCCGAGGAGCTGGAGCGGCGATTGCCCAGCAGCACGGACGACCTGGCGGATCTGCATCCGGGAGCCTTCCGGCCGGAGGACGCCACGACCTTCTATGAGGACACGGTGGGGACGGGCCATCTGCTGGAGCTGGCGGCCTGGCACCTCAGCAGTGCGGATTACATCGCCGACACCCTGCGGCTGCAGGGGATGACCGCCCGGGGGCAGGTGCTGGACTTCGGTGGCGGCATCGGCACCCATGCCCTCTCGGCAGCGGCCTTACCCCAGGTGGATCACGTCTGGTTCGTGGACCTCAACCCCCACAACCAGGCCTTTGTCGAGCAACGGGCGGCCGCTCTTGGGCTCTCCGAGAAGCTCTCGTTGCATCGGGATCTGGAGTCCACCGGCGCGGTGCGCTTCGACACGGTGGTCTGCCTTGATGTGCTGGAACATCTGCCTGATCCGTCTACGCAACTGATGGCGTTTCATCAGCGCATGGCATCCGATGCCACCGCCTTGCTGAACTGGTACTTCTTCAAGGGTCACGACGGCGAATATCCCTTCCATTTCGATGATCCGACGCTGGTGGATCAGTTCTTCACAACCCTGCAGGGACGTTTCCTTGAGGTGTTTCACCCATTGCTGATCACCGCTCGCCTCTATCGGCCGATCTGACAGTCGCCATTGAACAGCCCCAGCGACCTGGCGGTGCTGGGGCTCGCGTTGATCGGATTGGAGTTCGTGCTGCGCCGTGCGATCAGGCGGTGATGTTGATCCGCTTGCGGTTGCGCAGGCCGCGGCGGATGGTCTCGAACTTCACCACACCAGCGGTGAGGGCGAACAGGGTGTCGTCCTTGCCGATGCCCACGTTGACGCCGGGCAGCACCGAGGTGCCGCGCTGACGGATGAGGATGGAACCAGCGGTGACGGTTTCGCCGCCGTAGGCCTTCACGCCAAGGCGCTTGGCGTTGGAATCGCGACCGTTGCGTGTGGAGCCTGTGCCTTTCTTATGAGCCATGGGTGGAAATGGATGGAGGGCGGTGCGGGGAGAACCGGGAGGGTCAGCTGATGGCTTTGCCGCCCACGGCGATGGATTCAACCATCACCCGGGTGAGTTCCTGACGGTGACCATTCTTGCGCCGCGTCTTCTTTTTCGGGCGCATTTTGTACACGATCACCTTGGGGCCACGGCGGTGAGCCATCACCTTCAGGGTCACGGTGGCGTCTTTGACGAAGGGCTGTCCGAGGGTGGTGCCCTTGGAATCCTTCACCAGCAGAACGTTTTCGAGCTTGATGGTGTCATCAACCTCAGCGTGTAGGCGATCCACGTCGTAATAGCGGTTGGCCTGAACCCACATCTGGGTGCCGGAGGCTTCGACGATGGCGTAGCCCTCGGATGACGAGGCAGCGGCTGCTGGTGCTTTTGCCGTCGCTTCCTCAGCGTCGGTGCTGGCTTTGGCGGTTTTGGTGTCTGCCATGGAGTAGAGACACGGTCAGGCTCGGCCGAAACCGATTCAGCCTGATCCGCAATCGAAAGACAAACAAAGATCTTCGATCATCGAGGTCCCCGTCGTCAACATTCAGGAACATTGACTTCCTGACCGCCGGATGGCCAGGCCGGGCCTCACGATCGCCTTATTGCTCACGACACCAGCTCTGGTGGATGCCTGCAGACAGTGGTTGCCGGAGACGCGTTACCACTCCCTTGATTTGAGTCGCCTTGACCAGGGGGAGGAGCCGATTGATCTTGTCGGCACCCTGGCGGCTCAGCAGGAGGAGATCGACGCGGTGGTGGTGGAGCAGCAGCTGCTGGATGCCACCAGCCGCGAGCAGTTGCTCGGCCGGGGGCTGTTGTTCCCCGCCGTAGTGGTGGGTGAGGTGAAGGGCCATGTGGACTACCACTCCGAGGAGCTGCACCTCGCTGACGATCAGCTGGCCCAGCTGGGATACACCGTTGATGCCGCCATCTCACGCTTCCTGCGCCAGGGACGTGCCGACGGGCGCTCGGATGACGCTGGGCTGGCATCCGTGGACAAGTTGTCCCGCCGCCTGCAGGAACGGCTCGGCTACCTCGGGGTCTTCTACAAGCGCGATCCTTCCCGGTTCCTCGGCAGCCTTCCCGCCGAGGAACGTCAGGAACTGCTGGAGTCGTTGCAGCGCACGTATCGCGATCTGCTGATCAGTTATTTCAGCGACCCAGCAGCGTCAAACCAGGCCTTGGAGAGTTTCGTCAACACCGCCTTTTTCAGTGATCTGCCGATCACCAGAACCGTTGAAATCCACGTGGATCAGATCGATGAGTTCTGGAAGCAGCTGCGGCTGGAAGGGCATAAAAGCGATTTTCTTCAGGATTACCGCCTTGCGCTTCTCGATGTGATGGCCCATCTGTGTGAGATGTATCGGCGCTCCATCCCGCCGGACATCCCTCTCACCGGTTTGGCTTCCGGCCGACACCGAAGGGAGGCTGATTTGCCGGATGCCCCTGAGGTGTCGTCATGAGCCCACGCAAGACCTACATCCTCAAGCTGTACGTCGCCGGCAACACGCCGAATTCGATGCGGGCCCTCAAAACGCTGCGCAACATCCTCGAAACCGAGTTCCGAGGCGTCTATGCCCTGAAGGTGATTGACGTGCTCAAAAACCCTCAGCTCGCGGAAGAGGACAAGATCCTGGCGACCCCCACGCTTGCGAAGATCCTGCCTCCACCGGTGCGACGCATCATTGGCGATCTGTCCGATCGTGAGCGGGTGCTGATCGGTCTCGATCTTCTGTACGACGAGCTGGCCGACAACGCCTTCGGTTCCGGCTATCTGGATGCGGTGGATGAGGAGAACGACACGTCGACGACGGAATCGACATCGGATTCTTAAGCCAGATGGTGATCGATCTCCCCCCCCAGACAGACCTCCCTACGGTCCTTTTATAGGTGTTGCGCCATGCAGTTTCCCCCAACCAGCGGCTCGACTCAGATGCAGGTGCAGAAGCTCCCCACCGGCATCGAGGGCTTTGATGATGTCTGCCAGGGCGGCCTGCCGATCGGGCGCAGCACCCTGATCAGCGGAACCTCCGGCACCGGCAAGACGGTGTTCTCGCTGCACTTCCTCCATAACGGCATCAAGCACTTCGATGAGCCGGGCATCTTCGTCACCTTCGAGGAGTCGCCGCTCGACATCCTGCGCAATGCCGCCAGCTTCGGCTGGAACCTGCTGGAGATGGTGGAACAGGACAAGCTGTTCATCCTTGACGCATCACCGGATCCCGATGGCCAGGATGTGGCCGGCAGTTTCGATCTCTCCGGCCTGATCGAGCGGATCAATTACGCCATCCGCAAGTACAAGGCCAAGCGGGTGGCGATCGACTCGATCACGGCGGTGTTTCAGCAGTACGACGCGGTGTTCGTTGTCCGACGGGAGATCTTCCGGCTGATCGCTCGGCTGAAGGAGATCGGCGTCACCACGGTGATGACAACCGAACGCATCGATGAGTACGGACCGATTGCGCGCTACGGGGTCGAGGAGTTCGTCTCCGACAACGTGGTGATCCTGCGCAACGTGTTGGAGGGTGAGCGCCGTCGCCGCACGGTGGAGATCCTCAAGCTGCGGGGCACCACTCATATGAAGGGGGAATTCCCCTTCACCATGGGCACCCACGGCATCAGCATCTTCCCGCTGGGGGCCATGCGTCTCACCCAGCGCTCCTCCAATGTTCGGGTGAGCTCCGGTGTGCCGCGGCTGGACGACATGTGCGGCGGTGGTTTCTTCAAGGATTCGATCATCCTGGCCACCGGCGCCACCGGTACCGGCAAGACCCTGCTGGTGTCCAAATTCATTGAAGACGCCTGTCGGAACAAGGAGCGGGCGATCCTCTTCGCCTACGAGGAGTCCCGGGCCCAGTTGCTGCGCAACGGCACGAGCTGGGGCATCGACTTTGAGCAGATGGAGCAGGACGGGTGGCTGAAGATCATCTGCGCCTACCCCGAATCCACCGGGCTGGAGGATCACCTCCAGATCATCAAGACGGAGATCAGCCAGTTCAAGCCATCCCGGATGGCCATCGACTCCCTCTCAGCTCTGGCCCGGGGTGTGAGCCATAACGCCTTCCGGCAGTTCGTGATCGGCGTGACCGGTTACGCCAAGCAGGAGGAGATCGCCGGCTTCTTTACGAACACCTCCGAGGAGTTCATGGGCAGCCACTCGATCACCGATTCCCACATCTCCACGATCACCGACACGATCCTGCTGCTGCAGTACGTGGAGATCCGTGGGGAGATGGCCCGGGCCCTCAACGTGTTCAAGATGCGCGGCTCCTGGCACGACAAGGGCATCCGCGAGTTTGTGATCACCGGCAATGGTCCGCAGATCAAGGATTCCTTCTCCAACTTCGAGCGGATCATTTCCGGCGTGCCCCATCGGGTGACCACCGACGAGCGCAGCGAACTGTCCCGTATCGCCCGCGGCGTCTCCAGCGACGACTAAGCCGTCTGACCAGCGGTGGAGCGGCGTTCGGCCTGAAGCTTCAGCTCATCCATATCGGCCTCTCCGAGGGGCAGGTCAAACCAGAAGGTTGTGCCCACCTCCGGCTCACTGGCCATGGAGACCTTGCTGCCGTGCTTCTCGAGGATTCCACGCACAATCGACAGGCCGAGTCCGGTTCCCACTTCGGTGTGAACGGCGTTTTCAACACGGAAGAAGCGATCGAAGATCCGCTCTTGGTCGGCGGCGCTAATGCCGCAACCGGTGTCGGCCACCTCCACCCGCAGCCGCGGCAGCGGTGAGCTGAGGGCGCAGCTGGGGCCATCGTTTTCGCTGCTGGGGGATCCCACCGGACAGGTGTCGGGCCAGGGGTAGGCCCGCAGGGCCAGGGTGCCACCGGATCGGCTGAATTTCAGGGCATTGCCCACCAGGTTGTCGAGCACCTGCAGCAACAGATCCCAGTTGCCCAGCACCTCTGGCAGATCCTCCGCCGCATCCAGCAGCAGCTCCACCTGCTTGTCATCAGCATTGAGTCGGTATGTGCGCAGGGTCTGCTCCATGGCGGGGAGCAGATTCATCGCTTCGAACTGAACGGCACGACCGGACTCCAGACGTGAGAGGTCGAGCACGTCATTGACGAGCCGGGTGAGGCGATCGGTTTCGTCATTGGCGATGCCGAGGAACTCCTTGTGTTCATCAGGGCTGAGCTGATCACCGAGGTCGTGCAGGGTTTCGACGTAGCTCTTGATGTTGAACAGCGGCGTGCGCAGTTCGTGGGAGACGTTGCTGATGAAACGACTCTGGGCGGCATTCAGTTCCACCTCCCTGGTGAGGTCCTGCACGGTGACGGCGATGCCCTTGAGCGATTCGCCGCTGGCATCCCGTACGGCCTGCATCACGATGCGCAGGGTTCGGCTCGGTTCTCCGACGCTGCAGCGCAGGTCCTCGCTGTCAGCGCCACTGATCAGCAGCAGATCGAGGGGGGCCTGCAGTTCGATCGCCAGCAGGTCCGGCAGCTCCGCCACCAGCTCCCTGCCCTCCAGCTTGCGGCCTTCCCAGCGGAACAGACGCCGGGCGGTGGGGTTGGCCAGCACGATCCGCCCCTGTTCATCCAGAAGAATGGCGCCGTCGGCCATCGTCGCAATCAACGACTGCTGCTTCACCTGAGCTGCGGTGAGCTCCTCGATGTTGGCCTCGTCGTAGGCCTCGAGCTGGGAGGCCATCGCATTGAAGCCGGTGAGCAGTTCCCCCAGTTCACCGCCCACCGGCAGATCGATGCGGGCCTGGAAGTTGCCGAGGGAGATCGATCGCACCCCACGCAGCAGTTCCTTCACCGGGCGGGTGATGGTGAGGGCGTTGAACACAGCGCCCAGGATCACCAGCACCCAGATCGAGATGAACACCGCCACCGTCACCTCCCGGGTGAGGGCGGCACTGGCCAGGGCGGTTTCATTGGGGTTCACCCCCAAACCGAGCACGCCGTAGTAACGGCCGTTGCGGATCAGGGGCACGAACACATCGGTGACCCGACCCTGGGGGGTGAGGTGCTGCCGCACCAGCGGATTCTGCGGGCGACGGCGCAGCTCGTCGGGGAGCTCCAGGCGTCGATTGAGGCGCAAGTCACCCTCGCCACCCTCGGTGGCGCCACTGATCGGAATGCCGAGGTAGACGACACCGTCTGGATCGGCGAAGAAGATGTAGCGAACACTGCGGCTGGACCGCCAGAACTTCTCGGCCACATTGGCCAGCTCGCGGTCCTGTTCCTGGGCCACCAGTTCGGTGACGTTTCCGGCCAGCAGCAGCCCCAGATCACGGGCATAGCGGGTGTCATTCATCACGGCATCGCGCTGGATGCCGTTCAAGGCCAGGAAGGTGATGCCGGTCATCACCAGGCTCACCACGAGGGTGGCGATGGCCAGAAGTTTGGTCTGCAGGCTGAATTCAGCCCACCAGGCGACGACGCGACGCCAGAACCCATCGGATCCGGGATCTGGCCCACCGGGTTGCGGCAGGGCCCAGTCGGCGGTCGCGGGGGTGGTCATCCGCTGGAGCGAACCTGATGGCCAATGTCGCGACGGTAAGTGATCCCGTCGAATTGCACCTCCTCAAGGCCGCTGTAGGCAACGGCGAAGGCCTGATCAAAGCTGTCCCCCTGGGCGACGACTGCCAGCACGCGCCCCCCGGCGGTGATCAGCGCACCGTCGTCCCGACGTTTGGTGCCGGCGTGGAACAGCTGGCGGTTCGCTGTGTTGCTGAAGCCCAGCTGGATGGCATCGCCCTTGCGCGGAGCGTCGGGGTAGCCGGAGGCTGCCGCCACCACACAGGCGCTGCAGCGTGGATCGATCGAAAGAGTCGGGGCCAGGTCGAGCTGTCCCAGGGCACAGGCCTGCAGCACCCGCGCCAGCTCTGGCCCCAGGAGCGGCATCAGGGTCTGACATTCCGGATCGCCGAAACGGCAGTTGAATTCGATCACCTGGGGTCCCGCGTCGGTGAGCATCAGGCCGGCGTAGATGACGCCGCGGTAGTCGATGCCACGGGCCTTCAGCGCCTGCAGCGTTGGCTCCAGCACCCGACGGCGAACCTGATCGAGACCCTCGGCATCCAGCAGGGGGGCCGGGGCATAGGCCCCCATGCCGCCGGTGTTGGGACCTTGGTCTCCCTCCAGCAATCGCTTGTGGTCTTGGGCCGGTGGCAGCAGCACCATCCGTTCGCCGTCGCAGAGGGCGAACACCGACACCTCGGGGCCCTGCAGCCGCTCCTCCAGCAGCAGATGGGAGCCGGCGCTGCCGAAGCGTCCGGCGAAGGCCTCCCGGATCGCCGCTTCCGCCTGCTCCATTGAGTCGGCAACGGTGACCCCCTTGCCCGCTGCCAGACCATCGGCCTTCACCACCAGCGGCCGGCCCACCTCCGCCAGCACATCCAGGGCGGCTGATTCGCTGGTCACGGACCAGTGGCCGGCGGTGGGCACACCAGCCTCCTGCATCAATTGCTTGGCCCAGGCTTTGCTGGCTTCCAGTTGCGCCCCCTGTGCCCCCGGGCCGAATACGGCGATCCCGGCCTGCCGCAGGTCATCGGCCACCCCGACGGCCAGAGGGGCTTCCGGACCCACCACCACCAGGTCGACAGATTGGGTCTGGCAGTGGGCGATGAGAGCGGCGCTGTCGGTCTCCGCAATGGTCAGGGCCTGCTGGTCGCTGCCGGCATTGCCCGGGGTGATCCAGACCCTTTCGATGGCGTCATGGCGCTGCAGGGCCCAGCTCAGGGCATGTTCGCGCCCGCCAGCGCCGACAACGAGCACCCGCCGCAGCTCGGGCAGGGTGTGGGGACGGGTGGACGAGATGGCCATGGGGGCAGATCGGAGCGGAGGGGCCTCGTAGGTTCTCCGTTGTAGAACGCAGCCCGTCATGGGGATCCAGCCCCTGTCCATGCTGCTGTCGCTGCTGGCGGCGGCGGCACCCCTGAGCGAGCCCCACCCGATGGCCGAGGAGCGCTTCCGGCAATGGTTGCTGGAGTCGGATCTTCAGCAGCTGGAGCTGGGCTGCGGTGAACCCTTGATCGGGGCCAGCAATGGCCGTCGTCAGCAGATCCGCGATCGCTTGCTGGTGCTGCACCCAGCCCCTCAATCGTTTGAGCTGGTGATGGCGAATGCCAATGCTCTGCTGACTTGCGGTTCAGCGGACAGTGCCGCGCGGGTGCTCAATCGGATCAGCCCAGCGGTGGGGGAGGAGCGCCGCCGCTGGCTTCGCCTGCGCTGGCAGGCTGCGGCGGCGGGGCTGGATCACCGCGAAGCGGCCCGGGCGCTGCGGCGACTGGTGAACGGTGATCTGATCGCCCTGGCGAACCTGGACCTGGGCGATGGTCGCCTGGGGTTGGATCAATTGGCCTCGCATGAGGCGGCCCTGGGTCGAGAGGAGGAGGCCGCTGCCCTGTTGATGCTTGCCCCCAATGCGCAGCGTCTTGCCCAGGCGGCGGAGTGGCTGGCCGTCCTGGATGCCGCGGCCGCTGATCAGCTGCTGGAGCAGGCGCTGGATCAGGCGGCGGCTGATCAGGCCTGGGGGCTGGCGGTGGAGTTGCTGGAACTGCAGCTGAAGCTTCAGCTGGCGGCGGGTGGTGACGGCGCCCGGCCTCGGCAGCGGTTGCAACGCTTGGCGGCACAGTTGGATGACCGCTACAGCCTCTGGCGGTTGGAAGGCGGCGATGACCTGGATCTGGAGCTGCGATCGCCGCGGCAGCCGGGCGGCCATGCTGCGGTAGGAGATTCCCCAGATCCACCGTCCCCATGAGTCCCGACCACGGCGAGCTGCTGTACGAAGGCAAGGCGAAGCGCATCTATGCCACCGACTACCAGGAGCGGGTGTTGGTGGAATACAAGAACGATGCGACGGCGTTCAATGCCCAGAAGAAGGCGCAGCTGGAGGACAAGGGGAGGCTGAACTGCCAGATCTCAGCCCGGTTGTTTGAGTTGCTAGAGGCGCAGGGGATTCCCAGCCATTACCTGGGATTGGCGGGAGACGCCTGGATGCTGGTGCAGCGGGTGGAGGTGATTCCGCTAGAGGTGGTGTTGCGCAACATCGCCACCGGATCCTTGTGCCGTCAGACGCCGATCGCGGAGGGCACCCGCATCGATCCAGCGTTGCTTGACCTCTATTACAAAGATGATGATCTGGGGGATCCGCTGTTGACGGACGCTCGGGTGCGGTTGATGGGGCTGGTGGATGACGCCCGTCTGTCAGCGATTGAACAACTGGCGCGGCGGATCAATGGGGTGCTGCAGCCGTTTTTCAACGATCTGGAGCTGCAGTTGGTGGATTTCAAGCTTGAACTTGGCCTCAACAGGGCGGGTGAATTGCTGCTGGCCGATGAGATCAGCCCAGACACCTGCCGCTTCTGGGACCAGCGCAGCCGCGATGCCAACGATCGGATCCTGGATAAGGACCGCTTCCGAAAGGATCTCGGTGGCGTGATGGAGGCCTACGGGGAGGTCCTTAAACGGGTCCACACTGCCTGCCCCAACCCCCGCAACTGCCTGTAAGGTCAGCGGACCTTTTGTGGCTTCGGCCCTGATCGCGCCTCGATGACCCGACGCAGGACTCGCCGTTCACCGGTTGCCGTAGGTCAGGGTCTCCTGGGTCTTGCACTGGGCTTGCCGCTGACTGCAGCACCTCTGCTGGCCCAGGAGGTCGACGTCAACACCGATCCGGTGAATGTCCTTGAGGTTGCGGCACCGCGGGTGCTGATCTCTGAGGTGATCATCGAGGGCATCTCAGGTCATCCGGAGGAAGAACGGCTGCAGGTGGCGGCCTACGGAGCGATGCAGGTGCGGCCCGGCAGCCGCGTCACCCGCGAGGAGCTTCAGCGGGACCTCAACGCGATCCAGGCCACCGGTTGGTTCTCCGACGTGCGGATCAACCCGGTCAACGGCCCGCTCGGGGTGCAGGTGGTGGTGCAGGTGGAGCCGTTCCCCACCCTCTCGAGCGTTGAGCTGGACCCGGTTTCAGAGGAACTGCCTGAGGACGTTCTTGAAGAGATCTTCAGCCCCGATTACGGCCGCACGCTGAACCTCAACGATCTGCAGACGCGGATGAAGGAGCTGCAGGGCTGGTACGCCGAGCAGGGCTACTCCCTGGCCCGCATCTCTGGACCGGAGCGGGTCAGCCCGGAGGGTGTGGTGACCTTGAAGCTCATCCAGGGACGCGTGGCCGATGTGGAGGTGCAGTTCCTCAACAAGGAGGGCGATGCCACCGATGAGAACGGTGATCCCATCGGCGGCAAGACCAAGGAGTGGGTGATCACCCGCGAAATTTCCGTCCAGCCGGGAGACACGTTCAACCGCAACAGGCTGGAGAAGGACATCAAGCGTCTGTACGGCACCCAGTTGTTCAGCGATGTGAAGGTCACCCTGAAGCCGGTGCCGGAGGAGCCCGGCGATGTGGTGATCGTGCTGGGGATCGTGGAGCAATCCACCGGCCAGCTGTCCGGCGGCCTTGGGTACAGCCAGAGCCAGGGTGTGTTCGGCCAGGTGCAGCTGCAGGACAGCAACTTCTTCGGTCGCGCCTGGAATGTTGGCCTCAACGTGACCTACGGCCAGTACGGCGGCCTGACCAACCTGAACTTCACCGACCCCTGGATCAAGGGCGACCGCCATCGCACCTCCTTCCGCGGCTCCCTGTTCCTCAGCCAACAGGTGCCGCAGGTCTTCCAGAGCGAAGACAGCGGCAACATCCGCACCATTGACGGCTACGAGGACAACGGCAACAAGTACGCCTACGACGTCGGTCGCAAATACCAGTTCTCCGACAACCAGAAAGTTCCCGGTTTGGTCAACAGGGCCGAGAAGGAGTACCCCAACCGCAGTTGGTTTGATTACGAAGGCGATTCCTTCGCTCTGCGCAAGACCGGCGGCAGCATCGCCTTCACCCGTCCCCTGAATGGCGGCGATCCGTTCAAAGACACCCCCTGGCGGGTGTTGGCGGGCCTGTCATTGAGCGAAGTCAGGCCCATCAACTTCGCGGCAGACAGCCGCGTGTATGGCGTGTCCACCCGCAACTTCAATGACGGCAGGGTCAAGAACAAGGACATCATCTGCGTGTCGTACAACTGCGCTGACAGCAACCTGCTGACAGGAGTGCGTTTCGCGACGACTTACAACAACTTCAACAATCCCCGCAATCCCACCAGCGGCAATTTCTTCACCGCCAGCACCGAGCAGTTCATCGGTGTGAACGAAGATTCCCCCACGTTCAACCGCCTGCGTGGCAGTTACACCCAGTTCTTCCCGGTGAAGTGGCTGAAATTGCACAAGAAGTGCCGTCCCAAACCCGGTGAGGTGGCGGATTGTCCGCAGGCCATCGGTTTCCAGGTGAAGGCCGGCACGATCATCGGTGATCTGCCACCGTATGAAGCCTTCTGCATGGGCGGCTCCAACTCGATCCGCGGTTGGTACGACTGTGACCTGGCCGTGGCCCGCAGCTTTGGTGAGGTCACCCTCGAGTACCGCTTCCCGATCATCAGCGTCTTCTCCGGAGAGCTGTTCGTTGATGCCGGCACCGATTTCAATACCCAGAAGAATGTGCCGGGTAAGCCGGGTCTGCTGCTGAACAAGGACGGTTCCGGTGTTTCGGTGGGTACCGGCGTGATCGTCGGCACCCCAGTGGGTCCTCTGCGCCTTGAGGTGGCCAGCAAGGACTTCACCGAGGACTGGCGCTTCAACCTGGGAGTGGGCTGGAAGTTCTAGTGACCCCTTGGCCGCAGGACTATTCAGGCGCCTGGACCCTTGCTGCCGAGGTGGAGCGGCAGGGGATCGGTCTGCACAGCGGTGTTGTTTCGACCGTTCGCCTCTGCCCCTGTGAGCAGCCCGGGTTTTATCTGCGCTTTGAGGGGGCTGCCGAAACGGTTCGTCTCAGCCCTGATCAGGTGCAGGACAGTCAGCTCTGCACAACGCTGGACCTTGGAACGCGTCGGGTGGCCACCGTGGAGCACCTGCTGGCGGCCCTGGCCGGCTGTGGTCTCTCCCATGCCGAGATCGTTGTGCAGGGCGGCGAAATTCCCCTGCTGGATGGTTCCGCCCTCGGCTGGGTGGAGGCGATTGCGGAGGCCGGCCTGCAGCCCGCCGCCAGCGAACGGCCGCCGGCTCCACGGCTGGAGCAGCCCCTGGTGCGGCACCGCGGCAGCAGTGTGATCACCGCCACACCGGCCGACCGCTTCAGTCTGGTGGGCATCATCGCCTTCCCCCAGGCCGCGATCGGTCGTCAGCAGCTGGCCCTGGAGCTGACGCCGGAACGTTTCGTTGAGGAGATCGCACCAGCTCGCACCTTCGGATTCCGTGAGCAGGTGGAGCAGCTGCGGGCGGCTGGTCTGATCCAGGGCGGTGCCCTGGACAATGCCCTCGTCTGCGACGGTGATCAATGGCTGAACCCGCCGCTGCGCTTTGCTGACGAACCGGTGC
This sequence comes from Synechococcus sp. A15-28, assembly GCF_014280175.1. GTDB lineage: Bacteria > Cyanobacteriota > Cyanobacteriia > PCC-6307 > Cyanobiaceae > Parasynechococcus. The sequence goes on from NZ_CP047931.1 coordinate 502,306, forward strand.
GCCATAAGCTGCTGGACCTCATCGGTGATCTGGCGCTTGTGGGCTTTCCCCAGGCCCAGGTCCTCGTGTACCGGGGCTCCCACGGGCTCCACACCGATCTCGCCGCTGCCCTGTGACTGACTCCCCCGCCGCGGCTGCTGCTCAGCCCTCTGTGGTGCTGACCAGCGAACAGATCGCCGGATTGCTTCCACACCGCTATCCGTTTGCACTGGTGGACCGGGTGATCGCCCATGAGCCCGGGGTGTCGGCGACCGGAATCAAGAACGTGACGGTGAATGAGCCGCAGTTTCAGGGGCACTTCCCCGGGCGCCCGTTGATGCCTGGCGTTCTGATTGTTGAGGCGATGGCCCAGGTGGGCGGGCTGATCGTGACCCAGATGCCGGATCTGCCGAAGGGTCTGTTCGTGTTTGCCGGGATCGACGGGGTACGCTTCCGCCGCCCCGTAGTTCCCGGAGATCAGCTGGTGATCCACTGCGAACTGCTCAGCCTCAAGCGCAAACGCTTCGGCAAGGTCAAAGCGGAAGCCACCGTGGAGGGTGAGCTGGTGTGTTCCGGTGAGCTGATGTTCTCCCTGGTGGACTGAGAGCGATGACGGTGGAGCAGGCGCCCGTTCAGATCCATCCCCAGGCGGTGGTGGACCCCAAGGCCGAGCTGGCGGCTGGGGTGGTGATCGGCCCAGGCGCTGTGGTGGGTCCTGACGTGGTGATCGGCGAGAACAGCTGGATCGGTCCCCATGCGGTGCTGGAGGGTCGACTGACCCTGGGCCGCGATAACAAGGTGTTCGCAGGAGCCTGCCTGGGCCAGGAACCGCAGGACCTCAAGTACTGCGGAGCGCCGACGGAGGTGGTGATCGGCGACGGCAACACCCTGCGGGAGTGCGTGACGATCAACCGCGCCACCGACGAAGGGGAGGTGACCCGGATCGGCAACGGCAATCTGCTGATGGCCTACTGCCATCTCGGCCATAACTGCGAGCTGGGGAACGGAATCGTGATGTCCAATGCCATCCAGGTGGCCGGGCACGTGATCATCGAGGACCGGGCGGTGATCGGCGGCTGCCTCGGGATCCATCAGTTCGTCCACGTCGGCGGGATGGCCATGGTGGGGGGCATGACCCGCGTCGACCGTGATGTGCCCCCCTACTGCCTGGTGGAGGGCCACCCGGGGCGGGTGCGCGGGCTCAACCGGGTGGGCCTGCGGCGCAGTGGTCTGGCTCGTCAGCATGACGGGCGTGAGTTCAAACAGCTCCAGGAGATCTGGACGCTGCTTTACCGCTCCGATCTGGTGATCGCTGAGGGGCTGAAGCAGGCCCAGCAGCAGGAGCTGCTGCCGGCGGCAGCCCATCTCTGCAGCTTCATGGCGGAGTCGATTGCAGATGGGCGCCGTGGCCCGATGCCGGCGTTGAGCAGTCGCTGATGGTGCGGCTGCTGATCAGCACCGGTGAGGTGTCCGGTGATCTGCAGGGCAGCCTGTTGATACGAGCCCTGCGGGCAGAGGCCGAACGCCGCCAGCTGCCGTTGGAGCTGCTGGCCCTGGGGGGCACGCGGATGGAGGCTGCCGGGGCGGAATTGCTGGCGGATACGGCGCCGATGGGGGCCATCGGCCTGTGGGAGGCCGTGCCGCTGATCCTTCCGACCCTGCGACTGCAGGCCCAGGTGGACCGGTCGCTGGAGCAGCGGCCGCTGGATGGGGCGGTGTTGATCGACTACGTCGGCGCCAATGTGCGGCTGGGGGGCAAGCTGCGCCGCAAGCACCCGTCCCTGCCGATCACGTACTACATCGCCCCCCAGGAGTGGGCCTGGCGATTCGGTGATGGCAGCACCACCCGGCTGCTGGATTTCACCGACCGCATCCTGGCCATCTTCCCAGCGGAGGCGGAGTTCTATGGCCAACGCGGGGCCAATGTCACCTGGGTAGGCCACCCTCTACTGGATAGCTTCCAGGAGCTCCCTGGCCGCAAGGAATCCCGCCAGCAGCTGGGGTTGAACCCCGAAGCTCCGGTGCTGCTGCTGCTGCCGGCCTCCCGCCCCCAGGAGCTGAAGTACCTGATGCCCCCCCTGGCGGCTGCCGCGGCGATGCTGCAACGCCGCCGACCTGGACTGCAGGTGCTGGTGCCGGCTGGTCTGGAGCGGTTTGAGCAGCCCCTGGGCGAAGCCCTGGCGGCAGCGGGTGTGGCAAACGCGCGGGTGATCCCTGCAGCGCAGGCGGATGGCCTGAAGAAATCCCTCTGTGCGGCGGCGGATCTGGCCCTGGGCAAGTCGGGCACGGTGAATCTGGAGTTGGCCCTGCAGGGGGTTCCCCAGGTGGTGGGCTATCGCGTCAGTGGCCTGACGGCGTTCGTGGCCAGGCACATCTTGCGGTTCCAGGTGGATCACATCTCGCCGGTGAACCTGCTGCTGAAGCAGCGCCTGGTGCCGGAGCTGCTGCAGGACGAGCTCACCGCCGAGTCGTTGGTGGAGCAGGCTTTGCCGCTGCTACAGCCCGGGCCGGAACGGCAGCGGATGCTGGATGGCTACGGTCAACTCCGATTAACGCTGGGGGAGCCGGGTGTGACGCAGCGGGCAGCCAAGGCCATTCTCGATCAGGTGCAGCGATGAGACGGCTACTGCTGGCTGTGCTGATCGGGTTGCTGGCGCTCCCCTCCGCCGTGATGGCCGACACGGAGACCGCCGTCTTCGCCGGAGGTTGCTTCTGGTGTCTGGAGCACGATCTGGAGGATCTTCCCGGTGTGCTGGAGGCCACCAGCGGCTACAGCGGCGGCCATGTGGACAACCCCACCTACCGCCAGGTGAGCGGCGAAACCACGGGTCATCAGGAGGTGGTGGAGGTGCGGTTTGACCCGGACCAGATCAGTTACGGCACGCTGCTGCGCAGTTACTGGCGCAATGTGGACCCTTTGGATGGGGGCGGCCAGTTCTGCGACCGTGGGGACTCCTACCGGCCCGTGATCTTCACAGCGGATGCAGCTCAGGCCCGTGAAGCTGAAGCGAGTGCCCAGGCTGCTGCCGTGGAGCTGGGACAACCCCGCTCGGCGCTGAAGGTGGAGCTGCGGGATGCCGCGCGCTTCTGGCGAGCCGAGGATTATCACCAGAATTACGCCGAGCTGAACGAGCTCAAGTACAACTTCTACCGCTTCAGTTGTGGCCGGGACCGGCGTCTGGATCAGGTCTGGGGCGACAACGCCCGAGGCGATGCGGCCTGGTCGAAGCCGGCCGAACCCGGTCGAAACCCTTAAGAAATAAATAATCAACCTATGGAAAAGATTAAGCGAATGAGTTGTCTTGACTCAGTCAGTTCTCAGTGAACAGACGGGTTCCCGCCAATCGACCACCATTGAGGCAATGCTTACGATCACGTTCGTGCTGGGAGGAGATGTATGTATTTGCTGACCATTAAGGATGGTCTGGGAACGCGTCATATCGGCCCGTATCCATCTCCGAAACATGCTTCGGATGACCTTGATCGCGTGCTGGAGTCCTGCTCCGATCGGGCCCGCTGGCAGATTCACGCTCTGGAAACGCCAGAGCGCCACGGTTCCACCCGCTTCCACGCCGTCGCAGCGTCCTGATCAGCAGCGGGGTCCGCGACCGGGAAACCCTCTGGTCAGGCCGCTGTCGATCATCAAACCAATTCCGGCATTGATGCAGATCAGGCTGAGGGTGCCGGTCCAGAACCACTCGCCGGCCTGGCCGCCCATCAGCTGAACCACCCGGCGGCTCACCGCCTCGCCGAACAGGCAAAGGCCCACCGGCAGCAGCAAAACCCCGGCCTGGGCCTTCAGGTACCAGCGCCAGGGTGAAGTGGGTTTCATGCCGGGTTGCACACCCAGTTGGCCAGGGTGCGGACGCCGTAACCGGTGGCACCGGCGGGGTCCAGACCACGGCCCTTGTCGCTCCAGACGGTGCCGGCGATGTCGATGTGGGCCCAGGCGATGCCGTCGCCGACGAAATGCTCAAGGAACAAGGCTGCCGTGATCGAGCCACCGGGCCTGGGGCCCGTGTTCTTGAAATCGGCCAGCTTGGATTTCAAGCCCTCCTTGTAGGAAGCGCGCAATGGCATTCGCCAGAGCCCTTCACCACCGGCATCCGCCGCCTGCTGAAGCGCTGTGGCCAAGCCATCATTGTTGCTCCACAGGCCTGCCATCTCATCGCCGAGGGCGATGACGCAGGCGCCGGTGAGGGTGGCCAGGTCAACGATGGCGTCGGGCTTCTGCTCACAGGCGTAGAGCAGGGCATCGGCCAGGGTCAGACGGCCTTCGGCATCGGTGTTGTTGATTTCGATCGTGGTGCCGTCTGCGGCGGTGACGATGTCACCGGGATGCACGGCGGAGCCGTTGATCATGTTTTCGCAGGAGGCCACGATCATGTGCACCTCCACCCCTGCCGGCTTGCGTTCGGCGATGGCGCGCATGGCCCCCAGCACCGCTGCGCTGCCGCCCATGTCGAACTTCATCATGTCGATCTGGGCGGCCCCCACCTTGAGGTTGTAACCGCCGGAATCGAAGGTGAGGCCTTTGCCCACCAGGGCCAACCGACGCTTCACCTCACCGTCGGGGCGATAGATCAGGTGAATCAGCTTGGGGTCGAGATCGGAGCCCTGGCTGACGCAGAGAAACGCTCCCATTCCACGGGCTTCACACTCGGCACGTTCCAGAACGGTGAGCTCCAGGCCGTGGTTGCGGGAGAGTTCGGCGGCGGTCTCCGCCAGGGCGGCGGGCGTCGCCACATTCGGAGGAGCGGCCACCAGCTCACGGGCCAGCTCCACACCGGCGCAGGTGGCATTCACGGCCTGGAGGCCGGCAGCGGCCGTGGGAGGCAGCCCGATCAACTCCAGGCTCTCCGGCTGACACCGTGGTTCCGGGGCCTTGCGGAAGCGCTGGTCGGCGTAGAGGGCCAGGCGCGCTGCCTCTGCAGCGGCAACGGCGGCGGCGGCGGGTTCCAGTCCATCCCAGCAGAGCTGCAGCCCCAGGCTGCCGGTGTGGCCGCTGGCGGCCTTGGCGGCCCGGGCGGCGGCGCTGCGCACCCCATCGAGGTTGAAGCCGTTGGCCGGCCCCAGGCCCAGCACCACCAGTCGTTGGGGGCCGTCGCTGCCGAGGCGGTTGATCAGCAGCTGCTCCGCCGGTTTGCCTTTGAACTGCTGCTGTTCGAGGGCTGCGCCCAGGCCGGGGAAGCGGGCTTCCAGGTCGGTGGCGGGCTGGTCCTGCAGCAGTCCCACCACGAGCACATCACCGGTCCAGTCCTGAACACTTTCGCCGGAGAGAGAGGAGCGCATGGCCTGGCCCGTCGCAAACGCCGAGCGTAGCGATGCTGCTAGGAGAGGGGGCCGATGGCGCGAGAAGGATGCTCCCCAATGTGGCTCTGCTGGCCGTGGCGGCGCTGATCGGCGTCAGCCCGCTGGTGTGGGTGATTCTTCATTCCAACGGCGGCTGACAGCGCTGGTTCAGGGCTTGGATGATCAGCGCTTCCGCATCGGTCTGGCCCTGAAGCAGGAAGGCCTCCTGTTCCAGCGCCATGTGCTCCTGCCGGTAGTGGTTGGTCAGTAGGTAACGAATGCGGCTTTCCACGGCTGGATCTGCGCGGCGTTGGATGCCGATCAAGGTGAGCTTGCCGCTGGGACAGCTCTGGGCGGCATGGACGGCCTCATGCAGCAGGACTGGCCGGGTGATTCCCAGCTCTTGCACGAGCGGGGAGATCTCCAGCAGCTTCCGGGCCGGCAAAAAACGGCCGTAGGCCCCGCCCGGGGGCTGCCGCACCTCGATGCGGAAGCCATTGCGCAGCAGGGTCTTCTGGAGGGAAAGGAGTCCATTGGCCATGGCACTGCCGGGGGCCAGCAGCAGGGCGGAGAGCAGCAGCAGGCCTGCGCAAGACCTCACAGTTCAGCGGTGAACGGGGTGGCCCAGCGCTGCCGCGTTTCCTTGTTGAACGGCGGCAACCAGTGCTGGATCAGGGCCTGTTCCAGGGCGCGGCGGGCTTTGGTGCTGCGGGGCACATCGCTGCAGAAACGGATGCTCAGTTGATGGGCCACCTTGCAGCGCTGCAGGGCTTCGCCGTAGGCCGCCAGGTAGGCCTTGCAGTCGTGTTCCCCCTTCCAGCGGCGATCGGCGGCCATGGTCTCGCCGATGTAGAGCAGCAGCGGCTGTTCGAGATCCGCCGGTCGATCCAGCACGAAATACATCGCCGCTCCGACGTGGGGGCTGTCGGGCCAGCGCCAGAAGGTCAGTGGCAGCGGCGTGAGGGCCAGGGGATCGATGGCGCGCACCGCAGCGCTGCAGCTGTCGCCGAACAGGGTGGTCTGACTGGTGCGCTCAGGGGCGCCGCGAAACAACGGGGCCTGATGGCCGTGCAACCGCTGCTGCCAGGCCCGCAGCTGCTCGGCATCCAACGTCAGCTCGGCGGGTTGAGATGCCGCCAGGCCGGCGCTGGCGAACAGATCCCCTTGCATCAGTGCAGGGGCAGGGATGGCCCGGCGCGCCGGGCTTCGAAGCAGACCCGACCGATCAGGGCTTCGATGGCACTGGCGGGCAGGCAGAGCCGTTCCTGCAGGTCGGCGAGGTTCTCAAACCCGGCGCGGCGCCGCTCCCGCAGCAGGCCCTGCAGACGCTGTTCAGGCCAGCTGAGGACTTGCAACTCCTCGGCGCTGGCGTTGTTGAGATCCAGCGGCGCGGCTGCGGGTTGCGGGGGAGCATCGCCATGCCAGTGCACGATCAGATGGGGCTCCCAGCGGCGGCATTGCTCCGCCGGCAGCTCCAGCAGCTGGAACAGCTCCTCCACCGAGCTGAACTGCACCCCACCCCGCTGCAGGCGCAAGAGCAGATCCGCGGTGTCCTCACTGCAGCCGGGCAGCTGCAACCACTGCTCGCGGCTGGCGCGGTTCACCTCGATCGTCCAGGCCAGTGGGGCTGCTGGGGGAGGCGTCGCTGCAGGCGCTGTCGGCAACTGACCGGCGGCCTGCAGCACCCGCCGGGCCAGGGGGTCCAACCAGTGGCGGCGCGGCATCGGGCGGATCAGGGCGCAAAGCGTGGGCTGACCCTACCCAGCACGCCGGGGTGCGTCACTGCTGCAGCTGCTTCACCAATGCTTTGCAGCCGCCCTGATTGGCGATGTACGCCTTCATCAGGTCACTGAACTCCGGCTGGGAGGTCACCGCATCGCGCTCCTCGTCGCTGATGCCGTCCGTGGCGATGAAGGCCTTGGCGATGGCCAGGGCTTCATCGGCGGACATCGTTTCGGTTTCGATCAGGCAGTGGGCATTGCCCTGGGCGATGGTGACGCTGATGGTGTTGGCATCGAGTTCCGCCCTGGCTGGGCTGGCCAGGAGGCTGCTCAGGGGCAAGGCGCAGATCAGCAGCTGTCTCAGCCTGATGAAGGGGTGCGCAGGGGTCATGGGGTCCAGCGGGGCAGACGGGCCGGCAGGTCCACCAGATCATTGCGGAAGGCGATCAGCATGGCCTGGCTGCGATCGCGGGCGTCGAGTTTGCACAGCACGGCGGTGACGCTGTGCTTCACGGTGTCGATGGAAAGGTTGAGTTGGTCGGCGATCTCCTGGTTGCTGAAGCCGCGGCAGATGCCGCGCAGCACGTCCTCCTCCCGCAGGGTCAGACCCGGGTTGAGGCGGCGGCCACTGGGGCTGAGCCGGCTGTGGCGCAGCACGCCTGCGATCACCGGGTCAATGTAGATGGCGTCGCTGTCGATGGCCTGCAGCGCCTTGAGCAGATGGCCTTTGCCCACCAGATCGCGGCTGCAGAGCCCTTGGCAGCCGGCGGCTGTGGCGGCTTCGATCGTGCTGCGCAGTGGCCGCTGGATCAGCATCAAGCAGATCAGCTGCGGTTGCAGGGCTCGGGCCTGCTGCACCAGAGAGGAACCATCACCGCTCTCCAGCAGATCACTGCAGATCAACAGATCCGCTGGGGTGTGCTCCAGGCAGGAGAGGGCGTCGGCTTCGCTGGTGGTGACCCCGACCAGCGGACCGATGGTGTCGAACAGGGCCACGACGCTGGTGATCAGCACCCGGTCGGCGCTGGCGATCAGGCAGCGCCGGCGTCTGAGCTCGGAACGGCTGCGCTGCAGCGTTTCACGCATGGCCGGCAGCTGAGCGGTGAGGTTCAACGGTGGTGATGAACAGGCCTAAAGCAATGGTGGGCATTGGGTAAAACCGCACTGCCATCGAACACAGGAAGTCTGCAGAATTTCACTCAACAGACGACACGGGAGTGAATGGCATTTTTCGATTCCGACATCGTTCAGGACGAAGCCAAGCGCCTGTTCGGTGACTATCAGCAGCTGATGCAGCTGGGCAGTGAATACGGCAAGTTCGACCGGGAGGGCAAGAAGAAGTTCATCGAGACGATGGAGGAGCTGATGGGTCGCTACCGGGTGTTCATGAAACGCTTCGAGCTGTCGGAGGACTTCCAGGCCAAGCTCACCGTTGAGCAGCTGCGAACGCAGCTGGGGCAGTTCGGCATCACCCCGGAGCAGATGTTTGAGCAGATGAACGCCACCCTGGAGCGGATGAAGGCCCAGATCGAGCTGCCGCCTTCAGGCACCTGAGTCACCCGTACGATCGCGGGCGCACGCCAACAGCGCCCCATGCCGGAGTCCACCCCGTCGTTGCCGGATTGGCTGTCCCGGGGCATGGCCGACCTGTTTCCGGCCGGGGATCCCAGCGATGCGGATCAGGCTCTGGCCGCACGCCTGGTGCAGGCAGAGAAAGAGGGCCGGCCGCTGCGGGTGAAGCTGGGCATCGACCCCACCGGCAGCAACATTCACCTGGGCCACAGCATCCTGTTCCGCAAGCTGCGAGCCTTTCAGGACGCGGGTCACACAGCGGTGCTGATCATCGGCGATTTCACCGCGCGGATCGGGGATCCCACCGGCAAGAGCGCCACGCGGGTGCAGCTGAGCAAGGAGGACGTGGCCGCCAACGCCTCCACTTACCTGCGTCAGCTGGGGCAAGACCAATCGAAAGAGACGGCGCTGCTGGATTTCGAAACCCCCGGCCGCCTTGAGGTGCGATACAACTCTGAGTGGCTGGAGGGGATGGACCTGCCGGCGGTGATCGGCCTGCTGGGCACCGGCACGGTGGGCCAGATGCTGGCCAAGGACGACTTCTCCAAGCGCTATGGAAGCGGCACCCCGATTGCCCTGCATGAATTCCTCTACCCGCTGCTGCAGGGCTACGACTCGGTGGCGGTGAACGCCGATGTGGAGCTGGGGGGCACCGATCAGAAGTTCAACGTGGCCATGGGCCGCGACCTGCAGCGCCATTTCGACAAGGGCACCCAGTTCGGCCTGCTGCTCCCGATCCTGGTGGGTCTGGATGGGGTGCAGAAGATGAGCAAGAGCCTCGGCAACGTGGTGGGGCTGGAGGAGGATCCGCTCTCGATGTACTCCAAGCTGGAGAAGGTCGGCGATGGGGCGATCAACGACTACGTCACGTTGCTGACGGATCTCGATCTGTCGGCGTTGCCGGAGAACCCTCGCGAAAAGCAGAAGGCGATGGCCCTGGCGGTGACCGCCAGCCGCCATGGGATAGAGGCGGCCGAGAAGGCCCAGGCCGATGCCGCCAGCCTGGTGGGCGGTGCCGGTGATGCGGCGGCGGAGGTGCCGGAGGCGTCGCTGGCGGAGGTGAACTTCCCGGCCAAGGCCTTTTATCTGCTCAGTGCCGTGGGCATCTGCGCCAGCAGCAGCGAGGCCCGCCGCCAGATCAAGGGTGGTGCGGCGCGGCTGGAGGGAGAGAAGATCACCGATCCCAACCAGGAGTTCGCCTCGGCGGCGGAGCTGGAGGGCAAGGTGCTGCAGCTGGGCAAGAAGACCTTCCGGCGCTTGGTGGCCTGATGGCCTGTTTCGATCCCGCCGATCGGATCATCGTGGCCCTCGATGGCATGGCGCCCGAGCAGGCGCTGAGGTTTGCGGCTCAGGTGGATGGACTGCGCTGGGTGAAGGTGGGTCTGGAGCTGTTCGTGCAGGCCGGCCCAGAGGTGGTGGCCCTGCTGCGGGAGCAGGGGTTGCGGGTGTTCCTGGATCTCAAATTTCACGACATCCCCGCCACCATGGCGGGGGCCTGCCGGCGGGCGGCGGCGTTGGGGGCGGAGCTGATCACGGTGCATGCCTGCTCCGGCAGCGAAGCGCTGCAGGCGGCTCAGGCCGCGGCTGTTGAGGGAGCCCAAACAGCAGGTCTCGATGCCCCAACGCTGCTGGCGGTGACGGTGCTCACCAGTTGGCAGGAGCAGCGGCTGCAACGGGAACTCGCCATCACGCAGGGCATCGCCGAACGGGTGCCGGCGTTGGCGCAGTTGTCGGCGACCGCCGGCATCGGCGGTTGTGTTTGCTCACCCTTGGAAGCCTCGGCGCTGCGGGCCCAGCACCCCGAACCGTTTGCACTTGTTACGCCAGGCATTCGCCCCAAAGGGACTGCGATTGGTGATCAGGCCCGGGTGATGGGGCCGGCGGAGGCGCTCGCAGCAGGAGCCAGCCAGCTGGTGATCGGCCGGCCGATCAGCAAGGCTGACGATCCAAGCGCCGCGTTTGCCGCCTGCTGCGCTGAGCTCATTGGCTGATCGCTGCAGGCGGCAGTGCTCAAGACTTCTGCCCGATCCTGGGTTCAGTCCCCGCAATCAACCGCTCGATGTTGCTGCGATGGCGCCAGAGCACCATCAGGCTGGCCACAAGCGACACCACCACATAGGCGCTGCTGCCGCCGGAGAGCAACATCAGCACAGGCAATCCGATGGCGGCCACCACGCTGGAGAGCGACACGATCCGGAAGATCGAGATCACGGCCATGAATAGGCCAAAGCAGGCCAGCCCCACCGGCCAGGCCAGTCCCAGGAACATGCCCAGGCCGGTGGCCACCGCTTTGCCGCCCTTCCAGCCCAGCCACACCGGCCAGATGTGACCGGCCAACGCCGCCAGGCCCGCCAGCACCTGAAGCCAGTCATTCAGTCCAAAACTTTTCGCCAGCAGCACCGCCAGGGCGCCTTTGCCCACATCCAGCAGAAACACCACCAGTGCAGGGCCTTTGCCCACATTGCGCAGCACGTTGGTGGCGCCGGTGCTGCCGGAGCCGCAGGTGCGCAGGTCGATGCCCTTGAGCCAGCGGCCGGCGAGATAGCCGCTGGGGGTCGACCCCAGCAGGTAGCCGATGGCCAGGAGCAGCAGGGCGGTGAGGATCACAAGAACGAGACAGGCTGCTGGATCGCGCAGGAATGGAAGCACAGCGCGGGGCGGTTTGCACGGAGCCTGGCTTGGCTTGGTCGACTAAGTTGGTTGAGGTGGATCAGGTTGTGATGAAGCAGGTCAACATGCATGAGGCCAAAACCCATTTATCGCGCTTGGTGGATGAGGCGGCAGCCGGTCAGTCGTTTGTGATCTGCAAGGCCGGTAAGCCGATGGTGCGCGTCACACCACTGAACCAGTCCGACGAAGCGGCCCCTGTTCGTTCACGGTTGGGAATGTTGAGGGGGCAGTTGTCTGTGCCGGACGACTTCGATCGCATGGGCCAGGAGGAGATTGCCGATTTGTTTGAAGGGATCGGCGAGCGCTGATGCAGTTGTTGTTGGACACCCACCTTCTTCTGTGGGCCGTGGATCAGCCTGAACGCTTGGATGCAGCGCTGATTCAGATGCTTGAAGACCCGTTAAACACCCCGGTGTTCAGCGTGGTGAGCCTCTGGGAACTGGTGATCAAACGGGGCCTGGATCGGCCTGACTTTCAGGTGGAGCCCTCTTTGATCCGCCATGCCCTATTGGAGGGTGGTTGGCGCGAGTTGCCTGTGGAGGCCCACCATGCATTTGCCGTGGGGCAGTTGCCGGCGCTGCATCGAGATCCCTTCGATCGCTTGTTGCTGGCCCAGGCACAAGCCGATGGCCTGTTGCTGATCACCGCGGATCAGCTGCTTGCGCAAAACCCAGGCCCTGTGCGCCGGATGGACTGACGGTCTACAGCAGATCATCGTCGTCGAGGCGTTCGCCCGGACCAGCCGCGAAGGCCAGCCAGAGCGGGAACTGCAGCACGGGGATGTCGATGCTGCGCTCGGCGGCATCGATCAGGATCAGCGGCACTTCGCCCCGTTCCTCCAGCCGGTCGGCCCGTTCCACCAGGGCTTCTGGCCGTTCGAACAGCACGATGCCGCTGCTGGGGCCGAAGTCTTCCCGGCCCAGGCCCAGGGCATCCTGCAGGCCCCGTCGCCATTCGCCGAGCCGTTCCGGGCCGCCGGCCAGCACTAGGCACTGGAACTGATCGCCGTAGAGCTCGCCGATGATCGCGATCAGCGCCGCGCTGGCCAGGATGTTGCGGGGCCGGGTGCCGCGGCTGGGCTGGGCCCCACGGCCCCCTTGGTTGAAGAACCAGTCCTCCAATAGGGCGATGTCCTTGGCATCGACGCTACGACGCAGGTTCCAGGGGTCGGCGTAGACGTCCGGCTGTTGGAGGAAGCGCTGCAGCGAATCGCGGATCAGCGTTTCGTCGGGGCGGAAGGTGTCGGCCACCGCCGGTGCTGGGCTGCTCTCATCGGTGCTCGCCGGTGCCGCTGCGTTGCTGGCGGCCTGATCCAGCGGTGAGGGTTGCACCACCATCGGCTGCACCACCAGTTCCAGGCTTTCCACGCTCTGCACCAGGCCCTGCAGGGCGCCGCCCAGGTACTCCTGGAAGCCCTTTACCCGGCGGGCGATGGCATCGGATTGGCCGGCAAAGCTGGTTTTCAGTTCGGCCTCCAGCTGTTGCTTGCGGCTGGTCATCTCGGCGATCTCCGCCTCCAGGGCATCGCGGCGCTGCTGCAGATCCTTCAGCGCCAGCTCCATCACCGGGTTGTCTGCGCTGGGTGACGGCTCGGTGTCGGATGCCTGCGGGGTCAGGGCGGTGTCGTCGGGCATTGCGTCAGCGGCCGTGCTCTCCATCGCCCCATTCCAGCTGACCGGAGGCCCAGGCACCAGTTGCGCCCTGGATTGAAAGGTTTTGGTGTGATATTTTCACGATATAGGGTGTAAATTGTGAAAATATCGTGCTTAGGCTTTGATCGTGTTCTTGGCGAACGCCAGCACCTGCTCCGCAACGTTGCGCGCCTCGTTACTGTCCTGCTCATCGAAGCGATCGGCCGGTGCTTCGCTGTCGCTTGGGTAGCGGGTTTCGCTGTTCATTCGGCTGAGGGCTTTGAGCCGTATCTCACGCAGCGGTTGCACATCCAGCCCCGCTGATTCGAGGTTGTCGACCAGGCGATCCAGAGCATGGCTGTAGGGCGGCAGGGCGTCCAGGGAAATCAACAGGGCCTTCAGTGCCTTCTCCGCTGCCTGGCCGTAGTGGTAACAGGCCTGACTGTGAAAACCTTGTTGGGCGGTGAGTTCTGCGACGGCCCAATCGCTGTTGGCCTGCCGCATCCAGGCATCAATGCGTGGTGTCATGACAGCCCCAGCCGCACGGCATCCAGGCCGATGGCGCGCCAGTAGGGGTCGTCGCCGTTGCGGCGCTCCTGCCATTCCAGCTCGGTCAGCGCCAGCACGTCGTCGGCCATTCCCAGATCCAGCACCGCATCCGCCAGCTCGCTGGCCTGGCTGCGGTTCGGGGCAACGGCCAGCACATCCACATCCGAAAAGGCATCCCAGTCGCCCCGGGCCCAGGAGCCGAACAGCCAGAGGCTGGCGCCGGGATGTTCAGCCAGCACGCTGCTGGCCTGCTGATGCAGTCCCTTGAGCCGCTCGGCCTGCTTGCGGCGGCGGATATCGGCAACCGTCATGCCCATGCCTCGACGCTATGGGCAGATCGCCCGTGCTGCAAGCGCTCAATCAGCGTTGCTGGCCGGCACCTCCAGGGCTCCCACCCGCAGCTCCAGCTGCTCCCGCAGCTGCTTGGGGCTGAACAGGATCGGCAGGAAGTGAATGCTCTGGGTCTCGCGGAAATAGAGCAGCCCCGGTAGCCAGGGGGCGAACAGGCGCCAGGTGAGCCATTGGCCGTAGGGGAAGCGGCGCAGCTCACGGCTGTTCTGCCACACGATCAGGGCCTTCTCTTCGAATTCCAGCCGCAGGCTGGCCGTCTGGATCAGCAGAAACACACCGAACAGCACCACCACCACCGTCGGCCAGGGCGAGAGCGGCAGTGGCAACAAGGCCAGCCCGAAGGCCACCACCAGCAGCGGCAGCCGCACGTCAGGTTTCAGCGTGACGCTTTCAGGAGTTGAGCTCATGCGCCGAACAGCACCTGGGTGAGAACGACGTCCATCATTGACACAAGAATCAGGATCATGACGACCGCTCCGGTGGTGCTGGTGCCCACCTCCTTGGGTCCGCCCTTGGTGGTGAGGCCCCAGCCGCAGGCCACCACCGCGATGATCAGCCCGAAGACCAGGGCTTTCACCAGCATGAAGGGCAGGTCCAAAGGATCCATCCAGGTGCGCACGGAGGTCCAGAACACCGCCGGCGGAATGTTATAAAGCGCCGTGCTGGTGATCTGGCCACTCCACACCGCCATCAGGAAGAAGAAGAAGCACTGCACCGGCGCCATCACCACCATCGCGATCACGCGCGGCACCACCAGGTACTCCACCGGATCGGTGCGCAGCATCGTGATCGCATCGATCTGTTCGGTCACCTTCATCGTGCCCAGCTGCGCGGCATAGGCAGTGGCTACCTTGCCCGCCAGCAGGCAGGAGGTGAGCAGCGGTGCGATCTCCCGGGCCAGGCCGACCGCCAGGATGCCGCCCACGGTGGAGCCCGCCCCCTGGCGGGTGAGTTCAGCGGCCACCTGGATGTTGAACACCGAGCCGGCGGCGATCGCGATGATCAGCACGATCAGAACGCTGGCCGGGCCGGCCTCCATCAACTGGTCCTGCAGGTCCACGGTGTTGATTCGGCCCCGCAGTGTGGCTGTCACGGTCTGGCCACCGATCAACAGGCTGGCGCCCAGTCGTTTCAGCCAGCGGGGAGAGGTCATCCGGCGGAGGCCTGCAGATGGGCGCCACGGTCTGGCCAGCCTCGCATCACCACAAGGCCAATCAGCACAAGGATGGCAGGAATCAGACCCATGCAGAGCCGGATCGCCAGCAGGGCTGAATCCGGCTGTTCGATGAAACTCAGCGCCCCACTGCAGTCGCCCTGGCTGGAGATGTAGCCCGTGAGCGAGAGCAGGCTGCCGAACACCGACATGGTGAGACCGATGATCAGCTTCTGGCCGAAGATCATCCAGGCGGTGTAGAGCCCGGCAGGCTTGCCCGGATCAGCGTCGATCGCGTCGGGCAGCAGCGACCAGGGGATCAGATAGGCGGTGGCAGCGCCCACCCCCACCAGGGCAATCAGTCCGATCAAGGGCAGCAGTTGCAGCAGGCCGGGATCCGCCGCCAGAGGCGGGAACAGCATCGACAGCAGGCAGGCGCTGATCCATAGCCCCGCACCCCAGCGCAGGGTTCCCACGCGGCCGATGCGGTTGCTGAGGTTGCTCCACAGCTGAAGCCCCAGCAGGGCGGCGATCTGGAAGGGCAGCAGGATCCAGGTGGAGAGGTTGGCGGGCACATGCACCACCTGCACCAGCCAGATCAAGGCCACCACCTGCATCAGTTGCAGGCCGAACCAGAGCAGCAGGTAGAGCCCCAGCACCTTGCGGAAGCGGGGGTTGGCCAGCACCCGTTTGAGCTGTTGCATCGGCGCTTCGTTGTTGGGCACCGGCCGTTGGGCCCGCTTGGCGTAGGGGGCCAGCCCCCAGCAGCAGAGCAGCGTGGTGGCGGCGGCGATGCTGCCGGTGATTCGGCCCATGGCCAGGTAGCCCCCGCCTCCATCGGTGAGCACCACCGAGGCCACGATCAGTCCGCTCAGGC
This sequence comes from Synechococcus sp. A15-28, assembly GCF_014280175.1. Lineage (GTDB taxonomy): Bacteria > Cyanobacteriota > Cyanobacteriia > PCC-6307 > Cyanobiaceae > Parasynechococcus. The sequence goes on from NZ_CP047931.1 coordinate 518,101, forward strand.
CCGCCAGGATCGACCCGCTGAACCGCGCCGCATTCAGGCGAGTGCGAAGGGCGGTGTCCGGCGTGAGTTCGGTGCTGAGGGCGGCGTAGGGCAGGTTGACGCTGGTGTAAGCGGTCATCAGCAAGACCGCCATCACGGCGTAGTACGTGGTGCGCTGCACCGTGTCGCCGGGGGGCACCCACCATATCGCCGCCAGACTGATGCCCAGGGGCAGGGCGGCCGTGAGCATCCAGGGCAGCCGCGGGCCCCAGCGGCTGTTGGTGTGATCGCTGAGCCAGCCGATCAACGGGTCATTCAGCGCGTCCCAGACCTTGCTCACCGTGAGCAGGGAGCCGGCGATGAAGGCCGGCAGGCCTGCGGCGCAGATGAAAAAGGGGAAGAGATAGAACCCGAGCTGGGTGGCGGCAAGCCCGGTGCCGGCATCACCCAGGCCGTAGGCCAGCATCAATCGGCGTCGGGAAGCCCCGTCGATTGCGTCGGACGATGTCACGCTGAGGCAGGGGGCAGGCGGACCGCCATAATGCAGGTGTGCTGAAGCACTGACCACCCCATCAAGGGCTGTGGTTCAGATGTACCAGTGCGGGTGTTGTGTAATGGTAAGACCTCAGCCTTCCAAGCTGATGACACGGGTTCGATTCCCGTCACCCGCTTCCTTAAAACGTCAGATCTGATGCAACGTCCCGGGCGAGCAGCAGCACCAGGCTGCGGCTCGCCAGCGGGATGTCCACACCGTCGACCGGCACCGCTTGTGCCGGCAGGTCCTCTCCGGCGGGCAGGGAGGTGTCGATCACCTGCATCCAGGGGGAGGCCGGCACCGGCAGTTCGAAATTGAGCGGTTCGTTGTAGGCGTTGAAGCCCATCCACAACAGGGCGCCGCGGCTGCCCATGTGCAGGCTGGTGGCCGTGGTGCGGCTCCAGGCCGCCCAGTCGGGTTTGCTCAGCTCCACGCCGTGCCATTGCCGCCACAGGCCGCTGGGGGGCTGCAGTTGCTTGCGGTTGGGCTCCACCGGTGGCACCAGGGGGTTGAACAGTTGCGGCAGGGCCTGACGCAATTTCAGCAAGCGCTGCAGGAAGCACTTCAGGTCCAGATCGCAGTGGTCGTCGTTCCACACCATCCAGCTGAGGGGGCTGTCCTGGCACCAGCTGTTGTTGTTGCCCCCCTGGCTGCGGCCCACCTCATCGCCCATCAGCAGCATTGGCACGCCGCGAGCCAGCAGCAGGGTGCTCAGCAGATTGCGCTGCTGACGCCTGCGCAGGGCCAGCATCTGTGGATCGGTCGTCGGACCCTCCACGCCATGGTTCCAGCTGTTGTTGTGGTTTTCACCGTCGCGGTTGTCTTCGCCGTTGGCCAGGTTGTGTTTGCGGTTGTAGGCCACCAGGTCCGCCAGGGTGAAACCGTCGTGTGCGGTGATCAGGTTCACCGAGCGGCCCAGGTCCACCGGCTTGTCGTTGTACAGATCCGGACTGCCCTTGAACCGTTGGGCCAGGCTCCAGGTGCTGTGCTCGTCGCCCTTCCAGAAGCGGCGCAATCCATCGCGGAAGTGGCCGTTCCAGGTGCCGATCCGCTGGGCCGGAAAGTCTTCCAGCCGGTAGAGGCCGCCGCAATCCCAGGGCTCGCTCACCAGCTTGAGATCGCTGAGTTCCGGATCGGCTTCGATCGCTTGAAACAGTGGCGGATCATCCAGTGGCTTGAGCTGGTTGCCGCGGCTGAGGGCGATGCCGAGATCAAAGCGGAAGCCATCCACCCCCAGCTCCAGCGCCCAGCAGCGCATCGATTCCAGGATCAGCTGGGTGCTCAGCGGTTGGCTGGCGGCGATGGAGTTGCCGCAGCCACTCACATCCAGATAGTCGCCACTGCTGCTCTGGTGGTAGTAAGTGCGATCGGCGAAGCCACGCCAACTCAGGGTCGGCCCCAGCCGGGTGCCCTCAGTGGTGTGGTTGTACACCACATCCAGCAACACCTCGATCTCGGCGTCATGGCAGGCCGCCACCAGCTGGCGCACCTGATGGCGCAGCTGCAGTGGATCGTCTCCACAGCCGTAACCATGGTGGGGCGTAAACCAGCTCAAAGGGCTGTAGCCCCAAACGTTGTCGCGGCCTAGTGGCGCATCGGCAGGGTCGAAGCAGAACACCGGCAGCAGTTCGATCGCCGTGATGCCGAGGTCCTTGAGGTAGGGCAGTTTGTCGATCAGCCCCAGGTAGGTGCCCCGCTGATCCGCGGCGACGCCGGAATCTTCGCGGCGGGTGAAGCCGCCCACGTGCATTTCGTAGATCACCGAGCGCTGCCAGCTGTGGCGGGGCCGGGGATGGTTCTGGAAATCGAAGCGATCCCGTTCGGTCACCACCGCCTTCAGGCAGGCGTGGGCGTTCGGGGTTGGGCCGGTGGCCAGCACCCGGTCGTAGACGTCCCAGCCGCTGATGGCACGGGCTGCCGGATCCAGCAGCACCTTGGCGGGCTGGAAGCCGTGCCCCCCCGACGCCAGAGGCCCGAACACCCGGTAGCCGTAGCAGCAGCCCTCGCCAACCCCCTCCAGCTCCACATGCCAGTAATCGCCGGAGCGGTGGCGGCGGGCATCCAGTTCAATCACCCGCTGAGGTGTCGGCGCCGTCGCCGTCTCGAAGATCAGCAGCTCGATCCGGTCCGCCGCCGGTGCCGCCACCGAGAAATTCACGCCCCGCGGAGTGATGCTGCTGCCGAGGGGCCAGGGCGTGCCCGGATGGATGCCGCTCAAGGCCTTGAGGCATGGCACGTTCAAACTAGTGGTTTGGTCCAAAGCTGAACGTCATGACGATGACCACGGCCTTGGAGCCCGGTCGGCCTCCTCAGCAGCTGCGGAACGATCTCTGGCTGTTCCCCCCCAACCGCGACTGCCAGGGGGGCAGTGCCTGGTGGCTGGCGGCGGAGCCGGAGCCGGTGCTGATCGATTGCCCCCCACTCACCGAAGCAACCCTGACGGCCCTGCGTGACCTGGCGGGGGACCGCACTCCGCGCATCCTGCTCACCAGCCGGGAGGGGCATGGTCGCCTGCGGCGCGTCCAGGAACGTTTCGGCTGGCCGGTGCTGGTGCAGGAGCAGGAGGCTTATCTGCTGCCCAATGTGGAGCCCCTCGACACGTTCGCTGAGGAGCACGTCACCAGCAGTGGCCTTCGCTTGCTCTGGACCACCGGTCCAACTCCCGGCAGTTGTGTGGTGTACGCCCCCGTCGCCGATCTGTTGTTCTGCGGTCGTTTGCTGACGCCGTTAAGCCCAGGTCGCCTGGGACCGTTGCGCCATGGCCGCACATTTCACTGGCCACACCAACTCGAAAGTCTGCGGCGGCTGCGCGACTGGCTTCCTTCAGAAGTCAGTCCCCAACTGGCATCTGGGGCAGGCCTCGGGGCACTGAGAGGGGAGCGGTTGGTGCCCTTCAGCGGCTGGTGTGAGGCTTAGTAACCCAGCTAAAGCATTGCGGCACGGGACTTGTCGCTTGCAGGCCCCGGTCAGCCTCCATACGATTGGCGCGCTTGGGGAAGGCAGCGGCGGGACCGAACGCCGTTTCAGCGCCGTCTCCGCCTCCCGACTCTCCCTCTCCAATGAACAAAGCTGACCTGGTTAATCTGGTGGCTGCTCGCACCGAGCTCACCAAGACCGACGTCTCGATGGTTGTCGACGCCGCGATCGAAACCATCATCGATTCCGTTGTCGAAGGCAAAAAGGTGTCGATCCTCGGTTTCGGCTCCTTCGAGCCCCGCGAGCGTTCCGCCCGTCAGGGTCTGAACCCCAAGACCGGCGAAAAGATCGCCATCCCCGCCAAGCGCGTGCCCGCCTTCACCGCCGGCAAGATGTTCAAGGACCGCGTTCAGGGCTGATCCAACACGATTGTCTGATCGAATAGGCGGTCCAGGGGGCCGCCTATTTTGATGCCTGTTCCCGATCACCTGCTGATGGGTCTGGAGCAGGGCCAGCGCTGGCGGGCCGAAGGCCGATACCGCGGTCGCTACGCCCCCTCCCCTACCGGTGTGCTGCATCTCGGCAATCTGCAGACAGCCCTGTTGTCCTGGCTGCAGGCGCGCCAGGCCGGCGGACTCTGGCTGTTGCGCATCGATGACCTAGACACCCCCCGCAACCGGCCCGGTGCCGTTGAAGCGATCCAGGCCGACCTGCGCTGGCTCGGTCTCGACTGGGACGGGGAGCCGATGCTCCAGAGCTCCCGCCGCGGGCTGTACTCCTCCTGGCTCTCCTGGTTACGCCGCAGCGCTCTTCTGTTCCCCTGCCGTTGCTCACGGCGGGAGCTGGCCGGATTGGCCCGCTACCCCGGCACCTGTCGCGAGGGCAGCGGCGGCTGGGGTTGGCGCGATCGCCGGCTGCCCAGCTGGCGGTTGCGGGTGCCCAGCGACGATCCGGACCGCAGCGGGGATGTGGTGGTGCGCCGGGCCGATGGGTTCATTGCCTATCAGCTGGCCACCGTGATCGATGAACTGGTCCTCGGCATCAGCGATGTGGTGCGCGGGGAAGACCTTCGAGAGGCTCTGCCCGCCCAGCGCAGCCTGTACAGGGCCCTGCAACAGCCGCCACCACGCTTTCACCACGGCCCCTTGCGTTGTGATGCCGCAGGACGAAAGCTGTCGAAACGTGAAGCCAGTGCGGGGTTGAACAGCCTGCGAGAGCAGGGGCTGGACGCCGCGGCTGTGATCGGTCTGCTGGCCTCCGATCTCGGGTCTGTCCCGTCGGGAACCCGCCTGTCAGCCCAGGAGCTGCTGGAGCACTTGACTCAGAAAGGGATCCATGTTAGTCATTCTTAAGGAAGGCTTCGGGATCGATTGGGCCGATTGGTAGCACACTGATTTCATCGATTCAGCGCACCGGTCATGAGCACCTGCACCATCTGTGGAGGCAGCGGCATCCAACGCGTCTCCGGCCAGCATTACCGCACCTGCCTGACCTGCCTTGGGCAAGGCCAGCTCAGCGCCGCAATCCAAGCAGCACCCATGAATCAGTTGTCCACTTCGGATCTGACCGTGGCCCAGCTGAATGGCTTGATCCGTCAGCAGTCCTGATCAACGCCCCAGCTCAGCCCAGTGGAGCCTTTTCCTTGTTGCGCAGGACGAAAAGGGTGGCGGTGCCAACAACCACCAGCAATGGCACAGCGGTGAACAGCAGCAGAGCAATCGCGGTCCAGTCGGTGTACACGGCTGAGCTCGGGAACAAAGTTGAGTCATCATCACAGCAAACCGTCTCCAGGTTTCGTGATGGCACGACCCGTCACAGTCATGGCCCTTGTCCTGACCCTCAGCACTACTGAAGGTGCCCAGGCGGCTGGGTTGGCCGCTGTTCAAGGTGATGCTCGACTGTGCTTGCAGGCCGGATCTTCATCCGCCTGCGAGCGCGCTCTGGATCGGGCTGAACAGCTTCAGCGCCGGGCGGCGGACCTGGAGGCCTACCCCTGTCAGACCCTGCTGCTGGCCCTCCAGGCTGATGTGATCCTGCAACAGCTGGGCCAGGGGCGTGGTGAGCAAGCCCTGGCCGATCTCGATGCTGCCGTTCGTGGTTGTGCCGGGTTGTGAGCACATTGATCTTGATGCTCAGCCTCGTCGCTCCCGGTGCATCCAGCTGATCCAGTCCGCAGAGATCTCCTGTGGGCAGACCGCTTCGCATTCGAGGTTGCTGCTGCAGCTGCCGAAGCCTTCAGCCCGCATCTGATCCTGCATGGCCCGGGCCCTTGAGGCGCGCTCCGGCTGGCCCTGGGGCAGTTGACCGAGGTGCGCCAATTTGGCGGCGACAAACAAACTGGCAGAGGCATTCCTGCAGCTGGCCACGCAGGCACCGCAGCCGATGCAGGTGGCCGTGCTGAGGGCACTGGTGGCCTGGTCGCGGCCCACCGGCATGGCATTCCCATCCGGCGCTTGACCCGTGCCGGTGGAGCAATAGCCCCCCGCGGCGATCAGCCGGTCCAAGGCTGAGCGGTCCACCATCAGATCCTGGATGGCCGGAAAGGCCTTGGCGCGCCAGGGCTCCAGGGTCAATTCGGCGCCGTCCTCGAATTCCCGCAGATAGAGCTGACACACCGACGTGGCGGCTTTGGGGCCGTGGGCCTGGCCGTTCACCAGAAAGCCGCAGCTACCGCAGATGCCTTCCCGGCAATCGTGCTCAAAACTCACCGGCCGCTCCCCCTCACTGATCAATTGCTCGTTCAGCTGATCGAGGGCCTCCAGCAGTGACACATCCGGCGACACATCCGCCAGACCGTGGCGTTCGTAGCGGCCGGGTTGGTTTGCAGCGGGCTGACGCCAGATGCGCAGGGTGAGTTTCATTTGTAACTCCTGGTGCTGGGTTGCAGCGAGGTGAACTGCAGCGCTTCGCTGTGGCGGATCGGCTCGGCACCATCCTGGTGTTCCCAGGCGGCGATGTGGGCGAAGTTGGCGTCATCACGGCGGGCTTCTCCCTCCGGGCTCTGGTGCTCCTCGCGGAAGTGGGCCCCGCAGGACTCCTCCCGCGCCAAGGCATCCCGCAGCATCAGCTGCGCCAACCCGAAGAAATCACCCACCCGCAGCGCCTTCTCCAGTTCGGCGTTGGGTCCCTGGCTCTCTCCGGGCACCCGCACCTCAGCCTGGAAGCGCTGTTCCAACGCGTTCACCTGGGCGATGCCCTCCCGCAGGCCATCGGCTTTGCGGCTGATGCCGCAGCGGTCGATCATCACCGCACCCAGTTCCCGGTGGAAGCTGTCCACAGGGGTTGTCCCGTCAATGGCCAACATGGCCTCGATGCGGAGGCGGGTGCTCTCCAGGGCATCGCGGCAGGCGGGGTGATCCGGCCTCACCTCCGGGGCAGGGTGGCCCGCCAGCCAGGCCGTGACCGTGGACGGCGCAATGAAGTAGCCATCGGCGAGGCCTTGCATCAGGGCGCTCGCCCCCAGGCGGTTGGCGCCGTGTTCGGAGTAGTTCGCCTCCCCCAGCACGAACAAGCCGGGGATGGAGCTCATCAACTGATAATCCACCCACAGGCCACCCATCGTGTAGTGGGGGGCGGGGTAGATCCGCATCGGTTTGCGGTAAGGATCATCACCGCTGATCCGCTCGTACATCGTCATCAAGTTGCCGTAGCGGGCAGCGATGGCGTCGCGGCCCTCAGCCTTGATCGCATCCGTCAGATCCAGATAGACCGATCGACCTCCGGGGCCTACGCCCCGACCCGCATTGCACAGTTCCCGCGCCCGGCGTGAGGCCACGTCCCGAGGGGCCATGTTGCCGTAACTGGGATAAAGCCGCTCCAGGAAATAGTCGCGTTCCTGCTCCGGGATCTCCTCGGCGGAGCGGGGGTCCCCCGCGTTCACCGGCAGCCAGATCCGGCCGTCGTTGCGCAGGCTTTCGCTCATCAGCGTCAGCTTGCTCTGGAAGGCATCACCACTGGGAATGCAGGTGGGGTGAATCTGGGTGAAGCAGGGGTTGGCGAACAGGGCGCCCTTGCGGTGGGCTCGCCAGATGGCGCTGGCGTTGGATTTCAGCGCGTTCGTCGAGAGGAAGTAGACATTGCTGTAACCCCCGCTGCAGAGCAGCACCGTGCGTGCCGTGTGCACCTCCAGCTCACCGCTGAGCAGGTGGCGGGCCACCACGCCCCGTGCCACGCCATCGACGGTGATCAGCTCGAGCACATCACGGCGGGTGAGCAGTCGCACCCGGCCAAGCTCCACCTGGCGCATCAACGCCTGATAGGCGCCGTACAGCAACTGCTGACCGGTCTGGCCGCGGGCGTAGAAGGTGCGGCTCACCAGGGCGCCGCCGAAGCTGCGGGTGGCCAGGCTGCCGCCGTACTCCCGCGCGAACGGCACCCCCTGGGCGACGCACTGGTCGATGATGGAGCTGCTGATCTCCGCCAGCCGCTGGCAGCCGCTCTCCCGAGCGCGGAAATCTCCCCCTTTCAGGGTGTCGGTGAACAGGCGACTGATGCTGTCGCCGTCCACGGCGACGGATCGTGCCGCATTGATCCCGCCCTGGGCCGCCACCGAATGGGCTCGGCGGGGGCTGTCGTGAAAGCTCAGCACCGTCACCCGGTAGCCCTGCTGCGCCAGGGTCGCTGCGGCGGAGGCCCCTGCCAGGCCGGTGCCCACCACAAGCACGTCGATCTGGCCCTTGCGCAGGGGGCTGATCAGGGGGAGTCCCTCCTTGGTGCGCTGCCAGGCATCGCTGATCGGACCGGCAGGAATCCTTGGGTCGGGCAGGCCGCTCATGCGACACCTCCCAGCGCCAGCACCAGGGTGACGGTCAGGAAGCCGCCGCCGACCAGGGCGGCCATAAGGCCCCCCCCCGTGCGCAGGGCGCCGCTGTTGTGCGGTGTCAACCAGCCCAGGCTGCGGTGGGCGGCCTCCGCGCCGTGGAGCAGATGGAGGGCCAGGGCCAAAGCTGCACCTGCGTAGAGGGCTGCGTTCCAGGGTTGTTGCAGCACCTGGATCAATGTGGCGGCTTCCTCTCCAGCTGCAGGGCGGGGCCAGCGCAATTGCTGCAGGTGCAGGATCAGAAATCCAAGGGTCACCAGACCGGCTGCTGTCGCGCTGCGGCTGGCCAGGGACGCCAGGGGGGATTGGCGACGACTGCGCAGCGTTGCGGTGTTGCCGGCTCTGCGGTTGGCCATGGCCTTGCTGAGGGTGAGGCTGATGTGAATCACGGCCAGCAGCAGCAGGCCGAACTCCACCAGCGGCAGCCATGGGCTGCTGTGCAGCGCTGTGGCATAGACCTCGAATTGCTCAGGCGCCAGCACCGCTGGCAGCAGGCCGATCAGATGCACCAGCACAAAAAGCACCAGCAGCAATCCCGTGAGGGCGGCACCCGAGCGAATCCACGCTGAAGGGATGGTGACCAAGGCAGCCTCAGCACGACAGCTGAAGTCCATGTTCCCTGATCGCAGCATCCGTTGTGATCCAGGAAAGGAGTTGTCATGGTGGGTTGAGAGCCGATTCGCTGCAGCTCGTGCCCGTTGTGCCGCATCGCCTTCGTTGGTGGATCGCCCTCGTTGCTGCAGCGTTCGCTTTGACGCTGGCTCTGGGGTTGCAACGGCCATCGGTGCAGCCGCCGATGGCAGCACCTTCGGAGGCTTCCGAAGAGATTGATTGGGGCGCACCGAATGCACAGCCATCCCTTGCTGAGGAGCAGCTGCTGCAGGTGGGGGCCTACATCACCAACATCAGCGAGATCGACCTGAGGGAAGACCAGTTCTCCATCGAACTGTTGCTCTGGACCCTCTGGCATGGGGATCCGGATCAGAACCCCAGTGATCAGTTGCGCGTCCTCAACGGCATCTACAACGGTGATATCCAGCGCTTCGAGCGGATCCGCCGGGATCAGGCGGAGGCTCACAGCTGGAGCTTGTACAAGGTGCGTTCACCCGTGGTGAAGCGCTGGCGCCTGCAGCGCTATCCCTTCGACGACCAGCTCCTGCACGTTCAGATCGGTCTTGATGACCCCTTGCAGCCGGTGAACCTGGATGTGGTGCCGCAGGCCCCCTGCAGCGTGACCCCTAGCCTGTTGCTGCCGGGCTGGACCCTGAAGGACCCAAGCGGTTACGCCTCCAGCATCAGCCTGATGAATGATCTGGGCCGTCCTGTCTCCGATGGCATTGCGGTGCGCCGACAACCCACCGTTTCGTTTGATCTGCCGATCCAAAGGCGCAGCTTGCTGTTCGTTGCCCCTGATTTCCTGGGTTACCTGCTGGCGGTCGGACTCTGTTGCATGAGTCTGCTGATCACTCGCAGTCGGGACGATCTGATCCTTGCGGCGGTGGTGTCCGCCGGTGGCAACTATGTGTTCATTGCCGGCAATCTCCCTGTGACGGCCATGACCGGTTTCATTGGCAATCTGCAACTGATCATTTTCCTGGGCATTCTTTATGTCGTTGCTGCAGACGAACTGATCGACAATCAGCTCAGTCTGATCAATACACGGTTTGCTGAGGGGCTGCGGGTGCTGCTTCTGCCCAGTTACGTGGCGATGACGTTGCTGGGAATCTGGTGGATCATTCCATGACCAAACATTCAGCGCGTCACCCCTCCGGCTACTGGACGTTGTTGACGTCCGGGCTCACCGTTGTGATCGCTCTGGTCGGCGCCTTGTTGATTCAGCCGCGTTTGAGTGAACGTCGGCTCGATATTGACGATCAATACATCCTCACCGCCACTGAAGTGCGGTCTCTTCCCGCGGGTACCCTCGCGGTGGTGCTGGATCGTTCCCCTGGCGAAGACCACAACGATTTCAAGTACCGCCTGCTGGAGCTGGTGCTCAAGCGCAGCGGTCGTCCCTTCGTCCTTGGACTCAGTGAAGTGGACGTCTCGCAAGATGAAGCCATTGCTGCTTTGGAACAAGGATTCGTCTTTGATTCGGCGGGCCTGCGAACCTTCACGCGCTTAGGCCGCAATCCCTTTGCCCTGAGCGTCGGTATCTATGGCGCTGGCGTGGATCTGAACCGGCGTCTGCGGGCCGTGCCCATTCCCGTCACTGGTGGCATCCTCGGACTCCGCAGCGGTTGGACCCATCGGAGTCAGATCAAGCGGCTGGCCACGATCCGCAACAAGCAGGACCTCCGCGACATCGTTCTGCTCCAAGGGGTGGGCTGGAGTGATGTGAACATCTTTGATTCGGCGGGCCTGCGAACGTTCACTGCCCGATCGGAGAACCTATTTCGCCTGGTGGATCACCAACGGGTGCAGTTGTTCCCCAGAGGCATTGCGGAGTTGGAGCGGGAGGAACAGTTGATGGCGTCGTTTACATCCGGCACCACCCTGGATCCGAATCTGCTGCTGGCCTATCCCTACGCAGGGTTCTTTTACGTCAGTCCTGACAATCATGCACTGGCGTATGCGATTCAAAGGGGGTTTCAACGGGCGATCGCGGATGGGTCCTATCAGCAGTTGGTGGAAGAGCTGATCTTCACCCCATGGTTGCGCCGCACGCTGTTGCTCAAGGATCGCCATGTGATTGTGTTACCCAATTCAGAGGCGGCGGATGTCCTGGAGGAGGTGGACAGCCGACATTGGATTGTGCCCTGGCATGAACTGCTGAAAGGAGACATCCAAACCGGAAAACAGTTGTGTGCCGAGCCAAAGTTGAAGGCTCTCTGCTTTTGATCCTTCCTGCAGCTGATGGGTAAAGGAATCAAGTTAAGGCGGCTGATTGCGGGCGAATATAGAAACCGTTTTTCCTGGAAATGACTCTGAGGTCGAACGAATTCAGGGCTGATTGATGCCCTGGATACTTAAAAGCCGATGACCTGACTTGAACAGGCGACCCACGCTTTACGAAAGCGTTGCTCTACCGGCTGAGCTACATCGGCGGCAAATTCAATTTAACATTTGAGACTGTGCCTGGCCTCCGTTTTGGACGACAACTCAACCTCAGGGAAAGGACTGGACCCGGCATTGAGGGAACGTCTGATCCGTGAGTCACGCACTCCCTGGCGGGAGCTCCGGCGTTTGCTCTGGTTCGCTTTGTTCGCCTCCGCTGGTCTTGGGCTCTTCACCATGCTCTTCCGTGCTTCTGCCGGCGACAGCGTCGACATCTCCGATTTCGGGATCCAGGGGGGTGCTCTCGTCCTCTTCGCCAGCCTCCTCTGGTTCGACCGCAACCGCAGTGTCGATGTCGATCAGGATGGAGTCGACGGCTGAGTCAGCTTCAACGATCTCTTCAGTGCTGGGTTCCGGTTCCGTTGAAGGTTCCGGAGTTGGTGATGGGGTGGGTTCCGGTTCCTGGATTGGTTCGGGTGTTGGTTCCGGTTCCGGGGTGGTTTCTGGAGTTGGTGAAGGGGTTGGTGCCGGAGGGTCAGGCCAGGTCAGGGCATTCAACTGAAGGATCTGCAGCCCCAAGCTGGTGCGCTCCTGCTGCAATTGTTCAACGCTCCACGGCTCCGTGTCTGCGTTGGTTCCAGGTCCCCCCACCAGCAACAGCAGAGCCTGCACCAGTTGCTGGATTTGCCAGATCAGCAACGCCATCAGTGGCGCCGTTAACAGCAAAGTCACCAGTCGCGAGCTGTCCTGGAGGGGCGAAAATTCGTGGATCAGTCCCGCTGACGCATCCAGCCACCACAGCAGCGGCAACAACAGCGCTGCACCACCCACCAAGGCTGAGCGGCTCCCCCACTTGCCCTCTGAGGCGCTGAGCCTGAGCTGATCATTGCTGCGGGACCCCACAGGGCGACGGATCAGCAGCAGTGATCCCCAGTCGGCAGGTCGTTTCCAAAGCGCAACAGCCGGAGCCACAACGCCGACTCCCCAGATCAACAGGCGCTCAACGATCGGCACTGGGCCCGGATCCGCCCCTGCCAGGAGGAGGCGGATCAGCAGCAGTTCCAGGGGAATCACGCCGATGGCCAGGCATTGAAGCCAAAGCAGGGGTTCGCGACGGGACTGCACGGCGGAACGGAGCCTCAGGTGGTGAGTTTGCGGCGTTGGGTGACCATCTTGAATGCTTCAATCCGGTCGCCGTCTTCCCAGTTCGCGAAGCGATCGGTGCCGACACCACATTCGAAGCCGGTGGCCACTTCCTTGACGTCGTCCTTGTTGCGACGCAGGGAGTCGAGGTCGCCACTGAACACCACCTGCTTGCCGCGGTGGACCCGCACCTTGCAGTTGCGGTGCAGTTTGCCGGTGGTGACGTAACAGCCGGCCACAGCGCTCTTGCCGATGGTGAACACGGCCCGCACTTCGGCTTCGCCGAGCGGCTCCTCCACCAATTCCGGCTCCAGCAGACCTTCCATCGCCAGCTGAATGTCCTCCAGCAGCTTGTAGATCACGTCGTAGTCGCGCACATCGACGCCGGTGGCGTCCGCTGCCTTCTTGGCACCGGAGGCCATCGAGGTGTTGAAGCCCACGATGACGGCGCCGGAGGCTGCGGCCAGATCCACGTCCGTTTCGGTGATCTCACCCGGTGCCGAGAGCAGCACCCGCACTTGGACCTCGTCCTTGGGCAATTGCTCCAGGGAGCCGAGAATCGCTTCAACGGAACCCTGCACATCGGCCTTGAGGATGAGGTTGAGCTCCTTGAGCTCGCCTTCATTGGCCTGACCGGACATCGCCGTGAGCGACACCCGGCGCGAGGCCATCTGCTGTGCCAGGCGGGTCGCCCTGGCGTCAGAGGCACGATCGCCCACCACGGCCCTGGCGGACTTCTCATCCGGGTAAACCTCGAACTCATCACCGGCGGTGGGAACCTCGCTGAAGCCCAGGGCTTCAACGGCATAGGAAGGGCCTGCTTCCTTGAGGCGTTGGCGGTTGTCATCTACCATGGCGCGCACCTTGCCCAGCACGGGGCCGGCAGCGACAACGTCGCCGGTCTTAAGGGTGCCGTTCTGCACCAGCAGCGTGGCCACAGGACCCTTGGCCTTGTCCAGGTGCGCTTCGATCACGGTTCCGCGGGCCATGCGATCGGGGTTGGCCTGAAGGTCTTCCACCTCGGTCACGAGCAGCAGCATCTCCAGCAGCTTGTCGATGTTCTCTCCTTTGATGGCGCTCACAGGCACCATCACCACCTCACCGCCCCAGTCTTCGGCCAGAAGGTTCTGTTCGGACAGCTCCTGCTTCACCCGGTCGGGTGAAGCTCCTTCCTTATCGATCTTGTTGATCGCCACCACAATCGGCACTTCAGCGGCACGGGCGTGGCTGATCGCCTCGAGGGTCTGGGGACGCACGCCGTCATCGGCGGCGACCACCAGTACGGCCACGTCGGTCACCTTCGTGCCGCGGGCCCGCATGGCGGTGAACGCTTCGTGGCCAGGGGTGTCGAGGAAGGTGAGCTTTCGGGCTTCGTTGTTGTGGTCGATCTCGACCTGGTAAGCACCGATGTGCTGGGTGATGCCCCCGGCTTCGCCGGCGGCCACCCGCGCCTTGCGGATGGCGTCGAGAAGGCTGGTCTTGCCATGGTCGACGTGACCCATGACGGTGACCACGGGCGGACGACGGATCAGGTGTTCCTTGTCTGTCTCCTCGATCATCTCGACGGTCTTCTTGGCCGCCTCCTCCACGTCGTCCTGAAGCACAGGGACGCCGAACTCCTCCGCCACCGTCTCGATGGTGGGCATGTCCAGGGTCTGGGTGACCGTGGCGATGATCCCCTTGAAGAACAGTGATTTGATGATCTCGGAGCTCTCGACGCTGAGCATGTCGGCCAGCTCCTGCACCGTGAGGTTGTCCTCCGGAACGACGATCATTTCTGGCCGCACCTGCTTGGCCTCGCGTGCGGCCCGCAGTTCCATCGCCCGGCGCCGTTGGCGCTGACGGGTGGTTTCCTTCTTGCGCTTGCGCATGGCGGCAACTGGCTTGGGTGCCTTGCGCTGCTGCGACTTCGGTTTGGCCGGTCGAGCCAGGCTCGCCGACAGCACCATGTTCTCCTGTTCGCCGGCGAAACCACCGGTCTGAGCGGCCAGGGAATCGTCGTTTTCCCCGATGATGTGCACCTTTTGGCGCTGCTTCTGGGGGGAACGCCGCCGCAGGGCTTCCAGCTTGGCGCTGTCGTCCCAGTCGGGACGTCCAGGGCGGCGTTGGCCGCCAGGCGCACCTGGACGGAACCCAGGCCGACGTGGTGCCGTTGGAGCCGCAGGCCGTGCCACCGGAGGTGTGGCTGTCCCGGCACCTTCGCCCGGCTTGGTCGGGGCATCGGGCCGGCGTGGGGCAGGAGCCGTGGGGCGTCCCACAGGCTTCTGCAGTTGCATCAACTCGCCCGGTGCCACCGGTTTGCGCATGCCGCTGGGCATGCCGGGGCGTTGCGGGCCGCCTGCACCGGGTCGTGTCGGTGGAGCGGGACGACCGCCGCCTCCCGCGGAACTGCCGTCCCTGCGGATGGGCTTGCCCACCAGTTCCAGCGTGTTTCCGCCGCTGCGGGCGGGGGCCCCGGGACGTGTCGGCCGGCCGGGACTGCCGGGACGCTGAGGGACGCCGGTCCCGGGGCGTTGAGGTGACCCAGCACCACCACGGGAGGGCGCCCCCGGGGCTGGACGGCGTGGAACCGGCTTGCCCACCAGTTCAGGGCGGGGTGTCGGCCGCGTTGGCGCCCCAGCTTTGGCTGGAGCCCCAGGGCGTGCGGGAGCGGCGGGGCGGGAGGGCGCACCCGGACGGGGTGGTGATCCCGGTCGGGAGACGATCTGCGGCTTCTGCCCAGCACCTGACGTTGGGCGGCTCGGAGCTGCTGCAGGCCGCGGTGTGGGCTTGTCGGCTGTGGGGCGAGCAGGGGCCGGACGGGCCGGAGCCGGTTTGGCTGCGGCCGGTTTGGCTGCGGCTGGTTTGGCGGGTGCGGGTTTGGAGACCGTGGGACGCGCCGGTGGTGCCGATGGTTTTGACGGAGCCGCTGCTGCTGGTGTCGCCGGCTTGGGCTTGCTGACGACCTCCGGCTTGGCGGGCTGCGGACGCGGTGCTGGAGCGGCAGCGGGTCTTGGAACTGGTTTGGCAGGGGCTGATGGAGCTGCCGGTTTGCCAGCCGCTGGTTTGGCCGGTGTCGGTTTGGCCGGTGCAGCAGGGGCAGAGGCCTTGACGGGTGTGGGTCGGGCCGGTGCCGCCACCACCTGGGGTTTGGCCACAGGCTTCACTGGAGTTGCTGGCTTGGCTGCGGCTGCAGGCTTGGCCGGTGCTGCGGGTTTTGCCTGGGGCGGTGCCGGTTTGGCGGGCGCCGCCTTTTTCACCGACAGGATCGCCTTTCCAGGTGCCGGTTTGGCAGGTGCGGGGGCAGACGCCTTGCTGCCGTTGCCGTTGGACTTCAGCAGGCTGCGGATCTGTCCGGCCTCGGCGTCACTGATCGAGCTGCTGTGGCTTTTGGCTGCGATCGACAGCTTCTCGGCCGCATCCAGCACGTCTTTGTTCTCGAGGCCCAGGTCCTTGGACAGCTCGTAAATTCTGACTTTGCCGCTGCTGGTCATTCAGGTCGGATCTCCGGTCGGGCCGGGCACGGTGTGCCGCGGTGGCCACACGCAATGTGGAGCCAATGTTCAGTTTGCCTCAGCGGTCACATCCGTGCTGTCACGGAGCCGCTGTTCCAACGCAGCGAGGATGTCGTCGGGCACCTGACAGCGCAGGGCTTTCTGAAGTCGTTTGCGGCGCCGGGCCTCCTCGAGGCATGCCTCGCGTCGACAGAGATAGGCCGATCGGCCCATGCCCCCATCAACGCGGACCCCATCCTGATGGTCTCGGATCACCCTCCAGAGGGAGCTGCGATCCAGAAGCTGGCGGCAGGCCACACAGCGACGCAGGATGGGGCGTTGATTCACCGGGCAACCTCGCTCTCGTCCTCAGGCGCGGTGGTCTCTGACGGCTCGCCTTCGACCATCTCGCTGCTGGCTTCGTCGCCCTCGACGTAATCCTCCTGCCCCTCGACATAGTCCTCCTGCCCCTCGAAATAGTCCTCCTCGTCCTCAGGTAGGGGGTAGAGCTCCCGCAGGCGGGCATCTTCCTCAGCCCGAGCCGCCTGTTCCGCGGCCAGCCGTTCTTCGGCTTCCATCTGCAGGGCCTCTTCCTCCTCCCGTTGGGAGATCAGTTCCGCGACCACAGCGTCTTCCGCCGTCTGGTCGTACTCCATTGAATTTTTGATGTCGATCTTCCAGCCGGTCAACCGGGCCGCCAGTCGCACGTTCTGGCCCTCGCGGCCGATGGCCAGGCTGAGTTGGTCGGGGGGAACCAGCACATGGGCATGCTGACCGACCGGGTCCACCAGCCGGACCATCTCCACCCGGGCTGGGCTGAGGGAGTTGGCGATGTACTGGCCGGGATCCTGGGACCAGCGGATCACATCGATTTTTTCCCCGCGCAGTTCATTCACCACCTGCTGAATGCGGGAGCCGCGGGCACCGATGCAGGCGCCTACGGGATCCACTTCCCGCTCGATGCTGTCCACCGCCACCTTGGTGCGGGGGCCAACGGAGCGCGAGGGTGGGTTCGCTTCCCGGGCCACCGCCACGATCCGGACGGATCCTTCCTGGATTTCAGGGACCTCGTTCTCGAAGAGGTAAACCACCAATCCGGCATTGGAGCGGCTGACGAACAGTTGCGGGCCGCGGCGTGGAACCTCGCTCACCTCTTTGAGGAACACCTTGAAGGTGGCGTTGGCGCGGTAGTTGTCGTTGGGAAGCTGGTCTCGACGGGGCAGTTCGGCCTCCACTTCAGGCCGCCCCAGGCCTGAACTCACGGCCATGATCACGGACTGGCGCTCGAAGCGGATCACCCGAGCGGTCAGCACCGGGTCCTCCAGATCGGCGAACTCCTCCTGGATCATGCGGCGCTGTTGATCCCGAAGCTTCTGAGCCAGAACCTGTTTTGTGGTGGCAGCTGCCATGCGGCCGAAGTCCTCCTTCTCCGGCGTCACGTCAAGCACCACCGTGTCGCCTGCCTGGGCGTCGTCCGCCACCTGCATCACCTCCGCCAGGGCGATCTGGTGGTCTTCGCTCTCCACCTCCTCCACGATGATCTTGCTGGCCAGAACCCGGTAGCCCTCTTCCTCCAGGTCCAGACCGACATCAAAATTGCTGAAATATTCCTCGTCGAAGGGGTCTTCACTGATCCCCAGATACATGGTGCGTCGGTAGCGCTCGTAGCCCTTCAGCAGGGCTTCCCGCAGGGCCGCTTCCACCACCTGCGGAGGCAACTTCTTCTCTTCGCTGATGTCATCGATGAGGTCGCTGAGGCCTGGAAGCAGAACGAGAGCCATGGAGTCGCAGTGTCAGGGGGTGTTGAGAGAGCTGTTCAGTTGGCTAGGAGCCAGGGGTCGTGAGGCGGACGCTGAGGACGTGATCGCGGGGAAGACGTTTGATCCGGCCGCGGATGTTGATCTGCAGCGTGTCTTCGTCCCGCTCAAGCAACAGCCCCTCCAGCCGCTGTTCGGTGCCCTCTTTGTCGCGATGCACCACGTCCACAGGGAAACCCCGGAAGGTCTGGAAGTCGCGATCACTGGACAGGGTCTCCCCGATCCCAGGACTGCTGATTTCCAGAACATAGGCCTCGGAGAGCAGCTGGGCATTCTCGAGGGCGTCTCCAAGCGTTCCACTGAAGCCAGCGCAGTCATCAAGGCTGACGTCAGCACCATTGGAGCGGCGGATATGAACCTCGAGGGTTATCGGGGCCATATGCGTCAGCAGCTGGATTCCGCTGAGCTCAAATCCCTGCATTCCGGCCACGGATGTGGCCAGAGTTTCGAGTTCAGGAAGCAGGGGATGCGGCAATGGAAACTGAGATCGGGCCTGCCCGACGTGCATTCAGTTGTGGCCGATCTCCCTCAGGAGCTGCGCGTCGGACACGACTTCAATGTATCTGACGGCCCGCCGCGCGTCAGGTCTTGGGCAAGTCGATGGATGGTGCATCGGGGAAGGCATCGCCCTTCTGTTCAGCACCCCTGAGCTCAGGGTCCTGATTGATGCACTGGCGTTGTTGATCAGGCGTTTTGAGGTACTGGCAGACCCGGCTCCAGAGCTTGCTGCGGCTGCCCTTGGGGCCATTGCTGAACTGCACGGCGTCCAGCGCGCCGCCATTGGATTCAATCGAGACCTGGCACAGAGGGCAGCGAAGAATCTCCGGGGTAGCGGTCACGGTTGGAAGACGGAACACGACGAGACACTAGTCAGTGCCCCGTCTGTGGCGCTGATGGATCAGTTGCAACCTTGAACGGAAATGCGGTAGCTGAAACCGGTGGCTTTCGGGTCTTTGTTGGCCCCCACCTTGAAGTTCACCTGGCTGATGCTTTTGCCCTGCACCTGTGAGAAAGGACCGAACATGCGGCCGGTGCCGAGTGGGGGCTGCAACTGTTCATCAGCAACTTTGAGGTTGCTGCCGTCGCTGAATTTGATAAAGGCTTCGATCGGATAGCTGGTGGAGTCGCTGGAGTCGGCCGTGAAGAACAGCTTGAAACTGCTGTAGGGCTGGTCCACCACGAAATCGGTGTTCCAGTTGGTGCGCCCGATTGTGATTCCGATCAGGCCCTTGGGGCGTTCCACCTTCTTTTTCACGATGGCTTCGCCACTGCCAACGGGCTTAAGAAATGTGCAGGCCGCCTCAGCGGTGACGGGGGCCAGCAGCAGCAGAGCAGTGCCGCTGAGCAGTGGGATCAAACGAGACATGGATCGAGTCAGTGGGTTGGTTGGGGGGTGAGCGGAGGTCCGGCTTCGAAGCGTTCCAACAGCACCTGAACAGGGATCTGGGTGCCGAAGCGGCAAGCGTTGGTCTCGCTGGAGGCGAGGCTGCCGTGTTCCCAGAATTTGTTGCTGCCGTTGCCGCCACCGCAGAGGCCGAAGTATTTACAGCCGTTGTGGCAGGTCTCCACACCGCGGCTCATGTCCGCGAAGAGGCGCTGGAAGTGATCGGTCTGGGTGGACTCCACCAGAGACACGTCCTTCAGGTTTCCCAGGTTGAAGGTGCCGTAGCGATCGCTGGCTACCGAGAGGAGCTCAGGGTCGAAAGTGGAGAAGTTCCCCTGCCAGTCGACGCTGAGGATGGAGAAGGGGCGGTTCAGTTCGTTCTGGGTCATGCGTTGGTTCCCCTGGATCAGGCTGATCACCTGCTGGAACTCGCGCAGAACCACGGGGTAGCCGTCCTGTTCGCTGAGGTGCCAGAAAGCCCTCAGAAAATCGCGGTACTTGGCCTCCATGGCTGAGCCCTGCATGGAGGAGCTGGTGTGAATGCCCTCCTGCTCTTCCACGTTGAAGCCGACATCGTTGATGCCGTGATCGCGGAAGAAGCGGTACATCCGCTCCGGCTGCTCCATGGCATCGGCGGTGAGCACCGAGATGCAGTGGAAGGGCACATCGTTGCGATGCAGAGCTTCAATCCCCTTCATCGCCAGAGAGTGGGAACCGCGCCCGTTGCGGAAGCAGCGGTGGGCGTCGTGAATCTCTTCCGGACCATCCACGCTGATGCCCACCACGATGCGGTTGCGGTGGAAGCAATCGCACCAGGCGT
Organism: Synechococcus sp. A15-28; assembly: GCF_014280175.1. Lineage (GTDB taxonomy): Bacteria > Cyanobacteriota > Cyanobacteriia > PCC-6307 > Cyanobiaceae > Parasynechococcus. Next base: position 537,984 of record NZ_CP047931.1, read on the forward strand.
CGTTGATCAGCGTGGCGTTGGTCTGCAGGTGCTGGGTGAACTCCAGCCCTTCGGCACCATGCTCAGCAAGGCTGCGCTGCAGGATCACCGTGGCCTGGTCGTACCAACTTGTGGGCAAGGTGAGGGGTTCGCCGGCGTGCCACACCAGCGAAAACTCGGGGCCGGCGTAGGGGCTCTCGAGGATGCGCTGCACCAGTAAGGGCAACAGCTCGAGATCGAAGACCCGTTTTTTCTGCCGATCGGGCAGGTAGCAGTAGGAGCAATCGAGATTGCACAGCGCGATGGACTGCACCACCACAAGGCCGATGGGCCCGAACCGGTTGAGGTCGGGCCCAGTTTTCAATGAACTGATCACCAGTTGACGAAGCCTCCGCCGCCGTTGCCCCAGGCACCGCCGCCGTTGCGCCAACCACCGTGGTAACCGCCGTTACCCCAGGTGGGACGGCTGTTGCTCCACTTGTTGCCGCCTTTGCCGTTCTTCCATTTGCCACTCCCGTAGCTGTTGCCGAACTTGTGGCCGCCGCCATTGCCCCACTTGCTCTTGGCGACTAGCTCACCATCGTTGTCGATCGTCTTCAGCAGGGAGCTCCAGTCGCCGTTACGAACGGAATCGATGCGGGCCTCGATGCTGTTGGCAAGGGAATCAGGCGCCACGTAGGTGGAACCGGCCTCTGCGCTCTGGCAGAGAACGGCACTGGATGCGATGAGGGCCTGGAAGGCGATGAGGGAACGGTTCATGGCGAATCAGTTGGCGGTTTGGAGACGTCATGTTTGAAAATCGTGGTCAGCTCCCCGGGGTGACCACGGTGGAGATTTCTGCAGTGATGCTCAGGATGAGCCCATACAGGGAACTGATTCCCGAACGGGTCAGGCCAACGCTGCTGCCAGGGCCGATCCAGCGATCCACCATCTCTCTGGTGCCAGCGTCACCATCCATGTAGGCCTGCATCATCTGGCCGATGGCGAGATTGGCCTGGGACAGAAGCTTGCCGTTGTTCTGGCTGACGATGCAGCCGACGCCTGAACGTCCGTAGGGGCGGAACGGCAACAGGGCTGTTGTTTCGGGGCTGCTGTTGGCAGCCAGCCAGAGTGTTCCTCCTCCAAGGATGGGAACCTCGCCGCTGTTGTAAGCGCTCAGTGCTTCGGCGGGGGTGTCGAAAGCCTTGAACGTGGCGTCTGGAATCACACTCTCCAAAACCTTGGCTGAGGCACTGTCCTTAACGACACCAATGGTTTGCTCCTTGAGCGAGTCCGGTGTCCCATCGACGGTGGTGTCGCTGGAGGTCAACAACCGTGTTCCACTTACACCAAAGGGAAGGCTGTAGCTCAATTGGGTGGAACGGTCCCAGGTGAAGGCGACCCCACAGGCGATGTCCGCTTTACCGGTGATCACTGCGTCGATCCCGTCCTTGACCGTGGAAGCCACTTGATAGCTGACCTGGCCACGGCCGGATTGCATGCGGATCTGTTCGAGGACATCGACGCCGAATCCCTCGTAGCCGGAGTCGGTTTTGCTGTAGAGGGGCTTGACTTCCTCGAAGATCACAGCATTCAAGGTGCCAGCAGCAGGTGACTGTTCAGTTGTCTTGGTCGCTTCACGTTCCGCAGATGGTTGGCCTGAGCACGCTGAGAGCAGAGCTATGGCTGCAAGGGCTAAGGCGGCGCGTAGCTGCATAAAACAATTGCTCCTCCAGTCGTTTAAGTGACGGAATCAACGTTTTGACTGTTGGTTGGATCACAGCGGAAAAAGTTGTCCGATTCGGACCGTTGCTCGATTCCTCTACAACGGGTCAAGGAACGACGCGCCGCTGATGTTGAAACGAATGGCACAGGCTCTCAGCAGCGTTCTGGTGCTGTTGATCGGGCTGCAACCGGCAGCGGCGTTGGAGCACAGCTTTGTGGCGGATGCCGTTGGCAAGGTTGCCCCGGCGGTCGTGCGGATCGATACCGAGCGCACGGTGGAGCGCCAGCCGTTTGATCCAACCCTGATCGACCCGTTGCTGCGCGATCTGCTCGGCGATCCGCCGGTCGGCCAGGAACGGGAGCGAGGCCAGGGGTCTGGCGTGGTGATCGATCCCGAAGGCCTGGTGCTGACCAATGCCCATGTGGTGGATCGGGTGGAAACCGTGAGCGTCACGCTGGCGGATGGTGACCAGCTGGATGGGCGGGTTGTTGGCACGGATCCCGTCACCGATCTCGCCCTGGTTCGCCTCGATGCCAATGCCCTGCCACCGCAGGCTCCCCTCGGTGATTCCGAGGCGATGCAGGTGGGCGACTGGGCCATCGCCCTCGGGACTCCCTACGGCCTGGAACGAACGGTGACGCTTGGCATCGTCAGCAGCCTGCACCGCAATATCAACAGCCTTGGCTTCTCCGACAAACGGCTGGATCTGATCCAGACCGACGCCGCCATCAATCCCGGCAATTCCGGAGGCCCTCTGGTGAATGGCGACGGCGAGGTGATCGGCATCAACACCCTGGTGCGGTCTGGACCCGGCGCCGGTCTCGGCTTTGCGATCCCGATCAACCTGGCCCGGAGGGTCGCGGATCAGCTGCTTCAGGACGGTGAAGTGGTGCACCCCTACATCGGACTGCAGCTGGTGGGGTTGACCGCTCGCATCGCCCGTGAGCACAACCGCGATCCCAATGCCCTGGTGCAACTTCCCGAGCGCAATGGCGCCCTGGTGCAGAGCGTTCTGCCGGACGGACCCTCCGACAAGGCGGGCCTGCGTCGTGGTGACCTGGTGATCGCCGTGGATGAGCGCCCCGTTGAGGACCCCCAGGCCTTGCTGGAGGTGGTCGATGCGGCCCTGGTTGGGACTCCTCTCCCCCTGAAGCTGCTGCGCAACGGCCGCGAGATCAGCCTCTCGGTGAAGCCGGCCCCCTTACCGGGTCTGGCCTGAAACCCTTGCTACGGTCGCGCCCAGCCAATCCGGTTTGATGGCCGATCTCCAGAACCAGATGAAGCAGGCGGTGGCCGATGCCGCCGTTGAGCAGATCAAGGACGGCATGGTCCTGGGACTGGGGTCCGGATCCACGGCGGCCCTGATGATCAAGGCTCTCGGGGCGAAGCTGGCCAGTGGTGCGCTGAAAGACATCGTCGGTGTCACCACCTCCTTTCAGGGTGAGGTCCTCGCCACCGAGCTGAACATCCCTCTTCTCAGCCTCAATGCAGTGGATCGCATCGATCTGGCCATTGATGGCGCCGATGAGGTGGACCCTGGTTTTCAGCTGATCAAAGGCGGCGGCGCCTGCCACGTTCAGGAGAAGCTGGTGGCGGCACGCGCCGAGCGGTTTGTGGTGGTGGTGGATTCCACCAAATTGGTGGAGCGTCTGAACCTTGGATTTCTGCTGCCCGTGGAAGTGCTGCCCGGGGCCTGGCGTCAGGTTCACCAGCAGCTGTCTGCCCTTGGAGGCCAAGCCGAGCTGCGCATGGCGCAGCGCAAAGCCGGCCCGGTGGTCACCGATCAGGGCAACCTCGTCCTTGATGTGACGATGAACGGTGGCATCTCCGATCCCGCGGCTCTGGAATCAACGGTGAACAACATTCCCGGCGTTCTCGAGAACGGCCTGTTTGTTGATCTCGTCGATGAGGTGCTGGTTGGAGAGATCACCGATGGCAAGGCTGGCGTCCGCAGCCTCGAGAAGCGGCTCAGCTGAGCCGCTTGCGAACGGATTCGGCATGGCTGTGAAGTCCTTCGCTTTCAGCCAGTTCACACACCGCTGAGGCCGTGGCCTCTAGGGCCGCGCGGTTGAACTGGATCATCGAGGAGTGGCGCATGAACGTTTCCACGCTGAGGGCACCGCTGAAGCGGGCTGCGGCACAGGTGGGCAATGTGTGGTTGGGGCCAGCCAGGTAGTCGCCGACCGCCTCCGGTGACCAGGGGCCCAGGAAGATGGCCCCGGCATGTTGGATCCGATCGGCCAGGGCTTCCGGACGCTCCACCAGCAGCTCCAGGTGCTCGGGGGCAAAGCTGTCACTGAGCTGGGCGCAGGTCTCGAGGTCGTCACAGACCACCACCAGTCCCCAGTCCCGCAGGGATGCCTCGCAGATGTCGCGACGGGGGTGCGTCTCCAGCTGTTCGGAGATGGTGGCGCCGATCACGTCAGCAAGCTGGTGCGAGGTGGTGATCAGCACGGAGGAGGCGAGGGGATCGTGCTCCGCCTGGGCCAGCAGATCGGCCGCCACCTGCTCTGGTTTGGCGGTGTGGTCTGCGATCACCAGCACTTCGCTGGGACCGGCCAGGGAGTCGATCCCCACCTGGCCGTAGACCGCCTGCTTGGCCAGGGTGACGTAGATGTTCCCGGGGCCGCTGATCACATCCACCTTGGGCACGCTTTCGGTGCCGAAGGCCATGGCGGCGATGGCCTGGGCGCCACCAAGGCGCATCACCGTGTGCACGCCGGCCAGATACGCCGCTGCCAGCACCACGGGATTCACCTGACCATCGGCACCGGCGGGGGAGCAGATCACAACCTGGTCAACGCCGGCCACACGGGCCGGGACCGCGTTCATGAGAACGGTGCTGGGGTAGGCAGCGCGTCCACCGGGCACGTAGAGCCCCGCCCGCTGCACCGGCCGCCAGCGGCGTCCCAGCTGCTCGCCGTGGGCCCCTTCCATACGGATGTCCTGAGGACGCTGGCGCTGGTGAAATTCGCTGATGCGGCGATGGGCCAGTTCGAGGGCGTCCCGCAGGTTGTCCGGCAGGTCCTTCCAGGCTTGTTCAAGCTGCTGCTGCGGCACCGCAACAGGATCGGGACGGAATCCGTCGAAGCGCTCGGTGAACTCGCACAGGGCAGCATCACCGCGCTCACGAACCGCCGTGAGGATGGACTTAACCCGGTCCTGCACCTCTTTTTGTTGGCCGCTCTTGGTGCGACGGGTCAACCGTTGCAACTCAGCCTCAGCCTGTTGAACATCCCGGACGCAGCGCAGGGGAAAGGCCAGGGATCGGCTCTCGGACAAGGCGAAGGCTGGTAGGCAGTGCGATCAAGCTAGAACCTGAGAGCATCAGCTCCCGGGGAGTAAGGTGTTGGATTGTTCGCAACGTTCCAGCCTCAGTGGCCAATAACTCAGCAGCTAAAAAGCGGATCGAGATCGCAGAGCGCAACCGCCTGCGGAACCGCACCTACAAATCCGCCCTGCGCACCCTGATGAAGCGCTGCTTTGTCGCCTGCGCGGACTACTCCAAAAACCCCGGAGACGAAGCCAAAGCCTCTGTTTCCGCGTCGATGAACGCTGCTTTCAGCAAGATCGATAAAGCGGTGAAGGTGGGTGTGCTGCACCGCAACAACGGAGCCCATCAGAAATCCCGTCTCAGCGCCACGGTCCGCAAGGTTCTCGAACCCTCCAGCTGATTCAGCGAAGCCGGCAGAATGGGGGCGAAAGCGCGTTTCGCCCCTCTGTGTCGTCCACTCCAACGTTGATTGACAGCCACTGTCACATCGTTTTTCGAAACTTCGACGAGGACCTCGACGAGGTGGCATCGCGCTGGCGCGAAGCGGGAGTCAAGGCGTTGCTGCATGCGTGCGTCGAGCCCTCTGAAATTCCGGCGATCCGGGCACTGGCTGATCGCTTCCCGGAAATGCGTTATTCCGTCGGGGTTCATCCCTTGGACACGGAACACTGGCGCGACGACACCGTTGCCGTGTTGCGACGGGCGGCCCTTGAGGATGAGCGGGTTGTTGCCATCGGCGAGCTGGGGCTCGATCTGTTCCGTGACAAGAACCTCGAGGAACAACTGCAGGTTCTCCGTCCTCAGCTGGATCTGGCGGTGGAGCTGGATCTGCCGGTGATCATCCACTGCCGCGATGCCGCTGAGCCCATGCTCGAGGAGCTGCGCTCCCGCGTTCCGGACGGCCGTTGCCCGCGAGGGGTCATGCACTGCTGGGGCGGAACCCCCGCTGAGATGGACGGCTTTCTGGAGCTGGGTTTCTACATCAGCTTCAGCGGCACGGTGACCTTCCCGAAGGCTGTTCCCACCCATGACTGTGCGCGACAGGTGCCGGAGGATCGTTTTTTGGTGGAAACCGATTGCCCGTTTCTGGCGCCTGTGCCCCGACGGGGCAAACGCAATGAACCTGCCTTTGTGGCGTCGGTGGCCAGCAGGGTCGCTGATCTCCGCGGTGTCGACCTCGACACTGTGGCCACCAGCAGCACAGCCAACGCCCGTCGATTGTTCGGGCTTCCCTAACCGGAGTGGAGACAAACAAAGGCTGATGTGTAAGATGTTGTATTGGCCTGGCCATGGATCCGGTTCGCCGAATCCGTGGAGCCCGAAGCGTCCATTCCCTTCCGGTGCACTTGTCGTCGTCAGCTGATCTGACCCTCGATCTCTGAGCGCAATAGCGGCGCTGCCGGTCCCCTCATCGGGACAGGTGGCCGCCGCTTTTGCTGCGTCGGAGTGATGTGGTTGAGCTGATGGTGTTTGTCCAGGTCGTGTCCCTTTCGTCCTCTCTGCCGGTCCCCGCATGAGCAGCAGCGCGATTCAGGTCGCCAAGACCGCCACCTATCTCCCCGATTTGGTGGAGGTGCAGCGGGCCAGCTTCAAGTGGTTTCTGGATCTGGGCCTGATCGAGGAGCTTGAGAGCTTCTCCCCCATCACCGACTACACCGGCAAGCTTGAGCTGCATTTCATCGGTAGCGAGTACCGACTGAAGCGTCCCCGCCACGATGTGGAAGAGGCAAAACGTCGTGATGCGACCTTTGCCTCGCAGATGTATGTGACCTGTCGCCTGGTCAACAAAGAGACCGGTGAAATCAAGGAGCAGGAGGTCTTCATCGGCGAACTGCCGCTGATGACCGAGCGAGGCACCTTCATCATCAACGGTGCCGAACGCGTGATCGTGAATCAGATCGTGCGTAGTCCCGGTGTCTATTTCAAAGATGAAATGGACAAGAACGGACGCCGTACCTACAACGCCAGCGTCATCCCCAACCGCGGCGCCTGGCTCAAGTTCGAAACCGACAAGAACAGCCTCCTCCACGTCCGCGTCGACAAGACCCGCAAGATCAATGCCCACGTGCTGATGCGCGCCATGGGGCTGTCGGACAACGATGTGCTCGACAAGCTGCGGCACCCGGAGTTCTACAAGAAGTCGATTGATGCCGCCAACGATGAGGGCATCAGCTCGGAAGACCAGGCCCTGCTGGAGCTCTACAAGAAGCTTCGTCCTGGTGAACCGCCCTCGGTGAGTGGTGGTCAGCAGCTGTTGCAGACCCGTTTCTTTGATCCCAAGCGCTACGACCTCGGTCGGGTCGGCCGCTACAAGATCAACAAGAAGCTGCGCCTCACCATCCCCGACACGGTGCGCACCCTCACCCATGAGGACGTGCTGTCCACGCTCGATTACCTGATCAACCTCGAGCTGGATGTCGGCGGCGCCAGCCTCGATGACATCGATCACCTGGGGAACCGTCGCGTTCGTTCTGTGGGTGAACTCCTTCAGAACCAGGTGCGCGTGGGCCTGAACCGCCTGGAGCGGATCATCAAGGAGCGGATGACGGTTGGCGAAACCGATTCGCTGACCCCAGCCCAGTTGGTGAACCCCAAGCCCCTGGTGGCGGCGATCAAGGAGTTCTTCGGCTCCAGCCAGCTGAGCCAGTTCATGGACCAGACGAACCCTCTGGCTGAGCTGACCCACAAACGACGGATCTCCGCCCTTGGACCCGGCGGTCTCACCCGTGAGCGTGCCGGCTTCGCCGTCCGCGACATTCACCCGTCGCACTACGGCCGTCTCTGTCCGATCGAGACGCCGGAAGGTCCCAACGCCGGCCTGATCAACTCCCTGGCCACCCATGCCCGGGTGAATGAGTACGGCTTCATCGAAACTCCGTTCTGGAAGGTGGAGAACGGGGTGGTCCTCAAGGAAGGTGACCCCATCTACCTGTCCGCCGACCGCGAGGATGAAGTGCGCGTGGCCCCGGGCGATGTCGCCACCGATTCCGATGGACGGATCACGGCCGATCTGATTCCTGTCCGCTATCGCCAGGACTTCGAGAAGGTGCCGCCCGAGCAGGTGGACTACGTCGCCCTGTCGCCGGTTCAGGTGATCTCGGTCGCTGCATCTCTGATTCCCTTCCTGGAGCACGACGACGCCAACCGTGCCCTGATGGGGTCCAACATGCAGCGTCAGGCTGTGCCGCTGCTGCGTCCTGAGCGTGCCCTGGTGGGCACGGGCCTGGAAACCCAGGTGGCCCGCGACTCCGGCATGGTGCCGATTTCACGGGTCAATGGCACCGTGATTTTCGTGGATGCCACCGCCATCGTCGTCCAGGACGACGAGGGGCAGGAGCACACCCACTACCTGCAGAAATATCAGCGTTCCAACCAGGACACCTGCCTCAACCACCGTCCGATCGTCCGCTGCGGCGATCAGGTGATCGTTGGTCAGGTGATGGCGGATGGCTCCGCCTGCGAGGGCGGTGAAATCGCTCTGGGTCAGAACGTTCTGATCGCCTACATGCCCTGGGAGGGATACAACTTCGAGGACGCCTTGCTGGTGAGCGAGCGTCTGGTGACCGACGACCTCTACACCTCGGTGCACATCGAGAAATACGAGATCGAGGCGCGCCAGACCAAGCTCGGACCCGAGGAGATCACGCGCGAGATTCCCAATGTCGCCGAGGAAAGCCTGGGCAACCTCGACGAGATGGGCATCATTCGCGTCGGTGCCTTCGTGGAAAGCGGCGACATCCTGGTGGGCAAGGTCACGCCGAAGGGCGAGTCGGACCAGCCGCCGGAAGAGAAGCTGCTGCGGGCGATTTTCGGTGAGAAGGCCCGCGACGTTCGTGACAACTCCCTGCGGGTGCCCGGCACCGAGCGTGGACGCGTGGTCGACGTGCGGATCTACACCCGTGAACAGGGTGATGAACTGCCCCCTGGCGCCAACATGGTGGTTCGGGTCTATGTGGCCCAGCGCCGCAAGATTCAGGTGGGCGACAAGATGGCCGGCCGCCACGGCAACAAGGGCATCATCAGCCGCATCCTTCCGCGGGAGGACATGCCTTACCTGCCGGATGGCACCCCGGTGGACATCTGCCTCAACCCCCTGGGTGTGCCGAGTCGGATGAACGTCGGCCAGGTGTTCGAGCTGCTGATGGGCTGGGCTGCTTCAAACCTCGATTCCCGCGTGCGGATCGTGCCTTTCGATGAGATGCACGGTGCCGAGATGTCCCAGGAAACCTGCGAAGCGTTCCTCAAGGAAGCCGCCAAGCAACCCGGCAAGGCCTGGGTCTACAACCCCGACGACCCTGGAAAGCTGGTGCTGCGGGATGGCCGCACCGGTCAACCCTTTGATCAGCCTGTGGCCGTGGGCTATTCCCACTTCCTCAAGCTGGTGCACCTGGTGGATGACAAGATCCACGCCCGCTCCACCGGTCCCTACTCCCTGGTCACCCAGCAGCCCCTGGGTGGTAAGGCGCAGCAAGGTGGTCAGCGTCTGGGTGAGATGGAGGTGTGGGCTCTTGAGGCCTATGGCGCCGCCTACACCCTGCAGGAACTGCTCACGGTCAAGTCCGACGACATGCAGGGCCGCAACGAGGCGCTCAACGCCATCGTCAAGGGCAAACCGATCCCCCGCCCCGGCACGCCGGAATCCTTCAAGGTGCTGATGCGCGAACTCCAGTCCCTCGGACTCGACATCGCTGTGTACACCGATGAAGGCAAGGAAGTGGATCTGATGCAGGACGTGAACCCCCGCCGCAGCACTCCAAGCCGTCCCACCTACGAATCCCTCGGCGTCGCGGATTACGACGAGGACTGACGGATCGAACGGATCACAACGACTGAAAGACCTTCCTCCAACCGCCGTCCATGACCAACAGCAACCTCCGCACCGAGAACCACTTCGACTACGTCAAGATCACCCTCGCCTCACCGGAACGGGTGATGGAGTGGGGCCAACGCACCCTGCCCAACGGTCAGGTGGTTGGTGAGGTCACCAAACCGGAGACCATCAACTACCGCACCCTGAAGCCCGAAATGGACGGGCTGTTCTGCGAAAAGATCTTCGGTCCCTCCAAGGACTGGGAATGCCACTGCGGCAAATACAAGCGTGTTCGTCACCGCGGCATCGTCTGTGAACGCTGTGGTGTGGAGGTCACCGAAAGCCGGGTGCGCCGTCACCGGATGGGTTTCATCAAGCTGGCGGCTCCGGTGTCCCACGTCTGGTATCTGAAAGGCATTCCCAGCTATGTGGCCATCCTTCTGGACATGCCTCTGCGGGATGTCGAGCAGATCGTTTACTTCAACTGCTATGTGGTGCTGGATCCCGGTGACCACAAGGAGCTGAAGTACAAGCAGCTGCTCACCGAGGACGAATGGCTGGAGATCGAGGACGAGATCTACGCCGAGGAATCCGAGATCGAGAATGAGCCCGTGGTGGGCATCGGTGCTGAGGCGCTGAAGCAACTTCTCGAAGACCTCAACCTCGAGGAAGTGGCTGAGCAGCTGCGCGAGGAGATCAACGGCAGCAAGGGCCAGAAGCGGGCCAAGTTGATCAAGCGTCTCCGGGTGATCGACAACTTCGTGGCCACCAGCGCCCGTCCGGAGTGGATGGTGCTGGATGTGATTCCGGTGATTCCTCCCGATCTGCGCCCCATGGTGCAGCTCGACGGCGGTCGTTTCGCCACCAGTGATCTCAACGATCTCTACCGGCGGGTGATCAACCGCAACAACCGCCTGGCACGTCTGCAGGAAATCCTCGCCCCGGAAATCATCGTCCGTAACGAGAAGCGGATGCTGCAGGAGGCCGTCGACGCCCTGATCGACAACGGTCGCCGCGGCCGCACCGTGGTGGGTGCCAACAACCGCCCGCTCAAGTCACTGAGCGACATCATCGAGGGCAAGCAGGGTCGTTTCCGTCAGAACCTTCTCGGTAAGCGGGTCGACTACTCCGGTCGTTCCGTGATCGTGGTCGGCCCCAAGCTGAAAATGCACCAGTGCGGTCTGCCCAAGGAGATGGCGATCGAGCTGTTCCAGCCGTTCGTGATCCATCGTCTGATCCGCCAGAACATCGTCAACAACATCAAGGCGGCCAAGAAGCTGATTCAGCGCGCCGATGATGAGGTGATGCAGGTGCTGCAGGAGGTGATCGACGGTCACCCGATCATGTTGAACCGGGCCCCGACCCTGCACCGTCTCGGCATCCAGGCCTTCGAACCGAAGCTTGTGGATGGTCGCGCCATCCAGCTCCACCCGCTGGTCTGCCCCGCCTTCAACGCCGACTTCGACGGTGACCAGATGGCCGTTCACGTGCCCCTGGCGATCGAAGCGCAGACCGAGGCCCGCATGCTCATGCTGGCCAGCAACAACATCCTGTCGCCGGCCACCGGTGAGCCGATCGTGACCCCGTCTCAGGACATGGTGCTCGGCTCCTATTACCTGACGGCTCTGCAGCCTGGGGCTGAGCAGCCTGATTTCGGAGATCGCAGTCGCACCTACTCCAGCCTTGAGGATGTGATCCATGCCTTCGAGGACACCCGCATTGGTCTGCACGACTGGGTGTGGGTGCGCTTCAGCGGCGAGGTCGAAGACAACGATGAACTCGACAAACCCATCAAGAGCGAAACCCTCAGCGATGGGACCCGCATCGAGCAGTGGACCTACCGCCGTGATCGTTTCGATGAAGACGGTGCCCTGATCAGCCGTTACATCCTCACCACGACGGGCCGGGTGGTGATGAACCACACGATCATCGGCGCGGTGGCCGCCGCCTGAGTTTTTTCTCCTTCCGAACGACCTCCTCCTCTCACCCGCGCGCAGCCATGACCTCCTCCAGCAAATCCAGCAAGTCCCGCAAGTCCAGCAAGGCCGCCAAGGACGCGGCTCCTGCTCTTGAGAGCGCTTCCCGCCCCCTCAGCAAGACTCCGCCACCGTTCCGAAACCACATCGTCGATAAACGGGGGCTCAAGCAGCTGGTCGCCTGGGCTTACAAGAACCACGGCACGGCGGTCACCTCATCGATGGCCGACAAGCTCAAGGATCTCGGCTTCCGTTATGCCACCCAGGCGGCCGTTTCGATCTCTGTGAACGACCTCCGTGTTCCCGAGGCGAAAAAGGCCTTGCTGGGAGAAGCCGAAGAGCAGGTCACGGCCACGGAGGAGCGTTATCGGCTGGGTGAGATCACGGAGGTGGAGCGGCACACCAAGGTCATCGACACCTGGACCGAGACCAATGAGCGATTGGTGGATGCGGTCAAGAAGAACTTCAACCAGAACGCACCGTTGAATTCGGTCTGGATGATGGCCAACTCCGGCGCCAGGGGAAACATGTCCCAGGTGCGGCAGCTGGTGGGCATGCGGGGCCTGATGGCCAACCCCCAGGGCGAGATCATCGACCTTCCGATCCGCACCAACTTCCGCGAAGGCCTCACGGTCACGGAGTACGTCATCTCCTCCTACGGCGCCCGCAAAGGTCTGGTGGACACCGCTCTTCGCACCGCCGACTCGGGCTATCTGACCCGCCGTCTGGTGGACGTGGCTCAGGACGTCATCGTTCGCGAAGACGATTGCGGCACCACGCGCCACATCGTGGTGGAGGCTGAGGATGGCCGCTTCGGCAATCGCCTGGTCGGCCGCCTCACGGCATCCCAGGTGGTGACTGCTGAGGGTGAGGTGCTGGCGGAGCGGGATACCGAAATCGATCCACCCCTGTCCAAACGCATCGAAAAGGCCGGTGTCACCGCGGTGAGCGTCCGCTCTCCTCTCACCTGCGAGGCCAACCGTTCCGTCTGCCGTAAGTGCTACGGCTGGGCCCTGGCCCACAACGAACTGGTCGACCTCGGCGAAGCCGTTGGCATCATTGCCGCCCAGTCCATCGGTGAGCCCGGTACGCAGCTCACCATGCGCACCTTCCACACCGGTGGTGTGTCCACGGCCGAGACCGGTGTGGTGCGTTCCGTTGTGGAAGGCACCGTTGAGTTCTCGGCCAAGGCCAGGGTTCGCCCCTACCGCACGCCCCATGGCGTCAATGCCCAACAGGCCGAGGTTGACTTCAACCTCTCCATCAAGCCCACTGGAAAAGGCAAGACCCAGAAAATTGAGGTCACCAACGGTTCACTGCTGTTTGTTGAGAACGGTCAGACCATCGAGGCTGATGTGACCGTTGCTCAGATCGCCGCTGGTGCGGTGAAGAAGAGCGTTGAGAAAGCCACCAAGGACGTGATCTGCGATCTGGCCGGTCAGGTGCGTTACGAGGAGGCGATCCAACCCCGGGAGGTCACCGACCGTCAGGGCAACATCACCCTCAAGGCGCAGCGTCTGGGCCGGATGTGGGTGCTGGCTGGTGATGTCTACAACCTGCCGCCCAACGCCCAGCCTGTCGTTCAGGGCAACACGGGGGTCACCGAGGGGCAGGTCCTGGCGGAAGCCAGTCAGCGCAGTGAGTACGGCGGTGATGTGCGCTTGCGCGACTCCATCGGCGATTCCCGTGAGGTACAGATCGTCACCACGGCGATGACCCTCAAGGATTTCAAGCTGCTGGAGGAGTCCACCCACTCCGGTGAGATCTGGAATCTGGAAGCCAAGGACGGCACCCGCTACCGGTTGAACACAATCCCTGGCAGCAAGATCGGCTCCGGTGAGGTGATCGCTGAGCTGGCCGATGACCGTTTCCGCACTGGAACCGGCGGTCTGGTCAAGTTCGCTCCAGGTCTGGCGATCAAGAAGGCCCGCTCCGCCAAGAACGGCTACGAGGTCAACAAGGGCGGCACCCTGCTCTGGATCCCCCAGGAAACCCACGAGATCAACAAGGACATCTCCTTGCTGATGATCACCGACGGGCAGTGGATCGAAGCAGGCACGGAGGTGGTGAAGGACATCTTCAGCCAGACCGCCGGCATCGTCACCGTCACTCAGAAAAACGACATCCTGCGCGAGATCATCGTCCGCAGTGGTGATTTCCACCTCAGCTCCGACAGCAAAGCCCTGGAGCGTTTCGAGGGTGATGGCCAGATGGTGAACCCCGGTGAGGAAATCGCCAAGGGGCTCAGCAGCGAGGAGATGAAGTACGTCCAGACCGTGGAGACCCCTGAGGGCAAAGGTCTGCTGCTGCGTCCCGTCGAGGAATACACCATCCCCAACGAGGCGCAACTGCCTGAGCTGTCCTATGTGAAGCAGGCCAATGGCCCTCACCTGGGCATCAAGGCCACCCAGCGCCTGGCCTTCAAGGACAACGAACTGATCAAGTCCGTTGAGGGTGTTGAACTGCTCAAGACCCAGCTGATCCTGGAGACCTTCGACACCACGCCTCAGATGACCGTGGACGTGGAAAAGGCCCCGGACAAACGGGCCAAGACCATCTCCCGTCTGCGTCTGGTGATCCTCGAGTCGATCCTGGTGCGTCGCGACACCATGTCCGACTCCAGCCATGGCTCCACCCACACCGAGCTGCAGGTGGAAGACGGCATCTCGGTCAAGGCTGGGGATGTGATCGCCACCACCCAGATCCTGTGCAAGCAGGCGGGTGTTGCGCAGTTGCCTGAAGCCACCGAGGCCGACCCTGTCCGTCGTCTGCTCGTCGAGCGTCCTGAGGACACCACCACCCTGAGCACCTCCGGCAAACCGGTGGTCACCGTTGGTCAACGCATCGTCGATGGCGAACTGCTGGCCGATGGCGAGCCGTCCGACTGCTGCGGTGAGGTGGAAGGCGTTGACGGCAACAGCGTGACCCTGCGTCTGGGCCGTCCATACATGGTGTCGCCCGACTCTGTCCTGCACGTCCGTGACAGCGATCTGGTTCAGCGCGGTGATGGTTTGGCCCTGCTGGTGTTTGAACGCCAGAAGACCGGCGACATCGTTCAGGGTCTGCCCCGAATCGAGGAACTGCTGGAAGCCCGGCGTCCGCGTGAGTCGGCAGTGCTCTGCAAGAAGCCCGGCACGGTGGAGATCAAGCAGGGTGAGGACGACGAGTCGCTCATGGTCACCGTCATCGAGGCCGATGACGCCATCGGTGAGTACCCGATTCTTCTGGGTCGCAACGTGATGGTCAGCGATGGCCAGCAGGTCACCGCCGGCGAGCTGCTGACCGATGGTCCGATCAACCCACACGAGTTGCTCGAGTGCTTCTTTGAAGATCTCCGCAGCCGCAAGCCGCTGATGGAAGCGGCTCAGGAAGCGATCGCCAATCTGCAGCACCGTCTGGTGACCGAGGTGCAGAACGTTTACAAGTCCCAGGGCGTGTCGATCGACGACAAGCACATTGAGGTGATAGTCCGCCAGATGACCAGCAAGGTGCGGGTCGAGGACGCCGGTGACACCACCCTGCTGCCCGGTGAGCTGATCGAACTGCGTCAGGTGGAGGACACCAACCAGGCCATGGCGATCACCGGTGGCGCTCCCGCCGAGTTCACCCCGGTGCTCCTGGGGATCACCAAGGCCTCGCTCAACACCGACAGCTTCATCTCCGCTGCCTCCTTCCAGGAGACCACGCGTGTGCTTACGGAAGCTGCCATCGAAGGCAAGAGCGACTGGCTGCGGGGCCTCAAGGAGAACGTGATCATCGGTCGCCTGATCCCTGCAGGCACCGGCTTCAGTGGCTTCGAAGAGGAGCTCCAGAAGGAGGCCGGCCCTCACCCGGACATCCTCTCGGAGGATCCCGCCGGTTACCGCCGCATGCAGAACCTCCGTCCCGATTACACGGTGGAGATGCCTCCGGCTGCCAGCTCCACGGCAGTTCTGGACGACCCCAGCGATGCGGATCTTGAAGCAACCCGCACCCGTCACAACATCGACCCCAACACCAGCAACTTCGCAGCGTTCGCTCGCCCGGACGCCGACAATGAGCTGAAGGAGGAGCAGGTCGTTGACGCTGAAGCCGTTGAAGGGCTTCAGGAAGAGGGTCTGCTTTCTGATGACTGATCACCGCCTCCTGCCATCCCATCGCTGATCCACCGATGCTTGAGCCCACCGACATCCCCCAGCGTCGTCTGCCGCGATTTGGCTTCCACGGTCACACCGAAAAGCTCAACGGGCGTGCTGCCATGCTCGGCTTCATCGCTTTGCTGGTGGTGGAGATCAAGCTGGGCCATGGTCTCCTGATCTGGTGAGCCGGATGTTGCTCGGCCGCAGCGCGGTCGAGCTGGAGAGCTGGGCGGTTGCTCAGGGGCAGAAGCCCTTTCGTGGGCGGCAGCTCCATGACTGGCTCTATGCCAAGGGGGCCCGATCCCTGGCGGACATCACCGTGCTCCCCAAGGCCTGGCGGGCATCCCTCAAGGCGGAAGGGGTTGAGGTGGGCCGCCTCAAGGAGGTGCACCGTTCAGTCGCAGCCGATGCCACAACGAAATTGCTGTTGTCCACCGATGACGGCGAGACGATTGAAACTGTCGGAATTCCCACCGATCAACGACTCACGGTGTGTGTCTCAAGCCAGGTGGGGTGTCCGATGGCCTGCCGTTTCTGCGCGACGGGCAAAGGCGGCCTGCAACGCTCTCTGCGGACCCACGAAATTGTTGATCAGGTGCTGAGTGTGCGGGAGGTGATGGACCGCCGCCCCTCCCACATCGTGTTCATGGGCATGGGGGAGCCACTCCTCAACAGCCAGGCGGTTCTGGATGCCATCCGCTGCCTCAACGACGACCTTGGGATCGGTCAACGTCGCATCACGGTGAGCACCGTTGGTGTTCCGAAAACGCTTCCACAACTCGCAGAACTGGCTCTGGACACCCTGGGTCGAGCCCAGTTCACCCTGGCGGTGAGCCTTCATGCCCCCAACCAAGCCCTGCGGGAAGAGCTCATCCCCACGGCTCATGCCTATCCCTATGAGGCCTTGCTGGAGGACTGTCGTCACTACCTGGCCGTCACCGGCCGTCGCGTCAGTTTTGAGTACATCCTTCTTGGCGGTTTGAACGATGCCCCCGAGCACGCCGCCGAACTGGCGGACCGGGTGGGGGGCTTCCAGAGCCACGTGAACCTGATCGCCTACAACCCAATTGAGGAGGAGGAGTTTCAACGCCCCACCCGCTCCAGAATTGAGACCTTCCAGCGTGTGCTCGAGCGTCGTGGTGTGGCCGTCAGTCTGCGAGCCAGCCGCGGCCTGGATCAGAACGCTGCCTGCGGTCAGTTACGGCGTCAACGTCAGGGGAGCTGAGCGGCGGTGAGCTTTTGATGGAGCTGGATGTCGAGTCCGTAGGTCATTTCGAATTGGCGTTGCACCCGTTCGAGCAGTCGAATGGATTGAGATTGATTGCTCTCTCCCTTTCGACTGCTGTTGAGGTGGGGGAGTTCTCGGCTTATGGGAATATCACGTTGCAACATCTGCTCGTTTAGGCGCTGCCAGTCTGTCCTCATAGATTCGATGCAGCCGATGAAGTCGGGAAGCTTTCCTTTTGAGTCGCTGATCAGGAAAGTCTGCGGTTGGGTATGAACATCCATCGCATCAAGGCTCAGGCTGCACGTGAGCTCAACAAATTCACTGAAGCTCATGGTCTTGTCATATCCAAGACGCTTCATCGCCGGAAAGACCGATGGACGCAGAACCTTTTCTCGATAACAAGAGTGAAGTCTTTGTAGTGGTTCTCGGATGAATGTAAAGCAAAAAACTTTTTTGCGAAGGGCTGTGTATTTTTCAGATTTTAAAAATTTTGCTTCTGTGGTGCAGTTTTTCCAGAAGCGATCGTTTGTTGGTTCCAGTGCTCGTTCAGTGCGTGGATTGGTCGTTGGTACTGCTTGTATGAGTTCAGATAGAGCTGTTTTGATCGATGTGTTTGCGCACTTTGGGACTCGTGCATAGACGAGCTTGTGATGGGGGATGTAAATAAAGCCTTTCCCTTTCACGATCGCCCCATTCTGTTTGGGCCGAACTTTACGAACCATCCCAGACTGATGCCTGAAGATGGCGGGTTATGGCACCGATCGACTGGGCACTGCTCGGGGCCTATCTGGTTCTGACGCTGGTGCTGGGGCTGTGGCTGGCCCGTCGCAACAGCGGTGAGGAGGACTACTTCGTTGCCGGTCGTCGTCTCAGTGGCTGGCTGGCTGGTGCATCGATGGCTGCGACGACGTTCTCCATCGACACCCCTCTCTATGTGGCGGGGTTGATCGGCAGCCGTGGACTGGCGGGGAACTGGGAGTGGTGGAGCTTTGGCCTGGCCCATGTGGCCATGGCTGTGGTGTTCGCGCCGTTGTGGCGTCGCAGTGGCGTGCTCACCGATGCGGCGTTCACGGAACTTCGTTACGGAGGCTCTGCCGCAGCCTGGTTGCGGGGGGTCAAGGCGTTCCTACTGGCTCTGCCGGTGAACTGCATCGGCATCGGCTATGCCTTTCTGGCCTTGCGCAAAGTGGTGGAAGCGCTGGGCATCGTCACCGGCGCGCCCGCGGCCTTCGGCGTGCCTGACACGTTGTGGCTCCTGGCCGTGGTGGCCTTGATGGTGCTGGCTTACACCGTGGCTGGTGGTCTCTGGGCCGTGGTGGTGACGGATCTGGTGCAGCTGGTGCTGGCGTTGCTCGGGGCCCTCGCCGTCGCCATTGCTGCGTTGCATGCCGCTGGCGGTATGGGAGGGCTGCTGGATCAGCTGGAGGGCATGAACCGCCCGGAGCTGCTGTCTCTCGTTCCCTGGTCCATCGAAGACGGCGGGGTGCATTGGTTGGAGGGAGCCGGCATCTCGGTTCCGATGTTCCTGGCCTACATCGCTATTCAGTGGTGGAGTTTCCGCCGCAGTGACGGTGGTGGTGAATTCATTCAACGCATGCTCGCCACCCGTGATGAACAGCAGGCGCGGTTGGCGGGTTGGGTTTTTCTGGTGGTGAATTATCTGGTGCGCAGCTGGCTGTGGGTGGTGGTGGCCCTGGCGGCGCTGGTGCTGCTTCCCGATCAGGGGGACTGGGAGTTGAGCTACCCCGCCTTGGCGGTGCAGCTGCTGCCTCCGGTGGCGTTGGGATTGGTGGTGGTGTCGCTGGTGGCAGCCTTCATGAGCACGGTGAGCACATCGGTGAACTGGGGGGCCAGCTACCTCACCCATGACCTCTACCAACGCTTCATCCGCCCGAGGGCTGGTTCTGGTGAGCTGCTGCTGGTGGGGCAGCTCACCACGGTTTTGCTGCTCATGCTGGGCGTGGTCACGGCCTTGATCAGCGACAGCATCGGCACCGTGTTCCGTCTTGTGATCGCCATCGGGTCCGGGCCTGGCGTCGTGTTGGTGTTGCGCTGGTTCTGGTGGCGGGTGAATGCGGCGGCGGAACTGGCGGCCATGCTCTGCGGTTTCGTCGTCGGTTTGCTCACCTCGGTGCTGCCCGTTGTGAGAATTGAGGATTACGGCCTGCGGCTGGCGGTGATCACTGGCGTTTCAGCGGTGGTGTGGCTGAGCGCCATGCTGCTCACCCCGCCGGAATCGGAGGCGGTGCTGGAAACCTTCATCCGTAAGGTGCAGCCACCCGGCCCCGGTTGGGCTCGGTTGCGGCAGCGCTTCCAGGTGGAGCCGCAGGAGAGCCTGTCAACGTTGCTGGCCCGGTTTGTGTGGTCCTGTGGGGTGTTGTTCGGTGGATTGATCGGAATCGGAGGATTTCTGCTGCATCAGCAGTTCAACGGTTGGGGCGGACTGGCGGTTCTTGTGGGCTCATGGCTGCTGTTGCGCCGCCTTCCCCAGCAGAATGGCGCTCGCATCGTCTGACGCCATTGTCTTTTTTTCGAACCACCCTCTTGCCGGCGCTGATTGTCGTGCTGTTCGGATTGGCGCTTGTGGCTGTCAGCGCCAGGATCTGGCTGCCGGGTGACATGCTGGCTCCAGCTCCGGTGGGGTGACAGGATCTGACAGCTCCTTGCTGAGCAACAGTGATTACCAGAGGTCGGCGTTGAGACCCTCGTTTTCATCATTGCTCTCGGATGATGAGTCGTTCTCTTCATCGGCATCGCTGTCAAGGGAATCATCTTCGGGGGTGTCTTTGATGTTGGCCAGGTACCAGCTTTGGCACGCATCAAAACGTCCCGAGTATGCGATTGTGCCGTTATGAAGAACGATGCCGTCCTGGCAATATTGCTGGAGAACGTTGTAATCCGTATGGGTCATAATCAGAGACTTTCCTGCAGTTCTCTCCCGCAGGGCCTGTTGGAGCCTCAACAATCGTTCTGATGTTGCATCAGACTTCCAGGCAAAGATCTTGGGGATGATGTAAGTGTCAAAGTCGAAGGCAAGGGCAACAGCAAGGTAAAACCTTGCCCGCATGAACTTGTTGTACACACGCAGGGGTTTATCGAAGAATCCCTCCTCCAGATCTGCCAGGGTTTGAATGACCTCGAGATCCCTGTTTCGCTGGCCGCCATGGCCGTACACACCTTGAAGGAAGGCAGCGTTCTGTCGACCCGTTAGTGAGCTCAGTAATCCACCACGAACACCGAGTGGCCAACTGACATTGGTGTTGATCGACACCTCACCTTTTTGAACGGATACAACTCCCGCTGCACACTCCAGTAGGGCGTGGGCTTCACGCATCGATGCAGAGATAACACCAACCCTCTGGCCTTCCATCAGCTGCCAGCTGAGGCCATTCAGCAAGCGTTTGGTTGTTTCTTTGGAGCCGCTGACCTCTCGAACCACGCCCTGAAGGTTGAGCAAAGGTCGGGTTGAGGAGGCAATCGTCATCCTGGGAAACAACCGTTAACCACCGTTGACGGTATCGGCAATCAACCGATCGCGTAAAGCGGTGAGTTGGCGGGTCTCCTCCTGTTGCTGATCCGACGCAATGGCAGTCGTCACGTTTTCGGGTTGAGCGGGGAAGAGGTCATCCCACTGCACGAATGGCCAGAAACACCGGCAGAACTCTGCATTCGAATGTGCGTAACGATCCCGGATGGTTTCCCGAAGCTCGGTGTCCAGACCATCAAAAGGCTGATTGGGCCATCCCTGCTGTCTGGCCAGGGTTTCGATCGCTGCTCTGAGTGCCTTGTCGTGCTTTCGGAGGATCTTGGGGTTCTGCTCTGTGAGGTGGGTCCCAATCGCTCGGGCGAGGGCAACCCCAAGGCGTCCTGGTTGCTGATTTTTGGAACGGGCCGGTCGACTTTGTTTTGCAACCTTCGCTGGTAAAGGCAGCTCCGCGAGCAACTGTTCGTAGGGGTCAGGGCGTGTCTGGATCGATCGGCCGTGGCAGTCCAGCGCAGAACCGAAGGGAATCATCACGGTCTCCACTGACACGTGATCCACGAGCCAGCCGAACAACGTCATCAAGTCACATTCACTGATGGTGCTCTCCGTCATCACCCGGGTCACGTAGGACTTGAAATCGCCGTGAACCGTTAAACGTTTGACCAGCTGGGTGTAGCGGGAGTTGAGGTAACTCTCCTGGTCGCGAATGAAGCCCACAACCTTCAATTTCCATCCATGGGCCTGCAGCTTTTCGGCCAGCCACAAGCCCCGCGGCTGGGACTTCAGGTTCACTGTTCTTGAAAGGGACCAGGACAGGGCCTCGTGGGAAACGAGCAGATGGCAGCCTCTGGTTTCGGCTCGGTTGAGCCAACGTCGCCAGGGTTTCCAGCGCCCGTTGGCAAGCGCGTCCAACAGAACACGATCCTGGGGCCGTCGCGCAGGCATCAGCAGGCCATGACGTCGCAAAAGTCCGCGGTTTTTGCGGAGTCGCTTCTGGATGTACGTCGAGGCCGTCTTGTGCATGCCGACATGCAGCACCACGGTCCGCTCGATGGCTGGCTGCGCGGACATGACCGTCTCAGAGAGACTTGGATTCTCCATGATCGAACTGTCGTGGAGACGGACTGTCGACCTACGATCCCAACATGAGCGAAAGCGACGCCCGGCAACGTGATCATGGGATGTCCGGACTCTCCGTCGATCCGGATTTACTGGCCGAGGAACTCGCGGCCGAACAGGACATCGACCCCCTTGATGCGATCGAGGCCGAAGGGTCTCCATTGGACTCTCAGGGTGTTGCGCGCGCCTGTGATCAAGGTCTGGTCTGGCTCGAGCAGGGTCATGACCAGCGTCTTCAGGGGCTGAGAATTTTCTGCGAACACCGTGATCCCCGGGCTGTTCCGCTGCTGCTCAGCCTGTTGACGCGCCCCTGCCCGGTGGAACGGATGAGCGCTGTCTATGCCCTCGGCCGCAATCCGTCCCCGCCGGCTGTCGACCCCCTGCTGAGCCTGCTGCAGTCAGACGGCAATGCCTACGTTCGTAAGGCCACGGCCTGGAGCCTGGGGAATTATCCCGATGCTCCAATTCTCAATCCGTTGATCCGAGCGCTGCAGACCGACGTGCCCGCGGTGCGGATCTGGTGTCCGGGGTCCCTCGCTGAAGCGGGGAGCCGCTCTCCGGCCAAGGCCGATCCGGCAGCCAGTCAATTGCTGGTCAGCCTGGCCATCGACAGCGAACCTGTGGTGCGCAGCAATTGCATCTGGGCCCTTGGGCGTCTTTACGAGCAATTGGTTGCTCCCAGGCAGTTGGAGCTGGTGGAGGCGCTTGTGTCGGCTCTGCTCCAAGACGAGGAAGCGTCGGTGCGGGATGAAGCGCGCACTGCCCTCGAGCAGCTGGAAGATCCAGCCGTTCTTGCTCGGCTGCAGACCTTGATTGATGAAGGTTTCCTGAGCTGATCGCTGCCGCCGGGCTTGTCGACAACCTGTAACGGTCATGGCGACGGTCTCCGCAGACCCCGATTAGCATTCGCGCCTCAGCGCTCCTTGTTGGATGCCTCAACGCACCGTTCGTTTCACGATTCGACCGGATGGTCGTGTGGAAGAACTGTTGGAAGGTGTGTCCGGAGAGGCGTGTCAACAGCTCACTGAGCGTCTGGAAGCTGCCCTAGGAACGGTTGAACGACGGGAATTCACCGCCGAAGCCTTCCAGCAGCCCGAGTTCCAGTCCCAGCCCCTACCGAATCACCTGCACTGATGTCGCACTTCAGCACCGTTAAAACCGAACTGCGTCAGCTCGAGCCTCTCGTGCAGGCCCTGGAGGATCTTGGCTTCAAGCCTGATCAAGGTGAACAACCCGTGCGCGGCTATCGCGGACAGACCGTGACCGCGGATCTCGCCGTTTCAATGGATCATGGTGGTGACCTCGGATTTCGTTGGAACGCCCAGACCGGCGCCTACGAACTGGTCACTGACCTTGATCTCTGGAAGCAGACCATCCCCGTCGAACGGTTTCTCTCCAAGCTGACCCAGCGCTACGCCCTCAACACGGTCCTCAGGGCCAGCGACTCGGAGGGTTTCCAGGTGGCTGAGCAACAGGTCAAACAGGATGGCTCCATCGAACTCGTGGTGACCCGCTGGGACGCCTGATTCCATCCGATCCGATGGATCCCTCGCTCGCGTTTTCGGCGTCAACCGACCAACCGATCGAACGTTCTGGATGTGAGCCACGGCTAGGGGGGGAGCTTCGCGAACGAGCGGTTTGGGTGGACGAATCCATCTGCATCGGTTGCCGCTACTGCGCCCACGTTGCGGGGAATACGTTTGTTGTGGAGCCTCATCTCGGTCGCTCCAGAGCGATTCGTCAGGATGGTGACAGCACGGAATGCATTCAGGAAGCCATCGACACCTGTCCTGTTGATTGCATCCATTGGGTGCCTTTTGAGGAACTCGACACGCTGCGCAGCGACCTGATTCGCCAGGATCTGCAACCACGCCCCAGGGGTTGATGCCCAACCTGCTCACCCGCCGTTTCGGTCGCACGGAGTTGTCCATTCCGGTGCTGTCTCTGGGTGGGATGCGTTTTCAACAGAGCTGGACGGATCTGCCCGCAGGCGAGATCAGCTCCGAGTCCCAGTCCAACCTGCAGGCGACGCTTCAGCGCGCGACGCAACTGGGCTTGCATCACGTCGAGACCGCCCGTCACTACGGCAGCTCAGAGCGCCAGTTGGGGTGGGCCTTGCCGGCAGCGCCGGATCCGACGCGGATTCTGCAGAGCAAGGTGCCCCCCCGCGAGGACCCGGATGCCTTTGAGGCCGAGCTGGCCCTCAGCTTCGAGCGGCTCGACTGCCAGCGTCTGGATCTGCTGGCCATTCACGGGATCAACCTGCCGGAGCATCTGGAGCAGACCCTGCGTCCCGGTGGCTGCATGGAGGTGGTGCGGCGGTGGCAGGCCGATGGGCGCATCGGTCATGTGGGTTTCTCCACCCACGGTCCCACCGACGTGATCGTCGCCAGCTGCGACAGCGGGGCCTTCGATTACATGAACGTCCACTGGTACTACATCCGCCAGGACAACGCGCCGGCGTTGGATGCAGCGCAGCGGCAGGACATGGGGGTGTTCATCATCAGTCCCACCGACAAGGGCGGCCATCTCCACACCCCATCCCAGCGTTTGCTGGAGCTGTGTGACCCGCTGCATCCCATCGTCTTCAACGATCTCTTCTGTCTGCGCGACCCCCGGGTGCACACCATCAGCGTTGGAGCGGCCCGACCGTCGGATCTGGATCTGCACCTCGAGGCTGTGGACCGGCTGGACCATGCCGATGGGCTGATTGAGCCGGTGCATCGACGTCTGCAACAGGCTGCAGAGGCGGCTCTGGGACAGGCCTGGTTGAACAGCTGGCGCATCGGGCTTCCCCGTTGGCAGGACACGCCTGGAGAGATCAACCTTCCCGTGCTGCTCTGGCTGCACAACCTCCTCGAGGCCTGGGATCTGGAGAGTTATGCCCGGGCCCGTTACCGGTTGCTGGGCAGTGGTGGCCATTGGTTCGCCGGAGCCAATGCCGATGCTCTCGACGAGCGGGTCTCCATCACTGAGCTGGATGCCGTTCTGCAGGCCAGTCCATGGCGACAGCAGATCCCAGACATCCTGCGCGCATTGAAGTCCAGGCTGGCGGGTGAGGCGCAGATGCGTCTCAGCAGCGTCTGATTCAGTCCCCCAGGGGTTGCCGGCTGGGAACACCCACAGCGCGTGGAAATTGGCGGGGACAGGGGCTGACCGGTTGCACTCTGATCAGGTGGCGCACGCCACGCTCCGCCGGGAGCTGGCAGCGCTGGCTGGAGCTCAGTTGAGATTTGAGCGGTAGGAGTGCGCGTTTCAGCTGATGTTGGTCCGCTTCGCCCCACTGGCCGCGGTACAGCAGAGCATTCCCCTCGGTTTTCAGCAGCGGCACGAGATATTCCGCCACCACCGGTGCAGCGGCCACCGCCCGCGCCATCGCCAGATCGAAGCCTCCCCGCAGGGTCCTGTCGTGGCCGGCGCTTTCGATGCGGTCCGTCCGCACGCTGACCCGCTCACGCAGTCCAAGGGCATCCACCATGGCCTGCACGGCAGCGGTCTTGCGGCCAACGGAATCCAGCAGCGTCATCCGGGTGCCGGGCATGGCGATGGCCACGGCGAGTCCTGGAAACCCACCCCCGGTGCCCACGTCAATGGCCATTCGGCTCTGATGGGGCGTGCCCAGTTCTGTTCGCAGCGGCCAGAGGCTGTCGAACACCTGGTTGATCCAGTAGTCGTCCCCCTCCACCAGGCGCGTCAGGTTGACCCGACTGTTCCAACTGCGCAGCTGATCCTGAAGAGCCTTCAGCTGATCGAGCTGCGAGGGCTCAGGTGTCCAGCCGAGCGCCTCCCAGAACGCGGCTCCTGGCGAGGAGTCGGGCATGGGGTGCTGCGGCAACTCTCCCTAGGATGGATGACCGGCTGACCCCTGTGTCCGAGCGCGACCTCAGTCACTACGAGCGGTTGGGGGTGTCCGCCCAGGCGTCCCAGGCCAGCCTCCGGCAGGCCTTCCGCCGACGCAGCAAGGCACTGCATCCCGACACCACCACGCTCCCGGCGACTGAAGCGGCCAGGGACTTCCAGCGGCTGAAGGAGTCCTATGAGTTCCTCGCCGACCCCGTGCGCCGTCGTCTGTATGACGAGCAACTGCGGCAGCGCTTGCAACCACAGCGATCTCCCGCCCCGCAGCCCACCGAGGCCGTGGATGGATGGGATGGCATCGGCGAACGCCGCCCCCTCTCGGGGGGAGAGTGGACCGCATTGCTGTTGCTGGCCCTGGCGTTGCTGCTCAGCCTCATCGTGGGGCTTGGTGTTGCAGGGGTTCAGGGGCGAGCCTGGCAGGTGTCACCCGATTGGTTGTCCGATGTCTCCTCAGCCTCCATCGAACACCCCGTTGAATCAGCACTCCCTGAGGGCGCTGGAGGACTGGCTCAGCAGCCTCAACGCTGAGCGCATCGACGGCGATCCCTGTCGTTGGGCGCTCACCCGGCCTGACTGGTCTGCTGAGATCCGCCTTGAACGCGAAGACGTTGTGGTGATCTGGCAGCAACCCGGTGCTGAGGAGCGTCGCTGCTCACTGCCCTACGGCCTCTCCCGTGCTGATGTGACGGCAGCCATTCAGGCCGGACCCTGAGCCGCAACGGTCGTCAGATCTGATCCAGGGCCGTTGTGATGGCCCAATAGCACTGAGCCAGCTGATCGTCGCTGATGCACAGCGGTGGCAGCAGGTACACCACCTGTCCCAGGGGCCTTAAAAACACCCCATGCTCCAGGGCGATCCGTTTGATGGTCGGCCCGGCTGGATTGAGATAGCCGGCATCTCCGCTGACGCTGAGATCGAAGGCCGCCACGGTGCCGGTCAGGCGGCAGTGCTTCACCTTGGGGTGGCTCTGGAGTTGTTCCAGATGGGGACGATGTCGGGCCTCGAACCCCTGGAACTGCTCGGGGTTCTGCTCAAGAAGGTCAAGGCTGGCGTTGGCCGCGGCGCATCCCAGCGGATTGGCCGTGAAGCTGTGGCCGTGCCAGAGGGTCAGGCTGGGGTCTGCGCCAACAAAGGCCGAGAAGATCCGTTCGCTGGCCATGGTCACGCCCATGGGCAGACAACCCCCGGTCAGGCCTTTGGAGAGTGCCATCAGATCCGGCTGGATTCCGGCACGCCGGCAGGCGAACCAGTCGCCGCATCGCCCGAAGCCAGTCAGGACTTCATCCGCGAGCAGCAGTGCGCCTGATTGGCGCACCAGCGCCTCCACCTGTTGGAGAAAGCTGCCGCGCACCATCGTCATCCCGCCGGCGCCCTGCAGCAATGGCTCCAGGATCACCGCAGCGGTGGGCTGCTGCAGCGTGGTTTCCAGCACCGCCAGGGCAGCCTGCTCCCTGGCCTCCACGTCCGGGTCATCCCACCAGGTGGCGGGCCAGGGGCAGCGGGCAACGGGAAAGAGTTTGTCGTCGAAGGGTTCGCTGAACAGGTTGCGTTCGCCCACGGCCATGGCTCCGAAGGTGTCGCCGTGATATGCCCCGTCGAAAGCCACGATCTGGTGCCGCGGTTCGCCGCGGTTCACCCACCACTGACAAGCGATCTTCAACGCCACTTCCACAGCGGTGGAGCCGTTGTCGGAGAAAAACAGCCGATCGAGCCCCGTGATCTGGCTGAGCCGCTCGCCCAGGCGCTCCGCTGGCTCATGGGTGAAATCAGCGAAGATCACCTGCTCGAGGCGGGCTGCCTGATCGGCAATGGCCTTGGCCATCACTGGGTGACCGTGGCCGTGCAGCGTCACCCACCAGCTGCTGATGGCATCGATCAGGGGACGGCCCTGCTCGCGGAGCAACAGGGCACCTTCACCGGCGATGACCCGTTGTGGCAGCGCTGCTGAGGCGATCTGCGTGAACGGCGGCCAAAGGTTCGGATGTCGTGACTGATCAGCCGTTGTTCTCATGGCGGCCTGGGCGTCTCTTGTCATATTGGGTCTCGGAGCCGCAGTGCCATCCCATGGCCACAACGCGATCTCGACGGCTGTCGAAACGCTTTGTTCCTGCTGCTGGGGCTGGTCCCGAGGCGGTTGGCCTTGAGGGCCAGCGCAGCGAAGTGTTTGCAGAAGGTGGTTGGCCCTCCATTCGCGTGTTTCTGGAGATGAGGGGGTGGTCCCCCCTTCAGATTGATCAGATCCACGAACAGCTGCGTCAGGGTTGGCCGCTGTCCCAGGCCGTTCGTCAGGTGTCGATGCGGATGGGAACGTGTCCGCTGCGCTCGAAATCCCTCGGCTGATCAGCGGCAGACCTGACTGTTTTTCTGAGCCTCCGTGGCGATGGGGCCGCAGTTGACCCAACGCACCAGCAGCAGTTCAACATCGGTGAACAGCACCAGAATCCCCCCGCACAGGATCACCAGCACCAGGCTGATCAGCGATTGAGGTGGCTTCATGGCTGTTGGATGCCAAGCAGGTCCTGGAATTTAGAGCTCAAGTGCTGACGTCTCCATTCCCTGGCCAGTGATTCAGCCGTCAGAGGGGCGAGGGGCGGCAGATGAGCCAGAACCGGCACACCACCGAAGTGTTCAAGGGTGGCTGGGTTGTCGGCATGGGCGGGGCCGTTGAGGATCAGCCCCAGCACCGTCAACTGACGACGCTTGAGGGCCTCCAGGCTCAGCAGTGTGTGGTTCAGAGTTCCGAGCCCGCTGCGGGCCACCAGAACAATCGGCAGACCCCAGCGCTGCAGCTGGTCGATCTGCAGCCATTGCCGCGTCAAGGGCACCATCAGTCCGCCGGCGGTCTCCACCACCAGGGGCGCCGAGCAGTGAGGAACGACCAAGGCCTCGGGGTTGAGCATGGTGCTGTCCAGCTCAGCGGCCCAATGGGGCGATACCGGCTGTTGAAACGCATAGGCCTCGGGCAGCATGCGGTCAGGGGCGAGCTGAAGAAGGTCCTGCACCCGGCCGAGATCGCCGCCGTCCTCCAGTCCGCTCTGCACCGGCTTCCAGTAATGAGCGTTCAGCCCCTGCACCAGCCAGGCGCTGACGACGGTTTTGCCCACGTCGGTGTCCGTGCCGCAGACCACGATCTGGGGAGATGAATGGTTCATCGATTCAGCATCAGGCTCAGCACCTGCCAGGTGAGGGTCGGCGTTTCCGCATCGGGCCAGGCTCGCGCCAGACGACGCCACTGACCAGGTCCCAGGGCGGCATGCCGGCTGGTGCCGGCTCCGATGCTGGTCATCGGACGCAGCAGCTCCAGTGGCCGCTGGGCCCGGCGGCTGAAGCGATGCAGCCGTTGATGACGTACTGCCGAGGCAGGGAGAGCGTCCAACAGGTCATCGGCTCTTGGGAAGCGCAGTGCTGTGCAGGGCAGTTCGGCTCGTTCAGCGGCCTGATGCCATTGATGGAAACTGCCGGCTACAGGAACAGCAACGACCAGCCAGCCCCCTTGCCCAAGTTGTTCAAACCAATGCTGCAGACATCGCGTTGGCTCGCTCAGCCAGTGCAGAACGAAACTGGAACTCAGCAGCACCGGCGCTGAGCTCCAGGTCGGCAACGGCTGGTTCAGATCCACACAGCTGGTTTGGGCCGTTGGAGCATGGCGGCGGAGCATGGCGTCGCTGCCATCAAGCCGCAGCACCCTCTGGCCGGGATGCAGGCGTTCCAGATCATCCGCCAGTAAGCCGGTGCCACTGCCGAGATCCACCCAGAGCCCTCTGGGTATGGGCTGGCGACGGCAGCGCTCAGCCAGTTGCCTGGCCGTGGCGCGCTGGAGCCTGGCGGCGCCGTCGTACCGATCCGCGGATCGGCTGAAGCGCGCCACAACCCGTTGGCTCCAGGGATCGGTCATGGATGACCTGACCAGCGCAACACCAGATCCAGCACCGCCGGCGTCACCAGGGCATGCCCCTCATCAGGGCGGAAAACGTGGTCGGTCCGCGCCATGTTCAGAGCCTGCAGCAGTTGGGTTCGGCTCTCCGGGCAGACGATCGCGTCCTGCTCCCCTTGCACCACCAGAACCTTGGCTGCCTCGGGCCAGCCTTTCGGCAGGTCTCGACACTGCTGAAGCAGGGCCAGATCCTGCTGAAGCCGTTGGCGGCCTGGGGGATCCAACCCCTGCAGCAGTGCATTGTTTGGCAGAGCCGAGAGCGGCAGGGGTGAGGCGCAGCGGGTCAGGAACTTGCGCAACATCCCTGCCTCCTCCGCTGTCCCCAAGCTGGAGGCCATGCCCTTGAGCGCCACAGCCAGCGCCCGTCCTGCGGCGCCTGCGGGCACGAAGGCGGTAAAACCCGCCAGGCTCACCACGGCATCCGCCCTTTGCAGGATGGTCTCCGGCAGGAGATGGATCCCTAGGGAGTGGGCGATCACCAGACGCCGACCCGGCTGCTCAGTCCAGGCCGGCCGGCGGGGTTCCCGCTGTCCATAGCCCCGTTCCAGCGCATCCCAGTGCCAGCCCTCGGCCTCAAACCGCCGCTGCCAGGCCCGCCACACCGTTGCATCCCCGGCCCAGCCATGGGCGGCGATCACCTGATTCATGGGCAGGGGAGGGCCTTCAGCAGCTGCTCCACCGTCTCATCCGGCAGGTCGCGTCGCAGCACCAGCCGCAGCCGTGCGGTCCCTTCCGGAACGGTGGGCGGCCGGATCGCGACACAGAGCAATCCGTTGTCCTCCAGACCTGCCTGACCGGCAAGGGCCGCTGCATCGTCGCCCAACAGCAGGGGCAGCACAGGTCCCAGCCCCGCAGGCCGTGTCCAGCCTTCGCTTTCCAGGGCATCCCTCCAGCGGCTCGCCCGCTGCTGCAGTTGTCGGCTCCAGTGCGGATGGGATCGGATCAGGTTCAGCGCCGCCTGGGCTCCGGCTACCAGGGGTGGAGCCAACGCCGTGGTGTAGCGGAAGGCGCCACTGGTCTGCAGCAAGACGTCGCCGAGGTCGGCATCACAGGCCAGGAAGGCCCCGCCACTGCCGAAGGCTTTCCCGAAGGTCCCGCTGATCAGACGCACCGGTTCGATGCCGAAGCAGAGGCCACGACCCTCCGGACCCAGGACCCCGAGGGCATGGGCTTCATCCATCAGAAGATCCGCCCCAAAGCGCTGGCACAGCACAGCCAGCGCGGCCACATCGGGACTGGTGCCCTCCATGCTGAACAGGCTTTCGCTGAGCACCACCACGGATCCCGGCTGGCCGGCCAACGCCTCAAGCCGCCGCTCGAGATCCGTCAGGTCGTTGTGCTGGAAGCGCTGCAGACGGGCACCGCTGGCCCGCACTCCCACCAGCAGCGAGTGGTGAATCAGTCGATCGGCCAGCACGGTGGTGTGCCGGTTGGCCAGCACGCTGACGGCTGCGAGGTTCGCCTGGAAGCCGCTGGGAAACAGCAGCACGCAGGCGCGTCCAAGCCACTCGGCCAGATCGGCCTCCAGATGGGCGTGACGGGGCCTGCTGCCGGTGACCAGGCGTGAGGCGCCGGCCCCGACTCCATCGTTGCGAAGAGCTTCGCTGGCCGCTTCGATCACCTCCGGATGACGGCTGAGGCCGAGGTAATCGTTGCTGGCCAGATCCAGTAAAGGGGGTTGCTCGGTCTGAGCCCGCTGCAGGGTCCACGGCAGATCACCGCTGCTCCAGCTGTGAAGCGTGCGTCGGCGTGCGGGGTCCAGGGAAGCCATGGCTCCAGTCTGGGCGGTCACTGGGGATCAGGATGGGCGTTTCACTGGCCGGTGATGTCCCTCGAGCGATTCACCACGTTGTTTCCGCTCTGGACGCTGTTGGGATCACTGCTGGCGTTGGTGCACCCCCCTCTGTTCAGCTGGTTCCGGGGACCGTTGATCACCATCGGGCTGGGTTTGATCATGCTGGGCATGGGCCTCGGCCTGGCGCCGCGCGACTTCCTGCGGGTCAGCCGACAGCCTGGAACGGCGACCGTGGGGTTGATCTCCCAGTTCCTGGTGATGCCGACCTTGGCGGCGGCCATCGCCATGGTGTTGCAGCTGCCCACACCGTTGGCTGTCGGTCTGATCTTGGTGGGCTGTTGTCCGGGGGGGACCGCCAGCAATGTGGTGACGCTGATTGCCAAGGGGGATGTGGCCTTATCGGTGGTGATGACCAGCATCAGCACCGTGGCGGCTGTGGTGCTGACGCCACGACTGACGGACGTTCTGGCCAGCCAGTACGTGCCGGTGGATGGCGGGTTGCTGCTGCTGCGGGTGCTGCAGGTGGTGCTGGTGCCTGTGACCTGTGGGGTGCTGCTGAAACAGGGATTGCCGAGGTTGGCCAGCCGTGTGGAGCCGGCCATGCCTCCAATTGCGGTGGTCGCCATCGTTCTGATCGTGGCCAGCGTGGTGGGAAGTCAGCGTCAGCTGCTGCTCGAGCAGGGGGCGCTGTTGCTGCTGGCCTGTCTACTGCTCCACGGCGGAGGGTTTCTGCTGGGTTTCCTGATGGCTCGAATGGCGGGGGCCTCCAGCCAGGCCCAGCGCACCATCAGCATTGAAGTGGGCATGCAGAATTCCGGGCTGGCGGTCGTCCTGGCCCGCAGTGGTGGTTTCGCAAGTCCTCTCACGGCGCTGCCAGGAGCAATCTCAGCGGTGGTCCACTGCCTGCTTGGCAGCGCGCTGGCTGCCCTGTGGCGTCGATCAGGCCGCGAAGAAGTCTGGAGCAGTCCACCTCCCTAGGATTCAGGAAGGTGTTCAGGGCCCGTGATGGCTGCGTCCGGCCTCGACCCAACAACGATCTTTCCCTTCCCGCTGGACGACTTCCAGCTGGAGGCCATCGATGCGCTGAACCAGGGCCATTCGGTGGTGGTGAGTGCCCCCACGGGGTCCGGTAAGACCCTGGTGGGGGAGTACGCCATCCATCGGGCCCTCGCCCATGGACAGAAGGTGTTCTACACAACGCCACTCAAGGCGTTGTCCAACCAGAAACTGCGCGACTTCCGGGAGGCCTACGGCGAGGACAACGTCGGGTTGATGACCGGTGACTTCAGCGTCAACCGTGAGGCCTCCATCGTTGTGATGACCACGGAGATCTTCCGCAACATGCTCTATGCGGAAGCCAGTGAGCACGACGACCCGCTGGCGGACGTGGAAGCCGTGGTGCTGGACGAGTGCCACTACATGAACGACTCCCAGCGCGGCACGGTCTGGGAGGAATCCATCATTCACTGCCCACCCTCGGTGCAGCTGGTGGCTCTGTCGGCGACGGTGGCCAACGCAGTGCAGCTCACCGATTGGATCGAGAAGGTGCATGGTCCGACGACCCTGGTGCTCAGCGATCACCGGCCGGTGCCGCTGCAGTTCAGCTTCTGCAGTGCCAAGGGCTTGCATCCGCTTCTCAATGAGGCGGGAACCGGACTCCACCCCAATTGCAAGGTCTGGCGTGCGCCGAAGGGGCACAAACGCAAGGGACGTTCCGCCAAGCCTCCTCAGCCTGAGCCGCCACCGATCAGCTTCGTGGTGGCGCAGATGGCGGAACGGGACATGCTCCCCGCCATCTATTTCATTTTCAGCCGCCGTGGTTGCGACAAGGCCGTGCGTGATCTCGGCATTCAGTGTCTGGTCAACAAGGAGGAGCAGGCCCGGATCCGGGCACGATTGACGGCTTACAGCAATGACAACCCTGAGGCGGTGCGGGATGGCATCCATGCCGATGCCCTGCTGAGGGGAATCGCCGCCCACCATGCCGGCGTCCTTCCGGCCTGGAAGGAATTGATTGAAGAGCTGTTCCAGCAGGGCCTGGTCAAGGTGGTCTTCGCGACGGAAACCCTGGCTGCCGGTATCAACATGCCGGCCCGCACCACCGTGATCGCGGCTTTGTCCAAACGCACGGAACGGGGCCATCGTCCGCTGATGGGCAGTGAGTTCCTGCAGATGGCCGGTCGCGCCGGGCGTCGCGGCCTGGATTCAAAGGGCTACGTCGTCACCGTTCAGAGCCGCTTCGAAGGCGTTCGGGAAGCGGGGCAGCTGGCCACCAGCCCTGCGGATCCGCTAGTCAGTCAGTTCACCCCCAGTTACGGCATGGTGCTGAACCTGCTGCAGCGCCATGACCTCAACAAGGCACGGGAATTGGTGGAGCGCAGTTTCGGGCGCTATCTGGCCAGCCTGGATCTGGTGGAGGAAGAGGAGATGCTGTCCCAACTGAGGCTGCAGCTCGGACAGCTTGAGGGGGTGGCAGGGGACATCCCCTGGGAGGACTTCGAGGAGTACGAAAAGCTCCGAGGCCGTCTGCGGGAGGAGCGGCGACTGCTGCGGATTCTGCAGCAACAGGCTGAAGAGACCCTGGCCAACGAACTCACCCTGGCGTTGCAGTTCGCCAGCACCGGCACGCTGGTGAGCCTCAAATCACCGCAGCTGCGCGGCAAGGTGACCCCCGCCGTGATCGTCGACAAAGTGGACGGCCCCGGTCAGTTCCCGCTGCTGCTCTGCCTCAGCGATGAGAACGTCTGGCTGCTGTTGCCGTGTCAGTCCGTCGTCAGCATTCATGCCGAACTGAGCTGTCTGCAGGTGGATGGGGTTGCCTCCCCTGACCTGCACAGGGCTGGTGAAATGCGCCATGGCGATCAGGCCAGTGGTGGATTGGCCCTGGCGGTGGCCCACATGGCCCGTCGTCATGACATGACCACGCCTCAGTACGACCTGGCCGGCGAAGTGCTGACCCAGGCCCGACTGGTGCAGTCCCTGG
The DNA here is from genome assembly GCF_014280175.1 of Synechococcus sp. A15-28. Lineage (GTDB taxonomy): Bacteria > Cyanobacteriota > Cyanobacteriia > PCC-6307 > Cyanobiaceae > Parasynechococcus. The sequence continues at coordinate 572,248 of NZ_CP047931.1, forward strand.
AACAGGAGCAGGAAGCCCATCCCGCCCATCGCTGGGGTGATCGCAAGCAGTTGAAGAAACATCGGCGCCGGATGGAGGAGCTGGAACAGGAGATCGAGGAGCGTCAGCGGCTGCTGCACCATCGCTCCAACCGCCACTGGGAAACCTTCCTGGCGTTGCTCGAGATTCTTCAGCAGTTCGGCTGCCTTGAGGAGCTGATGCCCACGGAGATTGGCCGGACCGTGGCCGCCCTGCGCGGTGACAACGAGCTTTGGCTGGGCCTGGCTTTGATGAGCGGCCATCTCGACGACCTCTCACCGCCGGATCTGGCAGCGGTGTTCGAAGCGATCAGCACGGAAGTGAACCGGCCTGATCTCTGGAGTGGTTTTCCTCCCCCTCCAGCTGCGGAAGAGGCGCTGCACGATCTCTCGGGATTGCGGCGGGAGTTGTTGCGGGCTCAGGAGCGTCTGAGTGTGGTGGTGCCGGCCTGGTGGGAGCCGGAGTTGATGGGGCTGGTGGAGGCCTGGGCTAGGGGAACGGACTGGTCCGACCTGATCGCCAACACCTCGCTGGATGAAGGGGATGTGGTGCGGATCATGCGCCGCACCGTGGACCTTCTGGCTCAGGTTCCCTACTGCGAAGCGATCAGTGAGCAGCTGCGCAGCCATGCCCGTCAGGCCCTGCGTGCGATCAACCGGTTCCCGGTGGCGGAGGCCGAGGACCTGCTCAAACAGGTCAGCGAGCAGAACCCCGCCACCGAACGGGCGGCCTGAGCTCAGCGGTGGGGGGAGGCCATGGCGGCTGGATCGATCAACTGGTCAAAGCGTTCGGCGGTGATGGCACCGGATTGAAGGGCGGCCTCCCGCAGCGTTAGCCCCTCACGGTGGGCATGCTGGGCGATGGCGCAGGCCTTTTCGTAGCCGATCTCCGGCGTCAGAGCCGTCACCAACATCAGGGATCGCTCCAGGTAGAACGCGATCCGCTCACGGTCTGGTTCCATCCCACTGACCAGATTCAGCCGGAAACACCGGCAGGCGTCCTGCAGCAGACGGATCCCCTCGATCAGATTGAAGCCGATCAGGGGTTTGTAGACGTTCATCTGCAGATGCCCGCCGGCCCCGGCCGCTGCCACGGCGGCATCCATGCCGATCACCTGGGTGCAGACCATGGCCATGGCCTCGCACTGGGTGGGATTCACCTTGCCGGGCATGATCGAGCTGCCCGGTTCATTGGCCGGCAGCAGCAGTTCCCCCAGCCCAGCTCTGGGGCCGCAGGCCAGCAGGCGGATGTCATTGGCGATCGTGAGCAGCGTCACGGCCAGACGCCGCAGTTGTGCCATGGCCTGCACCAGAGCGTCATGGCCCGCCATCACGGCAAAGAGATTCTCGGCCGGTTGAAATTCGGATCCGGTGCGGTTGGCGAGTTCAGCACAAACCTCGTGCGCAAATCGTTCCGGCGTGTTTAAACCACTGCCGACGGCTGTTCCCCCTAGCGGTAGAGCTAGAAGCTTGTCCTGGGCTGCGCTCAGCCATTGGGCGCCGTCCCGGACCCTGTCGCGCCAGGCGCTGACTTCATCGCCGAGGCGCAGCGGCACTGCGTCCTGCAGATGGGTTCGTCCGATCTTGATGATGTCCCGCCAGGCATCGGCCTTGGCATCGAGACTGGCGATCAGCTGATTCAGCTCCGGCAGCAGCGTCTGCTTCAGCTGCAGAGCAGCTGCCACATGGATTGCAGCAGGGAAGACGTCGTTCGTCGACTGGGATCTGTTGATGTGGTCGTTGGGATGGAGGGGACGGTGCGAGCCGAGGCTCTCCCCGGATTGCTGGGCGGCGAGGTTGCTAATCACCTCATTCACGTTCATGTTCGTCTGGGTGCCGCTGCCGGTCTGCCAGACACTTAAGGGGAATTGATCGTCATGCTGTCCTGTTTGGATCGCCTCACCAGCCCGTTCGATCAAGGCAACCTGCTGGTCGTTCAACAGACCATGGCGACCGTTCACGGCTGCGCAGCACTGTTTGATTTGAGCCAGAGCATGAATCAGCTCCGCTGGAATTTTCTGATGACCGATGGCGAAGTTGTTAATAGAGCGCTGGGTCTGGGCTCCCCAGAGCGCCGCAGCGGGGACGTCGACAGTGCCGATGCTGTCGTGTTCATGCCTGATCGGTTGGCCCATCTGACAATGCCGGTCCAAGTCGGCAATCGTATGCATGCGTATGTCCTTCATCTGCCTTGCCGAGGCCAGCCATCACTGCACGGTTGCGCTGCCCGGTGGCGATCAGGCTGTGCTGCAGCGGTTTCTGCAGCGCCCGAAGCGCTCGATGGCCGCTCTGCTTACCCGCCAGCGGATGGAGAGTCAGGGCGATGGGCGTTTCCTCTATTCCTCCCGACCGTTTCAAATCCTGCGGTTTGAAATCACACCGGAGGTGCTGTTTTCCGCGCAGTGGTCGGATCCAGCTCAAGCACTTGAGATTGCCTTTGAGGACTGCCGGATTCATGGCCTCGGCGCCATGCAGAGCGCCATTCGGTTTGAGTGTGTGGCGTTGCTTGCTCCCCAAGGGGAGTGTGTTGAAGCCCAGGCGCGGGCGGCGATTTTGCTGTCGTCGGACAGTCCGTTGATTGCGCTGCCGTCCGGTCTGCGCCAACGCCTGGCTCAGCAGGCTTTGCAGCTGGTATTCGCGCGGCTCGAACGGCGCTGCCAAGAGGGTCTGAGACGGGCCTTGCTGGATTGGATCGTTAAGGATGCTTCCGCGCGTTCCAATGTCAAGCATGAGAGTTAAACTCCCGGGATGCATCCGGAGACATGAGCAACACGCAGCCCGGGCTTGTGGGGAGGTTCCAGTCAACGATTGATCGTCTTTGGCTGCAAATCAGAATTGTTCTGGCGCTTTCTGAAACTGAATTCGTTCTCAGGGCGGAAAAGGGATCCTTTGGAGTGTGGGGGGTCTTGTTTGAGCCCTTGGCGTTGATGATGACCCTGTTAGCGCTCAGGATTTTGATCCGTTTGAAGTCCACTGATCTGCTGAATCCTGTGGTCTGGCTTATTTGCGGGGTCGCGCTTCTTTATATGTTCAGAAAAATAGGAATCAAGGCCCTTACAGGGGTTTCAAAGCGCCAAAAATTCTTTTTTTATCGTCGCATCCGTCCCTTAGACACGTTGCTGGCTTCAGCCTTGATTGAAGCAAGAATCCATGGTTCAGTTCTGGTACTTGTTTTCCTAAGTGTTTCATTCTGGAATTGGCAGATCAAGCTGGATAATCCTGCCCTTGTGCTTGTTGACTTCCTCTTGACAATTGCTCTCGGATTGGGAGTAGGGATCAGCGCTTTGGTGATCGGCCATCGCATACCAATCGTTAAAACCTTGACAAAATTTGGGATTAACCGCCTCGTGCTCTGGACCTCTGGAATTTTCTATGCCACCTACACACTTCCAGGCCCAATTCGTCCTTTTGTGACGTGGAACCCCTTACTCCACTCCGTTGAATTGTTGCGACATGGAATTAATCTGGCCTATCCAATACCCGGTATCAGCTTGCAGTATCTGTTCGTGTGTAGTTCTCTGAGCTGCGGTTTTGGACTACTGTTCTATTTCTTCAACGAGGCTCTCCTGCTCTCCGATGACTGAACAGCCTCGTGTCAGACAGACGACCGGACTGCTGCCGAAATTCGGAGAAGGTACACGCTGGTTCGATAGCTTCGCTGGCGATGCTGCTTCTTCCGTCACGCCAAGGGTTCGTTCTGGGCTGAACGGGACATTCAGGGATCTGTTCAATTCGAGCACATTAGCTGCAGCATTCGTCGTCATTTCGGCGGTGTATTGCTTTGGGATCGGCCGTGATCGCTATCAAGCGACGTCGGAATTCGTGATCAAGCAGCCGCTACCCCCTGCGACTGCTTCCACCACAGTCCTCGGTTCGATGCAGAGCTCCAGCGTGCTCTCGTCTCTAGAGGATGGTCGCTATCTGCAGGTCTACCTGAAATCCAATGCTGTGAAGCAGGCGGTTTTCCCTGATCCCTCAGCTTTCAAGTCGATTTATGCCCCGCAGGCTCCAGATCAATGGAGTGGCTTGCCAGGTGATGCCAATGAGCAGGAGCAGCTCTCGTTCTTCCGCCAGCAGCTCGATGTGATTCCCCAGGAGCTATCTGGGACCATCGTTCTATCCACGAGTGCTTTCACGGCAGACGATGCCTATCGTTTGAACCGCGATCTCCTGAAACAGGCACAGCGCTTCGTCAATGAGGTCAATCAGTCGATCAGTGCCGATCAGCAGAGCTTTGCTGAGGAACAGGTTGCTTTCGCAAAGAACCGTTTGACCACGGCCACCAATGCGCTGGAAGCCTTTCAGGATCGTTATGGCCAATTGGATCCTCTGGGAGAACAGTCGGCCACCACAGGCTTCATCACTGGCTTGGAATCGCGGCTGGTTGATCTGAAGGTCGAGGAAGCCAGCCTTCGACGCCAGTTCCGTGATCCCAATGCTCCAGAAGTTGCTTTTGTTGCCGACCAGGTGCGTGAGCTCGAGCGTCAGATTCAGGAGGAGCGCCAGAAGGCCGTTGGGGCCGGAGGACGTGATCTGAACAAACTTGCCACGCAAGCAAGTCGTCTCCAGGGAGATGTGAATTTCGCTAGGGAATCCTTGCGTTCAGCCATGCGCGCGGCTGACAACAGCCGTATGGAGAGCCAGCGTCAGTTGAAATTCATCGTGATGCTGAGCAAGCCGCAGATGCCCACAGGACCCGAAATCTCATGGCGTTGGAAGGCCTTCCTGTCGTGCCTTGGGGTTCTGATCGTGGTCTGGGGTGTTGGGGGTTTCATGCTGACAGCATTGAGGCGCGATTAAAATCAATTTTAGTTAATACTTTTATGCGGATTGATCTTTATTTTGATCATCGGGCCAGCGTATAAAGCGTTTTTAGGGATGAATGAAAAATATTAACTCCGAGTTTATTGATTATGTTTTCGTCGAGCATACTTTTTGTCTCTTCAGCTAAGTTGTATTTTTATTGTTCAATGATCTTCGCGCATTCGTTCTGTCTCCTCCAGATAATTTTCTATTTGTCCCGCCAACCGACGATTGCCGCGACGAATGGTTTCTTTCCAGTCTTTAATGTCTACACCATGAGGATTGTCTCGAAGCAAGCTAACCTTGATAAATGGGAAATCATGATTCTCAATGAGTGATTTCCATTCAGCATGTAGAATATTGCCGTTGGCATTTTTTGAGAAAAGGCTTTCAAGGGTCATCCCATTCTTCTTAAGGAGGATGGAGAGACCTACCTCATAGTTTTTGACGATGTTGCGTTTTTCATCCCAGCACATTATTTGCTCCCAAAACTGCCAGAATGCTGGGCAAGCAATAGCACGACTTTTAAACATTAGAAACGCAGATTGTAGATGCGGTTCATACATGAGGTTATCCGTTAAACCGATCACATCCGCTTGACTATTGGTAAGGCGATTCACAAGTCCAGTTAGGGGACGAATCGGACCCCAGAAACTGTCGTTGCTGAGCAATACAGATTGTCTTTGATTGATCAGATCGCGACAAAATCTTAGACCAGTCATCCAGCTCCCAAAGTCATACCCTTCATTACGTCGAATGATCAGACCATCACAAACATTCCTAAGAGCTGCTAAATCACGAGGGTGTTCCAACAATGATGGTGTCGCAGCAACGACTTGAACATAAAAATGACGTCTATACGTTCTTAAGAGATCAAGAATGTCAGAGCGGATTGGTTTGTCGTCATTGGATCCATATTGTGCGAATATAAGCGGTATGCGTTTGTCATTCTTTCTTAACGGACGCCTCCAGGTCAACAGCACTTCTTCTCGTGCTGGCCTGAGAGGGGCCACTTGTTTCAGGATTGGTTCGTATCTAGTCGAATGATGATGAAGGAGGGGGCTGGTTAATGGATCACCTTGTGCATAAATTGTTTTGTGCTTTAGGCGAAGTCGACCAGATTCTCGTTGATGTCTTGCCCAAGCAAATCCAACTTGATCTTTACCGCGACTAATTGACTCATAGTGAGTGATTGTTGCATGTGGCGTTACAACAATTCTCCCCCCTGCATCCCTGAGCCTGAGGCAAAGGTCGACATCATTGAAAACAACGGCGAGTTTTTCATCAAATCCACCCACAAAGTCAAACCACTCGGCTTTCACCATCAAGCAGGCTGCAGAGGCTGCGGAAAACTCCTCTTGTGTTCTGAGTGGCAAAAGGCTAGCAATCACCTCTTGCTCTTTAAGATGCTTACCAGGTTCGAGAACGCAACGACGCTCTCCAGGAATAATGACAACTCCTTGATGTTGGATGCTTCCATCGGGATAATTAAGTCTCGAACCGACGGCTACAGTTTTGGGATGTGCAAAGGGATCTAGAAGTACATCAAGAATACTTTCGGAGACGAACTCAATATCGTTGTTGAGAAAAAGTAGAAAATCTCCTTTGCACAACTGACGAGCTCTATTGTTTAGCCGCGAGTAATTGAATTCTTCATCGAGACGTGTGCATTGAATATTGTCTTCCTTGATAGCTTTTTTTATCCATTCTATTGTTGAATTGTCGGCACTCCCGTTGTCAATTAGAATGATCTCATAATTGCAGCTTTTCCCTGCATTTTGCTGAATTGATTTGACACATGTGCTTGTTAATTCCACTTGATCTCTAAATGGAATCAATATGGAAACCAACGATGATTCATCTGTTGGGCGTGACAAGTCATGGCATCCTGCCTGCAAGGGGTTGGGCTTGAGTCCTCCCTCTATTCCAAAATATTGTTTGGCATGCTGACTCTTGATACGATCTATCTCATCTAATTGCTTATCACTAAATGGGCATCGTTCACGGGGCCAGCCTTGTTCAGGCATTGAAGGATTCTTAGAACCTTGATGCTTTACAAGTGCCTGATGACAATGGGTAGTCTTGATCGGCTCGCGAGTGATCTGTAGCAGTACATCCAGACGCAATGCTTCAAGGCAGGTATAACTAGGAGCAAATGAACACTGCTTAAATAGAGAATAATCGAGCGTTAGAAGTCCTCCAATGCCTCCTCGAGTACACAGACGAATGGCTGATACTGAGCTTCGGTATTGCCGATGTTCGTATCCAAGTCCATCATTCCAAAGTTGGCGAACAATAATGTCATCGCAGGTCATCACAGTGTTCGTTTTCGCTTGTTGGAGATGTCCCGCTAAGGCATGTAGGGCTCCATTGGCCAAGATATCGCTGGCATGACAAATGCTGATCCACTCTGCAGAGTAATCTCGTAGCAGATTTGGCAAAGAATTCATATTTGCCAAAGAGCATGAAACCACATGCTCCCAACCACCTGTAACAGCTAAAGATTGTGCTCGATGTATTGTTCCATCAATCACTAAAAGAAGATACTTTGATGTTAAAACGCCGGGATTTATTGTGGGTAGCTTTGTTGGATGATATCGATCAAGCCCTGTCGCAACAGACTCTTGCCGACGGAAATGGTCCCACCCCTCAGTTGCGAGATGTTCGAGTAAAGAGATTTTATTAGCGCGGCTAATTTGTCTCTGTGTCTTGTTCAGGCCTGAGTCATAAGCTCCAATGGGAATGGGCGGTAGATCTCCGTAAAGAGAAAGATGACCATTTAAAATTTGATTAAGTGTCCCACTCATCAGTAACTCATCAATTGATGAGAGGTGCCGATGTTGAAGAAGTAAGGGGAGTTTTTGAATTCCATCCTCTGAAGGGTTCCATGTTGCTGGCTCCAACAGTAGGGAAATAGGTAAATATCGCGGATTAAGAAGATGAAAGTCTAAGTAATCATGCAGTCTCGCAAGATCTGTTTTAATTAAATTAAGATCTATACCGATACGCTTGAAGTGTTTGAGCTGCTTTTGTAAAGAGCTAATAGAGGTTTTTCCATTTCTCCAATCCTGAAAGGATTTTGCCCACCTGTCGTTTGGATTCATTGGGCTTTCCTGCTGACTAGCCTCAGAAGTTTTTGCAGGACCATTATGTAAAATTGTCTTTTCTTATCAGAGTTTTTGGTCTCCAATTGTCTACTTGACTGGCGCACATCAATTCCTGATTCTTGACTAGTTCTTTCATCATTGGCCCATCCAAGATTGTGCTCTTCTATATCTAGCTTGTTAGATAGCGATTGATTCGTCGAGGACTTTCTTAGTTCTTTGATTTCATCCAAAAGTAGTGCATTTTTAGTTTTTTGTTTCCTTAATAAATTTTTCAGCCGTTCATTATCCTTCATAAGGCTTTCATAGTCATTTTGGATCTGCGCTAATTGATTTACACTATTTCTAACTTCTTCAAAACTTGCTTCTCGGTCAAGGTTGACCTCCCACCAGTCCATCAGCACGAGATCAGTCAATGAGCTTTGAATCAACCTTTGTATATAGTTGCTGTCTGCTTCCAGACCAAATAAACAGGATTTAAGTTCTAGATTGAGGTAAATATCAATAATTCTTGGTTCTTTTTTCGCAATAGCTAGGGTTAGCAAGCTAGAAAGGGGCTTCAAGCTTGGGAAGTTATTACTTTTATCTAGCTGTGGATCCTCACCATTGCATAATCTTCTGATCGATGTAATGTCGAGCAGATCAAGACGCCAACTTGATGAAATATTTTTATATTTTAACGATAAAAGCGATAACTCTTCGTAATGCACGTGAATTTCATCGCATTTTGTTGCCGTACTTTCTTCCAGTCTTTTTTGTTCGAGCACTTGATTGGGTGCCGAATAAATTAATAATACATTTTGAGGTTCAATATCAGGATTGGCAGATGAAAGAGGTTTAAGTCCTGCTTTAGCTAGTTTGTCTTGTAGTGATGCACTAATATTTGATATCGAATACCAGTACTGCATTTGATTCCTGATTCTTACGCGCAGTCTATAATGCAGAACGCTCCTGAAGCTCACATGGCGTTCAGTCAATGCATGAGTGTATTAGTTGGCTGTCCCGCATCACCAACGCAGCTTCCTGATGGCCCTTGTTTGATTGTTGATGCTGAGTCAATTGATCAGAAAGATTTAATTGCTCAAAAGTTCTATTGTGCTCACTACCCCGAACCACCTGTCGACAATGTAGTACTGCTCAACCAGACAGTTATTTCAGAATTCGATCATCAGATTATTGATTGGAATATTTTCTCTGACAGTCGCTTCAATGGTCCTTCAACATTATCAGAGTTATCTGAACAATATCCAAACCTAAGATTAATTGAAAGCAGGAAGATTGAAGGTATCACCCTTTCTACTGTATTAACACATCAAAAAATTATTTCTGATCCACTTTCAACTTTTGAGCTTATTTTGTATGAAGGTGATCCGTTAGTTGCTCTTCAAAGTTTGAAGGAGTGGTTGGCCCGTTGCACTCGTATTTCTTTGCGTGGTTTAGTCACTAGCTCTAAATCTCGTGAGGCCGCTGAAGCATTTTTGGGGGCATCTGGCTTTTGCAAATCGTCGGTTGATTCTTGTGTATGGACTCCTGAGCTTGAGATATCGTCACTTCATCTGTCCATAATTAGATGTGGTTTGTTGGCTTTATTTAATGCCGATATCTATCGAGAGCTATTTCCTCAGACGAAGGAAATGACAGATGTTGAACTGATTGACCACTGGTTATCACAGCCTAGTTTTAGAGAAATTGCCAAGGAGATGGAAAAGAGTATCCATAATCCATTAGACAGAGATGGACTTTTGGCACTATTTAATGCCGATATCTATCGAGAGCTATTTCCTCAGACGAAGGAAATGACAGATGCAGAACTTATTGACCACTGGTTATCACAGCCTAATTTTAGTGATGTATCTAAATTGATAAATGATGCTATTCAACGTAATCCAAATCAGCTCTCTGAATTGACAGACCAAGATCCCTCACTTCAGTTGTTGCAGCATATTTTCCCTTTTGAGTTATATCGATCTCAGAGGCCAGATCTCCTACAAATATCCAACAGAGAGTTGATCAATCACTATTGGCAAAATGGGCAATATGAGGGGATTGATCTCTCAGAGTCAAATGTCAAAAATATTCTCGATAGAGATCAATCGTTGCAAGTCGACCGACTAACTTCTCGTGTTCATGAACTAGAGCATCTTTTATCGTGCGCGAACGCACAGATTAGTGCTATGCAAAAGTTGATTATTGGTTCACGAGATTCTGGAGCCATCAATGAACAAGACTGATCAGATACTTGCCTGTCGCGTCTTGGCGGATGATTATTTGTCCGGAAGATGGCAGAAAATTATCAAGCCAGTCTGTTCTTTGAACGATACAGCAACATGTGATAATTCTTCCACGCTTAGTGACTTCGTGCGACTTCTTGCCAGTCTAGTTCCTGCAGAAATCCTGAAGGAGGATTGGAAGCCTGCTTTATTGTCACATCGCACCTCTTTTACTGAGGCACGTCTTCGCTACTGCGCAACTCATTTACTTTGTGCTTGTAATAATCTTGCGTGCAGAAACGATCAACAATATCGCTATAAACTTCACCTCTTTTGCATTAGCTTGGGTAAATTACTAAAATCTGATGATGATTTTATACTCATTGCTGATGTGTTTTCATTCCCCGACTCTCTCGTATCACTGAGTCAAAGTATTCGTATATTTTATTCGGCTTACAGTCGTCGTTTGCGTGAGTCATTCCCTCAACAGATGACGGTTGTTTTAGGGATGCATCGTAGTGGAACCTCTGCTTTAACTGGATTACTTGGTAACTTAGGCATTGCAGGACCTACGGATGCATTAGGTGCCACGGAAAATAATCTGTTGGGCTATTGGGAATCTACTTCTTTAGTCACTTCTTCTGATCGTTTTTTGGCTTCTCAAAATAGCCATTGGTCTACTCTTTATCGTTGGTCTCTTGGGTGGTGGAAATCAGCGGCAGCTCTAGACTGGATCGATTCTTATTGGCATGATTTGCAAAATGCCTATAATACGAAGGAACACTTCGTCTTGAAAGATCCACGCCTTTGTATTTTGATCGAGGGTATGACCCCATGCTTAGTTGATTCTCTACTGCAGTTGGATTTTTTGTTGATATTACGCTCTCCTGTTGAGGTTGTTATTTCTTTGTGTAAGGCGGAAGAAATTTCTCCATACGACGCTCTTAACTTGTGGATCGGATCAGTCTTACGCGCTGAATGTACCTCACGTCCTTATTCACGCAATATTCTCACGTACTACCAACTGATGAATAGGCCTCAATCTATTTTGGATTCTTTTGGACTGAACTGGAATCAAAGCTTTATGGAATCGACGCTTGATCAGGCAAAATCCTTTTTAAGGCCATCATTGTATCGAACCAAGATTGATAACGTAAGGGAACCATTTGTGGCAACAAATCCTGAGTTGACTAGTCTTTTGGAGCTGGCTGAAGAGATCTTTGATTGTTTTCAACATGCTACCCCAGACATTGCTAGTATCTCAGAGAGATTAAATTATCAGTGGGTTGAAATCTTGGCAGGTCGTTAGCAAATGTTTCCGTAAATGATTTTTAGCTTAATATCGCTGATAGTAATCTTTCATCTTCCTGAAACTGGATCTAATTTCAATTCCTTTCTTGATGCTTTCTGGGGAAGTGCTGACGCTAAAATTTTCACGGATCTTTGTTAGGTTTGGATTGTAAAACAAATCACTTGGTAGTTCTTTGATGTTTTGAATGTCGTATTGATTCAGCATGAAGTTTATTTCTTTCCTGAACCTTTCTTGCTTTTCGGGAGAGTCCTCGGCTCCTCGCGATATTGATTCGTGGTGAAACAGCTCAGCGTATGGCGTGAAAATATTCCGATATCCTCTTGCGTGAACTCTCATGCAGAAGTCGACATCATTAAATGCGATTGTGAGGTCTTGTTCATTTAGTCCGCCGACGTTATTGAAAATTTCTCTGCGAATTGCGAGGCATGCTGCAGTTACTGCTGTCATCTGTTGTACATATTGAAGTCTGTCGACATAACCAGGACTATCTTCCGGAAAGTATTTATGGGCATGACCGGCGACTTGGCCAATTCCAATAATTACACCTCCATGCTGAATAGTCCCATTCGAATAGTATAACTTTGCGCCGACACAACCAACGTCTGGCCTTGAAGTGTGGGAAACAAGTTCTTGGAGCCATTCGCCAGTGATAACCTCAACATCGTTATTGACCAAAGCAATGATATCTGCCCTTGATTTGCTGACGGCATAGTTGTTGATGGCTGAAAAGTTGAATTTTTTGTTATACTTGATTATATTTATTTTTTCACCATGTTTTCTTTTCAGTTTTTTGAATAGATTCTTTGTCTCGACCTCTGCGCTCTGGTTGTCTACAATTGTGATTGTATAGTTCGTATATGTCGTCTTGGTGATGATTGAATCAACTGCCAGATTTAATACCTCTGCTTGATCTCGAGTGGGGATGATGAGTTCCACAGATGGTGGCTTTTCTGGTATGTGCCACTCGCAGGTGAATCGGTTCCTTGCCTTGATGCGGGCTGTTGCCTTAATGCCGCCACGTCGATGCTGCTCGTCCAGGTAGTGCTGAACTGCTCTGTGTCCGCTTTCAGTTGTGTAATCCTTGCTGTTTGGGTTGCTGGCGGTTGATCCAGAATGTGCTCGCCAGTGGTACAAGACTCTGGGGATGTGAATAATTTGGTCCGGGGAAGATTCCAGGACAGTCCTGAGCGCAAGATCGTGATCTTGGCTTCCCTCGAAGCCAACCCGGAAGCCACCAATTTGTTTGAGGATCTCTCTTCTGTAAACACCCAAGTGTGAAATAAAGTTATAAGACAAGAGTAGATCTATGTTGAAGGCTGGCTTGAAGTGTGGGCATGAACGTATTCCATCATCGTTGACTTTGTCTTCATCGCTATAGATTAAATTTGCTTGCGGCTTTTTTTGCAACTCACGTGCCACCCAGTAAAGAGCATTGTCTGCAAGGATATCGTCGTGATCGAGTAATGCTACGTATTCTCCTGTCGCCAGACTAAGTGCGTCATTGCTGGCTTCACATATGTGGCCATTCTTTTCGCGAAAGATAAGTTTAATTCTAGGGTCTATCGCTTGATAGCTCTTGAGGGTTGTCTTGACGCTCACTGTGCTGGAGCAGTCATCGCAGATGCAGAGTTCCCAGTTGGGATAGCTTTGACGGCATACGCTTTCGATGCATTTGCGAAGGTGGTTGCTGTTGGTGTTGTAGGTAGGAATAATAATGCTGATAAGTGGGGCGTCTTTATTTAGGTCAAGCCATTCCCTAATTTGCTCTTCCGTGTGGTCGAGCTCTGGTTCGATTTCTTTTAAGTAGCGATTGTATTGGTCATCTGCTCCTTGCTGGGTTTGATTGTTGATAGGTTTTTTGGGCCAAGACTGATGCCTGATCTGGGATGATCGATAGATCTGTTCTGTTCGCCATGCAATTTCTTTTTTTGTCGAGTAGGCCTCCCCCTCGATGACATTGTCGTTTGCCTTGGGCTTCCTTGATGTCCATTGTCTTAAAATATCTACAAACGTATCTTCGGTTGTAGGCAATAGTGAAATAGTCGCATTGATTGCTCCGGGAGTATTGACTGGTTTGATCTTGACTCTGCTCCTTTGCAGGACGACGATTGGAAGTACAAGGCACGGTTCTGATCTTGTGCCTTGGATCGGCACTGTGAATGTTCTTGCCAGCAATTTGTTGGGACCAACCGGCTCTATGGAAACGGAGCAAAGTGTTGGCTGCTCTTCGGAATTAATTGATAGTCGAAGTAAGTAGTACCCTTTCGCGATGCCTTTGCGTGTTTCGAAGTAACAATTTGCATGTTCGGCGTAGTATTTCCCGTCGCCAAGTAGTCGTATGTTGTTTCTAACCCAATCCTGCCGATGGCATCTGTCTTTTCTGGTTTCTTGTGTTTGTTCCACTACGTTTTCTTTTCGGCATAGTGTGTGATGTACCACTGCACTGTTTTCGCGATGGCTTCATTGAAATCATGCCGTGGTTTCCACCCCAGCTCGGTTTCAATTCTTGCTGGATCAATGGCGTATCGCCTGTCATGTCCAGGCCGATCAGTCACCAGTTGAATTAATTGCTTATGCGGATTGCGCGTCGGAAGTAGCTGATCCAACTGGCTACAGATGCATTCCACGACCTCGCGATTGGTTCGTTCTCCATAGCCGCCGACGCAGTAACTGCGGCCTGATGCTCCCTTGCAAGCGGCCAGGAGCAGGGCATCGACGTGGTCTTCCACGTACAACCAGTCTCTGACGTTCAATCCATCGCCATACAAGGGGATTGGCTCTCCTGCAGCAGCCTTCAACGTCACGACGGGAATCAACTTTTCGGGGAATTGCCAAGGTCCGTAGTTGTTGGAGCAATTCGTCAGCACCACTGGCAATCCGTACGTGTGGTGCCAGGCGCTCACCAGATGGTCACTGGCCGCCTTGCTGCTCGAATATGGACTTCGCGGGTCGTAGGGGGTGGTTTCGCAGAAACGACCTTCCTCGCCCAGGGAGCCAAAGACTTCATCGGTGCTGATGTGATGCAGTCGGAAGTTCTCTTGGCGCTCTCCGCTCAAGCCCTCGACATGCTCCCGTACCGCTTGCAGCAGGTTGTACGTCCCCGTCACGTTGCTCTCGATGAACACACCAGGGCCCGCAATCGAGCGGTCCACATGACTTTCCGCCGCAAGGTGCATCACCAGATCGGGATCCGCTGCCTGCACCGCGTCTCGGACCGCCTTGGCGTCAGCAAGGTCCACCTGTTGCAGCACATGTCGTTGGGCAGCTCCATCACCAAGCTCAGTCAGCACCTCCTCGATCGAGGTGAGATCGCTGGCGTAGCCCATCTTGTCGAGATTGAACACCATGGCGTCGCTCTCGCGCAGCAGGCGCCGCACCACGGCTCCGCCAATAAATCCAGCCCCTCCTGTCACGAGCACCCGCCGGCGGGATCCCAGCAGCTCAGCAGCCGTCGGCATGGTGTTGGTCATCGCAATCACGAGCTGGTGGGGATGGCCCGCAGCACATCTCTGAGAGCTGCCCGCCAGGACTGCGCCTCAAGATTCAGCGCCGCGCGGCTTCCCTGGCAATCCAGCAGGGAATAAGCGGGACGGGTGGCTGGGGTTGGGTAGTCGGCGGTGCTGATCGGATTCACCGTGGCGGCTTTCTCCAGCAGACCAAGGTCCATTGCCAACTCACCCACTGCTACGGAGACGTCATACCAGCTGGCGGCGCCGCCATCACACCAATGCATGACAGGGGGGAGTACTACTTCTTTACAGCTGGTGGTGATCACCGTCCAGCAAGCCGTCGCCAGGTTCAACGTGCTGCTCGGGCAGCCCACCTGATCGGCCACCACCCCTAACTGCTCTCTCTCCCGATGCAGCCGCAACATGGTGAGGGCAAAGTTTTTGCCCACTGGACCCATCACCCAGCTGGTGCGCAGCACCACACCTTGGTCACTTGCCCCAAGCAGCTCTTCCACCGCCTCCTCTCCGCTGGCCTTGCTGGCGCCATAGACCCCTAGAGGATCGCGCTTCTGATCGACCCGATAAGGGGACCCCTGCTGACCGTTGAAGACAAAGTCGGTGCTCAGCTGCAGCATCCGGCCGCCGTACTCCTCGATGGCGTCTGCAAAGGCGCGGGGTGCGGCTCCATTCACGGCATGGGCCAGCTCTGGCTCCGCTTCCGCTTTGTCCACCGCGGTGTACGCACCGGCATTCAGAACCCAGTCGGGGCGGTGCTCCTCCACCGCCTTGCTGCAGGCCATGGCATCGGCCAGATCGAGGGCCAACAATCCATCCCCTCCACTGCGGCTGCTGGGCAGCAGCTCAATCCCATCCGGGGTCGCTTCGATCAACGCCTGGCCCAGCTGGCCGGCAGCACCGGTGAGCAACACCTTCATCAGAATATATCTCCAGTTGCCGTGGCTTGATCCAGGCTGGCGGCGTCTCCATCCTTGCCCGACAGGTTCACCTCAGTTCCTGCCAGCTGATCCAAGGGCCAGGCGATGCCGATGGTGGCGTCGTTCCAGCGGATGGCCCGCTCGCAATCCTTGTTCCAGAAGCCGCGCGCCTTGTACTGCACTTCAGCCACAGCGCTGAGGGTCAGAAAGCCGTGGGCAAAGCCCTCCGGCACCCAGAGCTGCTGCTTGTTCTCTGCACTCAAATGGGCACCCACCCACTGCCCGAATGTGGTGGAACCCCGGCGGATGTCCACCGCCACATCAAAGATCTCTCCGATGCTGGCCCGCACCAACTTGGCCTGCGGTTCCGGCGAGAGTTGGTAATGCAGACCGCGCAGCACCCCTTGTGCGGAGCGGGAGTGGTTGTCCTGGGAGAACACCACCGCTTCATCCACGGCCTCATCAAATTTGCGTTGGTTCCAGCTTTCAAAAAACCAGCCCCGCTCATCGCCAAAGGCCTTGGGGCTGATCAGCAGGGGGCCTTCAATGGTGGCCCCTTGAGGGCTCTGCAGTTGCTCAACCTGCATGGGTCGGCACCTCCAGACTGCTCTGCAACGCGGCGTGATCGCTGATGCTTTCCTCCAGCAGCTGCAGCAAATAGGTGCCGTAGCCGCTCTTCTTGAGGGGCTGTGCCAGTCGTTCCAATTGCGAAGCATTGATCCAACCCTGGCGCCAGGCCACCTCCTCCGGGCAACCCACCTTCAGGCCCTGACGGTGTTCCAGCGTGCGGATATAGCCACCGGCATCGTTAAGGGAGTCGCAGGTGCCGGTGTCCAGCCAGGCCATCCCTCGACCCATCAATTCCACCCTGAGCAGGCCGTCATCCAGGTACATCTGGTTGAGATCGGTGATCTCCAGCTCCCCACGGGCTGAGGGTTTTACCTGGCGGGCCCGTTCCACGACGGAAGAGTCATAGAAGTAGAGGCCGGTCACGGCGTAGCGACTCTTGGGCTGCTGGGGCTTCTCCTCAATGCTCAGCACTCTCCCCTCCGCATCGAATTCAGCCACGCCATAGCGCTCCGGATCGCTGACGGGATAGGCAAACACCGTTGCGCCTTCCTCCCGGCCATCGCTGCTCACCAGCTGTGGCACCAGATCGTGACCGTGGAACAGGTTGTCCCCCAACACCAGGGCAGCCGATGCCCCATCCAGGAATTCAGCGCCGATCAGGAAGGCCTGCGCCAACCCATCCGGGCTGGGCTGAATGGCGTATTCGATCGTCATTCCCCAGCGGCTGCCGTCGCCCAGCAGGCGCTGGAAGGCCTCCTGATCGTGGGGGGTGGTGATGATCAACACCTCACGGATTCCCGCCAGCATCAACGTGCTCAGCGGGTAGTAGATCATCGGCTTGTCGTACACCGGCAGCAGCTGTTTGCTCACCGCCTGGGTGATCGGATGCAGCCGCGTGCCACTGCCTCCGGCCAGGATGATTCCCTTACGGCGCGAAGGATGAGGCACGAGATCTCAAAAAGTTGGCGATATTTCAGCACAGGCGCACCTCCTGCACTCAATCACGCCAGTCGAGCCAGGGGAGCCCAGGGGCAATGGCCGGGGTTGTGGAGCGGTACGTCGCGTAGTCCGGATGGAGCTGGAGCAAGGACCGTTCCTCCCGGCGGGCTTTCCCCCCCAGCACGACCACCAGCCCCAGCAGCAGCAGTAGATGCAGCAGGCTGCCGAAGGCCAGCACCACCCCGAGGGAACACAGCAGCACGGCCTGGTACATCGGGTGCCGGCAGCGTTGATAAGGCCCCTGGCAGATCAGGCGGTTTCCCTGCTTGGCCGCCGGCAACGGAGACAGGCTGCTGCCGAGGGCGGCAAAGGCTTGGGCTGCTACGACCAAGCCGCTCAACAGCAGCAGCACGCCGACGATGAAAAGGGGACGGGGCCAGATCTCCAACCCCCAGGCGGCAGCTGTTGGCCAGGGCGGCAGCAGGTGTGCCGTGATCATCACCAGCTGGGCCAGCAGCCACCATTCGCCGCGGCGGTTATCGAGCCAGCCCCCCCAGCTCAGTCCCCAACCTGAAAACATCACCTGACTACTCCTTCCCTAAAGCTCATCCTGAACCAGTTGACGCGCGGTTTCGTCATCCAGTGAGCTCAGGTCGCAGCTGTCCGTCAGCTCGGTACCCAACAGATCGGCTGCCTTGCGGACCTGGGGGTTCTCCAGCACAGCAGCGCTGATGGCCATTTCTTTCAGGGCAATGGCGGTGGCTTGCTCGGCCTGTTGTTGGGACAACTGACCACGGCGCACCAGGCATTCGCCATTGGCCAGAGAGCCTGCGGCAAAGGCGCGGATGCTGCGGGCCAGTTCCAGCCGCGCCACTTTGCGGATGGTCTCCGGTGACATGGATTTCGCAGCCGCGGTTGGCGCCATCAGGGCCAGCCCTGTCATCAGCAGTCTGATCAGAACGATGCCAACCATGGTTTAGTCGAGGCGCGGAAAGCGATCGGCGATGGAGTCTCCCGTGAAGGTCGCGACCCAGCCCTCGCTGTTGTTGAAAAAGCGCAGGGCACAGAACGATGGGGTTGGTCCCATGTCGAACCAGTGGCGCGTCCCGGCCGGGACGCTGATCAGGTTGCCGCGCTCACACAGCGTCACCAGCACCTCCTGGCCGATGTGCATTGAGAACAGCCCCTGACCCTCCACGAAGAAGCGCACCTCGTCCTCGGCATGGGTGTGCTCCGCCAGGAATTTGCTGCGCAGGGCGACGCGCTCCGGATGGTCTGGCGTCATTCGGATGGCATCCACCGTTTGATAACCACCCTCCTTCTGGACCCTGGCCACCTCCGTGGCGTAGGTCGCCAGGATTGCGCTCTGGTCCGCGTCCGGGGGCAGGGCATGGGCCGCAGGCCACTGCTCAAAACCGACACCCCGTTCATCGAGTGCAGCCTGGATCGAGGCCGGGTCGTTGCAGACCAGATTCGGCAGAGGGAGGCCGCTGCCGCGGTCATCGCCATGGTCTGGAAAGATGCTGAGACGACTCATCGCCGGGCTCCCGGAGGACCGTTCCGCTGTCCATCATCAACCCGTCCGTTGCCGCTGGCCTCACGCTGGTGGGGGTTGGCCCCGGCGACCCTGAACTGTTGACGCTGGCGGCGGTGCACGCGATCGAACAGGCCGATGTGGTGGCCACACCGCTGGCCCGCGAGGGGGGCGCCAGCATGGCCGCAGCCATTGCCTCCCGGTACATCGCTCCGCAGCAACGGCTGCTGCCCTTGTCGTTTCCCATGGTGGCGGCGGCGGCACCCCGGCAACAGGCCTGGCACCGGGCGGCCGATGCCGTCGCTGCTGAAGTTAGCGCTGGAAGGTCGGTGGCG
This sequence comes from Synechococcus sp. A15-28, assembly GCF_014280175.1. GTDB lineage: Bacteria > Cyanobacteriota > Cyanobacteriia > PCC-6307 > Cyanobiaceae > Parasynechococcus. The sequence goes on from NZ_CP047931.1 coordinate 591,456, forward strand.
TTGCTCTGCGAGGGGGATGCATCCCTGTTCGCCACCGGCAGCTACGTGCTGCTGGCGTTGCAGCAGCGTCATCCTGATTGCCCCATTCGCGTGATTCCTGGGATCACAGCCATCTCCGCAGCGGCAGCAGCGGCGACCTGGCCTCTCGCCCTGCAGCAGGACCAGTTGCTGGTGCTGCCTTGTCCCGAGACAGCTGATGCCCTGACCGGTCTGCTCGAGACGGCCGCAGAGCAGTCCAGGGTGCTGGCCCTGATGAAGCTGGGTCACCGATGGTCCTGGGTTCGCCCGTTGCTGGAGCGCCGGAGCCTGCTCAGCGCGGCGTTGTTCGCGGAGCGGGTGGGCTGGCCGGATCAGGTCGTTCGCCCTGCTGGCGACATGGAGGCGAGTGAACGCCCCTACTTTTCGCTGCTGCTGGTGCGTCAGGGCTGGCCTGACGTGCTGCCCTGAACTCAGGGTTGTCGTGGGACGAGGCAGCGGTTGAAGGGTGCAGGAGCCGAGCCCCCCAGCAGCAACCGTTTCAGCAGCATCAGCAGCCCCATCAACTCCCGCCGGGGCAGCCGTTCCGGCCAGATCCCATCGCGGCAGAACAACCAGCGGATGAGGCTGTGCTGCTGCCGCTGGCTGAGGTTTCCCCAGCTCAGGGCCGCACGGCGCGGTTGGGTCTGCAGCAGCACCACCGGCAGGGGCTCAACGTCAGACGTCCATTGCAATTGACTGCTGGCGACGATGGGCGGCACCCCTTTGGCGAAAGCCAGCTCCACACCGCTCTCGCTGATGGCGGTGATCCGGCATTTGTGGCGATGGCCTCCGGCATCGGTGAGCTCGGCGGGCTGATCCAGGCTGAGCCAGGGGGAGGGATCGCTCTGGGGGGGATCCCAGCAGGCGCGAAGGGCCACCAGGGTCCCGAGCAGATTGAGCACGGCCCAGACCAGTCCCAGTTGAAGCAGCCCGAGTCCTCCCCAGCCCGTCTGCATCAGCTGCAGGAGGAGGCCCAGCAGATTCACCAGGTTGAGCAGGCTGAGCAGGATCAGGGGCAGCGCCAGAAACCAGGCCCAGCCGCCCTGGGATCGCCGGCGATGCTTGGGGGTGACCCGGAAACCCATCGAAGCTCCGAACACGTGGCTGATCAGGGTCAACACCAGTGGAACGGTGAGCACCCAGCCGGTCAGTTCGGTGAGCAGGGCGGAGCGGCTGCTGCGGTTCAGCCAGCCGATGCTGAGCAGCACCGTTCCCCACAACGGCAGCATCAGCTCGATGATCGCTCGTTCGTTTAACAGGATCGGTGTGATGCCAAGCAGTCCATAGCTCAGCGGCATCAGCATCAGCACCAGCCTTGGCAGGTTGCTCAGCCAGTGGATGACGCCCTCGAGGTAGGCCAACCGTTGGCCCAGGCGGAGGCCACGGGCCTGCAGCGGACCCTGGGGCAAGCGCAGGCTCTGCAGGGTGCCGTTGGCCCACCTTTGCCGCTGCTGAACGAAGTCCGCCATGGATTCCGCGGCCAGTCCAGCGCTGAGCTTCTGCTGCAGATAAAGCAATCTCCAGCCCTGCTCGCGTAGGGCGATGCCGGTGACGTAGTCCTCCGACAGGGCCGACTCCACGAAGCCACCCACCTGATCCAGGGCGCGTCGGCGCACCACAAACGCGGTGCCGGCGCAGACCACAGCCCCCCAGCTGTCCCGCACCGGTTCGATCCAGCGGTAGAAGCTCTCCTCATCCGGCAGCAGCCACGATTCCATCCGCAGGTTGCGCATCACCGGATCGGCATTAATGAACGACTGCGGTGTCTGCAGCAGGGCCACGTCGGGCTCCAGCAGAAAACCGATGCTGCGCTCCAGGAAGCGGCGCTGGGGGATGAAGTCCGCATCGAACACCGCCACCAACTCGCCATCACAGCGGCTCAGTCCGGCGTTGAGGTTGCCCGCCTTGGCGTGTCGACGCTCGGGACGGTGCAGGTAGCGACAGCCCAGTCGCCTGGCCAGCTGTCTCACCTCCTCACGGCCGGCGTCATCCAGGACCCAGACGCTGGTGTTGGGATAGCTCTGCTGCGTGCAGCCCAGAAGCGAGCGTTGCAATACCGCCAGCGGCTCACCGCAGGTGGGTACCAGGATGTCCACATGGGGTCTCCAGCTCGAGGTCTGCCAGTCCTGATGGCGACGGTCGGCTTCCTGGCGACGGTCGGGGAAGCGGCGCCAGGCCAGCCATAGCGGCAGCAGGCCGGTGATCAGCAGCCAGCCCTCCGCCAGCAGCAACACACCACTGAGTCCCGTAGAGACAGGGCTGTCGAGATTGAGGCTGGCGGTGCAGCGCCAGTGCAGGTAGCGAACGGTGAGTCCGCTGATCAACAGGATCAGGCTGCGTCGGGCCCAGAGCGGAGAATCCGCTTCCGGTCGCTGGATCAACGCCAGCGGCCAGAGCAGCAGCAACAGGCTCACTCCAGGGCCAGGCGTTGGGTGTCCAGTAACGCTAGGGCGTCCTCTGGGGTTGGCGCGCGCATGAGGGCATGGCGCAACCGCGGAGCTCCGGGGAAGCCTGTGCAGGTCCATCCCATGTGCTTCCTGGCGATCAACAGTCCGTGGTCACCTCGGGCCTCCACCAGGGCCTGCAGCTGCTCCCGGGCCAGGGCCAGGCGGGCCGCGGGGCCAGGGGTGGCAGGGACCGGCAGGCCCTTGAGCGCTGCATCGATCTGCCCCACCAGCCAGGGGGCTCCCATGGTTCCTCGGCCCACCATGACGCCGTCGGCGCCGGTCTCGGCCAGGCAGCGCTGAGCATCCTCAGGTGTGTTGATGTCTCCGTTGGCGATCACGGGGATGGTGAGGGACCGTTTGACGGCAGCGATGGCTGCCCAGTCCGCCTTGCCCTTGAACCCCTGCTCACGGGTCCGGCCATGCAGGGTGAGCAACTGTGCGCCGGCATCCTGAAGTTGCTGGCACCAGGTCTGAGGGTCGGCGTCACTGCCGCACCACCCCAGCCTTGTTTTCACAGTGACCGGCAGGCTGACGGCCCCGGCCACGGCTTCGATGATCCTGCTGGCGAGATCGGGATCGCGGATCAGCCCGGATCCACCTCCCTTGCGGGCGATCTTGCGCACCGGGCAGCCCATGTTGATGTCGATCAGGAAGGCCCCGGCGACTTCTGCTCTGCGGGCCGCCTCCGCCATGGCCTGCAGGCGGTGATCAAACAGCTGCACACCGATGGGCCCCTGCTCATCGCCGAGCTCCTCCACCTTGCCCCGGCCGAAGCCCAGCTCAAGGCTGGTGGCATTCACCATCTCGGTGAACAGCAGGGCATCCGGTGCCCAGCGGCGCACCAGATTCCGGAACACCCTGTCGCTGACACCGGCCAGGGGGGACTGCAGCACGCGGCAATTCAGCCGCCGCGCTGTGCCGGATCCCGAAAGCTGCAGCGGGAGGGTTGCAAGCATGGGCCCATGCTGCCGACTCATGTGACCGATCTCTGGCCCCTCAGCCGGGCATTGCTCCTGCAGATCCTTGAGGACCGTTGCAGCGACCGCTTCGTCTGTGAGCGGATCTGGGAGCGTCTGGGTTACGTCGACTCAGACGGCGTCTGGCGCGCTGGTTCCAAGACACCCAGCGACTGGGTGGAGGCCTTCCCTGAGGGGCCGCAGCTGATTGCTGAACGGCCGGCCTTGGTGCGTCTGACCCGATCGATCCCGAAGCAGCACAAGCAGCTGCTGAAGCAGCAACTGAAGTTTCAGGGTTACCGCATCGGTGAGCTCTATCCGCGACGGACCCGCCGCGCCACCGCCGTGAGCTGGTTGCTGGCCTGGCTGGCCCAGCAGGAGATGCCCCTTCCGGAGCAGGGGCCCCTGGCTCCCGAGCTGCCGGTGCCCTCCGATCCGGTCGCCGGACATCCCGGCGACCTGCCAGTGGCGTGAACCTTGCCGTGTCAGCGGGTCTGTAGGGTCAAGGATTGATCGGAGTCCCGCCCCTTGGCGCGTCCTGTCGTCGCGATCATCGGACGCCCCAATGTCGGCAAGTCGACTCTGGTGAATCGTCTCTGCCGCAGTCGCGAGGCGATTGTGCATGACGAGCCCGGTGTCACCCGCGACCGGACGTATCAGGACGGCTACTGGGGCGACCGTGAGTTCAAGGTGGTCGACACCGGTGGTCTGGTGTTCGATGACGACAGTGAATTTCTGCCGGAGATCCGCGAGCAGGCGGCTCTGGCCATGGAGGAAGCCAGCGTCGCGGTGGTGATCGTCGATGGCCAGCAGGGCATCACGGCCGCGGATCAATCCATTGCGGAGTTCCTGCGCAGTCGACCCTGTCCGACGCTGCTGGCGGTCAACAAGTGCGAGTCGCCGGAGCAGGGTCTGGCGATGGCGGCTGAATTCTGGAGCCTTGGACTGGGAGAGCCCCATCCGATCTCCGCCATCCATGGCGTCGGCACCGGGGATCTGCTGGATCAGGTGCTGACCTTTCTCCCCCCCAAAGACCAGGAGGGTGATGAGGAGGAGCCGATCCAGATGGCGATCATCGGACGACCGAACGTCGGCAAATCCAGCCTGCTCAATGCCATCTGTGGTGAGCAACGGGCGATTGTGAGCCCCATCCGCGGCACCACCCGGGACACCATTGACACCAACATCGTTCGCGAGAACCGTCCCTGGAGGTTGGTGGACACCGCGGGGATCCGACGCCGCCGGAGCGTCAATTACGGGCCTGAATTCTTCGGCATCAACCGCAGCTTCAAAGCGATTGATCGCAGTGACGTCTGCGTGCTGGTGATCGATGCCCTCGATGGCGTCACCGAACAGGATCAGCGACTGGCGGGGCGGATCGAGGAGGACGGTCGAGCCTGTGTGGTGGTGGTGAACAAATGGGATGCGGTGGAGAAGGACAGCCACACCATGACCGCCATGGAGAAGGAACTCCGCGCCAAGCTGTATTTCCTCGACTGGGCACCGATGCTGTTCACCTCGGCCCTCACCGGTCAGCGGGTGGACAGCATCTTCGCTTTGGCGTCCCTGGCGGTGGAGCAGCACCGCCGGCGCGTCAGCACCTCAGTGGTGAACGAAGTGCTCAAGGAGGCCCTGAGCTGGCGCAGTCCCCCCACCACCCGCGGTGGACGTCAGGGGCGTCTGTACTACGGCACCCAGGTGGCCAGCCGGCCCCCCAGCTTCACGCTGTTCGTCAACGACCCGAAGCTCTTCGGTGACACCTACCGCCGTTATGTCGAGCGTCAGATCCGGGAGGGGCTGGGGTTCGACGGCACTCCGGTGAAGCTGTACTGGCGTGGAAAGCAGCAGCGCGATGCCGAACGGGACATGGTGCGGCAGCAGAACCGTCAGAGCTGACCCATGGACTGGCTGCGGCAGATCCCGATGGGGCAGTTCGTCGACGGGCGTGAGGGCTGGCTGCGTCGACTGGATGCCCGTCTGAAGCTGGCGTGGTCTCTGGTGTTTCTGCTTACGCCTGTGCTGGCGGGGCCGTTGTGGCGTGTTGCGCTGGTGCTGGGTCTGCTCCTTCTCACCCTGAGCTGTGGCATGCCCAGCAGGATCTGGTGGCGTTCCCTGCTGGTGCTGACACTCCTGGCGTTGGCGGTCGGCACCCTGTCGATGTTGTTGCCGGCCGCTGATCCGGCAGCGGCCCTGGGGTTGCGCGATCCCCAGGAGCTGCCGGATGCCCTGTCCCAGGGACCGTCCTGGGTGGTGTTTGAGCTGGGTCCGCTCTCGGTGGACCGGGCTTCGCTGCTGCTGGGACTGCGGACATCAACGCTGATCTTCACGGTGATCCACAGCATCAACCTGGTGCTGATCAGCACCCCGCCTGAAGACCTGGTGTGGGCCCTGAGTTGGTGGTTTGCCCCCCTGAGCCGTCTCGGTCTGCCGATGGAGCGGTTGGGGTTTCAGTTGTTGTTGGCCCTGCGTTTTCTTCCGCTGGTGCAGGAGGAACTGCAGAATCTGCTGCGATCCCTGGCCAGTCGAGCCGTCAACCTGCGCCGATTGGGGTTCAAGGCATCCTTCGGGCTGGTGCTGGCGGTGGGGGAACGGTTGCTGGCCAACATCCTCCTGCGGGCGGAACAGGGAGCCGATGCTCTGGTGGCCCGCGGCGGCATGGTGTCGGGCCCTGCCGGCTTTCGACTGCCGGAGGAGCAGCCGGCTCCGCTGCTGAATGCACTGGCTGTGCTGAGTCTCTTGGCTGTTCTGGGTCTGAGGACTCGGTACGGTGCTATGTGATGGAGGCTGCATCCATGGCTGCCGAGCGTTACCTCAACCACCCCACCTTCGGAATGCTGTATCGGGTGGCACCGGCCGGTGAAGGTCGGGACATCTACGCCACGCTGTACGCCCAGCGCATGTTTTTCCTGGTGACGTTGCAACCCCGTGGGGCGCAGTTCGAGGTGATTCCCTACGGCGATGCCCGTCACCATGCTGATGTCAATCTGCAGCGCTGCCAGCGCGCCGGCTCTGAAGAGCTCGAGAACTGGCGGCAGTTGTTTGATCAAACCTTCATCTGACGGTTGAGCCTTGTCAGGCCCTCTCTTCGATCGCTGGTCCGCTCTCAAGGCGGAGCTTCCGGCCACGGCTCGGCTGCTGGCTGTGAGCAAAGGTCACCCTGCCGAGGCGATCCGCGAGCTGGCGGAAAGCGGCCAGCGGCACTTCGGTGAGAGTCGCGTGCAGGAGGCGCTTCCCAAGCAGGACCAGTTGGCCGATCTGTCGTTGAGTTGGCATTTCATCGGCCGGTTGCAGAGCAACAAGGTGCGATCGGTGGTGCGTGCTTTTCCGGTGATTCATTCGGTGGACTCTCTGCCTCTGGCGCAACGGGTGTCGCGGATTGCCGGCGAGGAAGAGCAACGGCCGGAGGTGCTGCTGCAGGTGAAGCTCAGGCCCGATACCAACAAAGGGGGCTTCCTGCGGGATGAGTTGCTGTCGGCCTGGCCAGAGCTGGCTGCTTTGCCATCGATGACGGTCGTCGGCCTGATGACCATGGCCCCGATGGGCTGCGAGGCCGACGATCGACAGGCCTTGTTCCAAGAGTGTCGCGAGCTCGCCGATCAGCTGGAGCTGGGGGAGTGCTCGATGGGCATGAGTGGCGACTGGCGTGAGGCGGCCGCGGCGGGCAGCACCTGGCTGCGGCTTGGTTCCGTGCTCTTTGGCCCACGGCCGTCTGCATCACCACCAGCTGGATGACTTGCTGAGAGCTCTCTGAAACGTTATTCAAGGACAGGGCGGTCCTGATGCGAGGACTTCCCCCTTACGTCTCAGCCCGAAAGGAGTTTCAAGGTGTCGCTGATTTCCCGCCTGCGTGCCGTCGTCGCTGGTGACGACTATCTCGATGGCGATCTTGATGATCTGGTCTATGACGATGATCAACCCGAACAGGATCAGCGGGCCAGCCAGGCCGATGGTGGCGCCTTGGCCACCATCGGTGACAGTAATCCCTTCGATTTGGGAGACAACTTTTCAGGCTCCAATGTGATCGGCATGCCGGGCATCAGCACCGCAGCTGCCGAAGTGAATCTGATGGAGCCCCGCAGCTTCGACGAAATGCCCCGGGCGATTCAGGCCCTGCGTGAGCGCAAAACCGTCATCCTCAACCTGACGATGATGGAGCCGGATCAGGCCCAGCGCGCTGTGGATTTCGTTGCTGGTGGCACCTTCGCCATCGATGGTCACCAGGAACGGGTCGGTGAAAGCATCTTCCTGTTCGCCCCCAGCTGCGTCACCGTGACCAACACCAGTCATGACGAGGCGTCCACTCCAACGGTGGTCAACCGTGAGACGGAGGTGGAGCCACAACAGGAAGCAGCGGCGGCTCCCTCTCCCGCCTGGGGCGCCACAGCCCTTTGAGTCCGAGTCCATTGGTTCCTTTCCTCGGTGTGATCGGCCTGGGCCGCATGGCCCAGGCCCTGGTGGAACCACTGCTGAACAGCGGGTCGTTTTCTGCTGATCAGGTGCATGCGGTGGTGGGCTCCGCCGCCACGGCCCAGCGTTTGGCTCAGGGGACCTTCGAGGCCGTGTCGATTCACCCCTCTGGCTGTTCTGAGGCCTTGCAGGTCTGGTCGGCTCCCGTGCAGTTGCTGGCCGTCAAGCCGCAGCAGATTGATGGGATCGCCGCCGCCGCACCCGACGTTGCCAATCACCCCCTGCTGGTGTCGGTTCTGGCCGGCGTCAGTCTTGATCGTCTGCAGCGCCTGTTCCCAGGCCATCGGGTGGTGCGCGCGGTGCCGAACACTCCAGCCCTAGTGGGGGAGGGGCTCACGGCCCTCGCCTGGGGAGAGGCAATCAGCTCTGAGCAACGCCTGAAGGTGCGCGAGTTGTTTGCCGGTGTCAGCGAGGTGCTGGAGCTGCCTGAAGCGAAGCTCGATGCCTTTCTCGCCCTCACCTCCTCCGGCCCAGCGTTTGTGGCCCTCATGGCTGAAGCGATGGCGGATGGTGCTGTGGCGGCCGGTCTGCCGCGTGATCTGGCCCATCGTCTGGCTCACCGCACCCTGGCCGGGACGGCCGCGTTGTTGGATCAACGTCAGCTGCACCCTGCCACGTTGAAGGACATGGTGACGTCTCCAGGCGGCACCACCATTG